>JAFVFY010000099.1 GCA_017475265.1 Prevotella sp. | reverse complement strand
GGTGAGTGAACGTCGCTGTTCACCAACATGGCGGTGTACTCGGGCGTTGAGTTGCAAGCCCAGACGCGGGCGTATGCCAAGTAGAAACGCTGATCAGGGGTGAATCCATCGACATCGCCGAGGAGCTCGGAGGCCATGCGATTCTTGTAGGCACGATAGGCAATCTTCAGGCCACCGTTGTCGCTGACGTTCTCGCCGAGGGTCTTCTGACCATTTACTTTCAGTCCGGGCATGGAGCGGTCGGTGCTCACCACCGCCTCCTGCTCCGAGAACCAGTCGGCGATGACCTTGGTGCGCTCGTCGTAGCGGGCCTTGTCGTCAGCCGTCCACCAGTTGGCCAGATTGCCGTCCTTGTCGAACTGACAGCCCTGGTCGTCGAAGCCGTGGGTCATCTCGTGGCCGATGACAGCACCGATGGCACCGTAGTTCGAGACGTAGTCAGCCTCGGGGTCGAAGAACGGGGGCTGCAGGATGGCTGCGGGGAAGTTGATGCTGTTGAACAGCGGCATGTATCCAGCGTTCACCGTCTGCGGCGTGAAGGGCATCATAGTCTTGTCAACGGGCTGGTGCCAGTATTTGCGCAGTTGGGCCTGACGCGACTCCTGCCTGATGCGGATGAAGTTCTCGACGAGGTTCTCCGTTTCGCGGATATCGACAAACTTCTCCATGTCCTGCCACTTGTCGGGATTGCCCACGTTGATGTGCATGGCGTGGAGCTTCTCCAGTGCCTTGGCTTTGGTCGAGTCGCTCATCCAGGTGTTCTCCTTCAGACGGTCCTCGAAGGCCTGCTGCAGGTCCTTCACCAGACGGTAGACGCGCTGCTTGCTGGTCTCAGGGAAGTAGTCCTTGACATAGAGTTTGCCGATGGTCTCGCCCAGATTGCCGCTGATGGTAGCGACGGCGCGCTTCCATCGGGGCTGCTGCTCCTGCACGCCGCTGATAACCTTTGAGGCCTCGAAGGCACGGTCGGTGAAGGCATCGCTCAGGAAATCGCTGTAGGCCTGGATGACGTGCAACTCCATGTACGACTTCAAGTCCTCGACGCTCGTCTCGGCCAGCACTTTCTCTACCTCGTGTATCGCATCAAACTCGCCGACGTTCACCACGTCAATGTCCTTCGGCAAGCCCAAGGCATCGCGATAGGCCACATAGTCGATGCCCTTGAAGTCGTTGAGCAGCTGCTCCCACGGCATCGGGTGGTTCGTGGCCATCGGGTCGCGACGGGCCACCTGATCGAGCGTCTTCATACCTATCCTATACTCTATGGCCCATGCGGCCTGCATCTTCTGCTCGGCGGCGGCATCGCTGTAGCCCACCATCTTCAGATAGTCCTTGTTCAGGCTCTTGACAGCGGCGACGGTGGCCTGCTGCTGCTCGTTGGGCTGGTCGTAGTACTCCTTGGGCAACGAGGCACCTCCATATCCTGCAAACATCAAAAACTCTGACGAGTTGAACGGGTTCAGACTCAGACTGAGGCCGAAGGGAGCCGTATTAAAACCCTTGGCATCGAGGGCGTACATCAGGTGAAGTGCCTCGTCGCGGGTCTGCACCTCGCGTACCTGTCGCAGATAGGGCATAATCGGCTCATAGCCCATCTTGTTACGGCTCACGCTGTCCATGTAGAGACGATAGAGCGCGCCTATCTTCTGTCCATCCGAACCCTGCGGCAAATCCTTCTTCTCGGCGTATGCCATGATGAGCTTGTTGATGCGGTCGTTGTTCAGTTCATACAGCTCGGTGAACGCCCCGTTCTCAGGGTGCTGCGCGTCCAGTGGGTTCGCCTTCAGCCATCCGCCCACGGCGTACTGCCAGAAGTCATCACCAGGTTTCACACTCGGGTCCATGTTAGACCTCAGATTCTGTGCCGTGCCTACCAAGCTAATAAGAGCGAGGGCTACGGCGAAAAACATTCTTTTAATCATTGCTTAATATGTTAATTGTTCAACATGTTTGCTCGTTAGACGCAAGATGCAGTCAGAAAACTACACGATTGACGGTGCAAAATTAAACAAAGATGCAGAGCGCCCCAAATTTCTGGGATATTCTGCCTCGATTTGTGACGAGTGACGTTAAATCTTGTAGATTTTTCCGAGGGATTGCTACGAATGTGCAAAAAGATTCGTACCTTTGCAGCCGTTATAACAAAAAAAAACGAAGGATTAAATCACTAAACAACAAAAGATATGAGCGAAAGAGACAAATTGATCGAGAAAGAGCGCAAGGGCGTGCTCGAACTGCTCCTGAAGAAGAACGGACTGACACGCAAGCAACTCGTAGACTCCCTTGTGGGCGTATGGATGGCCAGTTGGGTCGACACGCTGACTGAGGAGGAGAAAAAAATGTTCCCACACTTGGCTTTCTAAACAGCGATGACGAAGAAAGGAAAAATCTTAGGACCGCACACCGCTGCACAACTTGGCCTGTCGGAGAACCATATCTTCGTGGACACCAACGTGCTCGTGGGCGGCTACAGCGGTAAAAGCTGCTTCCATAAGGATGCGGACTGTCTTCACTACCTGTTCTCGCTGACGGGCAAGAAGCTATACATATCGACGCTCAGCGTGGCGCAGCTCATCTCCATGTTCCAGAAGAAGCACACCAACGAGGAAATCGTAGGAATGGTGCGCGAACTGCAGCACCGCTTCACCGTCATCGACTTCACCAACCGCGACATCAACGCCGCACTAGTGGAAACCGGTGCCGACATCGAGGACAATGTGCAGTATGTGCTGGCGAAGAAGCAGAAGTGCCGCATCGTCATAACGAACAATTACAAAGACTATCGCGCCTTGCAGGGCATTCAGGTGTTCCGCCCAACGGAAGTTAGGCGACTGCCAAGGTAAAATATTATTAAGGGACGCAAGAACTCCTTAGATTACAGTTCGAAAAATCCCGAGGCGAAACGGTGTCGCTCTCGGGATTTTTCGTTTGCGTTGATTTTTTTACGAACTCATTCTGGCCTGTGCCTCCTTGCCTGCGCCTGTACCCTTGTATTTGCTGCGGGTGGCATTGAGACGGTAGATGAGGGAGAGAAAGAGCTTGTGGGTGGAGAAGCGGTTACATTGACGGAACTGGTTGTAGCCTAAATCGCCCGACTCGTTGACGCGGTTGCGCTGCAGGCAGTCGAGGACGGCACAGCGGAGGGTGAGCGAGCGATCCTTCAGCAGACTCTTTTGTGCTACGAGGCCGAGACGGAGGTTGTAGGTGTCGTTGTAGAAATTGTAAGAGTAGCCGCAGGAGCGGTACATCAGATTGATGTCGAACTGCCAGCCATGCTTCAGCGTGAAGGTGTTGAAGGCGTTGAGCGTGTAGCGGGGTTTGTCGCAATAGACGCGATAGGTGCCGCTGGGACCTGTGACATCGAGGTAGAGATCCTGCTTCTCGATGCCCGCTGTGGCGTTGAGTGACCAGATGCCGACGCGAGGCGTGACGGCGAGATAGGCGCTGAGCGTGTTGATGGGCTTGTCGAGGTTGACGTGCTTGACGAGTGTAGCGTCAGGCAGGTCGGTGTCGATGTAGGTCCATTGGGTAATGGCGTTCTTAGTGCGCTCGTAGCTGGCGGTAAGGGTGAGCCATCGGTAGGACAGGTTCAGCGTCAGGTCGCGCAGACGCTCGTTGAGCAGCTGCGAGTTGCCCGCCTGCAAGGTGTAGCGGCTGATGTAAGTCACGGCATCGTTCATGGCGAAGAAACTGGGACGCTCGGTCTTGATGCTGTACGACAGGGCGGCCTGCACCTTGCCCAAGGATACGGAATAGGCAGCGGTGGGGAACCATTCGTCCATCGAGCGATGCTGGAAGTCCTGATTCTGCGTATCGTCGTAGTCGTAGAGCGTATGCTCATAGCGCAGTCCGACGCTGGCGTTGCCGTACTGGCCGAAGTCGCAGCCATACTCTGCAAAGGCGGCGATGTTGTTCTCCATAATGTCGGCATCGGTGTTGGCGATGGTTGTCTTGTCAATCCAATAGGTGTTGTGGCGCTTGGCGAAGGTCAGCTCCGTACCCGCCTCCATCGTGCCTTTCCAGAGCGGATAGGACAGCACGAGCTTGGTGGCGTAGAGACGGCTATCGGTGCCGGACTTGCTGCGGACAAAATCGTCGGCGACCTGACTCTGTTCAACGTTCTCGCGGTCGGTATCGGTGCCGCCCGTCATGTAGTCGAAGTTGAAGTCGATGCCCAGCTGGCCCACCTTGCCGTTATAATAGGTGTTGGTGAGCAGGCCGAGGGGCTTTGTCTCGTCGCTGGTCTGATGGGAGTAGAGATGGTCTATCAGCACATCGTTCTCCAGCACATCTTCGTCGTAGATGACCTGATTGGTGCCGCCGAGATAGTGCGTCAGGTCGGCACGCACACCTAAGGAATGATCGTCTGACAGTTGCCAGTTCACACCAGCCGTGTAGGTCAGCTGGTCGTTCTTCCACGTCATGGTGTAGGGGCCATACTGGCGGAAGACCTTGCTCGTCCTGGTGATGTCCTCGATGGTGCTGTACTGGCGGTAGTCCTGATGGAAATAGTACACGGAGCCGAAAACATCGACGCCGTTCTTGCGGTAGTTGGCACCCAACTTGACCTGCGGACGCTCGAAGTTGTAGCGCAGGTCGTGCTCGTTGGTAGCGGTGAAGTCAAGGCTCAGGCCATCGCCCTGCTGCTTGCGGGTTCGGATGCGCACCACTGCCCGCACCTGGGCATCGTACTGGGCACCGGGCTTGTTGATGACCTCCACGTCGCGGATGTCCTCGCTATGCAGACGCTTCAGCTCGCTGGCATCGCGCATCTTCCGTCCGTTGATATATATAAGAGGTGACCCCTTGCCCAGTACCTCTGGCGCTTCGTCGGTACCCGTCATGCCAGGCACCTTGATGAGCATCTCGCCCAGCGTGCCCGACTGAGCCAGCGGCGTGCCTTCTATGCGCGTAATCATCGCACCAGCCTTCAGACGGGTGTTGGGGAGGCCGCCCTTGATGACGACCTCCTGCAACGCCACCAGTTTGTTTACAGATTCCGTGGAGTCTTGCGGCTCCTGTGCCTGCACCGTCATTGCCCAAAACATGGCAACAACCAATGCTGTTATCCAGAAAAATAATCTTTTCATCCTCAATTCTTAATTCCTAATTCTTAATCGCAAAGCGACAACTCTTAATTCTTAACTCTAAACTCTTAATTCTTGACGTCCACGCCGCCGAGGAAGTTGCTGGCGACAACGTGGATGGTGGGGGCTTTCGGGTCGGCGTTGTGTGTGGCATGGTTACCGATGCCGCCGATGAAGCTGCGGCTCTTCACTACGACGTTGACGTGGGTGGGTACGAAGAGCTCGATGCCGCCGCAGAAGGTGTGGATGTCGATTTCCTCGTCCTCGGTGATGACAGCCTCGCGCAGGTCCATGCGGATGCCCCCGCAGAAGGCGTCGAGGCGGGCACCGTGGAACGCCTCGCCGCGATAGACGTACTCGTCGCCGCCATAATGTACTGAGCAGCAGATGCGCTTGCCGTCCTCACCGATGGGCAGCGGGCGCTGGAGCCATTGGTCGGGGTCACGGCGGTAGCTGTCGATGATGGTTGTCGCGCCCAAGTACAGCAGCAGCACCGGGGCCACGTATGCCGTCCAAGGCTGGCGCCACAGCCAGTCATTCTCAATGATTCCCCACAGGTTGGCCAGTTTCCATGCACCGGCCACAATCAACAGAATTCCGATAATCGTTCTTGGTTTCATAACTTTCATATTTTGAAACTCACTGCAAAGGTACGGCGTAATGCCTATCCCTCCAAATTTCTGGGATAAACAGCACGGAAATGTGACGAATGGTCGGAAGAGCAAAGAGACAAGTTTCTTCGCGCATCGCTTTTTCCATCACACTCTTTCTATTTTACACTTCTTAATCTTTCTTATAAAATTACAAGTCATGGCAATTAATTTAGAGAAAAATATTATCTTTGTAGTCGTATTTAGAAAATGCAACCTCAATAGAGGCGACCGGGCAGAGCATGGGATATAATATATAAAAGGTATAGGAAATATGGACGAACAACAAAATATTATCATTTACCGAACCGCTGACGGACATGCATCGGTAGCACTATATGTCAAGGATGGGAAGATTTGGCTGAACCAACAACAGATGGCAGAACTTTTTGCCACCTCAAAGCCAAACATCAGCATGCATATAGCCAATATCTTGAAAGAAAAGGAGTTGAACGAATTTTCAGTTGTTAAGAATTTCTTAACTACTGCTGCTGAAGCCAAAAATTACAACGTTGTTTTAATGCTAGACGCAAACAACTTGAAGCCCAAGAAGCAGATGCAGAGGACTTAAAGATATTAGAGGATTTAGAGATGGGTATTATCAATGCTGGCGGACATGGTGAAACGAAGAAGGATGGTCAATAGTAGATGTGTAAAATCAGCGACGTTTACAATAAAATATTTGAATAGAAATAAATATGGCTTTAGGTATCTTTCAAACATACAAGTATCATGAGTTGCTTAACAAAGAATACTCTCTTTACAAAGTTTCCAAGGACGGTATATCTTTTGGTATTACTAACTCTCCTTATGTAAATGGAGCAATAGAAATTGTTCCGTTTAAATATGAAAACTTTCTTTTCTTTAGGATAGATCGTATTTTGGCTAAATATAAAGGGAAATATGGCTTTGTCTCAGCAGATCCAATATCCCCCTTATTTCATGGCAGGACAGACTTGTGGTTTCATAATGATTATGAAATAATTATCCCTTTCATTTTTGACTCAATTACGGAAACCGAAAAAGATTTGTTCGAAGTATGTGTTAGCGGTTCTTCTTTCGAAATGGATATTGATGGTGTAATCACTTGCAAAGATATCGAGTCGTTTAAAAGAGTATTCAATCCAATTTATTTCAACAAAGGATATGATAGGATAACTGGTATTTATATGGCCGAATGCATGAGATATGAAATGATAGGTGATGGGCGATTTTGCATTCTTTCTGTTGCAGAAGAAGCATCAGACGGCTCTTTTGTATATGGTCGGGGATGGCATCATTTGAGCAATGAAGACGGAGATTGTGATTACGAAGAATTAGCATTTTGGGGGGTGATTGATAAAGAAGGAAAGACAATTATACCTTCTATTTTTGAACGAATTGAAGAGCGAACAGATATATGGGATGGTTATTATTTGGCAAAGTTTAGAAGCTATTATTCTGGGACTTGCAAAAAACTGAATGGAGAATTGTACACTGAAGGAAATGGTGACTTATATTTGTTTACACGAGAGGGTGTGTGTGTGTTGGCTGGTTTTTCTAACATTGTAATGGAAGACGAAAATACCTTACGAGTCTATTTAAAAGATTACATCGGGAAAGCCATATATACAAAGAATTGGAAAACGTTTGCGGAATACAGAACAGATCCTTCAGACAAAGAATTTGTGGCATACGATGAGTATGATTCTTCATACTATATATTATTGAATAGAGATTTCAAATTAAGAGAAATACCTGATAGTTATTCTTCATTCCGAAACTCATATTTGGAAATGTTTGATTCTAATGTCAACCCTCATAGAGTCCCAAAAGAAATTCTGCAACGTTTAAATATCCATGTCTTGCCCGTGTCATTAGTTTTTTCTCATTATGACGAGGATAGAGAAATAGCAAAGGATACGGAGTTCAATGATAACGAGTATAATTCTTCAATAGATGATTCCCTTGATGCTTTTGATGGTGATATCAATGATTATAATGAATGGAGATTATGAATCACTAGGAGAATTCTGTCACTTTACTTTTGGAAACCAGAAAGAATAGTATCTGCTAACAGTTATATAAAATACAAATGGTTATCCGCAATTAGCCGACCAAAAATTTGGCTGAATCCTTAGAAATGCTTACCTTTGCACCAAGTTTGAAATTCCACTGCAAGATGAAGCTATTTGAATTTACCCAGCGTTTCCCCGACGAGGCCTCCTGCGAGT
>JAFVFY010000089.1 GCA_017475265.1 Prevotella sp. | reverse complement strand
CAATAAGGCCTCGTTCACATAACGGCCGTGCATCTTGTATAACTGAAAGATGCGCGTGTGCCTCAAATAGAGAATCTTTTTAGCTGCAGGGAACTCGATCTCATACTTGTGGTTCGTGCATTTGATCCTGTTTTCGAGTTCTATGCGGTAGTCTCCGCCAAGCCAGATCTTTCCTTCCTGTCTCAAGAACGAGACAATATCCCAGAATATATTCAGTTCGTTGTTTGAGAGCGTTTCCCCGTTCTGCGCTATTATTCCATCAATGCTCACTTTCAACAGGTCATTATAGGTGAACGGCAACCGCAGCGCGTCTTGCAGCGTCCTGAGTGCCGCAAGAGGAATGACCCAGTTACGGATGATTCTGTCCTCGATGTTAGACTGACCAAGAGCATTGATGATATCCTCGAATGCCTCATTGTAGTTTCCACGGAACTCGGCCTCAAACAATGCCCTGCATTGAAGTATCTCAAGGACGAGGTGCGAGCATCCCAGTTTGCGGATTGCCGCCATCTTGGCGAACTTCTCTTTTGCCTCCTGGGAGAACTGGCTTTTGGAATAGGACAAGAAGATGAAGCGAGAGAACAGGGCGATGTCTGCCGTCGCCATTTCCTGGCCGCTGACGATGACCCCGCAGGAGACTTTCGTGACCTCGCGCTTTTTGTCCCTTTCCATATTCATCCTGTTGCGACCAGTGCCGTCCCAAAGGCCTTTCAGGAACTCGCGTTTATCTATATCGATGTTGTTCTTGAACTCGTCAAGATGAACAAGCGCATTTGAGCACTGGGCGACGGCATCAGCAAGGGCCGGCAATGTGGAATTGCTGATGTTAGGCGGTATGTTGTCGATGATAAAAAACGCCATGAGTGAGTGGCCCAATTCTGATTTGCCCGAACCCTTGGGGCCAAAAAGATTGAGAATCGGGAAACTCCTGGTGTAGGAGACAACAACATCTCGGAACAAGGTGGCAAGCAGGAAAGCTATACCCACTTTGGCGTTGTCTCCAAACACATCTACAAGAAGCTCACTGTAGTCATACAGCGGGATTTTGTTGAGGCCCAAGTGAGTAAACCTGCGTTCAAACTGGAAGAACTGGGTATCGTTACGATACACTGACGAGAAAGCTGGGAGGTAGTAGTTACCTTGTTCGCCAAGCCTGACGATGCCCAGCTCGTCAACCTCATGCCACTCACTTGTGAAGATGCCGTTGCCGAAGGCGAAAAAGCCCTGCTGTTGCCAGCCAAGCTGAACAATCTGCTCGGCGGTCTCGGTGGTGGCGTAGAGGTACATCTTCAGCGTTGTGAGCTGCTCCTCCTTTGCTTTCCAGATAAAATTGCCTTGGCTCTCCACGCGTTGCCTGAACTTGGTGAGGGAAACAAGCTCCTCTTGTTTCATCTCCACCGTGACCTCAACGCCGTTGACGTTAGTGAGCAGGTAGAGACGCAGCGCCATCGTGTTGTCTTTAATATGAAAAAGCGGCTTCATCGTGAAGTTTGACCATTGGCGGCGTTTACCGTCTTCACCAACGGAGAAATAGCAATGGTTCTGCTCCTGGAACCCGTATTGCTCAATCATGTCTAGCGACAGGTTGCTCTCCTTCAGCTTTTGCTCGGTGAGACGCTTCTTGGCGGTCCTGATGGCATTCTTCCACAACGACCGCCCCGGCAGTGTCTTCACCAGCATATCGATGAACATGGACTGCTTCACGTCGTCTTCAATCTTGGCGACGAGCGTGGATATGGTCATGACCATCTGACTCTTTTGCTCCTGCGAACCATTCTCTACTGAAAGCTTTTTGGCATACCAAATGATGAAGTCCTCTTCCTCAAGATCTTCCAGAATGGCCTTGCTCCGACAGAAGCTGTCGGGGTCATTCTTCGTGTTTCCCTTACCCAAAGGGATTTCCTTGACAGTGATATTGAACCCCATATCAAGAGCCATCAAGGCGTTCTTGATGACGGCTGAAATTCCTGTTCCGTAAGGTTCTCCCGGCTTGGGCGGGTCGGCATCGGGCAGGAAGCAAAGGTTTTGCGAGAAACGCTTAATCTGGCTGAACTGTTTTTCAGTCCAGGCAGAACCGAGTGAAGCAATGGTGTTGTTCACGCCAAGCAGGTGGAGACGCAGCACGTCTGGCGCTCCTTCGACAAGATAGAACTTGTTCTCTTTTGCGGCAGCGCGTAACGCTACATGAATGCCGAAAATCGAGTTCTCCTTGCTGTAGAGCAACGAAGACGTTGAATTGAGGTATTTGGCGGTTTCTTCGTTCTCGCCGATGTAACGAGCTGTATAGCCGATGATGCGTCCGAAACGGTCGCGAATCGGTATCATTACCCTCTCCCGGAAAAAGGAATACAGCTGGCCGTTCCTCTCCGAAGTGCGGAGCACGCCCATGTCCAGCAACACGTCTTGAGGAATGTTGTTGGCCTGGGCGAACTGAACAAGAAGGTTCCCATTGCGCGGCGCATAGCCAATACCACATTCATTGACAAAGTCCTGGCTCCATCGCTTTGTGGCATAGCTGTACGCGTAGCGCCCTTCTTCTGAGCTCTCGCTCAACTGCGAGACAAAGAACGGCTGAAGGGCCTCATAAGCAAAGATCATCGCCTCGCGTTTTCGGGCGTTGGCGGTTTGCTCAGCAGTCTGTTCTTTGCTGTCTGTTTCCTCTATGGTCACACCATACATCTTGCCCAGTTCCCTGACGGCCTCAGGGAATGACATGTTGCATTGGCGCATGAGGAATTTGATGGCGTTGCCGCCTTCTTGGCACGAACCGAAGCAGTGCCAAGTATTGCGGCTCGGATTTACGATGAACGACGGCGTACGCTCATTATGGAACGGGCAGCACGCCTGCCAGTTGGCGCCTTTGCGCTTCAGATCCACATAGCGGCTCACCACATCGACAATGTCGACGCGGTTCAGCACGTTCTCTATGCTTCTTTCGGTGATCATTCGAAGAACAGGTCATACTCGGGCAGCCTGTTCTTGCCATTGTAGCACAGACCGTCATGATGCCAGGTGACGTAGCGGTTTATCGGCTGGTCACCGTTCATTCCTATTCTCACCACTCCTGAGGCATGGTCCAGCACCTTTTTGCCTGGTACATAGTACACGGCATATAGCTCTGCACGGCCATCACGCTCGACGGCTTCTTCCCACTCGCTGACGCGGTGGTGGTCCCTGAACAAGCCACTCATAACATCGCCGGATTAGAGGATTGGTAGCCGCTGATGATTTCAAACACGACTTTCCTCTCCAGTTTGGAAAGGTTTCCGTGACTGAGTTTATAATAGAAGGTACCGTAGGACCAGCCGCAAGCATCACTCACTTTAGTACGGAACTTCGGCTTCCTAGATCTTGGAAGGTCAAAATAAAACTTGGCGATGTTCATTTTATGGCAAAATATTTTGGTAATTCAAAAATTAGTTGTAATTTTGTGCAAAGGTAAAGAAATATTTTCAAAGAAATGGCAATAAACTGCCATAAAATTTGCAAAATATTTAGGCTATAATTCAAGACTTATGTATAACGGCAAAAAAATCAAAGAGTTACTAGACGAGCGTGGGCAAAATAATTCTGCCCTTCTTTCTGCGCTCGGCCTGGATCCCAAAAAAAACTCCCTTAAGACTGTCATCAATGGCAACCCGACAGCAAACCGCCTGGAGCAGGTGGCGGATTTCTTCGGCGTGTCCATTGACACATTATTTATAAGGGAGAGCATGACTGATCTTCTACCCACCAGCACGGAGCTTTCAAGCATTCAGGCTCTCAAGCACGAGGTAGCTAAACGGGACGAGTTTCTCCGCCTCAAAGACGAAATTATCAGAGAAAAAGAAGAAAGAATTAAGCTTCTTGAAGCGTTAAACTCTGTTTATATCAAGCAGTTAAGTGGCAATTAAACTCGGACGATTTTCGGACGGTAATAGTAAAATTTGGCACCTTTCCAAAATGCTAACTCACTGATTATCAAGGGTCATTACCAAGCAAATTTCATGGTGGAGAATCCCTCCCTTTCCGCAAAATGAAAAAGAAGTCCCTTGTGGGCTTCTTTTTTCATTTTACGTGACAGGCGCTGCAGATTCGAACACACAGGGTTCGCCATCGACCTTTAGGTCGCTTTCGCAGCGCAGCGGAGAAAGAATCCCTCCCTTTCCGCTAGTTAATGTAATGAATTGAAAATCAATTCATTACATTAATTTTTATGCCTACTGGGACGCTATAGGGATGTTTTTTAAAATGCTTTACCTCCATTCAGTATTAGTTATATCGCTGAATTTCAAATCATTATATGCGGTTCATATTATCGGAACTCTATATGGACGGAAAAACACAATAACAAGCGATTGATTCTGCACAAAGGCAATCAACCGCGTATGTTTTGTTTGAAAAGACGCTGCTACACTAATTCTGGGAAACGCGCACTGCACGGACTGTTTGGCCGTATTCACGACGGCCGTAGCCCCAGAGCCAACCCGCCGGACCTAAGTAGAGGCCACACGCGAGGCCCGGTTGGTCGGATTTAAGCGTGCGGGCCAAATAGTAGCCCATGCCAGCGTCACAGTGATGTAGTTTTTGGCGGTTGCCCGCAGCGGGCAAGAACATAGTGTTCCCGTTGGGGCCTGTCACCAACTGTCCGTTCACGCCGTTTCGCGTAGTCCACAGCCAGGAACAGCAGTTGATAAGTTCTCTTATCTGTTCTAATGACGGCATGCGCCAATTCTTGCCCCAGTTCACGTAAGCAGCATCGTCTTCAGAAAGCAGTTCGGTGTTGTTGTCAATGGTACCGTATTTGCTATCGGTACAATACTTCGTGAACTTGCCGTTGGAGCGGTCAATCCATTTGTAGGTACTCCATTCATATACTTCCTTTGGAGCAGTCTCGCCCCAAGCGAAATAGTCGCCATATTCCTCGGGATTGTCGGCACCAATGTTGCACGTCGCCCACAACGTGCCGCTGGGAAGGCCTAGGTCAACCCACTCATGTTCCTTAAGATTATCTGGTTCATCTTTATCATCACCACAAGAAATGAAAGGGAAAGATAATATAAGAGTTATTAACAATAGTATTTTCTTCATAACAATATCCATTTATTGTTTGCGACAAAGGTATGGAGTATCACCAAGAGATGCAAGTAATTAACCACAAAAATCGACTAAGCATCGCCTTTTCCCCAAAAAGTGTCCAAGATTTTTACATTCTCGAAACCAAAATCTGTTCTGAACACTCATTATCTCTGTAATTTTGGAGATTTTGGCAAGATTTTTGTAATAGTATTTGGGTGGTAACTATTTTTTAGTTACATTTGCGGCATCAAAAAGCAATGACATGAGTACTAAAGAGAAACTCAGAAAACGATTTCTGTCTATGCCATCGGATTTTACATTCGATGAGATGCAGCAACTCTTGGCTGGTTATGGTTATGTGCGATGTGAAAAAGGCCACACATCTGGCTCTCGAGTGATTTTCAAGAACGGTGACAAACGGCCCATAATGTTGCACAAACCGCATCCAGGCAATATCGTCAAGCGATATGCGATGCAGCAAGTATTGGAAGATTTGAAAGAAGCAGGATTTATTAAATAAGAAAGATATGAATACAATGAATTATAAGGGCTATTTAGGCTCAGTCGCTTTTAGCGAACAGGATGGTGTTTTCTACGGAAAAGTGGAGGGCATCAACGGTTTGGTGAACTTCGAGGGCGAGAGTGTGAAGGAACTGACCGAGGCATTTCATGAGGCCGTGGACGATTACCTCGCTTATTGCGCCGATGAGGGCATCGAACCGGAAAAAAGTTATTCGGGTGCCTTGAATGTGAGGTTGACACCTGTCATCCATCGCAGAATTGCCATGCTGGCTAAACAGGCAGGTCTCACCATCAATGCCTTCATCCGAAAGACCCTAGAGGAGAAGGCAGAATCAGAAATACTTGTATAACAACTAGACACGAAATAAAGATTAATTAACTGTCTATAAGTCGCTTATAAGTTATTTTTCAAGGACAGTATAGGGACACTAATCATGGATTTTCCCTCTTTTACGAAAATGTAAGGTATTGTGTATCAGATCGGTAATATTTCAGATTTTCAAGTATTTAATCCCTCCCTGTCCGCAGAATGAAAAAGAAGTCCCTTGTGGGCTTCTTTTTTATTGAACTATCGTCAGAGCGGTTCCTCCAAAATCCGATGGAGGAACCGCTCTGATTGTTTATCGTATAGAACGCTTATTCTTGGGGGAGGCGGCGGAAGCCTTCGCCCAGGATTTCGGAACTCTCGAGAATATTGACAAAGGCGTGCGGGTCAATCTGATAGAGGACGGAACGCAGTTTGATCATGTCGGAACGGTCAAGGGTGACATAGAGCATGTTGCGCTCGGTACCCTTATAGAGGCCGGTTCCGGCGATGAGCGTGCCACCGCGCTTGATATCGTTGATGATGTAGTCGCGCACGGCCTCGGCCTCTTCGGTAACGATGAACATGGTCTTGTAGGTCTTCATACCGTCGACCACGAGGTCGATGACCTTGCCCTCGATGAAGATAATGATGATGGAGTAGATGGGCAGGCGGATGTTACCGAAAGCGATGAGGGTGCTCAGGGTGATGATGCCATCGACGATCATGACGAGGGTACCCAGCGAAATCTTGGTGTACTTGTGCAGGATCATCGAGATGATGTCCGAGCCGCCACTGGTAGCGCCCGAGCGGAAGATCAGGCCAATGGCAACACCGTAGATGATGCCGGCGACCACGGTGTTGAGGAAATAGTCGGGGTGGAACCAGCCTCCATGATGGGGAATCTCAACCATCGACTTGGCCATCGAGGGGTCGACAGTATTCACGATTGTACCGTCGAGGATCACGGGGT
>JAFVFY010000010.1 GCA_017475265.1 Prevotella sp. | reverse complement strand
TAAATAAGCGGGCAGATACTTCGTTGATTCCTTATGGGCATAATCTTTCGTATAGATGACATAGCTTTCATTGGTGATACGTGACGAGAATTTCTTGCAGAATGCATCTAAGGAAGCATGCGTCTTATAGGAAGAGGACTTTACTTCAATCGGCAGGATCTTGGTTCCACGAGACAACAGGAAATCTACCTCGTAATTGTGTTTCCCACTCTCCGTAGGCCATGAATGATAGAAGAGTTTGTTGCCAGAGGCAGTGAGCATCTGAGCCACGATGTTCTCATATAAATACCCAAGGTTGGTGGCAAGTTTGTCGCTGAGAAGTCGCTCGTAGATGACGTTTTCTGTAAACGCTTTGTCCCGGAATGCCAACGTGACAAAGAGGCCTGTATCGCCGACAAACATCTTGTATTGTTCCAAGTCCTCCGTACTCCCAAGTCCTACATTCGGGTCATCACAGTGGTGGGAGATGTTCACCGTTTTGGACTTCTCCATCTCTGAAATGAGTTCGATATAGTCTTCTGCCCTTGCCTTGGAAATAACACTGGAAATCTGATAGCGGGAAGCATTACTATTGAGTTGGGCAGGGATGGCGGCGAAGATGCGGGCAGCTTTTCCAGAGGGGTCGATTTTCCCGAAATCCTCGTCATACAGGTCCAAAATGAGTCTCTTGGCACGATCCACCATTTCGAAATTGTTTGTCTCCAAATAGGCATCTACTGCTTGAGGCATACCACCAACAAGCATATAGAGGCGGAAGTCGCGCATGAGCTTTCGATGGGCTTCTTTCAAGGGTTGCGGGTATTCCCAGATGCTATGAAGTAATGGGATGGTCGCCGTGTCTCCTAATGCCCAACGGAACTCTTCGTAATCCTATCTTGCTCTTTTTCTGTGCAAAAATAATGATTTATTTCCTTTCCTCAAAATTTTTCTGGCACAAAATCGCAAAATTCTCAAAATTCATAATGCCCATTTCCGCAAAATCCTCAATATCTTGAACTGGAGGTGTACCAGAACAACAACGGATTAAAACTGAATTATTCATGGTACCGCTTCGCGGTGTTACGCAAAACCCCATAAAACCAAACAAAACCAAATAAAACCTATATTATATTGTTTTTTCTTGTTTTTTTTTGTTTTCTTTTGTTTTGCTGGAGACCGCAAAGCGGTATGAATAATCCAAGTTAATCCGTATAATCCGTGAAATCAGTTTTAATCCGTTGTTGAAAATTATTGTGCGGCCATGTAGTCGATGACGGTGGAGATGTCGGCGACATCCACCACTCCGTCGCCGTTCATGTCGGAATGACGGTCATCGGTGCCATCGGCCATCACGCTGATAATCTGGGAGATGTCGGCCACATCGACCACGCCGTCGCCGTTCGCGTCGCAAATCGGAATGTTGTCGTCAGCTTCGAAGGTGTGGAGGCGGCCACGGGTGGAGTCATAGTACTTCAGGGTGACGGTCTCCTCGGCATCGCGCAGGTAGATGTTGAGGTATTGACCATCGGCCATCGTCCACACGCCACGGCACTCGTCGCCCACAAAGGCACCTACGATGTCGCCCTCAGCAGGTGTGATGGCTGCTCCAGCGAGGATGGACATCATGTCGACGGTGTTCACCACGGGGTACTTCGCCGAGCCGAGGGTGAACTCGGGGATGAAGTCCTCTTCGATGCCGAAGACCTCCTCCATGTCGTAGGTGATGGTCTTCGTGCAGGTGAAGATCTGTTTCAGCTGGGCGTTGTAGTACTTCAGGGTGAGGTCGACTACATCGCCGTTGCCCTCGTTGCTGAAAGCTTTCAGCACGAAGGTGTTGGGGGCGGTGTCCTCGTTGCCCACGACGTAGGCGGGGCTGGCCACTCCGCGCAGCTCGTCGCCGACGAAGATAGCCATCAGGTCGTCTTTGGAGGCGTAGGGCTGCAGGGTCGCCTCCAACTTGATGAACATCACGGTGAAGTTCGAGTAGTCAGTGGCTGAGGGGGCCTGCCAGTCGGGACGCGACTGGTTGAAGGTCCAGTCCATCTGCCAGTCAGGGGCTTCGGTGACGGGAGTCACGGTGTAGGCAGAGGCCGGAAGGGACAGGGCTGCCAACAGGAATAGTTGAAATATCTTTTTCATGACATTGGTCTTTTAGGGGGTCGCTGCGCTCGTGAGCGCAGCGACCATTTATTACTTCTTGATCACTACTTTACTGTTATTATAGATGTACACACCTGGGCGGGTGGGCTTCTTGGCGAGCTTCACACCGTTGGTGGTGTACCACTGGCCTTCCTCAAAGTCGCCGTCCATGCTGCTGATGCCCGTGGCGTCGGCGAAGTGGATGGCGAACGGCTCGTCGGGAGTGCCCACGATGTCGTTGGCGCGGAAGGTCAGCTGCTCGCTGCCGATGGCGACGATGTCGCCGTCGCGCTCGATGGCGAAGGTGACCGTCGCGGGTTTCTTGCCGCCGATGCTCAGATAATTGACAATTGATAATTGATAATTGACAATTGTGCTACCGCACAGCTCGTCATCGGTGTAGGCCACCAGACGGTCGCCGTCCTCTGGCTCAAAGCCTTCGATGACGGCCGATACGCACATCGTGTACTGGTACCTTGGGAGATTGTCCATTGTCAATTGTCCATTGTCCATTGCCGATTCCCCATTGTCAATTGTCAATTCTCCATTGTCAATTGTCAATTGCCTACGGCTTGTGGCATACGCCCACTCATCGAGGAACGTGCTGCCCGGCTCGTAGAACGGGTAGGTGAACGAGGCCTCGCCGGCACCCTTGCGCAGCAGCATGTAGCCCTCGCCGGGCTTCATGTACTTCAGCGAGCCGCGCCAGCGGCCGGTGTTGCCCGACTTCGTGTAGTAGGCAAACTCCGTCTGGCTCTTGATGACGTCGCCCGTCTCGGCATGGTCGTAGTAGTCACTCAGGGCGGTCTCCACGGTCAGGTTCAGCGCCGGCGTGTAGCCGATGCCGTTCCAGCCCTGCTTCAGGCCGATGGTGCGCTCATCCTGCGCCTTGATGATGGTGCCGCCGATGGGGATGACGCAAGGCTCCTGGACCATGATGGCATACGCCTTCTTCGACGAGACATCCATATCACCGGGGTCATGCGTTGACCACCACTGGTTGTCCTTGTAGGTCAGTGTCGAGTCGCTGCTGATGTCGGTGATGATGTCGCCATCCTTCCACGGCATGCTCGTAAGCAGGGTGTACATGTTGTCGAGCTGCTTGCTGCTGACGTTGAACGACACCCAGTTCCAGCCCTTCTCTAGGTTGAAGTACTGCACGAAGTCGTCGCCGCCGTCGAAGCGCACTGGCTTGTCGGTGCCCAGCACGACCGACTTGTCGAACTTGATGCTATCTTCAGGGGTGAGCACAATCTCACGACCGGTGCTGTACTGCCACAGGCGGAAGCTCAGCGCGCGGCCCTTGTCCTGATTGTCGTAGACGGTCAGGTAGAGACCCGTCTCGCCTGACAGCACATCGTGGGTGATGTTGGCGAAGCCGTGGCATACGTTCTCGTTATCGAAGGCGCCCACGATGTCGCGTGAGTCCTTGTCCAGCTCCTTGTACAGATAGACCTGTCCGCTGATGCTCATCGAGTTCTTCAGCAGGTCGCGGTCGATGCTCTGTGCCCAGTCGGGCTGGTCGCCCTCCACCGTCAGGTTCAGGTAGAACGGCTCCGAGATGCCCTCCTCGTCGGTCAGGTAGATGATCTCGCTATACGAGCCGACGTTCAGGTCCTTGCTCACCGTTGCCGTGACATAATCTATGTCCAGCGGTGTTATCTTGTCGGTGTACTTGTTGAGCTTTAGCCACTTCGGGCAGTTTTCTATCGTGAATGTGTGTGCCGACGAGCCGTTGTTGCAGAATGGCATATCCACACTCTCTTCCGAGCCGTACTTTATGGTGTAGTCAATCTTGTTGATGAGCCACTCCAAGCTGTTGTTTGCCACATAGAAGCAAGCCGTCTGCGGCGAAGCCATGGTGTTGCCGTTCTTGTCCTCGATGTCGCGCACCGTCACATGGATGTTCCGGTGGTGCAGCTTGGCGGCCAGCTCGTCCAGTTCTACCAGCAGCTGGTTACCCCTTCCGATGAAGCCGAACTTCAGGTTCGTCACCTCCTCGTAGGGCACCACGGGAGCTGCCGTCGCCGCGTCGAAGTGCTTCATCACCACGTCGATGCTGTCTGCGAACAGGTAGTCGCGAACCAGCGTGTCGGTAGGCTCCTTCGTCAGCGGGTCGAGCTGATAGCGCGGCTGGCCCTTGTCGTCGAGATAGAGCTTCTTGCTGTAGGCGTAGGGCACCAGCTCGATCGAGTTGTCCTTCTGGCGCTCCTGGCGGTCGAATCCCAAGTAGGTCAGCAGACCGGCCTCGTCGCCGTTCGGGCTCTTCGTGGTGTAGGTCTTGATAAGCTGCTCAGGCAGTGCCTGTGCAAAGAATAGCAGCTCGTCCACGTTACCCGTCAGGGCATCGTCGCCGTCCTTCACCTCCACGTCGCCGTTCTCCTTCACTATGTCATAGCGCGTGCCACCGATGAGCGGATAGCCGCCGCTGATGCCGCCGAGGCTGTCGGCCTCGAAGGTCGTCTTCAGTTCCTTGTCCATGTAGATGTTAACCACGTTGCGTCCGCGGTTCACCGTCATGGCGAAGTTGTGCCACTTGCCGTCGCTCCAGTCGCCGGGTATCTCGGTGGCGAAGCCGTTGGAGCGGTACATCAGCACCTGTTCGAGGGGATTTGCAATCCCCGGCTCGAATCCGATGTGGAACAGGTTCGTGCCGCCGATGTCCTCCTTCAGTCCGCGTCCGTTGCTCAGCAGCGCACCGCGTCCGTCGGCATCCGTCCTGAACCAGAACATCAGCGAGTAGTCCTGATCGGCAGTGCGGTTCAGGGCATTCTTGTCGAGCAGCACACCCTTGTCGGACTTCTGCACTCTCAACGACAAGCCGTGCGGGATGGCCCAGGAAGCACCCATCATAAGGGCATTGGCGCCCTGAGTGCAGTCTTTGACATATAAGCCAGAGCCTTCGTTCATCGGGTAGTAGTCCACGAGGTCCTTCTCGTAGCCCGTCAGTCGGCGGCTGCCGTAGGTCGTGCCGATGAGTCCGCCGTCCAGGGCGCTATACCACAGGCGGGCTTCCATCATGCGGCCCTCGTAGTACTGGCTCTGACTGCGGTCAAGCTCGTTGGTGCGGCCAAATATTAATGTACCCGTACCATTGTATAATGCATTCAGCTTGTGACTGCCAATCTGCACGCCACCGTTGTAGAGCGTCAGCAGGCTGTCCGTCTGGTTGAGCACCATAGCCACCTGGTGGAAGGCGTTCTTGCCGATGGCCTCGTTGCTAAAGAACTCCTGGTCGTTGACCACAGCTTTAAGTCTGAAGTCTGAAGTCAACCAAAGCTGCAGTCGGGAACCGTTGGTGCCGTGCGAGAACAGCGGCATCTCGCGTCCCGTCTCCTCGGGCTTCACCATCAGGTCGATGGTCAGGTCCTTGCCGCTGAAGTTGCGCTTGGCCTCGGTCTCCACGCTGGCCTGTCCGGCAAACTGCACGCTCACGTTCTCAGACACACTGTTGTTGTTCACCTCGCCCTTCACCTCGAAGTTGTTGATGGCGCTCAGGTAGTTGTATTCAATATCCTCCGAGAAGTTGAACACGATGTCGTCGCCGGCAGTCAGCAGGCCGCTCTTAGGTTCTGGCGTGCCGAAGAGCTGCGGGCGGCGCGTGTCCTTTATGCCGCTGACGACCTTCGACGCCGTTGTGAGGAAGTCGCTGCCGTTGCGGCAGAAGAGCACGGCGCGCAGGTCATACTCGCGCTCCATGGTCCAGCCCTCGCCGTAGAACTCGGTCACGATGTTGCCGTTCTCGGGTATCAGCTTTCTCACGCCGTTGGCGTTGGCCATCAGCGAGTCGCTGGCGTAGAACGAGCAGAGATTGGTCCACGAGTCGTCGCCGCGCTGCGACTCCTTATACTGGAACTCGATGTGGTCGAAGTTGTGCTGGTGACGGTCAAAGCCGTTGATAGTGACGGGGATGTACCATCCGCGGTTGCTGTCCTTCTGCGCGCTGGTGTTGAGCACCCACTTGTCGCCCGGCACGGCGATGCTCACGCCGCCGGCCTCGCGCAGGAAGTGTACGTCGAAGGACGTAAGCACCGTCGTGTTGTCGGCATCGGCAGGTGACATAACACCTATGGTCAGGCCATTATAGTCGAAGCCCTGGCCGGCACGCACCTCCATCGACAGCGCCGTCTCTGCGCCCGGGACGTATGTGACAGTCATTCCGCCGGAGGTCAGAGGCTGGCCGTTGACGCTGATCTTCGCGCCCAGTGGATTCAGCTGGTCGGGAACGAACAGCTGCAAGACGCCGGGGACGTCCAGAGCCTCGGGCTTCTCGCTCTCGTTGGAGATAAAGACCGTGAACTTGGCGGCTTCGTCGATGCGTACGCCGCTCACGCTCTGCTTGTCCAGACGTATCTTCGGGTTGCAGATCTTCATCGTGCGGGCATCGAGCTCCGTGCCAGGCTTGTAGATCTTGGTCACACGCTGATCCTCCCAAGGATTCTGGGTGGAACCGCCACGTGTGCGGAAGACAAAGCTGCTCGGACCCTCGATATTGGCGGCCTTCACGTCTTTCTCCACTTGCTTATAGACATCCTCATACAACTTGTTGAAGTTGTCGTTCGTGAAGATGTTGTCAACACTTACCCGGTCTTTCGACTTGTCGAACCTCTTCACGCGATAGACATCCACGCTCAGATGGCTGGCGGGGTCGCAAGCGATGGTGAAGCTCTCCGTGCGGTTGTAGGCCTTCGTCTCCGCGTTGGTGCCAATCGTATTGTAAGAGATCACGGGGAACAGCGTCCACTGCAGCAGATTGCCCGAGAAATAGACTCTCGACTTATAGCCATTATCGGTGTTCGCATAGACGCCGTCCACATTCGGAGTTGTCCATGCTTTCATTTCCTTCAGGGACAGAGCGATGGCACCGGCAATCGTGGCACCCAGCGAGACAGCCGAGGCGGCATTGCTGAATCCGGCTCCGAGGCCGAAGTAGTCAACCTCCGTGGCGATGGGGAAGTGGTGACCGAACGAGGTCGAGTAGTTGCTGTCGAAGGTCTCGCTGTAGTTCACGCCCGCAGCACCCGCCACGTCGTAGTTCGTCAGCAGGTCGTCGGCACCCAGCTTCTCGCCCTCGTTCTGGGCTATCATTTCCAGCCACGACTTAATGACCTGGTACTTCTCGGCCACCTCGTCGCTGTAGTTCTTCTCCTCAGCGCCCGTGGGCAGCACAACCAGGTAGTTGATGCCCTTCTCGGCCTTGTCGATGGTCGTGTTGTAGCTGTGTCCCGACACCTGCCGGTTGGCCACGGCGAACAGAGAGTCTGTAGGCTCACGCAGCGAGAGATAGACGGGACGGCGGGTATAGTCGGCCACGGTCTGAGCCTCCTCCTTAGTGCCTATGAACATCAGGTCAATGACTTCCTTGGCCTTGGCGGGGATGATCTGCGTCAGCAACTGTTTCTGCGAATAGACGAAGTTCGACTGTATCTTCGGACCGTAGCCTAAGGCCACGTCGCGGATCAGGTGGATGGTGTCGCCCTTCTCGTTCCTGCCCTCGGCAATCTTCACCAATGTGCCGTAGGTGTCGTACTTGCCAACGCCCTCTGTCATGGCGCCCTGGCCCTGGCGATATTTCATAGCGTTGTACATACTGTCAGTCACGGCGCGGATGGCGGACATCGGCATCACCGTGACATTCTGCACGGCACCGATGTAGAGGTCAGCATCAGCACCCACCATCGACGGGTCGCCGCTGGTGCTGATGTTGTTGCCCACGGCCATCGTGTAGGAGAAGGCCTTGGTGCCGTCGGCATTGTACATCAACATGTCTATATTGGTGTCGTAGTTGTCGGACAGGCTGATGGGGCCGACAGCGGTACCTGCTCCGGTCGGCGCGGCCACGGAGGCCGAGACCACTTGCAGGTTCGAACCGCTCTTGATGTCGATATACAATCCAGCCGCCAGCGACATGTTCATCATATACGTCGCGTTGAGCGTAGCGCCCTTGGCCAGGGTGTTCGAGCTGTAGGCTCCCGGCGGGTCGCGCAGGATGTCAAACAGCACGGGCTGGCCGTCGGCCAGGATGTCCCAGCTGTCACCCACGGGGAACATGTTGAGGACGTAGCCCTGCAGCGGCGTGGCCTCGAAGAACGAGCCGTCGCGCTCCACGGTGAAGGTCACCGTCTTCAGGGCGTTCTCCTCCGTCAGCAGCGTCGACATCTGGTCGGCTTTCAGGGTGAAGGTGGCACGTCCGAGGCTGTCTAACGGCAGTTCCTCCTTCGTGGCGCCAGCCTTCATGCCGTTCTGCATGAAGGCCTTGCCGCCGCCCAGGCGCACCATATCGGGCTTCAGCCGCGCATCATTGTTGTAGCGGTACATCTCGGCCACCTGCACTTGTATCATATACTTGCGCTCCATGCTGAACACGGGGTATCTGAACGAATAGACGGCCTGCGTCGTGTCCTCGGGGTTCGGGTAGGCCAGCGGCACCTGCGTCACCTTGCCCGTCAGTTCGGTGCAAGAGTACTCCTTGTCGCCGAAGTAGTCGAACGTGTCGTAGCCCATCTGCTTGTAGGTCACCTCCACAGGAGCGTGGTAGATGCGGTTGTAGATGGCGTGGTACGTCAGTGTCGGCTTGCTGACCAAAATGCTGTCAACATCCTTGTAGTTACCCACGTAGGTGGTGTCCTTCGCCGTCAGGCAGTTGGTAAGGTCGACGACCTCACTGACCTGGCCCTCCTGGAACAGCGTGGGATAGCCCTTGCAATAGACCTGCTGCACCTTCCAGCGCACGGGGGGCAGCATGAGCTCATACTCGCCCGTCTTCAGGTCGGGGGTCACCTCCATGCGCTTGCGCTGAGTCTTCACCGAGGTGTAGTGCTTCGCGCCGCCCCGCTTGTGCCGGAAGACCTCCTCGCGCTGTGTGCGGTTGGGGTTGAGGTTGTCATAGACGAGCCACGACGTGTTGTCGCCCTCCAGCGTCAGCACTATCTGGATGGAGTCGCCAAGGTTGTTAATCGAGAGGTTGTTGCCCAGAGGCTTCAGACCCTGGTCGTCGCCGCCGACGATGCGGCCCGTAAGCTTCACCTTAGTGGCGTCGTAGAAGTAGATGCCTGCCACGTCGCTGGTGATGTGCTGCTTGTTGCTGTTCTTATACCAGCCGTCGTTCACGAACACGTGGTTGTCCATCACAGCCTGGATGCTATTGTCGCCGTCCACCAGGCGGAACGAGAAGCTGCCGTCGTAGTCCGTCTCCACCACGTCGCCCTTGTTGTTGTGTATCTTGCGGCCGTTGACCAGGAAGTTGACACCCTTCACGGGGATGCTCGTGCCGTCGTACATCACGTAGCCCGAGAAGCGGCGCCCGTTGGTGATTATGAACTCATGCACCGCCTCGTCGTTGCTCGTGGCGTTGAAGGTCACCAAGTAGCCATCCACCTCAAACTTGACGCCATCCCTCGAAACGGGGACAACCTTGTAGTCCACAGATGTCTTGCCCTGGTAGGACAGCTCGTCGGCTTCGAAGTAGCCGCCCTCGTCGGTCTTGACGGTCTTCGCCAGCTCCTTCTTCTCTACATCATTCTCTGTGTACACATAGTAGATGTCCACATTGATGTCGGGAGCGCCCGTGCCGTCGTTAAAGCGCACGTAGCCATCCACGCGGCCGGTGTGCTTGCACTCGCCCACCTTAACCTGCGTCTCGGTCGTGGAGATGCCCTCGCAGTCGTTGACGGCCAGCACCTTGTATTCGTATGTGGTCAGCGGCGACACCGTCTTGTCCTCGTAGCTCATCTGGTCGATGTCGGTAGCCACCTCCTCCCACGCGTCGTCGCCCTCGCCCTGCACGCGGCGCAGCACCTTGAAGTAGTCGATGGGGTTGCCGTCGGTGTTCCAGGCCAGCAGCACGCTGCTCTGGCGCGTCGTCGTCATCAGCGTCGGCTCAATCGTACCCGTGTTCTTGTGGTAGAAGTCGAGGTGGTCACTATAGCCAGAAGTCTCACTGGTCATCACGGGCACAGCCTTGCCATCGACAAGCTGCCATGAACCTGCCTTCTCGGCATTCATCAGGCTGAGCACTTTGTTCTGGTCGTTTGTATTGTTTACAATCACATCCCCCCAGGCGTGCTGGGTAACAGTGAGGGTGCTTGCGTCATTTTTGCCCCACGAACTCCAACTACCACTTCCTGTGTTGATGCAATAGAACATCCAACGGGCATCGGACCAGCCTTGATCATAGACACGGTGGAACTCCCAGTTGCCTTCACCACCCCATCCGATGATGCAACCTACAATTGTATAATCTGAATTATTCGTGGTAATCTTGCCGTCGAAGAGGACGTCGGTCATCTTGACATCGTAAGCACCCACATGTCCTATGATACCTGCGGCGTGGGTACTTGTAGAGGTCACATTAGTAGAAACCCACACACGTTCGATGGTCAGGAGATTAGAGCCCTGCACCTGACCGACAAGACCAGCGGAGTGGACACCACCCTTAACGGTACCCGTTACGTGCAGGTTGCTAAAGGTGGTCCTGCCAGTCACGTAACAGAAGGGGGCGATGGCTCTGCTGTCGCCGCCGCTGATATTGACGGTCAGCGTATGGCCGTTGCCGTTGAAGGTGCCGCAGTAGGCAGTCGACTCGGTGATAGCGGCGCTTTGCGTCACCGAGATGTCGGCGTCGAGGCAGGCGTTCACTTCTACATGGCCATTGGCGGCAGCCACGAGGGCGAGGAACTGATTCCATTCTTCAGTCGTTCTGATGTGGAAAACATCGGACTCTTGCTCATTCAACGATCTGGCGTCGGGAACGAGCTTGTCGCCCTCCATCCTCCAGCCGCTGGAGAATTTGTCTTTTAAGTCTGCCTCAGTGACGCCTTCAGTGATAGTATTCATTACCGGCACAGCCTTGCCATCGACTATCGTCCACGTGCCTGGGCTGCTTCCATTCATCAGGTCCACCACTGTATTCTGGTCGGTGATGTTTTGATGTGACGCTTCTTCCCAGTTATGGGCAGAGATAGATAATGGACCATACTTAAACGTTTTACCATCAACATAGTTCAAGCCCAATTTTGCAAAGGGGCCGTAAGTACCGTTCTCATATACGTAATTTTGGTTTACGTACGATGATTGAAACCTCATATAGCCAATGAAAGCACCACCTGTGGCATTATTCTGGTTAGACTCGAGCCTTCCGTCAAACCGGCAGTGGGTCATATTAATAGAGGCACTGGGAGCATAACCAATAAAGCCACCAACGTAATAATCTTTTGAGAATATACTTGCTGATACCCACACTCTCTCAATCGTGATGCTGTTTATACTAGAATAATCGCCAATAAGTCCAGACGAGTAATCTGCACCCCTGACATTACCCGTTACATGCAGGTTCTTAATAGTAACATTCCCTGTCACATTTTGGAATGGAGCGATATGCTCTTCGTCAATGTTGTTGAGATCCACATTCAGCGTATGGCCGTTGCCGTCGAACGTGCCACGATAGGCGGAGGAATAACTTTGACCTACACTCTGAGTAACCGAGATGTCGGCGTACATGATGGCATTCACATCCCTGCGCATAGCGGCTGCCTGCACCTCTGCTCTAAAGGTATCCCAGTCGCTGGCTGAACGGATGACGAAACGGCCTTGGCTGTCGTAACGAGAATACTCCTGTGTGGCATGGCTGTTGTTGAGCGTAACATTTCCGCCACGTGCCCATGTATGGCAGTCGTCGAGCTTGGTGCTGATCTCGCTGGGTGCGAAGAGGCTGTTGTTAATGGTAACAGGACTGTAAGACCAACCCACGAAGCCGCCGTTGCAGCTGCTGTCGGCTCCCTTAAAGCTTCCGTCGAACTTACAATTGCGGAAGATAACTTGAGAATACGTGCCATTTACAATGGATATGAAGCCACCGTTGGATGCATCGCCATTAACGCTGCTGTTGATGGTCACAGACGAACGGCAACTCTCTATGGTGACTGTGCTTCCTGCAACAACTTGTCCAATGAGACCTGCTGCGAACTTTGAATTGGTGTTGATAGTACCAGCCACGTGCAGGTTGCTGATAGTGGCATCGCCTGCATATCGGATAAGGCCAATATATTGCTGTGTCCAGTCCGACTTGGTGAAGGTCACCGTGTGACCGTTTCCGTCTAACGTACCACGGAAATAAGCACCTGTGGTATTACGGGTTATGCCATCCAATCCGTTGGAACGATTATGAGCAGGGAAGACGATGTGGACAAGTTCTTTAAGGAGATCGTCCCTGCCGCAGTCAAGAAGGCAAAGGAAAATGGGGCCACATCTGTCTTTGGCCAAGGCTGGAATATGATAAAGTTTCCGAAAAATATATCTTATCGTCAACAGTTGGATGCCATTTGTAGTGATATCCCCATCTACTTTGCCGACGAGGAAGGTCATAAAGGGCTGGTAAACACTATCATGCTGGTGAAGGCCGGTATCATGAAGGAAGACGGCACCGTACTGAAGAAAGAAATGCGCGGCGGCGAGATTGTGATAGGCCCCGATGGTACGCCTACTGGTTATTTGTCGGAACAGGCTGGAACCTACGTGCGTTCGTTCATGGACAATGAGAACCTCTTTCCTGTTGACATAGCAAGAGACAACATGGCGAAAATTCAGGAGCAGTTGTTGTCGGAGGGTTATACGATGTATCTTGATGGCTACTCCTCCTATTTCTTTAACGATCATTTCTATCAGGCCGCCCAGCAGATGGATCAGGCCGGCGAGATGCATTTCGTATTAGGTACGGCGTGGGAAATGGACAGTTGGATGGATGTGGATGCAACGATGGAAAAAGCACGCAATACTCAGAAATATGCTTCTTCTCACATCAAGACGAACTGGCTTAAGCTTTTCATGGACGGTACGGTGGAGAGCGGAACGGGATTTGTAGATCCGCTCTATCCAGGCGAAAAGCAGGGTATCCCAAACTGGTCGGAAGAGGAGCTGACAGAGATTACTCGTAAGGCTAATGCCAACAGTGTGACCATGCACGTACATGTCATGGGTAACAAAGGTGTTGAGCGCGTTGTCAATGCCTTCATCAACGGTGGAAAGGATGAAATGCGCAATACGCTGATACACGTATATGGTGTAAAAGATGAGGATTATAAGCGCATTGCAGAGCATAACATACAGGTTGGTGAAGGTTTACTTTGGCATCATGCCGACAATGAACTTCAAGAGGAACTGCTTCGTATCCTTCCTGAGGGCATGAAGGACAAGGGCTATCCTATGAAATCATATTTCGATCACGGCATCAATGTGGCCTCACACTCTGACTTCCCTGCATTAAGCGGCAGCCCTGACGATCCGTTCGGCATTGTTGAGATTGCAGTCACAGGCGTTTATCACCTCGAGAATGGGAAACCTTGGTGGACGGAAGAACTCCTGACCCGCGAGCAGGCGCTCACGGCCTTGACCATCAACGTTGCCAAGCAAATGTTCATTGAAAATGAGAGAGGCAGTATCAAGAATGGAAAATATGCGGATTTCCTCCTTGTTGACAAGGACGTGCTGACCTGTCCAGTGACAGAGATTCATACGGCCAAGCCCGAAACTACCTACTTCGAGGGAAAGAAAGTTTATCCTAATGTAAAATGAAAATAAAATAAGGTAACAATGAAAAATAAGAAGCTATGGATGCTTGCCGCCATCCTTATTTGCGGCGCAGGTGTGATCTTGACAGCATGTAAAGGGAAAAAACAGGCTGAGGACGAAACGAGCGACGAGGTAGCAGAGTACAAAAAGATCGTCAGATCTTGGTACGGCGAGAACAAAACAATTACCGATGGCAAATACGACCAATCGCTGGCCGTCAAGTGTATCAATGGTACTTTCGTCGGTAAGAAGACTGATGATGTCATAACCTTCAGGGGAATTCCGTATGTAGGCAAACAACCTGTAGGGGAACTGCGTTGGAAAGCACCAGTCGATGTTACGCCCTGCGACAGCGTCTATGAGGCCTATTACAATGCTAAAGTAGCTCCTCAGCCAGAGGTTGAAATATCGTCATATTACTATCAGGACGAGGAGTGCCTGTACCTGAATGTGTGGCAACCTGCCAAGGCGACAGCAGAGAAGAAGCCTGTCATCGTATGGATTCATGGCGGTGCATACGCGTATGGTGGAACGGTAGATCTGCTGTATGACTTCCACAATTTCGTAGAGGAAAACCCCGACGTTATCGTCGTTAGCGTCGCCTACAGGCTTGGTGTCTTAGGTTTCCTCCACCTGTCACACCTGCCCGACGGCAAGGATTATCCCGACGCACAGAACTTAGGGCTCATGGATCAGCTGAAAGCGTTGAAGTGGGTGCATGAGAACATCGCCGCCTTCAGTGGTGATCCTGACAATGTGACCATCATGGGAGAATCGGCAGGAGGCGGCAGTGTGACGAGTCTCTCACTGGTCAAGGGTTCGCATCAGTATTTCAACAAGGTCATTGCCCTGAGCGGCAATCCTGGCCTGTCGACATCTACAGAAGAAGCCATCGCCAGCACGAATGAATTGATGGAAGCATTAGACTGCAAGACCGTTGCCGACTTGCAGAAGGTCGATGCTCAGGAGCTCGTGAGCGTAGCGACAGAATTGCTCCCCTTGCGCTTAGCTCCGGAGAGAGACGGAAACTTCCTGCCTCGCAATCCGTGGGAGGCTGTTGCCAATGGTGCAGTGAAGGACATCACATACCTGCATGGTGTTAATAAGGACGAGATGAACTTCTTCCTGGTTGGAATGGGCGGACCTGAGCCTTTCAATGAGTGGGCCGCTGACCGTCAGGCGAAGAAACTTGCTCTGATGACAGACGAGGAGAAAGCCTTGGCAGAAAGTTTCTGTAGTGATGTGAAGGGAGAGAACTATGAGCCATACTGCAAGTGGTTCAGTCAGCTGATGTTCAACGCACCTTGCCTCAGACTATCGGAGGAGCAGGCCAAGGCTGGCGGCAAGTCGTACACCTACTACTTCACGGTGGAATCCGCCGAGCCGCTGAAGAAGAGTTGCCATGGAATAGCACTGGCACCCTTGTTCAAGCATCCGGATTTGCAAGGTGATACGGGCAGGGAGTTCGACGCAACATTCTCTAAAACCATGCGTAAGATGTGGGTACAGTTTGCCAAGACCGGTAATCCGTCGCTCAGCGCAGCCGAATCTCCCGACGGCAAGGCGAAGGAGTGGCCGCTCTATGACCTAAAGGACAAGCAAGTGATGGTCTTCGATGAATTCAATATCCATCCGGAAAAAGAATCCCAGAGAAATATCATCGATTGGGACAGAACCTATTTCTTGACCAAGTATTATGGTTTTTGATAGGTTCACAATACCGCCCGAAAGCATTAGTTCGCTTTTCGGGCGGTTTCTTTTCTTTATATTTCTTATAACTTTTTTGTATCTTTTTCCTTCGGTTGAAATTACTCTCGTTCGGAAAATGCAAAAAAAATTGCATTTTCTCACACTTATTAGTAACTTTGTCCCCTGAAATGGATTACAAAGACGCAGAAGTCCCCTTAGGGACTTCTGCGTCTCATTTTTGAAATATGCGGATTCAAGACTCTCACAGAGCCAATTTTCAACGATGAGGCATACCTCGTGCCCGTTTTGCTCTGTAGTAAACTATTGAAGACGAAAATAAATTAGCAGACCCTAATTAGAACCCACCTTTATCACGACTTTCTTATGGTTGTTGACATAAACGCCACGCTGCGTCGGCCTGCCGATGAGACGGCGACCGTCGAGGGTGTACCACGCAT
>JAFVFY010000098.1 GCA_017475265.1 Prevotella sp. | reverse complement strand
GCGGGCATAAACGTTGAGCATAGAGAAGATGAGGTAGAAAGTGTACTCATAGAAGCCCTCCACGTTGGCCATCTCCTCCAATTTCTTCTTGAAGCCCTCGATGTAGGGCAGCCCAGCGAGGTAGGCCTGCATCTCGCGCAGGGCCAGTTCGAGGTCGTCCTTCTTCAGGGCGCGCCAGAACTTCAGGGCAAAGCCTGTCTTGACATCGTTGCTCCTGATGCCTGTATAAGTGGGCAGCAATCCCTCGGCATAGCCCGTCTGCACCTCCTGGTTGGGGATAGCGAGCGTGTACATCTCTGCCTCGCGGTCGTAGTCCTTGATGGTGAGGTAGCCGCTCTGGTAGAGGAGCGGTAGGGCATCCTCCATGGCCTCCGTAGGCTTGTCGAAATCCGAAGCCGCAGCCTCCATGCGGTCGAGCTTCGTGATGTCGGTTTGGAACTTCTGCATCTGCCGGATGAGGTAAGTAGGCGTGCCGCTGTCGAACCAGTAGTAGCCCACCTTGCCCGTGTCGAATGCCTTGAACAGGCTGAAGGGATTGTACACCTCAGGGGCACGCTCCGAAAACATATAGCCGTCGTAGCGTGTCTTCAGTTTCTGATGCATCTCTTCCGGCGTGCAGTCGTTGGCCTCGGCCAGCAGGGCGATGTCGGGGGCCAGCGTCGTGGTCAACTCCTCCTCAGTGATTCCGCAGAGGGCGGCGTACTTGGGGAGCATCGAGATGACCGTAATGTTGTTGATGGTGGAAAAAATGCTTAGTTGCGAGCGCTCGGCTTTGCCGCTTGGCCCGTCCAAGAACTTCGTGATGCCGGTGATGAAGCAGCGCTTGATGTAGGGTTCGTTGGCTTTCAGGGGCGAATAGAGTTCCTGCATCACGTTGCGCTTCTGCTCCAGCACCGTTTCGTCGTGGAGCCATTTCAGTAGGGGCGCATCGTACTCGTCGATGATGATGACCACCTGCAGACCCGTCTGCTTGTAGGCCCGCTTGATGAGGCCGGAGAGCACGCCGCCGGGAGTGGTCTCCATCGGATTGGCTCCGTAGACCTCGGTCAACGGCTGTAAGATAAGCATCAGTTTCTCTTCCAGTTTCTCGGCTGTCTGCATGTCCTTGGCTTCGCTCAGGTCAATGTGCAGCACGGGGTACTGCTTCCAGTCCCATTCCAGCTCGTCGGCCTTCAAGCCCTTGAACAATTCGCGCTCGCCGGCGAAGAACGAGTGGAGCGTGGAGGCCAGCAGCGACTTACCGAAGCGGCGCGGACGCGCGAAGAAAAGGAACGGGTTATTCTCCTGCGCCAGGAGCCACACCATGTCTGTCTTGTCCACATACACGTAGCCCTCGCGACGGAGCCGCGAGAAGGTCTGTATGCCTACGGGGTATTTTCTCCTTGTTGCCACCATGGTAATTTACGATTTACAAATTTTCGATTTACGATTTGATGCTGCAAAGGTACAAAAAAAATTCAGGAACTACGTACATTTTACCCGAAAAAATATCGTTTGCTCAGTTCGATGGCAGAGGCTTCGGTCAGAGTGTTGAGAGCCTGCATAATCTTACCAGAGGTCGAGGCGCTGGGCCTTGGGGAGGTACATCTTGTCGCCCTCCTTCACACCGTAGGTCTCGTACCAGGCATCGATGTGGGGGTAAGCTCCGTTCACGCGCCAGCAGCCTAAGGAGTGGACATCGTTCATCGTGCGGCGGCGTATCTCCGCCTCGGTGATGTTCTGGGCCCATACACCGGAATTGGCTATGAAGAAGCGCTGGTCGGCAGTGAGTCCGTCGACGGTGGGCAGCGTGCGGTCTGCGGTGGCGTTCTTGTAAGCCGTCCAAGCCACCTGCAGTCCGCCGTGGTCGGCCAGGTTTTCGCCCAAGGTCATGCGTCCGTTGGCATGGAGGTCGGGCAGCACGAGGATGGCATCGAAGAAGGCGGCATACATGTCGGCTTTCTCCTTGAACTTCGCCTCGTCCTCCGGCGTCCACCAGTTCTTCAGGTTGCCGTCCTTGTCGTACAGATGGCCCTCATCGTCGAAGCCGTGGGTCATCTCGTGGCCTATCACCACGCCGATGCCACCGTAGTTGAAGGCATCATCGGCCTCCATGTCGAAGAAGGGGTACTGCAGGATGCCGGCGGGGAAGCATATCTCGTTGGTCGTGGGGTCGTAGTAGGCGTTCACCGTCTGCGGCGTCATCTGCCAGACGTTGCGGTCCACGGACTTTCCGGCGTTATGCTCTATGGTATAGGTATTCCAGAAACGTTTGCACTCCACGATGTTCTCGTAGTACGACTTCTGCTTGTCTATGCTGAGTGCACTCATGTCCGTCCACTTGTCGGGATAGCCTACCTTCACGATGAAGGCATTCAGCTTATCCTTCGCGGCGGCCTTGGTGGCACTGCTCATCCAGTCCTGCGCGTCGAAGCGCTCGCTGAGCGCCGTCTGCAGGTTCCTGATGAGCTGGAGCATACGCTCCTTGGCGGCGGCGGGGAAGTATCTCTCCACGTACAGCTTGCCCAGTGCCTCGCCCATCTGGTCCTCAATCTGTTGCGTGGAGCGCTGCCACAGGGGATAGTCCTCTTGGCGGCCCGACAGCACCTTGCCGAAGAATTCGAAATAGGTGGCTTCCGTCTTGTCGTCAAGGTATTGGGCAGCCGCCGTGATCTGTCCCCACTCCATGTAGTCGCGGTATTCATCGGCGGTCATCGTGGCGATGAGATTGTTTACACCGGCGAAGAACTCCGGCTGACCGACCACCAACTCCTGTATGTAGGCCGACTTGACACCCTTCGCGTTCAACACCGCTTCCAACTGCACGTTCGGGTAATTGGCATTAAACTGGGCGAGCGTCGTCTTGTTGTAGTTCGCCTCCGGGTCGCGCTGTTCGGTTTGGGAGCGGCTCACCTTGGCCAGTTCGGTCTCCAGACGCAGGATGTTCGTCATCTTCTGGGTGGCCTGCTCAGCAGTGAATCCAAAGAGCTGCAGCATCTTGACGATATTGTCCTTATAGGCCTCGCGAATCTTGGTCGTTGCCGCGTCGGTGTCGAGGTAATACTCCTTCTGCTCGAGTGTTATTCCTCCCTGCTTCACATGCAGGATGTTCTGCGTGGCATTCTTCTCATCGGCATAGATGGTGGTTTTCATAAACCCTGAGTAGCCCTGCGGTGCCAGCTGCAGGTGTATCTGGAACAGCTCCTCGCTGGTCGTAGCCTCCTCCATCTGCTGAATGATGCCCATCAGGGGCTGTACGCCCTCCCTGTTGCGGCGGTCGTTGTCCATGGCCAGACTGTACAGGTCGTTCAGCTTCTGCTCCGTCGTTCCGGCAGCGAAGCTGCTGCCCTGCAAGTCGTCCAGAATACCCTTGATGCGCGTGGTGTTCTCCTCGATGAGCTGCTCGAAGCTGCCATAACGCGCGTAGGCGGCGGGCAGCGGGTGGCTCTTCATCCATCCACCATCGGCATACTGGTAGAAATCGTCGGCGGGGCGCACCGACGTGTCCAGGTTATTGATGTCGATGCCAGTAGATTGCTTTGCCGGTTCAACGGGGTTGTCGTCCTTGTCGGAACACGATGTAAGGCCCAGCACGATCGGCAGGGCAAGTGTCATCAGAAGTTTGATTGTTTTCATTGTCGTTTATTCGTTAGTTGAATATTGACCAGTCATCACCCACTCGTCGAGGGTGCGGCTGTCGAGGTCGAAGTGGAGACCGCACTTCACCACGCGGCGGCCCTCGGTATCGTAGGGAAGTGCGTAACCTTTCGAGTCTATCTGCTCCAGGGCCTTCTGTGCCGTCTCATGCATCTTCAGTTCGAAGACGTAGGTCGTTGTGGGCATCAGCACCACCATGTCTATCCTGCCGCCATGGCACTTCACCTGCGTGCGGGCATAAACGTTGAGCATAGAGAAGATGAGGTAGAAAGTGTACTCATAGAAGCCCTCCACGTTGGCCATCTCCTCCAATTTCTTCTTGAAGCCCTCGATGTAGGGCAGCCCAGCGAGGTAG
>JAFVFY010000009.1 GCA_017475265.1 Prevotella sp. | reverse complement strand
TGACTTTTTATGAACAACGAATTACACGAATTACACGAATTTTACGAATTATTATTGATTTCACGAATTTCCTCTGGCGCAGCAATTCGAATAATTTAAAATCAATTCGTGTCAATTCGTGTAATTCGTATAATTCGTTGTGAAAAAGAAAAGTTAATGAATAATTCAGGCTAAAAGTTTGGATTATCTGGCGAAAAGTTGTAATTTTGCACCCGAAAAGGTTGCGAAAAGTTGCAAAACCGTGTCCGAAAAGGTTGCGAAAAGTTGCAAAACCGTAGCTGAAATGGTTGCAAAAAGTTGCAAGTCGTACTTCTTGCCTACAATATTCATGGCAATATAGAAAAACAACGGATTAAGACTGATTTCACGGATTGCAATTTTTCTCACAGATTTTTTTTGATTTCTCTATACATTCCTACATTTTCCGTGTAACTCACATATATACAGAGTGTTAGTTTATGTATGGACCCTACATTTTTTGATGCCACTATACATAGGCAATAGACGGACTTTATCAACCTACATAACGGAGGAAAGTAGCAACAATAACCAGGCTTTGTAGTAACAATCACCGACTTCTGTTTTAGTTTCCACCGTAGAAACTGTTTGTTTCTCCCGTGGAAACTGTTTGTTTCTCCCGTGGAAACAATTTGTTTCCACGGAGATATTGTAGGGAAACAAGCTGGTTTTCTGACACTTAGCTACGGTTTTGTGGCCACTGTCCTGCGTCTTTTCTCTATTCATGTATAGTGCCCATCAATTATGTAGGGTCTATACATTGCCTAAAGCCTTTATACTTAGACTGTTACAATGAAAATGTAGGAATGTATAGTGTTTTTAAAAACTTTTGTCGAGAAAAATTGCATATCGCCAAAGTAAGGGCTGGCACAGGACAAAGGCCGGTTGTCTTCTCTGCTGGCTATATCCATTACAAATATGAAAATCAGTGGTATCTTTTAGGAATACCACTGATTTTGGGAAGAGGAATAGAATGGGATTAGACAGTAATGGTCAGTAATTCTGTGGCGAGGGAGTGCAGACCATCGGCAATTTTGCGGGTTTGTTGAGGTCGGGGCTTGGAGATTCCAGATGCGTAATGGGCAAGTTGTTTCTGGTTAATGCCTGTGATTGTCTGCAACGCTGAGAACGAGAAGATACCTCGATAGTATTCGAGGAGTGACCGCACATCAAACTTGTAGATGATTTCATAGTCTGAGTCGAGGACAGAAGGGTATTCCTCTCCATCAGCCTTAGCACATTCAATATAGAAGTCAATGCTTTCCTTAACTTCCTTCTTGAACTGCTCAAAATCATTAGAACCAGCTACCAACCAACCGGGGAGAAGGTCACAGGAACAGCTGTAACCGGTTTCGGTGATACCCGTGTTCATAATAATTTGTTTCATACTTTAAATTAAAAATAGTAATATAATTAAATAACGGAACATTTTGTTTTTATTGCCTTTGGGCTTTGGGGTAGGTCATGGTTCATACGAACCTCAACCCCGATTGCATCTCAATAGAATTGAGTAAAAATCCGCAGACAACATCACTCGGCTGACCGTTCACCGTCACCTTTCCCGTCTTGGTGGGGTGTTTGAACTGCCGGTGGCTGCCTTTCTGTGCAACAAGTACCCAGCCATCCTGACTTAGTGCTTTCAAGATTGCAGAGACTCTTATATTTCTCATATACAAATCTTTTATTGCCTATTGATGGATGCAAAGATAGTAAAATTACTACGAACCACCAAATTGTTTCAGTAAGAACGTATCGAAATTACTACTATTTAACGTTTCAAGAGCATGTTGGAACTAAAGCCAGCCTATCAGATAGCAATTACTCTAAAAAACTGGCCGTCGATGCATGAGCACCGGCGGCCAGTTTTAGCATTGTTCACACACCCTGCCAGCGCGACAGAGGTGCGGGGGTATGTTCTCTTTTATTCGTCGGCATCATCATCCCACAGGCTGGAACCACGACGGGAGAGAGTATTATACTCATATGTTTCAGTATTTACTGATGCAGGATTGCCAGTCATGTGAAGAGATTGATCCATCAGATGAGTTACTTTTACAGTCACTAACTTTGTAGCGGGCGATTGATATATCTTTTTCATAATTTTGCTTTCTATTTTGAAACTAATTGGGATAAATAAAGATAAAATGGAGATAAATTACTTCACAACGGTTTTCTTTCCGTTCACGATGTACAGGCCCTTGGTCAATTTACCATTTGAGATTGGACGGCCCTGCAGGTCGTAGACTACATTATTCATTATCTCTTTATTATTTAGCGTAGCGCTAATGCCCTGTGCCTTATCGTCGAAGACAACACTCAGACGGGCGTTAGCAGTAGCCTCGTAGGACGTAGAGAGGTAAGCCTTACCGGCGGGCATGTAATATTCATTATCCGACCTGGCCATGTTAAACACGATGCCACCCTCGCCATCGCTCTGCAGGATGTAGTTGAACTTTAAGTTATCCTCTGTCCTTTTCACCAGCGTACGGGTATTTACAGCAACCAGCTCATTGTCTGACAACGTAGCGCTAATGGAGGTAGAAGGTATTCCATAGGTCTTGGCTGTTGCAGCATAAAGGATAACGCCCTCGCCCGCTGGAACAATACCATCGGAAATCTCAGACAGTTTCACAACACCACCATCAACTTTTGCAGTATATGCTTTCACACCAGTTTCACTAAAGTCATGAGCCGAAGTAGAAGAGAAAGTAGCATACTTGGCAGAAGAAATCTCGACTACAGAACCCGCTTTCAGAGATATTGTCATCTTATTGATAAATGCACTTTCTTTTCCAGTAAATGTCAAGCTATTTGTTATACCAGACCAAGTGTTTTTACTACTACTATATTCAGTATCATTATTGGTAATTTTACCACTATTATTAAAATCAAACGTTACTTCTGAAATGTAGTATCCTTCAGGTGCAGTTAATTTCAATGTGTTATTACTGTAAAGACGTGCATAACGTGTTTTACTATATGTTGCACCATCAATGCGTGGACTGTTTTGAGTATTAGTTCCTTTATTAAACTCAATTAAAACTCCCTGATATGTATACGAAAGCGTTTCTTCTTGTACATGATCGCCTTCTATTCCAAAGGTGTTAGCATTAAAATCAATCTCAACCTCTTCGGGGTCGTAAACATTTACTGTATATGTTGCTGAACCTTCCAGGTATTCATCAGTAGTTGCAATGTTTGCAGTAATAGTGGCCGAACCTTTAGCAATTGCTGTCAATTGACCATTCTCATCAACTGTCACAACATCATTATCGCTTGATTCCCAAGTGACTGCTCCGTTGCTGGGATTTGTTAAGACAGGCTCATCGGCATCAGCACCAATAGCCACTGTGATGGATGCAGCATCAAACGAAGCAATCAAAGTCTTCTTGACCACGTTATAAGTTGCTGTTGTCTCTACACTAACGTTTTCACCATTGATAGTGACTGCACGTAAAGTCAACGATGCAACGCCTGTGGGAACAGTAACAACAGCGGTGTTGGATGTTGTAGTTGTAGCCGTAGCACTGGTTGCTGGGGCTGTGTTATCTGTCGTATATTTAATAGTACAGTTCTCCTCAGCTTCAATAGAAATAGTGCTACCGACTTCTACAGTTTCACCGTTTGCCACAGTAAATGTAGGAGCAACTGCGGTGGAAGCAGGGATGACAGTTACTTCAAATGTTGTTGTTGTAACCTTGTAGTAATCTGTTTCTGCCTGTGTGGCTGTAATAGTGGCAGTACCCTCAGAAACGCCAGTCACTACATAATCATCACCATTTTGTGCTACTGTGGCAATGCCATTGTCAGAAGAGACGAAGCTAAAAGCACCCGTTGAGTTAGTCGTAATATTCAATACAGCAGTCTTTCCGACTTTCACCTCTGCATCGTCAATGGAAATGGTAGCATTAGGAAGATCGGTGATAGTAACATTGTCAACGTATGCACGCTTTTTCTTTTCTGCTGAGATAGTAATTTTGGGATTGGTGCCATCATTTTTCGTTATGGTTACAGTGTAAGTAGCGTAAGTGTCAGAAATAGAAATAGAAGAAGGACTGACTGTACAATCAATACCACTTATAGACAATGATACATTTGTGTCTGTACCGTAGCTCTTAGCAGAGAAGGTCATAACTGCCTTTTCAGGTAGGCCACTTAGTAACGGTGTGGTGATAGATCCATTGTAGTCTCCACTTGCTAACCTCATTGCATTTGTTCCATTTATACCATAGCTATTAGCAGAGTATGCATAACTAATCGCCCATCCTGTATTATCAGCATTATTCAACGTACTGCCAGAGATAGAAGCATTGTCAAAAGTTTCTGTAAAACTGAATGGCTTATTGACAACTAACGTATAAGAAGCCTCGGCATCTTTATATGTGGAACTGCCAGTAACCGAAGCGGTGATAACAGTTGTTCCGCCTCCAACGAAAGTGATGTTTCCAGAAGCGTCAACGGTGGCAACACTTGTTTTGCTGCTGCTAAAACTTACCGTACCGTCGCTGTTGTTGGTAAGTGTGGGGGCAGTAAAGCTTTCACGCTCATCCCATTCCACCACAACATTTGTATTGTCGAAAGCGAAATTAGGAACAGTGCGATTATCTTCAACGGTTACAATAAAGGTTTCGGTGGCAGGCTTGTAAGTTTCTGTTCCATCAACACTAAGTGTGATGGTTGCCTCACCTGCAACTCCTGCATGCAGAGAGATGTTCCCGTCATTATCAATGTTTGCTGCAAGTATATTGTCATCGGTTGATTCTACCGAGCGTGTTCCCGTGGATGGTGTTGACACGGTCACTGTTTGTTCCTCAAAAATGTTCATCTTTGTAGGCACATTGGTCAGAGTAATCTCGGGAAGAGGACGATTATCAATCACGCTCACATTGACCGTTGTGCTGGCTGACATGTAGTTGGTTTCGTTGTGTGTACCAGCTGCTTGACTGATAGTCACAACGGCAGGATTCTCGCCTGTTACTGCAAGACCTTCTACTGAACAAGATTTACCATCATTGGCAGGTGTCAGAGATATTGCCTGACTTGTTGTCGAGAAAGTGAAGGGTGTCGTGCCATTATTTGACTGCGGCGTCAAAGTGATGCTTCCATACAAGTCAACACTTTGATTGGTAATGGCTGTAATTGAGTTGGCTTCACCAGAAGTGTAGGTTACTACAATAGCATCTTCGGTGGCCAAGTTGTTTGTTCCAGATGCCGCTTTCCCGTCCTGATAAAATGCAAAGTATGTAAAATTGTCAGAAGAACTAGGTGTCCAAGTTAAGGTTTTATCTGTACTATTCCATGTTCCTGCTGTCCCTCCTGTAGTTGCTGTTACCTCTGACGTCCCTCCTAAAAACATTAATTTAGAAGCATCACTTACAGCAAGAGCCTTGAATGTAATGACAACTTTAGTTATTTTTCCAGCGAATGCACTGGTATTATAGAACCTAAACTCCGAAGCGGCAGAACTTTGATTCGTTTTTACTTGAAGAGTACTAGGGTTCCACTGGTTCATTTTCCAAGAAACACCATTATGCGTAAATTCCGTCAAAGTGGTGATGTAAGTTGTTGCAGTACTACCCGTAGTTGTTTGGTCAGGAGTTAGGCTATAAGTAGCTGCCCACGCACTACTTCCCACTACGAGGGCGCATAGCAGGAGAATTGATTTTAATAAGTAAAGTTTTTTCATTTTTGTTTGAAATTGAATGATTAATATAATAATGTGTAATGAATTTCCCTATTACGGCCGCTGCCGTTTGTTGGAGTTTCCGTTTGCACGTCCGGGCAGATTACGAATCCGCCCGAACGGGCACGGAGCTTTTGTATAATAAGTAAAGTTTTATATGCCGCGAATGGGCTTCTATTATTTCTTCAGTAGGGGGAGGAAGCTCTGTAGGGCGTCGACGAACTGCTGTATCTGCTGCTTGTCGTCGTCCGACTGGAAGGACACGCGGCCGCTGGTGAGGATGGCGAGGCCTTTCTTCAGAATCTCGGGCAGCTCGCCGGTAAGCTTCTCAAGGTCGGGCATTTTGCCGCCGGTTAGTGACTCCAGGGTCTTGGCGATGTCGCCGCCCCCCAGTTTTTCAAGGACAGAGCCTAGGATTGAATCGTTTGCGCTCATAGTAATGATGTTTTAAAGTTTTGAATAGTTGTGACGGTGCAAAGGTAGTCATAAAAAATAAAACCGCAAAGGATTTTTGCGATTTTATTTAACCTAAATATGATATTAGCCTGAATTATTCATGAGAATTACGAGGATTAATCTAATGGCTTTGATTTTTAACACGAATTGCCACGAATTAAACACAAATTATTCAAAAATAAAAATTAATGAGTAATTTGTGATAAATTAATGATAATTCGTGTGAAAAAGAAAAGTTAATGAATAATTCAGGCTAAAGACCAATTTGGGATAATTCAAGCTTAACACGAATTTCCACAAATTATACACAAATTATTCAAAAATTAAATTAATGAGTAATTCGTGATAAATTAATGATAATTCGTGTGAAAAAGAAAAGTTAATGAATAATTCAGGCTAAAGACCGATTTGGGATAATTCAAGCTTAACACGAATTTCCACAAATTATACACAAATTATTCAAAAATTAAATTAATGAGTAATTCGTGATAAATTAGTGAAAATTCGTGTTTAAAAGAATAGTTAATGAATAATTCGGGTTAAGCCGACTGGAACTCCTGGAGGAAGCGGGTGTCGTTCTCGGAGAACATGCGGAGATCGGAGACGCGGTACTTCAGGTTGGTGATGCGCTCCACACCCATGCCGAAGGCATAGCCGCTGTAGATCGTGGGGTCGATGCCACACTGCTCCAGCACGTTGGGGTCGACCATGCCGCAGCCGAGGATTTCCACCCAGCCGGTGTGCTTGCAGAAGCCGCATCCCTCGCCGCCGCAGATGAAGCACGAGATGTCCATCTCGGCAGAAGGCTCGGTGAAGGGGAAATAGGAGGGGCGCAGACGAATCTTCGTGTCAGGGCCGAACATCTCGCGGGCAAACGACAGGAGCACCTGCTTAAGGTCGGTGAACGACACATCTTTATCTATATAGAGGCCCTCCACCTGGTGGAAGAAGCAATGTGCACGGGCGGTGATGGCTTCGTTACGGTAGACACGACCCGGGCAGATGACGCGGATAGGTTCGGTGAGCTTTCCGTCGGCGGTGTGCATGTGCTCCATGACACGTGCTTGCACGGAACTGGTGTGCGAGCGCAGCAGGATGTTCTTCGTCACGTCGTCGGGATGCTGCGACACGAAGAAGGTGTCCTGCATGTCGCGGGCGGGATGGTCGGCGGCGAAGTTCATCTTCGTGAACACGTGGAGGTCGTCCTCCACCTCAGGGCCGTCGGCAAGGACGAAGCCCATGCGCGAGAAGATGTCGATAATCTCGTTGGTGACGATGCTCAGCGGGTGGCGAGTACCCAGACGGATGGGGTAGGGGGTGCGCGTCAGGTCGATGTTCTCCTGGGATGTCTCCTGTGCGGCGAAGCTCTCGCGCAGCTGGTTGATCTGCTCCATGGCCATCTGCTTCAGCTGGTTAATCTTCATGCCCACCTCTTTCTTCTGCTCGGCGGCAACCTCGCGGAAGTCGTTCATCAACATGCTAATCTCGCCTTTGCGGCTCAGGTATTTCAGACGCAGCTGCTCTACGTCCTGCTCGCTTTCAGCCTTCAGGTTCTGTACTTCCTGAATGAGCTGTTCTATTCTGTCTAAAAGCAACATAATAATTTACGATTTACTGATTTTCGATTTTCGATTTTCGATTTATTACTAATAAGGTATCGTTTTTTTTTCACACGAATGTCCATGAATTATCACGAATACATCACAAATAAATATTTATGAATAATTTGTGGACATTTGTGGACATATGTGTAAAGTTATAGTTTTTCGAATTCTTTGTTGTCCATTTCCTTCATGGCCATGCACTCCATTTCTATGAGCCAGGCGGGACGGCAGACATGAGCTCCGACGATGACGTAGGGTATGCCTTTGAGGTGCTCCTCGAAGAAGGGCTTCACCAGTTCGTAGTCGGAGGCGTCGCGCAGGTATACGGTCATCTGCATCACGTTGTCGAAGTTGCAGTCGGCCTCTGCCAGGAGGGCTTCAATATTACCCCAGGCACGCTCTGCCTGCCGCAGCACGTCGCCGGGGAATACCACCTGTCCCTTGTTGTTGATGCTTGCCGTACCCGAGATGAACACATGTCGGCGGTCGCCATAGTCGACACGGGTACCGCGCTCGAACGACACACCGTAGTCGCTCGTGCGGTTCAGGCGCGAGGGGGCGTAGAGATGGTGTATCTGCTCTGGCTTAATACCTGCGATGGCGTAGTTGTCCATCTGCGTCAGCACGGCGGCGTTCTCCTGTCGTCCGCCGATGCCCGTAGAAGCGATATAGTGGGTGTCCTCGGTAAGGCCCTGCACGAAGAATACCCGGTTGCGGGCTTCCACCACGCCGGGGTAGTTGTTGTCGATGTCGTTGACGAAGAGCCACGTGCGTATACAGTTGTCCTTCAGCGTGCACCCCTCCTGCACCAGCTGCATCACGTACTCGTTGAAGAGCAGGCGTGTCTGGTATTCCGAGTTCTTGGCGAGGTTGTGAGCCGAGGCGTTCCACAGGTGGCGGTAAGCTCCGTGAGCCACTTCATAAAGGCCGGAATCCGAAATCCGGGTAGTCACATCCTCCATGAGGTACGCCCAGAGGGCAATCTTCGTACCGTTAAGGGGTGGTTGCTGGATGGTGCTCTTCGCGCAGTCGCTCATGTCGGCGGCATGTATGGCATCTGCCTGATTGGCGGCATCGCTGAGGAAGTAGCGTTTCAACACGGCCACAGCACCCTTCAACTGGTCGGAAAGCAGTTGCTGGTAGGCATTGAGGATGCCGTCGAGTTGCTGCTGGAAAGGCAGCTTCCCGTCGTGGCATGTCAGCACGGCTTGGTGCTCGGCGATGCCTCCTTCTGAGGGGCGGAAAGTGGAGATAGTGGCGGTGATGAAGCCAAAATCAATTCGTTGAAGCATCTTGGTAATTTACTATTTGACGATTTACGATTTACGATTTGGGGTGCAAAGGTACAACATTTTTGTTAATTACGCAAAAAATATTTGGCCAGTTTGCTTTTTATCACTAACTTTGCACCATATCAAACGATTATTAACCCAAAATCTAAAGAAGTAATTATGAAAAAGAAGTTTATTTGCGCCGTTTGTGGATATATCTACGAAGGCGATGCTGCTCCCGAGAAGTGCCCCATCTGTAAGGCTCCCGCCTCGAAGTTTTCTGAACTGAAGGACGATGCTGACATGACTTACGCCACCGTCCACAAGATTGGCGACGGCAAGCCCGAGGGCGTCAGCGAGGAAATGATTAACGACCTGCGCAACCACTTCAACGGTGAGTGCAGCGAGGTAGGTATGTATCTGGCTATGGCCCGTCAAGCCGACCGTGAGGGTTATCCCGAGATTGCCGAGGCTTTCAAGCGCTATGCTTTTGAGGAGGCCGACCATGCCAGCCGTTTCGCCGAGCTGCTCGGTGAGTGCGTCTGGGACACCAAGACGAACCTGGAGAAACGTGCTGCTGCTGAGGCAGGTGCTTGCGAGGACAAGTTCCGCATCGCCAAGAACGCCAAGATGGCCGGTTTTGATGCTATCCACGACACCGTGCACGAGATGGCAAAGGACGAGGCACGCCACGGTGCTGGCTTCGCAGGACTGCTGAAACGCTACTTCGGAAAGTAGGCGTCCTCAGAACAACGAATTACACGAGAAAATAGGCATTCTCAGAACAACGAATTACACGAATTACACGAATTACACGAATTTTTTCAATTTCACGAATAAGGCTCGCATGTTAATGATGCTGCTAACAATTTGTGAAATCAGATATAATCCGTGAAATTCGTGTAATTTGTGTAATTCGTTGTTTTCTACCTCTTCTTTATATACTGAATCGGATGTAGGCGCGGTCGTCAAAGGAGTTGTTGCCGGGTGTGAAGGCTTTGGTGGCTTTGAACTCTCCGATGTTCAGGGGGTCGTTGTCGCGTTGCCAGGCGAGGCGTTCCTCGCTCTCGGCAAGCGTGGGACAGAGGAAGGGGAAGCCGTCGCTTGCGAGGACTATTTCCCAGGGGTGGAAATCGAGGGTGAAGGTCTTCACATGTGCCATGTCCACGGGGAAGCCGTCGATGACGCTGTAGCCGTTGTTCTGCTGCTTCATGGTTTCCAGCATACGGGGGATGATGGCCTTGCGGGCGGTGTCGTCGGTGAGGAAGTGATCCCAGGGCTTCGGGCTGGACGTGATGATGGCGGCACGTCTCTCGGCAAGTTCCTGCTCGGAGGGCTTCGGGTTCTCTAGGTAGTAGGCCACGCTTCCTAGCGTGGTGTCTTCCTTATTGGGGGGATTGCCACGCTGGGAAGCGTGGTCTACTATTCCCTGACAGTCGCCTATCATCCATATCTCACGGCGCAGACGGCTGAAGATGATGCACGAGGCGGCGAGACGGTCTTCGGGATGGTCGGCGAGATGGGGGAGCAGGTCTTTGATGTAGCGGGAGCGTATGGCGGCGGTGGCCAACGAGCAGAACTGGTGGCAGGAAACGTTGCCCTTCATCTTGCGGATGACGGCGGAGATGGTGAGCATGGCCAGCTCGCCGTTGCTGTGGCGACGACCCTTGATTGCAAATCCCCTCCAGCCCTCGCGGTGGCAGCGGCGGGTGCTCTTCGAGGTGGAACCGTCGATGACGGCGATGAAGTCAGGGGTGACGACGATTCCGTCCTCGCTTCTCCTTTGCGGGTTTTTGGGGATGAGGGCTTGTTCCTGGATGGTCATGGGGGGAGTGGGGAGAGTGGGTTTGATGGGTTTGGTGGGTTTGATGGGCGCCTCGTGGGACATTGCCCCCATTAAACCCATAAGACCCATTAAACCCATTGACTCCGAAGAGCTTGGGGATGAGGTCGGCGCGACCTATGCGGCGGAGGCTTCGCTCCAAGGCGGGGCGCTCCTCGGGCTTGTACCAGAAGAAATACTGACGCTGCGCAAGCTTCTCCTGAGGCGTGCGGGCAGAGCTGACGGGTTGCAGGGTGTAGGGGTCAAGGCCGGTGTACCAGGTTTCGGTGGCGATGGTCATGGGGGTGGGGGTGAAGTCCTGCACCTGCTCCAGTTGGAAATCCATGTCCTTCGTCAGGGCGGCCAGCTCGGCCATGTCCTCCTCGCGGCATCCGGGGTGAGAGGAGATAAAATAAGGAATGATTTGCTGCCGGAGTCCTTCCTCGCGGTTGATGCGGTCGAAGAGCCGCTTGAACTGCTGGAACTGGCGGAAGGGCGGCTTTCGCATGAGCATGAGCACGCGGTCGCTGGTATGCTCGGGAGCCACCTTCAGGCGACCGCTGACGTGGTGGCAGATGAGTTCGCGGGTGTACTCCTCCGTCGAGCGGTTGGCGGCTTCGTCGTTACTTCTATATAATAAAAGGTCGTAGCGCACGCCGCTGCCAATGAAGCTCTTCTTCACCTCGGGAAGGGCATCGACGGCACGGTAGATGTCGAGCAAGGCTTGGTGGCTGGTGTTCAGGTTGGGGCATATCTGCGGGTGTATGCAGCTGGGACGGCGGCACTTCTCGCAAGCCTTCAGGTTGCGTCCCTTCATGCCGTACATGTTGGCCGACGGTCCTCCGAGGTCGGAGAGATAGCCACGGAAGTCCTCCATCCGGCACACCTGACGCACCTCTTTTAATATGCTCTCCTTCGAGCGGCACACCACGAACTTTCCCTGATGGGCAGAGATAGTGCAGAAGGCACAACCGCCGAAACACCCCCGATGGATGTTCACCGAGTGGCGAATCATGTCGTAGGCGGGTATGCGGTGACCCTTGTACTTTGGGTGTGGCAAGCGGGTGTAGGGTAGGTCGAAGGAAGCGTCTAGCTCCTCGGTGGTTAGAGGAGGGTAGGGGGGATTGACGACTACTAAGGGGAGTGAAAGGGGAGTGAAAGAGGAGTGAAAGGGAAGTGAAAGGGACATTTGTCCCTCTTCTGATTTTTTCTGTGAAGGAAGTAACGTCCCTTTCACTTCCCTTTCACTCCTGTTCACTCCCCTTTCACTCCCATAAATCGGCTGAATTAACCTCCGCGCATGCATCATGTTCGACTGCTCCTCGATGTGGCGGTAGTTCTCTGCCTCTGCACGCTTGTTTTGCAGGCACTCCTCGTGCGAGTGAAGCACGATGTCACGGTCGGTGATGCCCCCAGGAATGTTGCCTTCCTTGACAAGATACACCGTTTGTGGCAGGTCGGTGATGTCGCTGATGCGCTCACCCTCACTCAACCGTCTTGCCAGTTCCAGCGTCACCTTTTCGCCCATGCCGTAGGTAATCATGTCGGCACCGCTATCCACGAGGATGCTCGGACGCAGACGGTCTTGCCAGTAGTCATAGTGGGTGAGACGTCGCAGGGAAGCTTCTATGCCTCCGAGCACCACGGGCACGTCGGGGTAGAGCTGTTTGAGAATCTTCGTGTAGACGATGGTGGGATATTCCGGTCGCTTGTCGTGTCGTCCGTCGGGCGAGTAGGCATCCTCTGAGCGCAGCCGTCGTGCGGCGGTGTACTTGTTCACCATCGAATCCATGCACCCTGGCGAAATGCCGAAGAACAACCTCGGTCGCCCCAGCTTCGTGAAGTCGCGGTAGTCGCCGTGCCAATCGGGTTGCGGTACGATGGCCACATGATAACCCGCTGCTTCCAGTATGCGACCGATGACAGCCACACCAAACGACGGGTGGTCAACGTATGCGTCACCAGAGAAGAGAATAACGTCCACGTAGTTCCAACCACGCAGCTCCACCTCCTTCTTTGTCGTCGGCAGAAAGTCGGTCAGCCGATAATTATCAATTGTCAATTCTCAATTATCAATTGTCAATTATCAATTGTCAATTAAAAGGAGTTCCCTGAAAAGCTCTGGCGGTCGTCCCCAGGTTCGCGTTTCCCCGGTTCTTCCATTCCATGTAGTATGTATATAAGTTGAGCAATCCCAGCGCTTTCATATTGGCGTTGTAGAGCACGTCGAGGCACAAGTCGAGCAGCAGTTTGTCGCGCCCTGCCTCTGACTCCAGCAGCGAGCGTACGTTCAGTTTCAACTTCTCCAGCACCTGCTCATCCACGTATCCGTTTGAGTCGATGAGGTCACGGAAAAGCTGGTATTTCTCAATGGTTTGCAAATGTTCTTCGGTCACCTCGATGGTGCGGGTGCCTGTGGGGTTAGCTTGGATTTTCTTTGTCATTTTGGTCACAGTTTTAGATTGTTTTTGCCTGGGAGCGCGGGCGTCCTCGCCCGCATCAGGGGCGGACGGGGACGTCCGCGCTCCCAAAGTTTGCTGCAAAGGTACGAAATAAAGTTCATACGCGCAAATTAAATATTCTTAAATAGTTTTTTTATGTCGGCATTATTGCTTATCTTTGCATCCTGAATTTTTATTGACCTAACTACAATAATTAATTAATAACTAAAGACCCGAGCCCTGAAACGGTCCTCCCATAGTAGGCCACGCTTCCCAGCGTGGTAGACAGGGGAGTTAAAAGGGGGCTGCTAAAACAATGATTAAAGCATTTGAGAATTTCGAGATTTGGTGGGTAACCGGTGCACAGCTCTTGTATGGAGGCGACGCCGTTGTTGCAGTTGACGGACACTCAAAGGAGATGGTCGAGGGCTTGAACGCCGGCGGCATCATTCCTATCAAGGTGGTTTATAAGGGCACGGCTAACAGCTCGAAGGAGGTGGAGGACGTGATGAAGGCTGCCAACAACGACGCTAAGTGCGTGGGCGTCATCACCTGGATGCACACTTTCTCGCCCGCTAAAATGTGGATTAAGGGTCTGCAGGAGCTGAGGAAGCCGCTGCTCCACTTCCACACACAGTATAACGCCGAAATTCCCTGGGCAACCATGGACATGGACTTCATGAACCTGAACCAGAGTGCCCACGGCGACCGTGAGTTCGGACATATCTGCGCCCGTCTGCGCAAACCCCGCAAGGTCGTCTCCGGCTACTGGAAGGACGAGCGTCCGCAGAAGCAGATTGCCGTCTGGGCACGTGTTGCTGCCGCTTGGGCAGATGCTCACGACATGCGCATCCTCCGCTTCGGCGACCAGATGAACAACGTGGCCGTGACCGACGGTGACAAGGTGGAGGCAGAGATGCGCCTTGGCTACCATGTTGACTACTACCCCGTCAGCAGCTTGATGGATTACTATAAGAAGGTGACCGACGCTGAAGCCGACGAGCTCGTCGAGGAGTACAAGAAGCTCTACACCATCAAGATTGACGAGTGTGGCGAGGAGGTTTACTGGCAGAAGGTTCACAACGCCGCCAAGGCCGAGATTGCCCTGCGCCGCGTGCTGAAGGACGAGGGAGCCAAGGGCTTCACCACCAACTTCGACGACCTGGGCGAAGCCGACATCAACGACCCCAACTTCCTGGGCTTCGACCAGATTCCCGGATTGGCTTCGCAGCGCCTCATGCAGGAGGGTTACGGCTTCGGCGCCGAGGGCGACTGGAAGACGGCAGCTCTCTACCGCACCGTATGGTTCATGACACAGGGCCTGCCCGGCGGCTGCTCGTTCTTAGAGGATTACACGCTGAACTTCGACGGTGAGAAGTCGAGCATCTTGCAGAGCCACATGCTCGAGGTCTGCCCGCTCATCGCTGCCGACAAGCCACGCTTGGAGGTTCACTTCCTCGGCATCGGCATCCGCAAGCAGCAGACTGCCCGTCTGGTGTTCAACTCGAAGGTGGGCAATGGCATCACTGCCACCGTTGTGGACATGGGCAACCGCTTCCGCCTCATCGTCAACGACGTGGAGTGCATCGAGCCGAAGCCGCTGCCGAAGCTGCCCGTGGCCAACGCCCTGTGGATTCCCATGCCGAACTTCGAGGTTGGTACCGCCGCATGGATTCTGGCAGGTGGCACACACCACAGCTGCTTCTCCTACGACATCACCGCTGAGTACTGGATTGACTACGCCGAGATTGCCGAAATCGAGATGCTCCGCATTGACAAGGACACCAGCTACGGCTCGTTCCGTCACCAGTTGCAGTACAACGAGATGTACTACATGCTGAACAAGGCGCTGAAGTAAATTCAAGGGAAATACTTAAAAAAGATTAAACTTTAGGGTTGCAAAGGTAGCTGTTGAGGCTTATCTCACAGAAAATAGCTACCTTTGCAGCCCTAAATTGATAGAATGAGAGTCCGTTGAGGCAGGGTGAAGTGTGTACGGACGTGCACCGCCTCCCGGAAAAACCCCTAAAAAATACAATAACAAAAAGCAATGTACGCAATTGTAGACATCCAGGGTCAGCAGTTCAAGGTCGAGGAGGGCAAGAAGCTCTTCGTTCACCACATCAAGGATGCGGAAGAAGGCAAGACTGTTGAATTTGACAAGGTGCTGCTCGTAGATGCAGACGGCACGGTCACGGTCGGCTCACCCACCGTAGAGGGAGCAAAAGTAGTAGTGAAAGTGTTGAACCCGCTGGTGAAGGGCGACAAGGTCATCGTCTTCAAGATGAAGCGTCGCAAGGATTCGCGCAAGCGCAACGGTCACCGTGAGCAGTTCACACAGGTAGAAGTTAAACAAGTAATCGCTTAAGGAGGACAGAATTATGGCACATAAAAAAGGTGTAGGTAGTTCGAAGAACGGACGCGAGAGCGCTGCCCAGCGACTTGGAGTGAAAATTTGGGGCGGACAGAAGTGTCTGGCCGGAAACATCATCGTGCGTCAGCGCGGCTCAAAGCACAATGCCGGTTCGGGCGTTGCCATGGGCAAGGATGACACACTCTATGCACTCATCGACGGAACAGTGAATTTCCACAAGGGAAAGCGCGACAAGAGCGTCGTCTCAGTAATACCCGCCGAGGCATAACACACACTTACAAACAAACAACAACTTACTTCCAAACAAACACAGAACCCTGTCTCCAATTCCGGAGGCAGGGTTTCTGCTTATACACGGCTAAGGGAGTGATGCGGAAAAGTTAAAAAATGCCAAACCCCAGCAACTTTTCCCCTTGCCTTTCTCCCTTTTCGCAAGTTTTTAGTACCTTTGCACCCCGAAATAAGAAAAAGGACGAGGTGTAGCGCAGTTGGTAGCGTTCCTGGTTTGGGACCAGGATGTCGCAGGTTCGAGTCCTGTCACCTCGACCAAACAAAAAGACCCCCGCTGATTCATAATGAATTAGCGGGGGTTTTGTTGTTCACCCTGTAGGGGGGAAATCCAGCGGTTTACTGGCAGTATGAGGTGTGGAATCCTATCGGCTTTCGGAGCAAAGCTCGGCTACGAAGGCGTCAATTGCCTCCTCCGTGAAGTGCTGCATCACCACCACGTGAGCGAGCTTGCCGCCGAAGCGAGCGTCCTCGTTTTGCGCCAACTGGTACTTGTGGGCAAGTTCGGGCGAGGGGCAGCGCATGAAGACGGTGTTGCTGTATTCGTTCACCCACGAGGGATAACCCGCCTTGTCGAGCTGCTGCTTCAGGTAAGCCGTCAGCTCCATGATGCGGCGTGCCTGTCGCCTCCACTCTTCGGCTCCCACCTTCTGTACGACCCACCAGAATTTGAGCGGCTGTATGGGGTCGCGCGAACAGTTAATCATGCGCATGTTCTTGTTCAGGTAGGGCACGTCGAAGTTTGACTGGTTGTCGTACACCTCGCGCGTACAGATGAAAAGGCCGCAGGGCGAGTCGATGCCGAAGAACTTGTGGCCGCTGACGGCAATCGATTCGAAGCCCATCTTCTTGCTGCTCACCAGCTGGCAATGCTCCGTGAAGGGCAGGTAGCCGCCAAAGAGCGCAGCGTCGACGTGACGGTAGACGGCGGGCAGTTCGGGGTGGCGGCTGAGCACGGCGTTCAGGGCGGGCATGTCGTCGATGGCTCCCTTGAAGGTCGACCCCATGGCATAGACGACGAGTGCCGGGCGCGACGTGTCGAGCTGCTGCTCCAGTTCCTCGGGAATCATGCGCCCCATGGTGTCGCTCTTCACCAGCCGCGTCTCCAGGTTCTGCAGGTGCGCCAGTCGCATGTTCGAGTAGTGTGCCTCGTCGCTCACGTAGAGTATGGGCGCTTGTCCTGTCTTCTGCTTCAGGTAGTTGGCGCCGAAGTAGATGCCGTGGTTATTGCCGTCGGAGCCGCTGTGGGTGATAAGCCCCCATTTGTTGTCGGCATCGAAGTCGTAGAGCGGTGCGAAGAACTCGATGACCTCGCGCTCGAACACTTGCGACGACACCTCCCAGGGCGTGTCGGTAAACGGGTCGCCGGCATTGTTCAGGTTCATCAAGTTGATACCAGCCGCATAGTACCACTCGTAGAAGCTGCGCAGTGGCGATACCTCGTTAAAGGGGTAGCCGAAATACTTGGGGAGCGTCTCCCGCCATATCCCCACCCACTCGTCTAGCTTGGCGAATCCGGAGCTGGCTCCCTTCGTGGAACCATTGTCTTCATCAAATATTCTTTCCTGTTCCATAAAAAGATTATACTATCTGCTCCAGTTCTGCCACGTTCTTGGCGATGATTTCATCGCTGAGGGCGTAGTTCTGCAGGTCGCCGTTGACGTACTGGTCGTAGCTGGGCATGTCGATGAGGCCGTGGCCGGAGAGGTTGAAGAGGATGACCTTCTCCTCGCCCGTGACCTTGCACTTCTGTGCCTCGCGGATGGTGGCGGCGATGGCGTGGCAGCTCTCGGGAGCGGGGATGATGCCCTCCGTGCGGGCGAAGAGCATACCGGCATCGAACGACTCCAGCTGTGGGATGTCCACACCGTGCATCAATCCGTCCTTGATGAGCTGCGAGATAATCATGCCTGCACCGTGGTAGCGGAGGCCTCCGGCGTGGATGTTGGCGGGCTTGAACTGGTGTCCGAGGGTGAACATGGGCAGCAGGGGCGTGTAGCCGGCTTCGTCGCCGAAGTCGTACTGGAACTTACCGCGTGTGAGCTTCGGGCAGCTCTCCGGCTCTGCGGCGATGAACTCGGTCGTCTTGCCGTCGAGGATGTTGTGGCGCATGAAGGGGAAGGCGATGCCGCCGAAGTTCGAGCCACCGCCGAAGCAGGCAATCACCATGTCGGGGTATTCGCCTGCCAGCTCCATCTGCTTCTCTGCCTCCAAGCCGATGATGGTTTGGTGAAGTCCTACGTGGTTGAGCACCGAGCCGAGGGTGTACTTACAGTTGGGTGTCGTGGTGGCCAGCTCCACGGCTTCGCTGATGGCCGTTCCCAGTGAACCGGGGTGCGTGGGGTCGACGGTGATGATGTCCTTGCCGGCACGTGTAGACATCGAGGGCGAGCCGGTGACGGCAGCTCCGAAGGTGCGCATGGCAATCGAGCGGTAGGGCTTCTGCTGCATGGTAATCTTCACCTGATAGACGGCGCAGTCAAGGCCGTAGAGCTTGGCGGCGTAAGAGAGGGCCATGCCCCATTGTCCGGCGCCCGTCTCGGTGGTCACGTTGGTCGTGCCCTCCATCTTGGCGTAGTAGCACTGTGGCAGAGCCGAGTTGATTTTGTGGGAGCCAAGGGGGTTGGTCGACTCGTTCTTGAAGTAGATGTGTGCGGGTGTGCCGATGGCTTCCTCCAGGGCGTAGGCGCGCACGAGGGGTGTCGAGCGGTAGTACCTGTACTTGTCGAGCACTTCCTCGGGAATGTCTATCCAACGGTGCTCCGTGTCGAGCTCCTGCACGCAGCACTCGCGGGGGAAGATGTGCGCGAGGTCATCGACGCCGAGCGGCTGCTTCGTGGCGGGATGAATGGGGGGCAGGGGCTTGTTGGGCATGTCTGCCTGGATATTGTACCACTGTGTTGGAATCTCACTCTCCTGAAGGATGAATTTCTTCTGTTTCATAATTGAGTTTTTTGGGGTTAATAATTTAGTTGTTATGCGTTGGAGCTATTCATTGTTGCATGTCGTGCAGGTGTTTGTAGTAGCCGTCTTTGCTTAGCAGCTCGTCGTGGGTGCCGCGTTCAACTATTTGCCCGTCGTGGAGCACGCAAATCTCGTCGGCGTTCTTGATGGTCGAGAGGCGGTGGGCGATGGCGATGGTGGTGCGCGTCTTCATCAGCCGTTCGAGCGCTTGCTGAACAAGGCGCTCACTCTCCGTGTCGAGGGCCGAGGTGGCTTCGTCGAGGATAAGGATGGGCGGGTTCTTCAGGATGGCACGGGCGATGGAGACACGCTGCCGCTGGCCGCCCGAGAGCCGTCCGCCACGGTCGCCGATGTTCGTGTCGAAGCCGTGCTCCGACTGCATGATGAAGTCGTAGGCGTTGGCGATGCGCGAGGCCTCCTCAATTTTATTGTTGAGTGTTGAGAGTTGAGAGTTGAGAGACTTTACTTTTGCTGTAGAAGAACTAACGTCTCTAAACTCTGAACTCTCAACTTTCAACCCAAACGCGATGTTGTTCCTGAACGAATCGTTGAAGAGGATGGCTTCCTGATTCACGTTGCCTATCAAGCTCCTCAACTCCTTGCTCCTCAACTCCTTCACGTTGATGCCGTCGATGAGCACCTCACCCTCCTGCACGTCGTAGTAGCGCGGGATGAGGTCGACGAGGGTCGACTTTCCGCTGCCGCTCTGCCCCACGAGGGCGATGGTTTTGCCCTTGGGAATGACGAGGTTGATGTCCTTCAGCACCCAAGAAACCTCCCCCGGCCCCTCCAAAGGAGGGGTGACTATACCGCAATTCTCCCCTCCTTCGGAGGGGTCGGGGGAGGTTCCCGGTGAGGTTCTATATCCAAACCACACGTGACGGAACTCTATCTGGTGCTCGAAGGCGGGCAGCTGGCGGGGATGCTCAGGGTCTTTAATGTTGTTCTCGGCCTTCAGAATCTTGTCGATGCGCTCCATCGAAGCCAAGCCCTTGGGGATGCTGTAGCCGGCCTTCGAGAAGTCTTTCAGGGGGTTGATGATGGAGTAGAGCATCACCATGTAGTAGATGAAGATAGGACCTGAGAGGGTGTGGGTGTTCAGCACGAGCACGCCGCCAAACCACAGGACGATGACAATCATGATGGTGCCCAGGAACTCCGACATGGGGTGTGCCAGCACCTGGCGGGTGAGCACGCGCATGAGGTTCTGGCGGTAGGCAGAGTTCACCTGGTCGAAGCGGCGGTTCATCGTCTCCTCGGCGCAGAAGGCCTTGATGATGCGAAGGCCTCCCAGCGTCTCCTCCACCTGGCTCATGGTGTCGCTCCAAAGGCTCTGTGCCTTGATGGAGTCTTGTTTCAGCTTTCGCCCTACCCACCCCATGAACCATCCCATGATGGGCACGATGACGAGCGTGAAGAGCGTCAGCTGCCACGAAATGAAGATCAGGGCGGCGAAATAGCTGATGATGAGGATGGGGTTCTTGAACATCATCTCCAAGCTGGCCATGATGGAGTGCTCCACCTCGTCCACGTCGCCACTCATGCGGGCAATGATGTCGCCCTTGCGCTCCTCGCTGAAGAATCCCATGGGCAGCGACGTCACCTTGCGGTAGAGCTGGTTGCGCATGTCGCGCACCACACCCGTGCGGATGGGCAGTATGCTGACCGCGGCAAGGTAGTAGACACCCGTCTTGAGGAAGGTCGTCGCGGCGAGGAAAAGGCCGATGAGCAGCAGCGTCGTGGTTTGTCCCCACTTGGCGATGAGGCCGTTCACGTAGAAGTTCATGTTGTTCATCAGCACCTCCTGAACGTTTGACCAATCCCATGCCATCACGCTCGTGGCCGACTCGGCGTCGCCCGTCTGGAAAAGAATCTGCAGGATGGGGATGAGCGCGGCAAAGGAAAAGATGTTCAAGACGGCCGACAAAATGTTGAACACTATCGAAAGCACTACATACCGCTTGTAGGGCGGCAGGAAGCGGTGGAGTACTTTCAGGAATTCTTTCATCTGTAGGAGAAATCTGCTCTATCTGCGTAATCTGTGGTAGTTGCCTTGATTTTCGGCACAAAGGTACTCACTCTTTCCCTAACAGCCAAGCATTTCACATTTTTTTGCCTACTATTCCCCCTTACGCTTGGCTGTTTCACGAAAAGTTACTATCTTTGCCCGCGATTTCTACCTTAATCTCCTTACTATGGCCTCACACCTCCTCCCCCTGTCCCGAATGTTGCGCAATCCGCGTAGCCACTGGCTGAGTTTATTCTTTATTCTTTATTCATTATTCTTTAGCCCTGCAAGGGCGCAGGAAACCAAGTTCATCTACCTCTCCGGTCACGGCTGCGACGACATGGTGGAGTGGGATTTCCGGTGCACCGACGGCGTAGTGGGCAACGCTTCCGAGCGTTGCAGTGGCAAGTGGACGAAGATTGGCGTCCCCTCCTGCTGGGAGCTTCAGGGGTTCGGCACCTACCAGTACGGCATGCGCTTCTACGGCAAGGCCACGCCCGAGGGAATCGCTGACGAGAAGGGCTTCTACAAGACGGAGTTCACCCTCCCGCAGGAGTGGCAGGGACGTCAGATAGAGCTGGTGTTCGAAGCCGTCTTCACCGAGGCGCGCGTCACCATCAACGGCCGCAAGGCAGGAGCAGGAACCTACCAGGGAGGCTTCACCCGTCACACCATCGACGTCTCCGACCGTGTCTTCTTCGGCTCCAAGAAGAACCGCCTGGAAGTGGAAGTGCTGAAGGAGAGCACCAACCCGCAGGTGAACCTCGCCGAGCGACGTGCCGACTACTGGAACTTCGGCGGCATCTGGCGCCCCGTGTTCATCGTCGCCAAACCCATGCAAAACATTCGCCGTGTGGCCATCGATGCCCGTGCCGACGGCCGTTTCCTCGCCGACGTCTTCCTCTCCCGCGCCCTCCCCGGCTGCACGGTTTCCGTTGACATAGTAGGACATGCTTCCCAGCGTGTCAATGCCGAATCTCCCACGCTGGGAAGCGTTGGCTACTGCGAAGTGGCCAGCGACCGCGCCCACATCGACTTCACCGTCAAGAACCCCAAGCTTTGGAACGCCGAGCAACCCAACCTCTATACCGCCATCTTCACCCTCAAAGACGCACAGGGAAAGACCCTCCACGTGGAGCGCCAGCGCTTCGGCTTCCGCACCATCGAGTACCGCCAGGGAGTTGGTGTTTTCATCAACGGCCAGAAGGTCATCTTCAAAGGCGTGAACCGTCACTCCTTCCGTCCTGAGAGCGGCCGCACGCTCTCCAAGGCGAAGAACATCGAGGACGTGAAGCTCATCAAGTCGATGAACATGAACGCCGTGCGCCTCTCTCACTACCCCGCCGACCCCGAGTTCCTCGATGCCTGCGACTCCCTCGGCCTTTACGTGGAGTGCGAGCTGCCCGGATGGCACTATGCCCACGAAACCATCATCGGCTCGCAAATTGCCGAGGAAATGGTCACACGCGACGTCAACCACCCCAGCATCATCTTCTGGAGCAACGGCAACGAGGGAGGCTTCAACTACGAATTGGAGCCAGTATTCCAGAAGCTCGACCCCCAGCAGCGCGTCGTCCTCTACCCCTGGGCAAACCGCAACGGCTTCGAGACGAAGCACTACCGCTCGTGGGGCGAGACGGCTGAGTACATGCGGCAGAAGGAAATCTTCATGCCCACGGAGTTCCTCCACGGCCTTTACGACGGCGGTCACGGTGCCGGCCTTAGCGACTACTGGAAGCTGATGATGTCGAACCCCCGCTGTGCCGGTGGCTTCCTCTGGGATTTGCAAGACCAAGCCGTCCTCCGCACAGACCTCACGTCCATTGACCATTTACCATTTACCATTGACCATTCGGCTGCGCAAAAGAATACGAAAGCCAATAATGGTCAATGGTCAATGGTCAATGGTCAACGGTCAATGGTCAATGGTCAATGGTCAATGGTCAATGGTCAATATCTCGATCCCGTCGGAAACTTCGGCAGCGACGGCATCGTTGGCCCTCATGGAGAGAAAGAAGGCTCCTATTATACGATAAAAGAGGTGTGGAGCCCTATCCAAATCTCAACTCTCAACCCTCAACTCTCAAATCTCAACCCTCAGCACCTGCTTTTCGGCAAAGAACTCCTCATCAAAAACACCTACGACTTTACCGACTTGAAGGATTGCTCGCTGCGTTACCGTTGGATTGACCTCCCTTACTATAACGGCACGGCTGAGAAAATCGTCTCTGAAGGCACGATGACCCTGCCTTCGGTAGCACCTGGTGCAAGCGTCACCCTTCCCCTGCCAGCAGGCAATGGCGCCATGCTTGAACTCACCGCCACCGACCCTCATGGCCAAGAGGTGATGACGTGGCGCTTCCTGAAAAATCACCAGTTCCCTTCGGATTTCATATTAGGAGCGGAAACCGTAACCAAAACCGAGACAGACGATGTACTTACGGTGACGGTAGGTGGTGGAGGGAAATCGCAATCTGTTGGAGGGGATTTGAAATCCCCGACCTCTTACACCTTCTCGAAAAAAGACGGACGTCTACAGAGCGTCTCCCTTGCCAATCAACCTTCTACCATCTCCCTCAGCGGCCCTCGCTTCGTGGCTGCCAAGCGTGCCGACCGCAGCGATGACGGATTCTACAACCACGACGACAAAGAGGCCTTCCAGAAGAAAACACAGTACACCGAATATGCCGACCAAGGAGAGTTTGCTGGTTTTGAGCTCTCCGACAATGGTCATCTTACCGTCCACTACCGTCACGGAAACTTGGAGAGCGTCGATTGGTGGTTCTTCGACGACGGTAGCGTCTTGCTTTCGGCCAAAGCCACGTTCAATGGTGTCGTTGACCTCATGGGCATCTGCTTCGACTACCCCGAGGACAAGGTTCAGAGCAAGAGTTGGGTTGGCCGTGGCCCTTACCGTGTGTGGCAGAACCGCATGGAAGGCCCTCAGTATGGCTACTGGCAGACGTCTTACAACGACCCCATCCCCGGCGAGTCGTGGATTTATCCTGAGTTCAAGGGTTACTTTGCCGGTGTGCAATGGATGAAACTGCATACCACCGAGGGCATCATCTGCCTTTCGCCCTCCCACGTCCTGCAATATCCCACCTACGTCGGTGTGTTCACCCCTCGCGACGGTCGCGACCACATTCTTTACGACCTGCCACAAACGGGTATCTCGCTGCTTGACGTCATCCCCGCCGTGCGCAACAAAGTGAACACCACCGACCTCAACGGCCCTTCCGCACAACCCCATTTCGTCACTGGCACCCACGTCTATTCCGCTAAATTATTCATATTTTCCCTCTGATATTTTGCAGTATCAAATTATTTGACTATCTTTGCCGCATGATTGTGATTGAATCATTCAAATAACCCCTAAAATTATAAGTATTATGGAAACTACATTAGTATTGTTGAAGCCCAGCTGCGTGCAGCGACAGCTGATTGGCGAAGTGCTGAATCGCTTTGAGCGTCGCGGATTGCGTATTTCAGGAATGAAGATGATGCAGCTGAGCGACGAAATCCTCCGTGAACATTATGCACATCTGGCCGACAAGCCCTTCTTCCCCTCCCTCCAGGCGTCTATGCAGGCATCGCCGGTGGTGGCACTGGCGCTGACGGGTGTCGAAGCCGTGAAGGTGGTTCGTCAGATGGCTGGCGTCACCAATGGCCGCGAAGCCGCTCCTGGCACTATCCGTGGCGACTACTCGTTGAGCAACCAGCAGAATATCGTCCATGCATCCGACTCGGTGGAGAACGCTGCCATAGAGCTGAACCGATTCTTCCGCCCCGAGGAGGTGTTCGACTATACCAGCAATGCCCAGGCGTTCATTTACGGCGAAGGCGAGTGCAAGTAAAAAAACGAAAAATCTTTACATTGACCCCTCTGAGACTCCGATTTTTTGAATGAGGTGCTTAGTGGATTGCGTATGAGCTAGTTTTGACGGGTGGTGTTTCCGCGTTTTTCACGCTACTGCTCAGCTATGGGCTGGTTGCCCCCTAAAACTGGCTCGTTTTTGTCGGTTTTTACCGAAAAAGGTGGTCTTGTAGTACAAGACCATATCTTTTGTAGTACAAGACCATATCTTTTGTAGTACAAGACCATAGCTTTTGTAGTACAAGACCATAGCTTTTGTAGTACAAAACCAGTGCTTTTGTTGAACAAACCCAGCGGTTTTCTACTACAAACCCGCACACTTACTACCATTAGACTGGCTGTTTGGCTCCAAAAAGGCCGGAACGGACGCCTCGAACACCCTTTTTCGGGGTATTTTCCAACTGCGAAAAACACCAGTTTTAAGCGAAATAGGGGCAAACAAGTGTTAAGGTTATGTAATTTTAAGTCACTTTCTGCACAAAAGAGGGTGATTTGTGCAGGACTGTGAAGCGCGATTCCTGCAAAAAACAGCCAGTTTAGGCAGGTTTTTGCGCTAGATGGTCAACTTTTAGGAACACTTTTTTCTGCACTTTTTCTTTACATTTCAGCAAAATAGGTTCTTGCTCTGGCTAACAAGAAGAAAGAACCCTCAGAGGAGGTGAGGCCACGGCCTCGTGCTCCAGCGATGAGTCTTTTCTCTTCATCGCTGCCCGTTTTCGTAAAAGAATGTGAAACTTTTTGCCGTTTAGGGAAAATGTTGTATCTTTGCGGCATCAACACTGATTTGCTATGAGAAAGATGTTCAAACTAACCGCATTTTTGGTGGCCTTTGCTTCCATTTCATTCGCCCAGCCGCGACAGGAGATTGTCCTGCAGGATGACTGGCAGTTTTCACGCGATAAGCAGACGTGGGAGACGGTGAGCGTGCCCCACGACTGGGCAATCAGCGGGCCTTTCGACAAGAAATGGGATTTGCAGAAAGTGGCCATCGAGCAGAACGGCGAGACGGAGGCCACGGAGAAGAGCGGACGCTCGGGTGCCCTGCCTTGGATTGGCGAGGGGCACTACAAGCGCACGTTCAACATTCCTTCGGGATTCAGCGGTCATGCCGAGTTGCTCTTCGACGGTGCGATGGCCGAGCCGACGGTTAGCGTCAATGGTCAGAAGGCAGGTTACTGGGCATACGGTTACAATACCTTCCGAGTGGATGTTACCTCCTTCGTGAAGCCGGGGGAGAACCTGCTGGAGGTCGACTTGCAGAACTTGGAGGAGAGCTCGCGCTGGTATCCAGGTGCGGGTATCTACCGCCCCGTGACGCTCATCCTCACCCCGCAACAGGCACGCATCGATGACTGGGGCATCACCGTCACTACGACATTGCACGATAAATATGGTAAAGACAGAGGCAAAGACATTACCAAGCTCGTCGTGGAGGTGCCCGTCTTGGATGCTGGCAAAGGGTTGCCCGTCGTCATGGAACTTATACGTCCTGACCACAAAGACAAACAATGGATTTCTCCTGCCCCAGTGCAAAGGAGTACGGGAAAGGCCATCGGCACATTCTACATCTCTAATGCTATGCTGTGGACACCCGAAACGCCCAATCTCTACGAGTTGCGCATCACGCTATGCGACGGCAAGAGTGCCCCCAATGTCTTCGACGATTTCGGAAAGGCCATCGACCGAAAAACCCTGAAAGTGGGGCTTCGCACCGTCAGCGTGTCGAAGGAGGGTGGCTTCCAGCTGAACGGCGTGACGCGAAAACTAAAGGGCGTCTGCTTGCACCACGACCTCGGCCCTCTGGGGGCTGCTGTCAATAAGGCGGCGCTCATCCGTCAGATCAAGACGATGAAGGAAATGGGTTGCGATGCCATCCGCACCTCGCACAACATGCCCTCACAGTGGCAGATGGACATCTGCGACTCATTGGGCATGATGGTCATGGCCGAGAGCTTCGACATGTGGGTTTATCCGAAGTGTAAGAATGGCTATGCCCGCTTCTTCAAGGAATGGGCAGACAAGGACATCACTAACCTTGTGTTGGCCAATCGCCGTCATCCCAGCATCGTGATGTGGTCAATCGGTAACGAGATTCCTGAACAGGGCATAGCTGGTGGACGCGAAATGGCCGCTCACCTGCAGGATCTCTGCCACCAGTTGGACCCCACGCGACCTGTCACGCAGGGCTGCGACCGGCCGGACAATGCCGTCAGCACGGGATTCCTGCCCACGATGGATGTGCCAGGTCTTAACTATCGGCTGCACCGCTATCAGGACACGTATAATAAGTTGTGGCATGGCTTCCTGCTGGGTAGCGAGACAACCTCGACGGTTTCGTCACGTGGCGTTTATAAGTTCCCCGTAAAACCCGACAATAACGCCCGCTACTCCTCATGGGCAGAAGGTTACGACCCCAAAGCCATTGCGGAAGCCGACGGCCAGTGTTCGGGATATGACGTGGAATACTGTGCTTGGTCGAACTTGCCTGATGACGACTGGCGGTGGCAGGAGGATTACGACTGGGTGATTGGTGAGTTCGTTTGGACGGGTTACGACTACTTAGGCGAGCCGACACCCTTCGACGAGTACTGGCCATCGCGTAGCTCCTATTTCGGCATCTGCGACCTCGCAGGATTGCCCAAAGACCGCTATTTCCTCTATCGCTCGCATTGGAATAAGGACGAGCACACCATCCATCTGCTGCCCCACTGGACGTGGAACGTAGTAGGCAACGCCTCCGAGCGTTGCAATCGCGTAGGTCTCGTCACCCCCGTCTACTGCTACACCGACTACAACGAGGCAGAGCTGTTCGTCAACGGCAAGAGCCAGGGACGCATCAAGAAAGTGAAAGAGGAAAAAGGCAAATGGGATAGCAAAGACCGCCTTGACCGTTACCGCCTCCGTTGGAATGACGTGAAGTACGAGCCAGGCGAACTGAAGGTCGTGGTCTATGACGAGCAGGGAAATGCCGCCGGCACCAAGACTCTCCGCACCGCCGGCAAACCTGCACGCCTCCAGCTCGATGCCTGGACGCAGTCCTCTGCAAATAGTCCCTATAATAACGGGGTACATGGTGCTGGTTTAGACCCCCAACCCCCTAACTTAGGGGGCTTGAAGGCCGATGGTCAAGACCTTGCCTTCGTCACCGTCTCGCTCACCGACAAGAATGGCACGCTCATTCCCTACGCCTCTGACCAGCTGACCTTTGAGGTTACGGGTGCAGGAACTTTCCGTGCCGTATGCAATGGCGACGCCACCTCGCTGGAACCGTTTACCGAACCGACGATGAAGCTCTTCAACGGTCAGTTGGTCGTAGTCGTTCAGGCAGGTAACAAAGCGGGCACGGTAACGCTGAAAGTCACCGACCGTGAGCGCAAGCTCTCCAATAAAATCAGTTTGCAAGTGAAATAAACCCTGATTCCAGGAATAAAAAAAGAGGCGTCTAATCGCCTCTTTGTGACTCCCGCGGGATTCAAACCCACAACCTTCTGATCCGTAGTCAGATGCTCTATTCAGTTGAGCTAGGGAGCCTCCGCTTCTGTTTTGCGGGTGCAAAGGTACGCAGTTTTTCCGAACCCACCAAATTTTTTAGCTATTTTTTAATAAAGGAATATAAAGAAGAGGGGAATGGTTAAAGGATGTTATTATAGAAAACTTTTTCCCTGAAATATTTCTCCAGTTCAAAAAAAGTTCATACCTTTGCACCCGCAAAACAAAAAGAGGTCTTTGGTGCGTTAGTTCAGTAGGTTAGAATGCCTGCCTGTCACGCAGGAGGTCACGAGTTCGAATCTCGTACGCACCGCTTCTTAAACGAATCACGGAAACAACTCGAAAGTGTTTCCGTGATTTTTGTTTGTAGTTCCTTAACCTATTGTTCCTTAACCTATTGTGGCTCCTTAACCTATATCAACCACGGTAATGCCAGCTCCACCAAATTGCACGTGCTCGTCGCGGCAGGAGATGACGGCAGGGTTGGTGCGCAGGTACTGGCGGATGAGCTGTCGCAGGATGCCGCTGCCCGTGCCGTGAAGGATGCGCACGCGGCTCATACCCACGAGGATGGCATCGTCGATGAAGTACATCACGGCATTGACGGCTTCGTCGCCACGCATGCCGCGCACGTCAAGGTCTTGGCGGAAGCTGTACTTGCGCTCGTCGATGGCTTCACGGGTGCTACGCGAGAACTGATGGGTGTTCAGGTCGGAGTGGTCGTTGGAGGAGTTTTGAGGGTTAATATTTGAGGATTTGTTGTTTGTAGCTTCAGGTTCTGCAACCTCCAGACGCTCCAACCGCATCTTCGTCCGCATGTCGCCGAAGATGACCGTGGCCATCTTGCCCTCAATCTTCTCGATGGTGCCAACGCTCGTCAAACCTTTTATTCGCACGGAGGAACCGAGGGAAATTTGAGGGTTCTTGCTGTGCAAGCGTCCTTCGGCCGAGCGAAGATTTGAGGATTGAGATTTGCTGTTTGTAGGATCAGGTTCTGCAGCCAACTTGTCACTTATCGTTTTTAACTTTTCATTCCTCCGTTTCTCCTTTCTTTCCTTACGCTCCTGTATCTGGCGCATCTTCCGCTCTATCTTCTCGTCGGTGGCCTTCTGGTCGATGTCACTCACCTGCTTGTTGAAGGCCTCCATCTCTTCGCGTATGCGGCGGGTGGCCTCCTTTTCGGCCTGTTGCTCACGTATCTCTCGGATGGCGTTCTCTATCTTCTTGTTCGCTGTGGCCAGCAGTTCCTGGGCTTGTTCCTTGGCCTTCTGAAGAATGGCCTTGCGCTCACGCTCCAACTCCTCGATGTCTGCCTCCAGACGCTCGCCACTGGCTGCCAACCGCTTCTCATGCTGGTGGATGGTTTGGCGCTTGCCTTCCCAGTAGCGCTTGTCGCGCACGATGTCCTGCAGGTATTTGTCACTCTGTATGTAGTCGCGACCCACGATGTCGCTCGCGTCTTGGATGACCTCTTCGGGAAGTCCTGTCTTGCGGGCAATCTCGATGGCGAAACTGCTGCCCGGTTGACCGATGCTGAGTTGGAAGAGGGCGCGCATCTCGTTGCGGTCGTAGAGCATGGCTCCGTTCACCACGCCCTCATGGTCGTCGGCGAAGTGCTTCAGGTTCTGGTAGTGGGTGGTGATGACGCCAAAGGTCTTCTTCTTCCAGAATTGCTTCAACACGGCTTCGGCGATGGCTCCGCCAATGGTAGGTTCCGTGCCGCCGCCAAACTCGTCGATGAGCAGCAGCGTGTGCTCGTCGCAGTTTCGCATCATCTGCTTCATGTTCATCAGGTGACTCGAGTAGGTGGAGAGGTCGTCCTCAATGCTCTGCTCGTCGCCGATGTCAATCATGATGTTTCGGAAAAGGCCGCAGGTGCTTCGTTCGCCCATAGGAACGGGCATTCCGCACTGAAGCATGTACTGCAGAAGTCCAACGGTTTTCAGGCATACCGACTTACCGCCAGCGTTAGGGCCACTTATAATTAGCAGTGTAGAGGGAGTGAAGGGGGAGTGAGGGGGGAGTGAAGGGGGAGTGAAAGGGACGTTACTTTTGCTACCCATAGAGGTATCGTCCCTTTCACTCCTGTTCACTCCCCTTTCACTCCCTTTCACTCCCCTTAGTTCAATGTCTAGCGGCACGACTTGCTTCCCCTGCTTCTCCAGCGATTTGGCCAGTAGGGGGTGCACAGCATGTATCCAGTCAATGTGGGGCTTGTCGGTGATGGTCGGCACGATGGCTTTCATTGTCTCTGCCAGACGTGCCTTAGCTTGAATGAGGTCAATGGTGCCCAGGAAGAGGTAGGAATCCGTCATCTCCTTCACGTTTGGCCTTATCTCGTCGGTAAACACGGTGAGGATGCGCACTATCTCGCGTCGCTCCTCGGCTTCCAGCTGGCGTATGCGGTTGTTGGCTTCCACCACCTCTGCCGGCTCTATGAACACCGTCTTTCCCGTGGCACTCTCGTCATGCACGATGCCGTTTATCTTGCGTTTCAAACCTGGCATCACGGGAATCATCAGTCGTCCGTCACGAAGTGTCGGGGCAGCATCCTTATCCACCAAACCATCACGTTGAGCAGCATGCAGTATAGTATATAATGTACGCGAGATGCTGCCCTCCGTCGATTTCAGCTCATGGCGGATGCCCGCCAGCGTCATCGATGCCCCGTCTTTCACCCGCCCGAACTTATCCAAGATGGAGTCAATACGGCGTATGACGGCGGGAAACGTCACCACATTCTCCGTCAGACGTTTCAGCGCAGGATAAAGGAAATCCTCGTCTTCGCCCTTCCTCAGATATCCCACAATCTTGTGGATGGTTTCCAGAGAGCGTCGCAGGTCGAACACCTCCTGCTCCTCCAGATGTGTACCCACCAGGCGTATGCGTACCAACGACTCGCGTACGTCGAAGAAAAACTGTAAGGGAAAATCGTCGGATTTTTCCATCAGCCTTCGGAACTCGTCCACCTGCTGCAACTGCTCACGCACGAGGTCACCGTCTGAGGAAAAAGAAATCTCGTCCACCTTCTCATTGCCCAATGAGCTAAGGCAACGCTCACGAAGCAGTGAACGAATCTCGTCGAAACCTATCTTGTGTTCATAATTACCAGGGTAAATCATGGTGCAAAGGTACTAAGAAGTTAAGAGTTAAGGGGTAAGAGTTAAGAGTATTTAAGCTTGTATATAGTTAAATATTCTTAACTATCGAATAATTCTCAATTCTCAATTCTCAATTCTTAATTAATCTTCGTACCTTTGCACCCGCTTTTCAGCAAACGACCAAGGAGAGATGGTAGAGTGGTCGATTACAACGGTCTTGAAAACCGTCGCACTGAGAGGTGCCGGGGGTTCGAATCCCTCTCTCTCCGCAAACCAGATTAAGAAACCCGCTGAAAATCAGCGGGTTTTTCATTTCTCCCTTTCAGAGGTTCCGTTTTTCTTATAGTAAGTGAGAGTATTTCTATTTGTCCTAATGCTTTTCCAGATGGTTGTTGCCATCGGTGCCGACAGACGCGGAGGTGGTGATTATATACCTCGCGACGTGGTGTGGACAACACAAAGCAGGAACAGTAGTGAGTCGATGCCCTGCGGTGGCCACGACATCGGCATGAATGTATGGGTGGAAAAGGACGATGCCGAAGGGCAACGCGTTGCCTGTAGCGATGTGCTTTTCTACGTGCAGCAGAGCGGGTGGTTCGATGAGAACAACACATTGCTGAAGGCAGGACGATGGCGGTTGCATGTAGACGGCGACCCGTTTGGTGGGAATGACTTTCGTCAGCGTCTGTGTCTAGACGACGGTGCTATATATATAAGTGGTGGCGGCGTGGAGGTACGACTGTGGGTCGACGTGTTTCAACCTGTAGTGTTTGTTGCAATTAAATCGCAACATAAGGAGAAGGTTACGTTTAGCTACGAGAGCTGGCGTTATCGCGGCCGACCCGTGACGATGGCCGAGTGCCAGCAGTGCTCGTACAAGTGGGTGCTGCCGAAGGATTGCATGACTTTTGCCGACAGTATCCAGGCGGATGACGACCATTTGATGTTCAGTCACAGAAACCGTGCAGAAACGGTTTTTGATTTCACCGTCAGCCGTGAGCACCTCGATGCCATCAAAGACTCGCTCTACAACCCTATCGGCGGGTTGAGCATGAAGGGGATGATGTATGCGCCGGACTTCCACTTCGAGGGCACAACTACAGGAAAATATGCTGATAACGACTTCCGGGCATGGAACTATTCATGCAACGACCTGCGCTCTTCCTGCATCATCATCGACTTGCGCTATTTGCGCCATCAGCTATACGAGGAGAAAGTTGTCGAGGGGTGTGGCACGGTGGCTCCATACACCTTTCCCTCCTTGAAAGCCAGTGATTCTTACAAGCGCTCTGCCCGTTGGTGGCATGACTTTTGGCAGCGCAGCTGGATAGAGAGCGATACGCCGAATGATAGCTTGCAGGCGATGATTCGCAACTACGAGCTGATGCGCTACATGTTGGGTTGCAACGCATACGGTCAGTGGCCAACGAAGTTCAATGGCGGACTTTTCACCTTCGACCCCGTCTACGTGGATTCAACGATGGCCTTTACCCCTGACTACCGCAAATGGGGAGGTGGTACGATGACGGCACAGAACCAGCGGCTGGTGTACTGGCCACTGCTGAAAAGCGGCGACTACGACATGATGGACGCGCAGATAGGCACCTACTACCGTATGCTGCCCAATGCTATTGCCCGTACCCGCCACTACTGGGAGCATGGCGGCGCATCGTTCACTGAGCAGATAGAAAACTTTGGATTACCCAATCCCGCCGAGTATGGTAAGCACCCAGAGGGTACCGATCCAGGAGTCGAGCGCAATGCCTGGCTAGAGTATGAGTGGGACACGGCCTTGGAGTTCGCCCTCATGGATCTTCTCGTAGGGACAAAATACTCGTATTTATCCGAAGAAATCCTTCGTTTCTTCTTCGAGCATTACCAGTGGCAGGCACGGAAGCTGGGAGCGAAAGCCCTTGACGAACAGGGACATCTTATCATCTACCCAGGTTCAGGTTGTGAGACCTACAAGATGGCCTACAACCCGTCGAGCACTATCGCTGCCCTGCGTGCTGTGATTGAAACATTAAGATTGAAAAATGAAAAAGCCTCCGTATTGGATAGCGCAGCCAATCATTCCTCAATCCTCGATTTTCAATCTTTAATCCCCGACATTCCTTTGAGGGTAATCGACGGCGACACTTGTATTGCTCCTGCCGTAACATGGGCACGCATCCAGAACGAGGAGACACCGCAGCTCTACCCCGTTTGGCCTTGGCGTATCTACGGTCTTGGTCGCCCTAACCTACAGACAGCACGCAACACTTACCTGAAAGACCCTCATGCCGTAAAGATGCGTAGTACGAAAGGCTGGAAGCAGGATAATATCTGGGCAGCATGTCTAGGTCTCACGGACGAGGCACGACGTTTGAATCTTGAGAAACTGGCCAATGGGCCTTACCGTTTTTCTGCTTTCTTTGATCCGGGCTTTGATTGGGCTCCCGACCATAACCGTGGTGGAGCAGGTATGATTGGCCTTCAGGAGATGCTCCTTCAGGAGGCCTCCGACGGTGAATTGCTTCTCTTCCCCGCTTGGCCTCGCGAATGGAACTGCCGTTTCCGTCTTCACACGCTCGACGGTCGTACCGTGGAGGCCAGCATAGAGAACGGGAACATTGTTCCTATCTCAGTAGAGTAGGACGAGACCGGCCACGGCACTCATTAATATCAGTTTTATCGGATTAATCTTGTAGACCTTCGTGCCAATGTATGTGGCGACGAAGAGGAAAATGCTGACCCAGAACTGCCAAGGATTCTCTGACGGAGTGGAGAAGTTCTCACGGTTGCAGAGCAGTAGCGTGGCGGCGGCTAGCAGACCTACCACGGCAGGGCGTAGGCAGGTGAACACCGACTGCACCGTGCGTGTCTTCATGTACTTCATGAACAGGCGGCTAATGACAATCATCAGTACCAGCGACGGAAGCACCAGGGCAAAGGTGGCTATGAAAGAGCCAAGCACCGAGGCTGCAGTCCCCATGCCAGCGTTGTGACATGCCATGTAGCCGCAGTAGGTGGCGGAGTTGATGCCGATGGGGCCAGGAGTCATCTGCGAGATAGCCACTATGTCGGTGAATTGCGCCGTGGTCATCCATACGGGCACCACTTTCGTCTGTATGAGTGACAGCATACCGTAGCCTCCACCGAAACCGAACAGGCCGATGACAAAGAAAGTGCAGAACAGGTCAACGTACAACATTTATTACTTTAACAACGAATTACACGAATTGTCACGAATTACTTTAACAACGAATTACACGAATTGTCACGAATTACTTTAACAACGAATTACACGAATTGTCACGAATTACTTTAACAACGAATTACACGAATTGTCACGAATTACTTTAACAACGAATTACACGAATTACACGAATTACATGAATTGCACGAATTGTCACGAATTTCAGTGTAGGTTGCCGCTCCGTGGCGGCAAGACGCAGCGCCCGTAGAAAAACCCTCCAATAGCGGCCACGAGGATAATCCAGATGGGGGATACGCCAAGGAGCCAGATGAGGAGGGCAGAGACGATGGGAATCCAGAAGGTGTAGCGGTTGAGCTTTGCCTGCCGCGCCATGTTGAACGTAGGCACGGCAATGAGTGCCACCACTGCCGGACGGATGCCTCGGAACATGGCAGCTACCACGGGAATCTCCTTAAACTGGTGGAAGAAGGCGGCGATAATCAGGATGATGAGGAAAGAGGGTAGGGCAGTGCCCAGCGCACAGCTGATGGCACCGCGCACCTTTCGTAGTTTGTAACCTATGAAGACACTGGTGTTGATGGCGAACACGCCGGGACAGCTCTGTGCTATGGCGATGAGGTCGAGAAACTCCTCCTTTGTCACCCAACGGTGCTTCTCCACCACCTCCGCTTCGATAAGCGGAATCATGGCGTAGCCGCCACCAAGGGTGAAGAGGCCTATCTTGAAGAAAGTGGTGAAACTCTTTGCGTAGATGTTCATTACTGCTTATGGGCCTCCACCCACTTCCTTGCGTTCACGAATGCCTCCAGCCAGGGTGTCACCTCGTCGCGGCGACGGCCACGCAGATACCAAGCACACTGCCAAGGATAGATGGCACGCTCCAGATGGGGCATCATGGCCAGATGGCGACCGTCGGCAGAGCAGATGCCAGCCACGTCGTAGTCGGAGCCGTTGGGGTTGGCAGGATAGCCGTGGTAGTTATATTTTGCCACGATATTGTAGTCGCTTTCCTTTCCGGGCAAATGGAACTTACCCTCGCCGTGAGCCACCCAGATACCAAGCTTCGAACCGCTCAGGCTTCCAAACATGATACTATTATTCTTTGGAATCTGCAGGGTGAGGAAGGCACTCTCGAACTTGTGACTGTCGTTGTGCAACATCTTTATTGATTGACCATTGACTATTGACCATTGACCATTATTTGCTGCGGATTTGTCTTTTGAATGGTCAATGTTCAATGGTTCATGGTCAATGAGTCCCAGTTCCACCATCAGTTGGCAACCATTGCAGATGCCTAGCGAGAGGGTGTCTGGACGAGCATAGAAGCGGTCGAGGGCTTCCTTGGCCTTGGGATTGTAGAGGAAGGCACCCGCCCAGCCCTTGGCAGAGCCGAGTACGTCGCTATTGGAGAAACCGCCGCAGAAGACAATCATCTGCACCTCGTCGAGGGTCTCACGGCCAGTAATGAGGTCGGTCATCATCACATCCTTCACGTCGAAGCCAGCAAGGTAGAGGCTCCAGGCCATCTCGCGCTCACCGTTGGTGCCCTTCTCGCGGATGATGGCGGCCTTTGGAGCTGCGACGGAGCCGCAGCCTACACCAAACTCACGGCGGGGAGAAAGGCCGTACTGTGAGAGCTTGCCTTGGAAGCCGCGTGGGAACTTCATCTGGATAGGCTGCTGCTTGTAGTTCTCGTAGCGTTCAAGAGCCTTTCCGTTGAAGCTCTGACGACGGTCGAGCAGATAGCTGGTCTTGTACCACACGTCGCGCAGATGGTCGATGTCGAGGGTGATGGCCTGTGTGGTTGCTGTCCGGTTCACTGTGGCACTGCCGCAATCTACGGGACAGACGATTTCCAGGCTGCGGCCTTCCTCCACGGGGTAGCCTATCTTGGCGAAACCGATGCCGAGGTCTTCCATAAACTCACGGAACTCATGCTTGTGCTCGTCGCTAACCTCAATGACCACGCCGGGGTTCTCAGCAAAAAGCGCCTTGATGATGTCGGGCTGCTCGCCCTCCGGCGTGCTGTTGGCCAGCAGGTCGTGGAGGTTGATGTGCAGACCGCCACGTGTGTTGGCAAAGGTCATCTCCAGCAGACAGGTGATGAGACCACCGGCGGAGATGTCGTGACCGGCCAGCACCCAGCCCTTGCGGATGAGCTGCTGCACGGCGCAGAAGGCATCGGCGAAGTATTCCGGGTTAGCGACCGTAGGAACGTCATCGCCCACAAAGCCGAGGCTCTGGGCAAAGGCGGAGCCACCGAGACGCTGCTCGCAGAAGGAGAAGTCGATATGGTAGAGTGAGGCACGGTGGTCGTTGACCAGCACGGGTGAGACGACCTTGGTGATGTCGCTGACCTCGCCGCCGGCGGAGACGATGACCGTTCCCGGAGAGATAATCTTCTCACCGTTGGGATATTGCTGTGAGAGCGACAGCGAGTCCTTGCCCGTGGGGACATTGATATGCAGGGCACAGCAGAAGTCGCTGAGTGCCTGAACGGCCTGATAGAGGCGTGCGTCCTCACCCTCCTGCGAGCGGCAGGGCCACATCCAGTTGGCAGAGAGGCTCACAAAGTCCAGCGGACTGTCACCAGCTTTCGGCCTTCTTCCGGCACGTCCAAGTGGTGCCCATACCAGATTGGTGAGGGCTTCGGCCACGGAGAGCACACTACCTGCAGCGGGGTCAGCAAGTCCGGCCTGTGGAGCGTGTCCAATGGCGGTGGCAATACCGGCTTGTCCTTGATAGTCGAGGGCCACCACGCCACAGTCGGAAAGTGGCAATTGCAGCTCGCCCTGACATTGCTGGCGGGCAATCTTACCCGTCACGGAGCGGTCTACCTTGTTCGTCAGCCAGTCCTTGCAGGCCACGGCCTCAAGTTGGAGGACACTTTCGATTTGAGATTTGAGATTTGAGATTTGAGATTTGTCATACGCCACCGGGGCGTAGTGGCGCTCGACGGTGTTGTCGCGCATGATGGTCTTCGGCGAGTGCCCGAACATCTGACTGACATCGAGATCGAAGGGCTTCACGCCGTCGCCCTGCACGAAGGAGAAGTGGGCGTCGCCCGTGGTCTCGCCGACAACATATAGCGGAGCACGCTCGCGCTCGGCAATCTTCTGCACATGGTCGAGGTGACGCTCGTCTATGAGCAGACCCATGCGCTCCTGGCTCTCGTTGGCGATGATTTCTTTTGAGGAGAGGGTCTTGTCGCCGATGGGCAGTTTCGTCATGTCGATGCTGCCGCCGCAGTCCTCCACCAGTTCGGAGAGGCAGTTCAGGTGGCCTGCAGAGCCATGGTCGTGGATGGATACGACGGGGTTATTGTCCTCCTCGCAGAGGGCGCGCACCAGGTTGTAGGCGCGCTTCTGCATCTCGGGGTTAGCGCGTTGAACGGCGTTCAGCTCAATGCCACTGGTATAGCGGCCGGTGTCTACGCTGGAGACTGAGCCGCCGCCAAGACCGATGCGGTAGTTGTCACCGCCTACGACGACGACTTTATTGCCAGGTTGAGGTTCCTTTTTCAGACAGTCGCGGCGAGTGCCGTAGCCCACGCCGCCGGCCAGCATGATGACCTTGTCGTAGGCGTACTTGGTAGACCCCTCTGCTGACCCCGAGGGGTCTTCCCTATGCTCGAAAGTGAGCACGGAACCGCAGATAAGGGGTTGGCCGAACTTGTTGCCAAAGTCGGAAGCTCCGTTCGAGGCCTTGATGAGGATTTGCTCTGGGGTTTGGTATAGCCAGTCACGGACGGGGAGGATGTTTTCCCAGGGGCGACAGCCCCCCTCTGTGCCCTCTGTCTTCTCTGTGTCCTCTGTGAGTCTCGGATAAGCCGTCATATAGACTGCCGTTCCTGCGATGGGCCAGCTGCCGGTGCCACCGCCCATACGGTCGCGGATTTCGCCGCCAGTGCCGGTGGCAGCGCCGTTGAAAGGCTCCACGGTGGTGGGGAAATTATGGGTCTCGGCCTTCAGGGAGATGACGCTGTCAATCTCCTTCACACGGAACCAGTCGGCTGTACTCTGGTCGGCGGGGGCGAACTGCTCCACCTTCGGTCCTTCGGAGAAGGCCACATTGTCCTTGTAGGCCGAGAGAATCTGTCCAGGGTTCTCCTTTGTGGTTTTCTTGATGAGGTTGAAAAGCGAACTCTCCATCTCCTTCCCGTCGATGATAAACGTTCCGCCGAAAATCTTGTGTCGGCAGTGTTCGCTGTTGATTTGTGCGAAGCCAAATATCTCGCTGTCGGTCAGCGGACGGCCGTTTTGCTTTTCCAGACCGTGCAGGTATTCTATCTCTTCGGGCGAGAGGGCCAGGCCTTCCTGCTCGTTGTAGGCCTCAAGATCCTCAACATGCTTAATGGGTTCCGGTTTGATATTGATGGTGAAGATGCTCTGGTCGAGTCCGTTATACTCACGCTGGAGCATGGGATCGAACGATTTACTATTTGACGATTTACTATTTACGATTTGGCTGGTGCCGTCGGAACTACCATCCAATCGTAAATCGTCAATGGGGAAGTATTCCTCTATGCGCACGATTCCTGTCATTGCCATGTTCTGTGTTATTTCCACGGCGTTTGTCGACCATGGTGTTACCATTTCGCGCCTTGGACCAATGAAATGGCCTTCGAGCGTGTCGCCCTCCAAGAGCTTAGCTCCGCCGTAGAGCCAACAAAGTTTCTGTACTTCTTCTGTCGAGAGCTGATGGTCGGCCTCGGTGGCTATCACGCTCTGCTGTGGGGTCTGGAAAAAGAATATCATACCTTATTATTATAAAGTGTTCTTAAAAATTGTCTGCAAAGGTAATAAAAAAGCCTATAATGGCCAAATTAATTCACATACATAAAGATAATCATTACTTTTTTTGCTCAAATAAAATGAAATGCTTACCTTTGCAGCGCAATGTTTTTGTTTAACCTTTAAGAAAGATTATGAGAAAGATTTTTATTTCTATGCTTATGATGGCTTTCTTTGCCACGGTAGCAAATGCCCAAGGCATCTATTTCGGTGTCAAGGGTGGTCTCAACAACACGAAGCTCCACACTGATTGGGAAGGTGCGAAGATAGAGAGCGGCTATGGATGGTTTGTCGGTCCTACGTTGCGATTCGACATTCTGCCCTTCTTTGGCATCCAGGGTTCTGCTTTCTACAGTCAGAATAACTCGAAAATCAATGGAGAGGATATCAAGCAGAAGAGTGTGATTATCCCTATCGATGCACGTCTGAACATCCCCGTTAACGAAGATACAGGAATATTCCTTTCCACGGGTCCCCAGTTCGGCTTTAATACAGGCGAAGATGACTACAATATCTTTGGTAGCAACAGTAGCGAGGCTAAGGACAATATCAACAGCACGTTCCAGTTGAAGAAATCGTTGTTCAGTTGGAACTTCGGTGCTGGCATATCGCTGACGAAGCACATTGAACTGGGCTTTGTCTATAGTGTTGCCTTGGCTAAGACGGGCGAGATAAAGGACTTAAAAAAGGAAGACAAGGCTAAGGCAAGAGGATGGCAAGCCTCTGCCACAATCTATTTCTAAGACAGGAGGTCGCCTAAATGATTCATCCCCGTGCCACTCTTTAGCGGTACGGGGATGAATCTTTTTGGATACTATGGCGGGCAGACATGGGGCCTGCCACTACAATTCAGTGCATTTAGGCCTCCTCTATGCCGTGGGCGGTCACCTCTTTGCTGATCTTGCCAATCATGCCCTGCAGTGCCTTGCCGGGGCCACACTCGGTGAAGTCGGTGGCACCGTCGGCAATCATCGACTGCACGCACTGTGTCCAACGAACTGAAGAGGTGAGCTGGGCAATGAGGTTCTGCTTAATCTCTTCTGGGTCGGTGTGGGGCTTGCCGTCAACATTCTGGTAGACGGGGCACTTCGGCGTAGCGAAGGCGGTCTTCTCGATAGCGGCCTGTAGCTCGTCCTTGGCAGGCTGCATCAGGGGACTGTGGAAGGCGCCGCCCACCTTCAGCGGCAGGGCACGCTTGGCACCGGCTTCCTTGATGCGAACACAAGCTTCCTCGATGGCTTCGATGTTTCCGCTGATAACCAGCTGTCCGGGATTGTTGTAGTTGGCGGGAACGACGACACCCTTACCGGCGGTCTCACTTACCTCCTTACAGATGCGCTCCACGTCCTCATCGCCCAGACCGATAATGGCGGCCATCGTCGAGGGCTGTGCCTCACAGGCTTTCTGCATGGCCATAGCACGGGCGTAGACCAAGCGCAGACCGTCTTCAAACGACAATGCTCCTGCAGCTACGAGGGCCGAGAACTCACCCAGGGAGTGACCGGCGGTCATAGCAGGCTGGAAAGCCTCGCCCATGCAGATAGCAGATATTACTGAGTGGAGGAACACGGCGGGCTGCGTGACCTTCGTCTGGCGCAGGTCCTCGTCGGTGCCTTCAAACATGATGTCGGTGATGCGATAGCCAAGGATGTCGTTGGCTTTCTCGAATAGTTCTTTTGCTTTCTCGTTGTTGTCGTAGAGGTCTTTGCCCATGCCTACGAACTGTGCCCCCTGTCCGGGGAATACAAATGCTTTCATTGTTTGTCTTTTAGCCCCCTAAGTTAGGGGGTTGGGGGTCTGAACGACTACAGTTCTTTCCCTCAATAAATTAAATTAATAATGTTAATAATCACTTTCTATTATCAATGGAGCCTTGTTCAGACCCCCAACCCCCTAACTTAGGGGGCTAAAGTTAGTATCCGAAAATTTCCTCTGTTGATACTCGCTTGATGTTTCCGTATTGCAGCAGCGAGGCGAGGTCCAGTTCTTTCTCATTGCCGAGGATGACGTAGCGGTAGGTCTTGCCGGCCATGTTCTTCTGCTCGAAATCGACGATGTCCTTCATCGTGACGTTGGGCAGAGCCTCATAGATGCGCTGGTTCAGGTCGTAGTCTATGCCACGGTTCTTAGCCGTAATCCAGGCGTTGATGAGTCCGAACTTCGTAGTGCGTCCACTGGCGAGTTGCTTGGTGAGTGCATCCTTGGCAATCTGGAATGAAGCCTCGCTCTCGGGTATGGTGTCGAGTATCAGGTGGAACTGTCGCACGCAGTCCATCATCTTGTCGTTCTGGGTGATGATGTGGGTGAAGTAATACTCCTGCTGATCCTGATATTGGGGCTGCATGTATACCGCGTAGGCATTGTAGGCCAGTCCGCGGGCCTCGCGCAGTTCCTGGAAGACCACGGTGTTCATACCGCCACCGAAGTACTCGTTGAAGAGGGCCTGCACGGCGGCTTCCTCTGCGTTCCACGGACGATCCTCGTTGTGAATCATGCGCATGTAGATGTTCTTGGCATCGTAGGGAGCGATGAGTATCTCGTTCTCCGGCGTAGTTTGCCTCGTGTAGTGTCGTCCTTCGGGAGCCTTCTTCAGTTCAGGATTCATGGCCCACGATGCACAATTGTTTACTGCCGTGGAAAGTTCCTCCTCGCTCATGGGACCATAATATAATAATGTGTGCTCATACATTGAGAGGTTCCTCAGCAGGTCGAGCAGTTCTTGTGGGTCTGTCTCGGCCATCTGCTGGTTGGTGAAACTGTTGCGGTAGGGGTTATAGGAGCCATAAAGACCGTACTGCACGAGGTACTGGAAGTTTATCTGCTGGTTAGCCTTGTTGTCCTCACGCTGCTTTGCACGGTTGGCGCAGTACATTGTGTAGGCCTCATTGTCGACTTTCGACCGCATCAGGAGGTGCTGCAACAGGGCGAGCGCCTGAGGCATGTTCTCGCTGAGTCCGTTGAGCGAGATGTTGATGTTGCGTTCTCCCACCTGAATGTTGTAGTTGCAGGCTAGCTTGTAGAACTGCTGCTTCAGTTGCTCGGCGGTCAGGGAGTCGGTGCCGAGGAAGTCTATGTACTCGGCAGCGTAGTTATAGCGTAAGTCGCTCTCCTCGCCAAACTCAAAGCGGAAAGCCATCTGGAAGCGGCCGTTCTCGGTGTTCTTGACGTAGACGTAGGGGATTTGAGCATTGAGATTTGGGTCTTGTGATTTGATGTTACCAAATGTCAAGTCTTTCTTGAAGTCGACGAAGCGGGGCTCAATGGGCTTCACCTCTGTGTTCTGGATCTCCGTTACGAAGTCGGAGACGAGGTCACGGTTGGTGGGGATGGGCGTAATCTCGGGCTTGTCAATCTTCTTGAGGGTGGGGTCGTCGCCCTGACGCTTATAGACGGCAACGTAGTTCTGGCCGAAGTGGCGGTTGGCGAAATCGACGATCTGCTCCTTCGTGATGCCCTCTATACGTTTCAGCGACTGCACCTCCTGCTCCCAGGGCGTGCCGTTGATAAAGGACTGTACGAACATGTTGGCGCGTGCGGAGTTCGACTCCAGGGAGTTGTAGTACTGCAGCTTCAGGTTGTTGATGACCGATGGCAGCAGGTCGTCGCTGAAATCTCCGGCCTTGAGCTTCTCAATCTCATCGAGCAGTAACTGGCGAACCTCGTCGAGCGTCTGGCCCTCCTTCGGTGTGCCGGCCATGAGGAAAGCCGAGTAGTCCTGCATAGCGTCGACGCCGCCCCAGGCCTCAAGCATCTTCATCTGCTGGTTGATGTTGAGGTCAATGAGTCCGGCGGTGCCGTTGCTCAGCATGTATTCAATGACTCCGAGCGTGTCGACCTGCAGCGATGCGGCCTTATCGAAGCGCCATCCAAGCCAGATGGTCTCAGCCTCAAGTCCCAGCACGGTGGTGTCCTTAGGCGCAGTAATCTCGGCCATTTCGGGGAATTTGGGCTGTTCCACGTCGTCACCCGGCTCCCACTGTCCGAAATACTTGTCGATGATGGCAATCACCTCATCAGGGTTCATGTCGCCAGCCATACAGATGGCCACGTTGTTTGGGCGGTACCATTTGTTGAAGTAGTTCTTAATGTTGGTGATGGACGGGTTTTTCAAGTGCTCCTGCGTGCCGATGGTTGTCTGCGTGCCGTAGGGGTGGTTGGGGAAGAGCATGGCGTTCATAGCCTCCCAGAGCTTGCGGTTGTCCTGCGCAATGCCGATGTTGTACTCCTCGTAGACGGCCTCCAACTCGGTATGGAATCCGCGGATGACCATGTTCTGGAAACGGTCGGCCTGAATCTTAGCCCAGTTTTCCACCTCATTCGAAGGGATGTCCTCGGTATAGCATGTCACGTCGTTGCTGGTGTAGGCATTAGTGCCTTCAGCACCTATGGCCGCCATCAGTTTGTCGTACTCGTTGGGAATGAAATACTGCGCTGCCAACTGGCTCACGGAGTCAATCTCATGGTAGGCCTGACGGCGCTCGTCGGGATCGGTCATCTTGCGATACTTCTCGTAACGCTGTTCAATGTCTGCCAGAAGTGGAGCCTCAGCGGTGCTGTCGGTAACGCCGAACTTGCCCGTTCCCTTGAACATCAAGTGCTCCAGGTAGTGGGCCAGGCCAGTGGTCTCGGCAGGGTCGTTCTTAGAGCCAGTACGCACGGCGATGAACGTCTGTATGCGCGGCTCCTCGGTGTTCACGCTCAGATAGACCTTCAGGCCGTTCTTCAGCGTGTAGATACGGGTCTCGGCCATGTCGCCGTCCACCGTCTCATACTTGTACTTACCCTTCGAGCACGAAGCTACGGCAAGGGCAGCAATGAAAAGGAAGAATAATGTTTTTTTCATAATTATCATAATGTTTGTCCAATATTCTTAAAAGAAAGCATTGCCCCTATAAGCCGGGTTCTGTGCTGTCCGAAGAATTGTAAAACCTTCATTTTCAAGACAGTGCCTGCCATTTATCTACTGCCTGTGTCACCACGGGCCTCTAGCGTTCTACCCTCCACCGCGCGACCATATATAGATTGAAACTATACGTGAACAGGCCACTCGGGCGGGCAACCCTTACATGGCGGTGGTATACATGAACTTGCAGCCTCCAGCGGGAACAGCACGACGGTCGCCCGCCGCCTGGTGGTCTCTTACACCACCTTCTCACCCTTGCCCCCATGGGGGCGGTCGTTCTCTTCTTCCCTTACCAGCCGTCGCCGACTGCTTCTACTTTCAGAAGTGGAGCGCCCTAAGCTGCCCGGACTTTCCTCTCGCCATACCTCACAAGTGTGGAGCATGGCCAGCGGCAGACCGGGACAGTGCTTTCGGCGTGCAAAGGTAGCGGTTTTTGCGCACACAGGGAACTTTAGCAAGTTAAATGGAGTTAAAGGATGAAAAATGGTTAATTTAATTTGTGGTCTACATATTATTCCTTACCTTTGCAGATTCTTTTGAGAGGCATGAGTGAACGACGTAGGAGCATAGTGATTATCGGTGCAGGCCTGGGTGGTCTGTTCACGGGAGCTATCCTGGCGAAGGAGGGCTTCGAGGTGACCGTACTCGAGAAGAACGCCACCATCGGCGGTGGCTTGCAGTCGTTCCGACGCTTTGGCGAGACCTTCGATACAGGCATGCACGTCGTGGGTGGTATGCGTCCTGGGGGTAACATCTGGCGCATCTGCCGATACCTGGGAATAGCTGACAAGGTGAGACTCATGGACGTTGACGACGACTGCACCGACCGGCTCTTCTTTGCCGAAGACAGGAAGAGCTACACCATTGCCCAGGGGCGTGAGGGATTCGTGGAGTCGTTGACACGTCATTTCCCCCATGAGCGTGAAGGGCTGGAACGATATGTCGATGCCGTGCTGCGTATTGCCGACAGTACCGACCTCTTTAACCTGCGACCATCGACGGGCACCTTGTCGCTCTTCTCCGGCTCGTCAGACTTCCTCATGGCAGCCACCGACTTCATTGCCCAGTTCACTAGCGACCCAAAGCTGCGGGCCGTGCTGGCCTATATGAATCCTCTCTACGGCGGACGACCGGGACAGACACCGGCCTACGTGCATGCCATCATCAGCACGCTTTACATTCATGGTGCCAGTCGCTTTGTGGGTGCCAGTAGCCACTTCGCCGACCTTCTGGAAGAAGTCATCACTAGCAATGGTGGAAAGGTGGTCAAGGGCGACGGAGTGGAATGGATAGAGGCGAAAGACCGTCATGTGGATTTTGTGCGTACCAAGAAAGGAATTGTCTACACCGCCGACCATTACATCTCGGCCATACACCCCTGCACACTTCTCCGCCTGATGGACGAGAAAGCCTTCCCCAAGGCATTTCGCGAACGGCTTAACAGCATCCCCAACGCCCACTCGGCCTTCTCGCTCTTCATCAAGCTGAAGCCCGGCACCTTCCCCTACATCAACCACTCGGAGTACTACATGACGCGCTATGCCGATGTGTGGAACTTCTCACGCACCGACCGTCCCTGGCCCCTAGGCTTCCTTTTCATGACCCCCCCTGAGGAGTGTTCTGCAAGCTGCGATGCCAGCAAGGCTCTCGTTACCGCCCCCATGCCCTTCGAGATGGTTGCCCAATGGGAGAATACCACCGTGGGCCATCGTGGCTCCGACTATGAAGCCTGGAAGGAGGAGAAGGCCGCAGCACTTCTGCGCCAAGTGGAGGACCTTCATCCCGGCTTTGGCGAGTGCATAGAAGCCGTGAACACCGCTTCGCCACTCACCATCCGCGACTTCTACGGCGCCAAGGACGGCACCATCTGCGGTTTCAGTAAGGACTGCCGTAACATCGCCCTCTCGCAACTGCCCGTGGTGACGAAGATTGACAACCTGTTGCTTACGGGACAGAACAACAACCTGCACGGCTTCTGTGGCGTGCCCCTTACCGCCATTAATGCCTGCGAGGCCTTGCTGGGTATGAACTACGTGATAAACAAGATTAACTCATGCACCGCTTCACAGTAATAATCGTCCTCGTTTGTCTGGTATGCTGCAACGGTGTTGCAGCGCTCGCCCAGGTAAACATCTGGGAGGGCACCGAATGCCATAAGCAAGTTGAGCTGACTCCATACGTGGCGGGCAATGAGCGAGGAAGGGGAGTGATCATCTGTCCTGGCGGTAGTTATTTCTGGCACGATATGGAGACGGAGGGGCATGCCGTAGCCCGTTGGCTGCAGAGTAAAGGCATTGCGGCTTTCGTGCTTCGTTACCGAACGGCATACGTACCAGCTTTCATCACCCATTACCGTCTGCTCTTCCGTGGTAACCGCTATCCTGACCCGCAGGACGACCTGCTCCAGGCTTTGCGTCATGTGCGGGCCAATGCGGGCAAATACGGCGTTAACCCTGATAGCATCGGGGTGATGGGCTTCTCTGCCGGAGGACATCTGGTGATGTCGTCGGCAGAACTATTCCCGAAGGAGGAACGTCCAGCCTTCATCGTCCCCGTCTATCCCGTAGTGACGATGACGGCTCCGTGTACGCATCGCCGCTCACGCCGTGGATTGCTGGGCGACTCTCGCACGGGTAACGCTTCGCTTTGCGACCAACTGTCTTTGGAACGTCATGTGCCAAAGGACTGTCCCCCTGTGTTCCTTGTGAATTGTAAGGACGACCCCATTGTGGATTATCGTAACTCTGTGCTCCTTGACTCGGCACTCTCCGCTCAGGGCGTCGCCCACCAATATATACAGTATTCCACCGGAGGCCACGGTTTTGGAGCCAGCGACACAAAGGGTACGCCCGAATGTCGACAATGGCGACAGGCCTTCCTTTGCTGGCTATCCCATTAACCCCATCAAGCCCATCAAACCCATTAACCCCATCTTCCCCATCATCCCCATGACGAAAAACCCTAAGTTCGATGACATCCGTCCCTACTACGAAGAGGAGATTCCCGCAGCCATGCAGCGCATAGCTCATAGTGATGCGTTTCCCCTCCTCGCCTCATACGTGTTTCCAGACCTTACCATAGAGGCTGTCCGCGAGCGTCTCTGTTCCTATCGCACCATACGTGAACTCCAGCACGATACTATGGCCGAGGTGAACAGGCAAATCATTTCCCGAAGCATTTCCGATTTCAGCTGTAGCGGTTTGGAACGTCTGGATTCCAAGAAACAATATCTCTATGTGTCGAACCATCGCGACATCATGCTCGATGCCTGTCTGCTACAGTACTTCCTGGTGATTAACGGTTTCGAGACGACTGAGATTACCTTTGGAGCCAACCTCATGACCCATCCTGTGGTCATCGATGTGGGAAAGTCAAACAAGATGTTCCGCGTAGAGCGGCCGGGTGGCGACCTTCGCGAGTTCTACCGTGCCTCGCTTCACCTCTCGGAGTATATCCGCTGGTGCATCAAGGAGAAGGGAGAGTCGGTTTGGATAGCACAACGAAACGGTCGTACGAAGGACGGCATCGACGTCACTGACCAGGGCATCATCAAGATGTTCTGCATGAGTGAGCCGAAGGACAAAATCAAGGCCCTGGCCGATTTGAACATCGTGCCCGTTGCTGTCAGTTACGAATGGGAGTCGTGCGACGTGCTGAAAGCCCTGGAACTCTACCAGTCGCAGTTTGCCCGCTATGTGAAGAAACCCGGTGAGGACGTGAATAGCATCCTTACGGGCATCATGCAGTATAAGGGGCGCGTACACTTCGAGCTGTGTCCGCCCATCACCGCCGATGACCTTGCCGGCTTTGAGGAGCTGACGAACAGCGAGTATCACAAGGCGGTGGCCCGGCTTCTCGACCAGCGTATCCATGCCGCCTACCGCCTCTACCCCAACAACTATATAGCCCATGACATGCTCTACGGTAATACCCGCTACCGCGAGTACTACACCGATGAGCAGTATGAGGCCTTTAACGCCCGACTGGCCAAGCTCGACCGCTATGACAGTTGCGACCTGGAGCGTCTGCGCGAAATCTTCATTGGTATCTACGCCAACCCGGTACATAGTGCATAAATATGTCTTTCGTATTACGAACATACGATTATCTGAGGGCACGACGAGGCTTGTGCTTCGCGGTATTGGCATTGCTGACGGTGGCTCTTGCCCTTTCGCTGTCACGCCAGCGCTACAAGGAGGACATTTCCGACTTCCTGCCCCTTGGCAGTAAGTACGGTCAGGCACTGAAGGTCTATCAGGATGTTTCTGGGGCTAGCCGCATCGTTGCCCTCGTCGGTTGTGGGCAACGCTCTCCGGCGTTGCTGTCTGCCGATAGCCTCGTCGCCGCCGTTGATGCATTTGTTGCCATCGTTGCAGAGCGTGACACCTCTGGCATCGCCGAAACCATCATCACGCAAATTGACATGGAGCAGATGGAGGAAACGGTGCAGTTCCTTTACGCCAACATGCCCTATTTCCTTTCCGACAGCGACTATGCCCGCATGGACAGTCTTCTGGCCGATGAGAACTTTATCTCCTGTCAGCTGGCCGCCAACAAGCAGACACTCATGCTACCCATGGCGGGCTTGATGGCACAGAACGTGCAACGCGACCCGCTGAACCTCTTCACGCCCCTGTTGGCTACGCTGCAGGAACGCCAGTCAGCTGTGAGCTATGAGAACTACGACGGCTATATCTTCACGCCCGACATGAGCCGCGCCATCGTGCTTATGCAGTCGCCTTACGGTAGCAGCGAGACCAACAGGAACGCCCAGCTGTTGCGTTTCCTAGAGGACTGCGCCTTGGAAACCATGAGCCAGTTCTCCGGTGTGGACATTCATTTCACCGGCGGGCCTGTCATTGCCGTGGGCAATGCAGAGCAAATCAAGAACGACAGTCTGCTGGCTGTGTCGCTCGCCCTACTGCTCATCGTGGGGCTGCTCTTCACGGTGTTCCGCAGCGTGAGAAACCTTGTGCTCATTGTGGTGTCGATAGGGTGGGGGTGGCTTTTCGCCATGGGTATGCTGGCCGTTGTACATGACAGCGTCTCGGTGATTGTTATCGGCATCTCGTCAGTCATTGTGGGCATCGCCGTGAACTATCCCCTGCACCTCATTGCCCATCTCCGCCATACTCCTGCCGTGCGTCAGACCCTACGAGAGATTGTCGTGCCGCTCGTAGTTGGGAATATAACCACCGTGGGTGCCTTCCTCGCCCTCGTACCGTTGGAGTCGGTGGCCCTGCGCGACCTCGGACTCTTCAGCTCCCTCCTGCTTGTGGGCACCATTCTTTTTGTGCTTGTGTTCCTGCCGCAGCTTATAAGTAGTAGGCAACGCTTCCAAGCGTTGCAACAAGGCAAGGAAAACAATAGTAGGCAACGCTTCCAAGCGTTGCAGCTAAGCATGGAAAACAAGTCTTATGGAAAGAGTTACCCAATGTGGATTCCTGCTGTCATCGTTCTGCTGACCTTCGTGTTTGGTTACTTCAGTCTTGATACGACCTTCGACTCAAACATCGCGAACATTAATTATATGAGCGAGCAGCAGCGGCAGGACATGGAGTGCCTCGCCAGCCTGAAAACCCAGGAAGAGGCGACGGACGACAGTGCTTATCAGCGGTTCTTCTGTTCGCAGGAGGAACAGCGGCACCGTCTGCAGCTGTGGAACGACTTCACAGCCCGTCATAGCCAGACACTGGAAGAGGGCATACGCCAGGCTGCAGTAACCGAAGGTTTCGCCGAAGGAACCTTCGATGAATTTTTCCTCTTGCTGCACGAACGTTTTGAGCCACAGCCACTGGAGCATTTCGCCCCGCTCATCAGTACCGTCTTTGCACAAGACCAGATTGTCATTGTGGATGGAGAGATAATTGATATAAAGAACATCAACTCGATGATAGTCACCCGCCTCTCCGATGACTTCAACTATATCGGTTGGGCCTGCGGACTTATCGTGTTCCTCTTCCTCTGGTTCTCGCTGGGAAGTCTGGAGCTGGCCATGCTCTCGTTCCTGCCGATGGCGGTCAGCTGGGTGTGGATTCTGGGATTGATGTCGCTGCTGGACATCCACTTTAATGTGGTGAACATCATCCTTGCCACGTTCATCTTTGGACAGGGCGACGACTACACCATCTTTATGACCGAGGGCTGCCAGTATGAGTATGCCTACCGACGTCCGATGCTCGCCAGCTACAAGCAGAGCATCATCCTCTCGGCTCTTATTATGTTCATCGGCATTGGTGCGCTCATCTTCGCCCAGCATCCGGCCCTTCGTTCTCTGGCACAGGTCACCATCGTGGGCATGTTCTCCGTGGTGCTCATGGCTTGGCTCTTGCCGCCGATCATCTTCCGCTGGCTAGTGGCCAACCGTAACGGCTATCGCCAGCGTCCACTCTCGTTCTCCCTTCTTTGGCGTTCTGTAGTAGGTCACGCTTCCAAGCGTGACAGCTATGACGATCTTCGCCACCTTGTCTACGACCGTTACCGCTACAAGGGCTTGGCCATCACCAATGCCGTAGGCCGCAACCTCCGCCTGTTCAAGGGGATTTGCAATCCCTGTACACCTGCTCAAGGGGATTTGCAATCTGCTCAAGGGGATTTGCAATCCCCGCACTCCATCGCTGTCATCAATAGCGGCTACGGCGAGCTGCCCCTCCTGTTGGCTCTCCAGCACCCCGACGCCACTATCTTCGCCATTGAGGCCGACCCCGAAAAGCTCCTCGTGGCCCGAAACAGTGCCGAACAGCTAGTCTCGAACATCACCTTCCTAGAGAAAACCGGTCCAGAGCAGCTTGCCCAGCTCCAAGCCGCCAACCCTGGTCTCCAGCTCGTCACTCTCACTCCCCATCAACCCCATTAACCCCATCAATCCCACCCCAAAAACACTATGAAAGAAAAAATCCGTTCCCTTCTGGAGGAAGCCCTTCCCTTGGTAGACTTCGACTCCGATTTCCTTTTTAGTGAGCTCGACTCGCTGGGCGTGACCACCATCCTCATGCTCCTCTCCGACGAGTTCGGCATCCAACTTGATGCCACCGATGCCACTCCCCGCAACCTCCGTTCCCTAGACAGTATCGTTGCCATGGTGGAGCGGAAACTGCACGAGAAGTCGTAAATCGTCAAATAATAAATTGTTTATTGGTTATTGGTTATTGTTTATTGGTTATTGTTTATGTGCTCCCTTGAAGCCTACATCGCCCACCACGCCGTCCATCGCCCTGACAAGCTGGCCATCGTCTGCGGCCAAGACCGCTGCACCTACGCCGACCTCCAGGCCCGCATAAATTCTCAAATCTCAACTCTCAACTCTCAACTCTCAACTCTCAACTCAAACATCGTCCCCCTCCGTGCTTCTTCTACCATCGACTTCCTCGTCACCTATTTCGCCCTCCACCGTCTTGGCCTCGTTGCCGCCCCTTTGGAGCGCGACATGCCCGAGGAAGCCTTCCAGCGAGTCTCCGCCGAGCTGACCGCCCACCGTTGTCCCGCTGGCACCGCTGACGTGCTCTACACCACAGGCACCACAGGCCGCTCTAAGGGCGTCATGGTGAGTCACAAGGCTATCCTTGCCGATGCCGAGAACCTCATTGCCGGGCAAGGCTTCACCGAGAACCTGAACTTCGTCGTCAACGGCCCCCTCAACCACATCGGCTCCCTCTCAAAGGTCTACCCCGTGATGCTCCTCGGCGCCACCCTCATCATCGTCGACGGCCTGAAAGACCTCAATGCCTTCTTCGCCGCTTTTGGAAACGCAGAAATTGTAAATCGTAAATTCGTAAATCGTAAATCTTCTTACGCCACCTTCCTCGTCCCTGCCAGCGTCCGCATCCTCCTTCAACTGGCCTCCGACCGTCTGGCTGCCCTTGCCGACCGTCTGGACTTCATCGAGACCGGTGCCGCCGCTATGGCCCAGGCCGACATGGAGGCCCTCTGCCGTCTGCTCCCCAACACCCGCCTCTACAACACCTACGCCAGCACCGAGACCGGCATCATCTGCACCCATAACTTCCAAATCGAAAATCGAAAATCTGTAAATGAAATCGAAAATCGAAAATCTGTAAATCGTAAATGTGCCCCTGGTTGTCTCGGTCGTCCGATGCCCCATTCCAACGTACACATCACCGAAGCTGGTCTCATCGCCTGTACTGGCGACACGCTAATGACTGGCTATGTGGGCGAGCCAGAGCGCACGGCACAGGTGCTGCGTGACGGCGTCCTCTACACCAGCGACCTGGGCACCATCGACTCCGAGGGCCGTCTGCACTTGCAAGGCCGTCAGGACGATGTGATCAATGTTGGGGGCTTCAAGGTCGCTCCCACCGAGGTCGAGGATGCCGCCATGAGCCATCCCTCCGTAGCCGACTGCATCTGCATCGCCGTAGACCACAAGATTACCGGTAAGGCCCTGAAGCTCCTCGTTGTCCTTGCCGATAATTCTCAATTCTCAATTCTCATTTCTTAATTCAAACGCGCCCTGGCACGCTTCCTGAGCACCCGTCTCGAGCCTTTCAAAGTCCCCATGCTTTACGAACAGGTAGACAGCATCCGTCGCACTTTCAACGGGAAACTCGATCGTAAATCCTATACATCTTAACTATTGCCCGGGTCATTCCCGCTGTACAGTCTCCAGCCCGCCCAAGGGGATTTGCCCGTTTAAGGGAATCTGCAAGCCCCTGCTGAAAAATCTTTACATTGACCCCTCTGAGAATCCGATTTTTTGGATGAGTTCCTTGGTGGATTGCGTATGAGCTAGTTTTGAGAGGGGTCGTTTCCGCTTTTTTCACGCTACTGCTCAGCTATGGGCTGATTGCCCCCTAAAACTGGTTCGTTTTAGTCGGTTTTTACCGAAAAAGGTGGTCTTGTAGTACAAGACCATATCTTTTGTAGTACAAGACCATATCTTTTGTAGTACAAGACCATAT
>JAFVFY010000097.1 GCA_017475265.1 Prevotella sp. | reverse complement strand
GCGGGCATAAACGTTGAGCATAGAGAAGATGAGGTAGAAAGTGTACTCATAGAAGCCCTCCACGTTGGCCATCTCCTCCAATTTCTTCTTGAAGCCCTCGATGTAGGGCAGCCCAGCGAGGTAGGCCTGCATCTCGCGCAGTGCCAGCTCGAGGTCGTCCTTCTTCAGGGCGCGCCAGAACTTCAGGGCAAAACCCATCTGCACGTCATCGGTCTCCAATCCGAGATACGTGGGCAGCAGACCCTCGGCATATCCCACCTGCACCTCCTGATTGGGGATGGACAGCGTGTACATGTCTGCCTCGCGGTCGTAGCCCTTGATGGTGAGGTAGCCACTCTGGTAGAGCAGCGGCAGGGCATTGGTCATGGCCTCCGTGGGCTTGTCGAAAGAAGATGCCGAGGACTCTAATCGGTCGAGCTTCGTGATGTTGGTCTTGAATTTCTGCATCTGGCGGATGAGGTAGGATGGCGTGCCGCTGTCGAACCAGTAGTAGCCAATCTTGCCCGTGTCGAAAGCCTTGAACAGGCTGAAGGGGTTGTACACCTCAGGGGCATCTTCCGAGAACATGTAGCCATCGTAACGCATCTTCAGCAGCCTATGCATCTCCTCCGGCGTGTAGTGGTTGGCCTCGGCCAGTAGGACCACGTCGGGGGCCAATGTGGTAGAAAGTTCCTTCTCGGTGATGCCGCAGAGGGCGGCGTACTTGGGGAGCATCGAGATGACCGTAATGTTGTTGATGGTGGAAAAAATGCTTAGTTGCGAGAACTTCGTGATGCCGGTGATGAAGCAGCGCTTGATGTAGGGTTCGTTGGCTTTCAGGGGCGAATAGAGTTCCTGCATCACGTTGCGCTTCTGCTCCAGCACCGTCTCGTCGTGGAGCCATTTCAGTAGGGGCGCATCGTACTCGTCGATGATGATGACCACCTGCAGACCCGTCTGCTTGTAGGCCCGCTTGATGAGGCCGGAGAGCACGCCGCCAGGGGTGGTCTCCATCGGATTGGCTCCGTAGACCTCGGTCAACGGCTGTAAGATAAGCATCAGTTTCTCTTCCAGTTTCTCGGCTGTCTGCATGTCCTTGGCTTCGCTCAGGTCAATGTGCAGCACGGGGTATTGCTTCCAGTCCCATTCCAGCTCGTCGGCCTTCAAGCCCTTGAACAATTCGCGCTCGCCGGCGAAGAACGAGTGGAGCGTCGAGGCCAGCAGGCTCTTGCCGAAGCGGCGAGGACGGCCGAAGAAAAGGAACGGGTTGTTCTCCTGCGCCAGTTCCCACACTAAGTCTGTCTTGTCCACATACACGTAGCCCTCTCGCCGGAGCCGCGAGAAGGTCTGGATGCCTACGGGGTATTTTCTCTTTTGTGCCACCATGATTATTTACGATTTACAAATTTACGATTTACGATTTGATGCTGCAAAGGTACGAAAAAACCGCGAAACGGCGATGCGCTTCGCGGAGATTTATTCTTCTTAACATATAATGCCCATGTAATTGCCCACGCTCCGAGCTTGCTCGCCTGAGCACCTATGAAAGAAAGCAATGAGCGAAGAATGATTCATATAATTTTATTCGTGATACATTCGTGGTCATTCGTGTTAAATCTTTATTTCACTACGACCTTGCGGCCTCCGTGGAAGTAGTCGCGAAAGGCGTTAATGAAGTATTCTGTCATGCCCTCGCCCCACAGGCGCTTGATTCCTTACCTGAATAAATGTTCCAGCATGACATTTTGGGTTACGACACCCGAATTGGCGTTCATCTTCACACCCCAGGGGGTAATCATTGTGAGGTGCAGGGCATTCCGGGTCTTTGTGACGTTTCGGAATGTTGAGACACGTTCACGCAGTTCCCTGTTGTATTTGGGTGTAATCTCATATTCGAACGAGGAATACTTCATCTCACAGATGTTGAAAACTCCTTGACAAGATAAGTCTTGCCTATGCGTCTGCGTCCATAAACAGCCACCAGCTCGGCCTTGTCCGAATTCAAAGCCGAACTGAGTTGTTCCAGTTCTTTCTTCCTTCCAATAATCCTGTGTGCCATGTCCTTTCAATTTGTGGCTGCAAAGATACGACATTTTGGTTTAACGGAGAAGGAAAAATGCAAAAAGTTGAGCTATAACCCCATAAAAAAATGCAGTTATAGCTCAACAGACGGTATTTCCTCTACGATAAAGGGCACAGCATTGCCGCCCATGTTGACGATGCCGGTTAAGGCTGGGTGCGAAGTGATGGCCGTGACGGACAAGAGGAAGCGGGTGGCGCGCTGCCAGACCCTCGGAGGATTGGAGGAAGGGAGGGCTGCGCGTAGCTGCTCCTTATCTCCATTCCTCCGTAGAGCTAATTATCTAAGGAGTATAGGAGTTTAGGAGGGCTGCGCCAGCGAAGCTAAAACTCCTTGACTCCCTGACTCCTTAGATTATTTTCATTGTCTAAGGAATTTAGGAATATAGGAATTGCGCCTTTTCGGCGCAGTTCAATTCTTCCGTGGATGCCTACCCTGTGACAACTGCCGAAAATAGTGCACAGACGATACATATTTTATAAAAAAGCAGTACCTTTGCCCCCATGGAAGCAAATAGTGAACTGCAACGATACACCATGCTG
>JAFVFY010000008.1 GCA_017475265.1 Prevotella sp. | reverse complement strand
TCCCTGACTTGTTAGGCTTCTTGCGGATAAACATGATGCAAAGTTAGCACGGGTCACTCACTTTTCCAACTTTTCGGCACACAACTGCCTGATTTTTAGGATAGTTTAAAATTTGAGGCAAAGGGGCGCGGAAAACAGGAGACACGTTCCGTTTGAGCGGCTTTCTCTTTTAGAAAGAACGGCTTATTCGAATCGAAAGAACGGCTTATTCGAATCGAAAGAACGGCTCTTTCGATGGGAAAGAACGGCTTATTCCCACAGAAGGAACTATCCTTTCTCAAACAGGAGGGGAGATGCAGAAAAAAACGGCCTGTCCTCATTGTGGGGACAGGCCGTGGTGATAAGTGAGGCTGCTTATTCAGCTTTGGGAGCCTCTTTCTTCTTGCGGGGGGCACTCTTTTTCTTGGGAGCAGCCTCGGCGGCGGGAGCCTCCTCACTGGCCTTGAAGGTGGGGTCGAGCTTCTCCAGACGTGATTTCAGACGCTCTATCTCCTTGTCCTTCAGCTCTATCTCGTCGCCCTGGTTGCGGATGGTGGTGAGCAGGGAGTTCAGCTCCTCGTTCTCAATCTCCAAGGGATAGAGGGCGTTGACGCGATTGATGAAGTCGCCGAGAATGTTCATGTAGTTGGTGAAGGCGTCGAAGGGTCCGCTGTAGATGCCGCGGTCGAGACCCACGTTGCTGGCCTTAGTGGTCATGAAGCGGAAGTTGTTGGAGGCCTGTAGGTAGTCCCAGTCCTGCATGATGCGCGGGTCGTCGGCGATGAGCAGACGGTCGGCCACGCTGTAGAGCTTCTGGAAGGCTTCGCGCTGCATGGCGTTGCCGAGCCAGCAGGAGCAGTCGCGCTCCTCGTCGACCCACGACAGGGTGTCGGGCACGTCGAGCTGGCCGACGCTCTTCACCTTCATGCAAATTTCGGTCGGCGTAGAGAAGGTGATGCCCTTCTCCTTGGCGCAGACGGGCAGGGCGCGGATGAAGTCGAGGATGTTGGAGCTGAGCGGCTGAGCGATGCCCAGTGCGGAGAGTTCCATGAAGATGTTGATGAACTGCTCTTCCTCGGGCAGACGGGCGATGCGATCGATGTAGGCATCGGCGAAGAGGGGATAGCCCTCCCACTCGGCGTTGTTGAAGCGCAGGGAGATGTCGTCGGAGAGTTCCACGTCGCGCAGCAGCAGCTTCAGGTTCGGAGCCATGTTGCAGTGGTAGACATAGTGGGGCGACTTCCATCCGAGCACGTGCTTGGCACCCTCGGTGAGCATGCCCTTGAAGCCCAGGGCAGCAATCTGTGCGCCGATGTCGTCGCTGTAGATGAGCGACGAGTTGCGGGCCACCTTCGGGGTCTGTCCGAAGTACTCCTCCATCTTCTGCACCTGCTTCTTCATGTCGCGGGCGAAGCTGTCGGGGTTGGCCAGCGAGGAGAGTCCGTGGCTGTAAGGCTCGGCGAGGAACTCCACGCAGCCGGTCTCGTTCAGCTCCTGCAGCTTGGTGAGCACCTGCGGGGCGTGCATCTCCAACTGCTCAATGCCAGTGCCAGAGAGCGAGAAGGCCACCTTGAAATACTTGCCGTTGTCCTTGATCATCTGCAGCAGCGTGTTCAGGGCGGGCATGTACGAGCGCTCGGCGATGTCGCTGATGCTGCGCTCGTTCTCGTAGTCGTCGTAGTAATAGTGATCAGTACCGATGTCGAAGAAACGGTAGCGCTTCAGATGGATGATCTGATGTATCTCAAAATATAAGCAAATTGTTTTCATAAGCAACCCACCCCCAGCCCCTCCCCAAGGGAGGGGTGTTTGATTAGTTTCTGGGGTTGAATGTGGTCTCCATTATTTAATTGTTAAACTATTCTTTGTTATTCTATTAGAAGCAAATCTATATAGCCTCCCCTCCCTTGGGGAGGGGGTGGGGGTGGGTTATTCCTCCCAGCCCAGCGTTCTGCGGTACAGTGTCCGTATCCACGTGCCAACCTTCTCCCAGGTGATCTGGTCGACCTCGCGCTTGCCCTCGTCCTGGAGGTAGTGGAAGAGCGAGTCGTTCATGCAGATGCTGTAGATGGCGTCGGCCAGGGCGTGCACGTCCCAGTAATCGACCTTGATGCAGTTGTCGAGAATCTCGGCGCAGCCACTCTGCTTGGAGATAATCGACGGTGTGCCACACTGCATGGCCTCCAGGGGCGAGATGCCGAACGGCTCGGAGACCGACGGCATGACATAGACGTCGGAGTCCTTCAGACACTCGTACACCTGCTTGCCACGCATAAAGCCGGGGAAGTGGAAACGGTCTGCGATGCCGCGCTCGGCTGCCATGTAGATCATGGCGTCCATCATGTCACCACTACCGGCCATGCAGAAGCGCACGTTGCGGGTGCGGTGGAGCACCATCGTGGCGGCATCGACGAAGTATTCTGGACCCTTCTGCATGGTGATACGTCCGAGGAAGGTCACCACCTTGTCCTTGCCCGTGTGGTCGGGACGCGGGATGTCCTGATACTCCTGCGGCAGGGGATAGACAGCGTTGTGCACCGTGTAGCACTTGCGCGGATCCTGATGATACTGGTTGATGACCGTCTGGCGTGTCAACTCGGAGACACACATGATACAGTCGGCGTTGTCCATACCGTTCTTCTCGATGGAGTAGACTGTGGGGTTCACCTTGCCGCGCGAGCGGTCGAAGTCGGTGGCGTGGACGTGTATGCACAGCGGTTTTCCTGAGACCTGCTTGGCGTGGATGCCGGCGGGGAAGGTCAGCCAGTCGTGGGCGTGGATGATGTCGAACTCCTCCGTGCGGGCCACGACGCCGGCAATGATGGAGTAGTTGTTGATTTCCTCGTGCAGGTTGCCGGGATAGCCGCCGGCGAACTCCATGGCGCCGAGGTCGTTGACGTGCATGTAGTTGAAGTCGGCATAGAGGTGCTCCCGGCACTTGAAGTAGTAGTCGGGCGACATGATATTGCCCACGCGCTGCTGCACGTAGTCGTAGCTCACGTCGCGCCATGCGATGGGCACGGCGTTCATGGCCACGATGCGGCAGGCGTGCTGGCTCTCATCACCGAAGGGGTGCGGCAGGCAGAGCACCGTCTCGATGTCGCCCTGGGCCTTCAAGCCCTCCGATATTCCGTAATTTGCAGTGGCGAGTCCTCCGAACACGTGCGGGGGATACTCCCATCCAAACATTAGTACTTTCATATCTCTTTTTCTTTAAGGGGAGTGAAAAGGGAGTGAAGGGGGAGTGAAAGGGGAGTGAAAGTGACGTTACTTTCCTTGGATAGTTGGGTTACTTCCTTCGTTGAGAGTGGAGTCGTGAAGGTATCGTCCCTTTCACTCCTCTTTCACTCCCCTTTCAATTCCCTTTCACTCCATTCATTTCTGATACGAATATTTCTCAAGCAGTTTCATCGTGCGCAGGATCTCGGCCACATTCATGGCGAAGGACATGGCGCCGCGTCCGTGGAAGGGCGGGTTGCCGTCGAAGAGCTCTGAGATGGTGCCGATGGCGTGGTAGTCGATTTCGTCCTCGTAGCCCACCATCTGGCGCTCCACGAAGGAGAGGCGTGTGCGCTTGTAGAGCTTCAGGCAGGCCTCCATGTAGAAGCCGCCGAGCCACGGCCATGCCGTGCCCTGATGGTAGGCATAGTCACGCTGCGTCTGCGGGCCGACGTACATCGGGTTGTAGCCGCCGCTCTTCGGAGACAGCGAGCGCAGGCCCTTGGGAGTCAATAGTTCGCGCGTACATATATCTACTACGCTCTTCATCTGCTGCTGGCTCAGAGGCGAGTAGTCGAGGGCCACGGCGAAGATCTGGTTCGGGCGCACCGACCAGTCCATCATGTTGCCATCGACATAGTCGAGCAGATAGCCATACTCATTGACGAATGTCTCTACGAAGCTCTGCTTGGTCTTGGCTGCCAGCTCCTCAAGATGCACGGCAGCGGTGGTGTCGCCCTTGTCGGCGGCCATCGATGCACAGAACTTCAGGGCGTTGTACCACAGGGCGTTGAACTCCACGATGTAACCGCTACGGGGCACCACGGGCCGTCCGTTGGCCGACGAGTTCATCCACGTCACGGCGTGGTCGCGGCCGTTGGAGTAGAGCAAGCCGTTTTCATCTAGGCGCAGGTTGGGATGCCCGCCCTCCTCGATGTAGTTGACGATGTCCTGCAGCAACTTGCCGTATCTTTCGAAGCACTTGTCGCGCCCCACATACTTGGCATACTGCTGGATGGCCCACACGGCCCAGAGGGGAACGTCGGGCTGCTCCATCTCATAGATTTTTACGCTCAGGGGCTTGTCCTCCATGAACTCACGCAGACCGCGCTCGGCGGTATTCATCACCAGCTCAAAGTAGTCGGCCTCGTCGATGGCCAGCGTCAGGCCGGGTAAGGAAATAAAGGTGTCGCGGGCGCGGCACTTGAACCACGGATAGCCGGCCAGCAGATAGCGCGTGTCGTCGGCCTCGCGGTTGTGGAACTGGTGGGCGGCGGTGACCAGACAATGGTAGAAGTTGTCGCGGGGCACGCGCAGGTCTATCTCCTCCTGGAAAAGGCTCTTCAGCGTGCGCGTCTTGATGGGCTTCGTCGAGGCGGAGAAGACGATGCTCTCGTCCTTCTTGATGGGAATCTCGAAATAGCCTGGCACGTAGAGGTCCTCGTTGGAGGCGTAGCCACGCTCCTGCTCCTTCGGGTACTCGATGCCACGGTACCAGTCGGGCTGGAAGATGAACTCGCACTTCTTGTTGAACTGCATGTAGAGGTCGGGATAGCCGGCGTACATGCAGGTCTTGATGCCGTTCTCCACCTCGTGATACTCACGGCTGGCCACGCTGTTCTCGTGCGTGAACTGCCTCACCGAGCGGAAGGCCAGGAAGGGGCGGAAGCGAAGCGTAGTGGCTGAGTGGGCATCGACCAGCGTGTAGCGGATGAGGATGCGGTCCTCGTAGGCTTGGAAGATGGTCTCGCGCTTCAGAATGACACCGCCCACACGGTAGGTCGTGGTAGGCACCAGTGAAGCGTCGAATTCACGGATGTACTTGTGCCCTTTCGGGCTGAAATTGTTGCCCTGATACTTGTGGAGGCCCAGGTTGAACTCGGCTCCGTGCTGCACCACAGTACAATCAAATGACGACAAGAGCACATGGTTCTCGTCGTCAATCTCAGGTACGGGCACTACCAGCAGACCGTGGTACTTACGAGTGTTACAGTCGACGAGCGTCGACGCGCTGTAAGCACCTGAACGGTTGGTACGGAGCAATTCGCGGCGCAGACTCTCCTCAAGGTTCGTCATCACGGCTTTTTCGAATCGCAAATAACTCATAGTTCCGTTGTTATTGGTTTTATTAATTTAAGGTTACATAAATAATCGTCCAAAGTTACGCATTTTTCCTTACACGGCATAAGGAAATACAAATATTTAACACTTATTATGCCGTTTTGTGGGTTTCAGAGGAATTTCTGCATCATTACTGCGTCGTGAAAGCCTATGCCGTCATATATCCATTGCTGCAGCCGCGCAGTCTCTTCGTAGCCCTGATTGCTTAAGAGTCTTATGGTTCCGGTGTTGTCTGTGCTTACGATGGCAAACACCTGATGAAGGTGAAGTGTGTGTCGGGCATATTGATGTAGTAGTGTCAAGGCATCAGAGGCATAGCCTCGGCGGCGCATGGGTTTCTCTATCACGAGACCTATCTCAGCACGCAAGTGCTTGGGGTCAAAGTTAGTGAGGTCTACAAGTCCGACGGTTTCATGGTCTTCATTCTCTATGATAAGGCGCACTTGTTTGTCTGAATAAATGTCACCGGTGCTGTTGGCCACATAGTCGTGGAGCGTGTATCGTGAATAGGGCACGTTGGTGCTTCCCAGGCACCACAGTTCCTGGTCGTTCTCTATGCGGTAGAGCAGGTCGAGGTCTTCAGGCTCCATTGCACGAAGACGCACTGAGCGGGGATTGTTGTTTCCCTTGGACGGAGTGTCATTCATTGTATTATTTCTGAAGGAGTGATGAGTATGTGGGTCTTAGGCGAGTAGGTGCCAATGCGTGCAGGGCTGTTCTTCGATGCCATGTCGATGATTTCTCCGAAGGAGTACGTGTTGGTGTCATAGACGATACACGTGGAAGGGGATAGGGAAAGCGATGATGGAGCGAAAGTGGCATTAAGGCCTTTGCGGCGAACCAGCTGACGGCACTCGTCAAGCATTGTGTCACTACCTATGAAGACGTAGTCGGGCTGGACGGCATCCCTGTCGATGAAACCAAGTGACAATCGGAGGTTCCAGTAAAGCATCTGGAACAGGGCCAGTAGTGCCCGCAGGTAAATGCCTGTCTTTATGGGTAGGGTGATGAGCCACGAAGCGTGTCCATAGTGCTTACGGAAGAAGATAAGCATGGCCTGGTAGAACACATGGACATAGCGGAAACTCGACTTTTGTGTTGACTCGCCCTTGTAGTGTACGATGTTCACTGGTAAATACCAGTTCTCATAGCCACCCTGCAGCAGACGGTAGCTCAGGTCGATGTCCTCGCCATACATGAAGAAGTCCTCGTCGAGCAGCCCAACCTTGTCAAGTGCCTCACGCCGCAACATGCAGAAGGCGCCGCTCATGGCCTCTATCTGTGCTGGTTTGTCCCATGGCAGGTGACTCATATAATATCGGTCGGAGCGTCCCAGCATCTTCAACAGCGACACCCAGGGCGTGGGTATAGCTCGTCGTGATTCCCGTGCTATGCTACCGTCGGCATTGTGCATCATCACGCCACATCCTCCACACTTGGGATGTTCGTCCATGAACTGCAATACCTTGTGTAGACAGTCTTCGTCAACGAAAGTGTCGGGGTTAAGGAGCAGCACGTACTCGCTGATCGTCTGGCGTATGGCGATGTTGTTGGCCTTCGAGAATCCCAGGTTATGATTGCTCTCAATGAGGGTTATGCGGTCGGCGAAGCGTTCCTTGAGGTACTCCACGGTACCATCATTGGAATGGTTGTCCACCACGACAATCTCGCGGTCGATGTTTTCCGTGGCCCGCTCCACGCTCATGATGCACTGCTCCAGATAGTATCGTACACGATAGCTGACGATGACGACCGATAGTTTCATGTTGGTTTTTAAGCATTTCAACCGGGATGCCGCCTTAGCAGCAACATCCCGGTTGAGTTCAGAATAAAGGTTGTGTGATTACTGTGCCAGCGTGGGGTCGAGTGCCTCGAGCTCAGCCATCTTCTCCTTGTTACCAAGCGAGTAGTAGATGCGGTAGAGGGGATAGCCCCACTTGGTCTGCAGCTGGTCGGGGTCATACTCACGGGTCTTCTCCAGGTATATCTGTGCCTCGCGGAGCACGTCCTTCACCTTCTCCAGGTTCTCAGGTGTCAGACCCATGGTCTTCTTGTCCATCAGCTGGTCGTTGAGGGCGATGGCCTTCGAGTTGAGGCTGATGCCGGTATTGAAGAGGCAGGGCACCCACTCGGGGTCAATCTCCACAGCCTTCTTGAAGGCTTCGACAGCCTCGTCCCACTTCTCGGCGTTCATCATTGCCTCACCCTTGATGGCCCAAGGCATCTTGTTCTTCGGGTTGACGGCAATCTCTTCCTCCACCCATGCCAGCTTCTCGGCAGCATCGACATGGTTGTAGTAATCCACGAGGAGGTTGAAGTAGCGCTCGCTCTCAGGATTGGCCTTGTGAAGGTCCTTTACCAGGGCTACATACTCCAGGGAGTCAGCCTTCGACTTGAGGGTCTCCTTCTTCGAGAAGAGCAGGATTTCGTTGGCCTCGTCAGCCTTCTCGGGGTTGGCGGCAAGCTGCTGGGCAAACTTCATGGCTGTAGTATAGTCCTTTTCCTGATAGGCCAGGAACGAGACATAATAAACAATGTCATCGTAGAAGTTATCCTTGGGGAAATCGGCCACTTCGGCAAAGATAGGCGTATTCTTCATGTTCAGGTAAGCCTGCCAGGCGTTAAGGGCAGCCTTGTAGTCCTTCTTCTGGTAGAAGTACTGTCCGGCCTGCACGAGCGATACGCCGAAGTTCTTGTACTTCGTCTGTGCGGGTGAGCGGAACTTCATCTTCACCTTGCCTTTGGCATCGGGCAGCTGGTCGAACTCGTCACACTTCTGAACGGCTTCCCATGCAGCGACGGCAGCCTGGTGCATGCCGAGGGTGTCGGTTTCCTCGTTGAGCTTCTTCACCTGGTTTTCCATCTGTTTGGACGAAATGGCGCTCCATTTGCCATACATGATTTCTGATAGTAGGTTCCAAGCAGCGGCCTTGTCGAGTGTCTCGCCAGAGGTGAGAGCCGGGGTCAGCATCTGGGCGGCAGCGTCGAAGTCGCCCTTACCAAACAGTTTCTTTGCCTCCTTTACGGTGGCGTCCTGTGCAAAGCTCGTGGTGGCAAAGGCTGCCATCAGGGCCATAGTCAAAAACTTTTTCATTTGCATATAAATTAAAGGTTAATACTATTTACGATTTACGAATTTACGATTTACGATTTGTTACTTTTTACAATTTAGGATTTGTTACTTCTATTCAGCAGGTTCCTCGAAGTCCACCATTGGGGCATCATTCTCTGGGGCCTCAGTCACCTCCGTGCTTTCTATGTCCTCTGCGGGCAAAGCCTCCTCAGCCAGTTCTTCCTCGGTGGCTTTCTGCACCTTGCAGACGCTGGCGATGGTGTCGTTCTTCTTCGTGAGGTTGATGAGGCGCACACCCTGCGTGGCACGACCCATGACACGTACCTCGCTGACGTTCAGGCGGATGAGGATACCGCTCTTGTTGATGATCATCAGGTCGTTCTCATCGGTCACTACCTTGATGGCTACCAAACGGCCGGTCTTCTCAGTGATGTTCATGGTCTTCACGCCCATGGCGGCACGCCGGGTCTTGCGGTAGTCCTCAATGTCGGAGCGCTTGCCGTAGCCGTTCTCCGAGACGACCATGATGGTCTCCTTCTGCGGGTCGTTGATGCACACCATGCCAACTACCTCGTCATCGCCATCGTCGAGCTTCATGCCCGTCACACCCGTTGCCACGCGGCCCATGGAGCGCACTTGGTCTTCATTGAAGCGCACGGCACGTCCGTTGCGGTTGGCCATGACTATCTCGTTTTTGCCGTTGGTCAGGCGCACGCCAACCACCTCGTCGCCCTCGTTGATGACTATGGCACGCACACCGGCGGCACGTACATTCTTGTAGGCATCGAGGCGGGTCTTCTTGATGACGCCCTGCTTGGTGGCAAACACCACGTAGTGAGAACGCAGGAAGTCCTCGTCGTTGAAGTTCTTGATGCGCAGCACGGCGTTAATGGCGTCGTCGCTCTCAATGTTGAGCATGTTCTGTATGGCGCGCCCCTTCGAGTTCTTGTCGCCCTCGGGAATCTCGTAGCACTTCTGCCAGTAGCAGCGTCCCTTCTGGGTGAAGAAGAGCAGCGTATTGTGCATCGTGGCGGGATAGATATACTCGGTGAAGTCGTTGTCGCGATGACGGGCACCCTTGGCTCCCACGCCGCCACGGCTCTGGGCGTGGAACTCTGAGAGCGGTGTGCGCTTGATGTAACCCATGTGCGAGAGGGTGATGACCACGGGGTCGTCGGGGTAGAAGTCCTCGGCGTTGAACTCGTGGTCGAAGGGGATAATCTCCGTGCGGCGCTCGTCGCTGTATTTCTCCTTCACCTCCAGCAGGTCTTGCTTCATCACTTCCTTGCAGCGCTCAGGGTTGTCGAGTATTTCCTGCAGGTCGGCGATGAGCTTCATCAGGTCGTCATACTCCTGGTGCAGCTGCTCCACACGCAGACCTGTGAGCTGAGCCAGACGCATGTCAACGATGGCACGTGACTGCAGCTCGTCCAAATCGAAGCGTGCCTCCAGATTGCGCTGGGCATCGGTAGGAGTTTTCGAGTTACGTATGATGTGCACCACCTCGTCGATGTTGTTCACGGCGATGATGAGTCCTTCCAGAATGTGGGCGCGCTCCTGTGCTTTCTTCAAGTCGTACTGTGTGCGACGGATGGTCACCTCGTGACGGTGGTCAATGAAGTAGCGTATGCACTCACGCAGTGAGAGCAGCTTCGGACGGAGGCGTGTGCCGTCGCTAGTCTTGATGGGCACCAGGGCGATGTTGTTCACTGAGAACGAGCTCTGCAGGGCCGTCATCTTGAACAGCTTGTTCAGGATGACATTGGCGTTGGCGTCGCGCTTGCAATCTACCACGATGCGCATACCGTCACGACCGCTCTCGTCGTTCACGTTGGCTATGCCCTCGACCTTGTGCTGGTTGGCCAGCTCGGCGATGTAGGTCACCAGTTCGGCCTTGTTCACGCCGTAGGGAATCTCTCCTACGACAATCTTATCGTGCGTCTCGCCGGCCTCAATCTCGGCTTTGGCACGCATGACGATGCGCCCACGTCCTGTCTCGTAGGCATCGCGCACGCCTTGTATACCATATATATATGCACCCGTGGGGAAGTCAGGACCGGGAATGTACTCCATCAGCCCGTCGGTGTCGATGTCGGGATTGTCGATGAAGGCACAGCAGCCGTCGATGACCTCACCGAGGTTGTGCGTCGGGATGTTCGTGGCCATACCCACGGCGATGCCGTTACCGCCGTTCACCAGCAGGTTGGGCACCTTCGTCGGCATCACGCTGGGTTCTACCAAAGTGTTGTCGAAGTTGGGATCCATGTCCACGGTCTCTTTTTCGAGGTCGTCCATGATGTGTTCGCCCATCTTCGAGAGGCGGCACTCGGTATATCGCATGGCAGCCGGAGAGTCGCCGTCCACACTTCCGAAGTTACCCTGTCCGTCTACGAGCGTGTAGCGCATGTTCCACTCCTGACCCATACGCACTAGAGCGCCATACACGGAACTGTCGCCGTGGGGGTGGTACTTACCAAGCACGTCGCCCACCACGCGGGCGCACTTCTTATAAGGCTTGTCGCTAGTGTTGCCCAGCTCCTGCATACCGTAGAGTATGCGGCGGTGCACGGGCTTGAATCCATCACGAACATCGGGGAGGGCACGGGCCACAATCACCGACATCGAATAGTCGATGTAGGAAGACTTCATCTCCTCCTCAATGTTAATCTTTAAAATCCTGTCGTTGTCAAACGTCTGATCCATTTTTCTGAGCCCCCTAAGTTAGGGGGTTGGGGGTCTGAACAAGCGTTAGTCATCCCCATTTAATTAAATTTAGTTTTATATCTTTTCGGAGCCTGCGCTTGTTCAGACCCCCAACCCCCTGACTCAGGGGGCTTATATGGCGGGAAAATCGCCGTAGAGGCACTTTAAATGGCCGCTGTTGCGTTTTCCCCTTTTTCAAACCGCCGACAAAGGTACTACTTTTTCCGCTAATAGAAAAAGATTTAAGCAATTTTTAACCCACTAGAGGAGTTCTGGCCACACTCTCTCAAACTTTGAGCCGTCAAAACCCCGCTTTGGTTCGATTAAACCCCGACTTTGCCGCTCTCTGTCTCTTCACACATTCCATCCAGAGTATACTCTTTTCTCCTCTGCGGCTCTGCGTTCAATATATAATACTGAAATGGCTGTCAGTACTCTTGTTGAACATACCCATATCCTTTTGCTGAGCTAACCAGCTGACGAGGCTGAGCTAAGTGCGTGGGTTAGCTGTGATAAGTGCGCTAGTTAGATATGCTAAGTATGCTAGTTAGATATGCTAAGTATGCTAGTTAGATGTGCTAAGTATGCTAGTTAGATGTGCTAAAAAGTTTCGGTTGACAATCGATTGACAGTTTTGGACTTAGAATTTTGTAATTGCTTTATTTTCAACCGATTCTCAACCGATGTAAGTGCGCCTGACAGGACTCGAACCTGCACTTCGGGAGAAACTAGATCCTAAGTCTAGCGCGTCTACCAATTCCGCCACAGGCGCATTACAGTAAAGAAAAAAGAGCGGTGCAAAGGGTGCATCGCTCTTTAGTGTGTCGACACTTGGATTCGGACCAAGGACCCCCACCATGTCAAGGTGATACTCTAACCAACTGAGCTATGCCGACAAATTTGGTGTGTCTTTTTTATTTTCGGGTGCAAAAGTACTGCTTTTTTCCGATACTGCCAAATAATTAACGACTTTTATAACTTTATTCCCGTTTTTATTGCTACCTTTGCCCCCGATTTTTAAATAAATGCGATGAATAGATTACTTTTTGCAATGGTTTTTGCCGTGCTTGGCTTCTTGTCGACCATGGCGCAGACCGACAGTCTTCTTTCCGATAGTGCCGGTGTTTCTTCCGTCGTTGTAGGCAGTGACAGTCTTGTGCCTGAAATGGATATCAGTCAGGTGGTGAGCGATGACGAGATGGAGGCCCTGGAGGAGATGGCTACCTTGGAGACAGGACTGCACCAACAGCTGAAGACAAAGTTCGTGGAAGGAAAGACGGAGTTTATGTCGCTCGTTGCCATAGCCCTCGTACTGGGTTTGGCGTTCTGCATAGAGCGAATCATTTACCTTACGCTCTCGGAGATAAAGACGCGACGCTTGATGGAGGACATTGACCGCCATATAGAACAGGGCGACCTGGAAGGGGCGAAGAGCCTGTGCCGCAATACTCGGGGACCTGTTGCATCTGTGTGTTACCAAGGCCTGTTGCACGCTGGCGAAGACATGGAGACTGTGGAGAGGAACATTGTGAGCTACGGCAGTCTTCAGGCGGCACGCCTGGAGCGTGGTTGCTCGTGGATAAGGCTCTTCATCGCCATTGCTCCTTCGCTGGGATTCCTCGGAACGGTGATTGGCATGGTGATGGCCTTCGACAATATTCAGGAAGCTGGCGACATATCGCCAAGAATTGTAGCTGAGGGTATGAAGGTGGCACTTATCACCACCATCTTTGGAATCATCGTGGCACTCGTCCTGCAGGTCTTTTACAACTTTATCATTGCCAAGATAGACCATCTTACGGAGCAGATGGAAGAGGCAGCCATCACGCTGATGGACATCCTTTCCAAAAGGGGAGTTAAAGGGGAGTTAAAGGGGAGTTAAAGGGGAGTTAAAGGGGAGTTAAAGGGGAGTTAAAGGGGAGTTAAAGGGACAATACTTATTGAATAGAGTGATTATGGTTGATATATTATTGTATACAATATATTTTATGTTGGGGCTTGCGGTAGCCCTGACCGTATGGTCGCTGGCCCACCAGTTTCTGTGCCGCGACAAATCGTAAATTGTAAATTCGTAAATTGTAAATCAATTCGATGTTTGGCAGAAAGAAACGCGAAACTCCAGGCTTGGACACCACATCGACGGCTGACATATCGTTCATGCTGTTGATATTCTTCCTCGTCACCTCTTCGATGGATACCGACAAGGGACTTGCCCGTCAGTTGCCCATGCCCGAGGACCAGACGGAGGAACAGGAACTGGTGGTGAAGCGTCGAAACGTGATGGAGCTGCGCCTTGATGCTGACGGGCGTTTTACCTGTGACGGCGACACTCTTAATGCCGATGCATTGACCAGCCGTATAGAGGATTTCGTAGCCAATGCTTCCGACGACCCTCAGAAGCCTGAACGCAGCGAGCGTGAGGTGCACCTGCTGGGACGTTGTCGGGTGAGCGACCGCCACGTCATCTTTCTCGAGGTAAGCCCGGAGGCTACCTACGATGCCTATTTCCAGATGCAGAACGCTATTGTCGCTGCCTACTCACACCTGCGCAACGAGTTGGCACAAAAGTCCTTCGGCCACGACTACATGGATTGTACGCAGGAGCAGCGCGAGGTTGTAGCAATGGTATATCCCCAACGTATCAGCGAAAGAGTTGAAGAGAAACAACTAATCGAAAAGCGTAAATGAAGTTAAGACGTGGAGTATTTCGTAGGCGGGAGCGCAAGATGCCGGGGTTGAACACTGCGGCGTTGCCCGACCTTATCTTCACCGTGCTTTTCTTCTTTATGATTGTCACCCACATGCGCGATGTGGATTTGCTCGTGCACTATGACTTGCCGAATGGAACGGAGGTACAGAAACTAGCTCATAAGTCGGCTGTTACCCAGATATACGTAGGACGCCAGGCAAACCTCAAATCTCAATCCTCAAACCGTAATTCTCAAATCAATCGAGACACCTTCTTCATTCAACTGAACAACCGACTGGCCACTATAGCCGACATTCGTGACTATGTGGAAGAGGAACGGTCGCGTATGAACGAAGAAGACCGCAGCCGCATGGTGGTGAGCCTGAAGGCTGACCGCGACGTGCCCATGAGCATCATCGCTGAAATCAAACAGACATTACAACAAAGCTTTGCCCTACGCATTAACTATTCTGCCACTGAGGCAGGTAAGTCAAAAAACCGCTGATAGTCTACGAAATCGAAGGGGTAGGCGTGGCGCTCGTCGGCGGGATGGTGCTCGCGAAAGGTTTCTTTCCAGTTGCATAGTTTGGTTGCGGGGAAGAAAGCGTCGGCAACCTCTGGGGTGTCGTCGACCTCTGTAAGGCATAGGCGGTCTGCCTTGTCGAGGAGCGCGGCGTAGATGCTCGCTCCACCTATTATATATATATCCTCATCCTCACGGCAAGTGGCGATGAACGACTCCCAATCTAGGAAACACTCGCAACCAGGCAGTTCCGTAATAGTGCGGGTAAGTACACAGTTGCGGCGATGGGGTAGGGCGCGAGTATTTACTGTTTGACCATTTATTATTTGACTACGCATGGGAAGGCTCTCAAAGGTGCGGCGCCCCATGAGGATAGTGTTACCGGTGGTGAGCTGACGGAAACGCTTCATGTCGTCGGGCAACCAGTAAAGCAGCTTGTTCTGAAAGCCTATGGCGCGGTTGCGGGCCACGGCAGCAATAATATTTATGGTCATAATGTCTAAAGTCTGAGGTCTAAAGTCTAAAGTCTGAAATCTAAAGTCTAAAGTCTGAAGTCTAAAGTCTGAGGTCTAAAATGTTCTATGGTCGTTTCTTCTTTCCGAACTCTGGGTCGACTTTGATAAGTGCTGTCACGGCGAAGGTGGCTACGCAGCAGACGATGGTCCAGAGGAAGAAGTGCGGGTATCCGATGGTTTCCTGGAGCCAACCAGCCATCATACCAGGGAGCATCATGCCCAGAGCCATGAAGCCGGTACAGATGGCATAGTGTGCGGTCTTATGCGCGCCTTCGGAGAAGTAGATGAGGTAGAGCATATAGGCGGTGAAGCCGAAGCCGTAGCCGAACTGCTCGATGAAGACACATGCGTTCACCATCAGCAGGCTGTCGGGCTGTACGTAGCTCAGGTAGACATAGACGAGGTCGGGTAGGGTAATAGCGCAAACCATAGGCCACAGCCAGCGTTTCAGTCCTCCATGTGCTGCTGCTATGCCTCCGAGGATGCCGCCAATAGTGAGTCCGATGATGCCCACGGTACCATAGACGATACCTACCTGTTCGGTGGTCAGTCCCAGTCCGCCCTTGTCCACGGGGTCGAGCATGAAGGGGTTGATGAGCTTCACCAGCTGAGCCTCCGGCAGACGGTAGAGCAGCATGAAGAGAATGGCTACGAGGGCATTCTCCTTCGTGAAGAAGGTCTTGAATGTATCGAGGAAGTCGCGGGCTATGGTGCTGGCCTTCATGTCGGTAGCAGCATGGTCAGAGGCTGGACGTGGCAGGATGAACTGATGGTAGAGGGCGGTAAGCAGGAAAAAAGCCGACATCACACTGAAAGTGACGGTCCAAGCGAATGGTATGTCGCCCGTAGAGTCCTCCAGGTGTCCGGCAAGGACAACCAAAAGTCCCTGTCCCAAGATGGAGGCAATGCGATAGAACGTACTGCGTATGCCTACGTAGAGTGACTGCTCGTGGTCGTCGAGGGCGTGCATGTAGTAGCCGTCGGCGGCAATGTCGTGGGTGGCCGATGTGAAGGCCACGAGCCAGAAGGCTGCCAGCGTGAGGCGGAAGAACATCGACGTGGGCAGGGCCAAGGCGATGGCTGCAAAGCCGATGGCGATGAGGAACTGCATGGTGACTGACCACCAGCGCTTCGTTCTGACCAGGTCTACGAAAGGACTCCAGAAAGGCTTGATGACCCAAGGCAGGTAGAGCCAGCCGGTATAGAGGGCAATGTCGGTGTTCGAGATGTCCAATTTTTTATACATGATGGTCGAGATGGTCATCACCGCCACGTAGGGCAGGGCCTCGGCCATGTAAAGGGTCGGAATCCACGACCAGGGAGAACGACGGGTTTTCATTTTCGATTTACGAATTTTCGATTTACGATAGATTATAAGCGGTGCAAAATTACGCAAAAGTAGGTACACCACCAAGCGACATACGTTAATCTGCGTTAAACACCCCCATGAAATATCTCTTAACTCCTTAAAACTTTATACCTTTGCACTCAAATTGTAAATCGTAAATCTGTAAATTATAAATCATGATTACACGTATGACCGCTGCTGAGGCAGCATCACTTATCAAGAATGGCGAACAAATCGCCATGAGCGGCTTCACGCCTGCTGGCGTGGCCAAGGCAACAACAAAGGAACTGGCCAAGATTGCCCAGGCTGAGCATGAGGCCGGTCGTGAGTTTAAGGTGGCCATCTACACAGGTGCCTCTACGGGACAGTCTACCGACGGCGACCTGGCCAACGCTCAGGCCATCCTCTACCGTGCGCCTTACACGACGAATCCCGACTTCCGCAAGCATGTGAATCTGGGTGAGATTCCCTACAACGACCTTCACCTGAGCCACATGGCACAGGAGCTGCGCTATGGCTTCTATGGCGACATCGACTGGGCCATCCTCGAGGTCTGCGACATTGAGGAGGTTGGCGACGAGGTACGTGTCTACCTCACCGCTGCTGGTGGCATCAGTCCCACGGCTGCCCGTCTGGCCAAGAAGGTCATCCTTGAACTGAATGCCTTCCACAGCCCCAACGCAAAGTACATCCACGATGTCTACGAGCCCCTCGACCCGCCTTACCGCAAGCCCATTCCCATCTTCAATGTTGGTGATCGCATCGGCAAGCCCTACGTGTCGATTCCTCGTGAGAAGATTGCCTGTGTCGTGGAATGTAACCTGCCCGATGAGGCCCGTGCCTTCAAAGACAGCGATCCCGTGACCGACAAGATTGGCTATCTGACAGCAGAGTTCTTGGTTTCCGAGCTTCATGCCGGACGCATCCCCAAGGAGTTCCTGCCCTTGCAGAGCGGCGTGGGAAGCACGGCCAACGCCATCCTTGGCGCGCTGGGCGAGGACAAGCACGTTCCTGACTTCAATATCTACACGGAGGTCATCCAGAACAGCGTCATCGAGATGATGCTCCATGGTCGTGTGAAGGATGCCAGTGCCTGCTCACTTACCGTTTCCAACGAGTGTCTGATGCAGGTCTATGACAACATCGGCTACTTCAAAGACCACCTGACGCTACGCCAGAGTGAGATATCAAATCACCCAGCAGTTATCCGCCGCTTGGGCGTTATCGCCATCAATACCGCCATTGAGGTGGACCTTTATGGCAACGTGAACTCTACGCACATCAGCGGTACGAAGATGATGAACGGCATCGGTGGCTCGGGCGACTTCGAGCGCAACGCTTATCTCAGCATCTTCACCTGTCCGTCGACGGCCAAGGGCGGCTTCATTTCGTCGATAGTGCCTATGGTGACCCACCAGGATTCTTCCGAGCACGATGTGAATATCATCGTCACCGAGCAAGGTATCGCCGACTTGCGCCACAAGAGCCCCATGCAGCGTGCCGAGGCCATCATCGAGAACTGTGCACATCCCGACTACCGTCCGTTGCTGCGCGAATACTTGAAGCTGGGCACCGGCGGTCACACCCGCCACTGTCTCACTGCTGCCTTCGCCATGCACGACACGCTGGCTCGCAAGGGTGACATGCACCTCACCGATTTCTCGGAATACTTGAAATGATTTGAGAATTGAGAATTGATGAAACGTGGACTGCTGGCCCTTTCTCCACTCCTTGTGTTCGTCACGCTCTATCTTGTGACGAGCATTGTTGCGGGAGACTTCTACCGCGTCCCTATCACCGTAGCTTTCCTAGTGGCCTCCGTCTATGCCGTGTGCATCGGACGGGGGTCACTTCGTAAGCGCATCGAACTGTTCAGCCGGGGGGCGGGCAACAGTCAGATGATGCTCATGGTGTGGATATTCGTGCTCTCAGGAGCCTTTGCCCACTCGGCTAAGGTGATGGGAAGCGTTGACGCCACCGTGCAGCTCACCTTGTCTGTGCTACCGTCCCACATGCTTCTCTCCGGCCTGTTTATGGCCGCTTGCTTCGTGTCGTTGAGCATTGGTACAAGTGTTGGCACCATCGTGGCCCTTACACCCATCGCCGCTGGAGTTGCCCAGCAGACGGGAGCCGATGTAGCCTTGATAACGGCGGCCGTCGTCGGCGGCTCGTTCTTCGGCGACAACCTCTCGTTCATCAGCGATACCACCATCATCGCCACGCAGACGCAGGGATGCCTCCTGAGCGATAAGTTCCGTGTCAACTCCTTCATTGTCATTCCCGCAGCCATCGTCATCCTTTTTCTCTATGTCATTCTGGGCAGCAATATCAGTGCACCGACCGACACAGGGATAGCCGACTTCTGGTTAGTAATGCCTTATCTGGTGGTGCTCGTCACGGCCATCTTTGGCATGAACGTCATGGCTGTACTCACGCTGGGTATCGTGCTCACGGGAGTTGTGGGACTTGCTACGGGAGCCTTCGCCGATGTCTACGCATGGATGCAGTCCATGGGCGAGGGCATCGTCTCCATGGGCGAGCTCATCATCATCACCATGCTTGCCGGTGGACTGCTGGAGAGGGTGCGTGAGATGGGCGGCATAGACTTCATCATCAGCCGTATGACCCGCCATCTCAATGGCAAGCGAGGGGCTGAGCTATCCATTGGCGCACTGGTGGCAGTGGTGAACCTCTGCACGGCGAACAACACCGTGGCCATCATTACCGTGGGTGGCATAGCACGTCAGATTGGCGAACGCTTCCATCTTGACCCTCGGAAATGCGCCTCGCTGCTCGACACTTTCTCCTGCACCGCCCAGGGAATTATTCCCTACGGAGCACAATTGCTTATGGCCGCAGGACTGGCCAGCATCAACCCCGTGAGCATCATCCCCTACCTTTATTATCCTATGGCCATCGGCATTGCAGCCCTCCTGGCCATCATCCTGCGCTACCCCAGGCGCTATTCATGAACTACCCCCTAAGTTAGGGGGCAGGGGGTCTGAACAGGCGCAGAGTCCCTGTAAGTATAACAATATAATGTCTGATATTCGCTTGTTCAGACCCCCAACCCCCTAACTTAGGGGGCTAAGAGAATTATGAAAATCGGAATCATTGTAGCTATGGACAAGGAGCTGGAGCAGCTCCGCCAAGTATTTGCAGACAGTCAGGTATTCGTGCGTAAGAGCGGCATCGGTAAAGTTAACGCTGCCCTTGGGGCGCAGCAGCTCATCAACGAGGAAAAGCCCGACGTGATTATCTCCAGCGGATGTGCTGGGGGCAATGGCGACGAAGTGAACATTCAAGACGTGGTGGTGAGCACAGAGCTATGCTATCACGATGTGTATTGCGGCAAGGCCATTGATGACACCACCGTCTACGGACAGGTGCAGGGTTGCCCCGCTCGCTTCAAGGCAGACCCCTACCTGTTGGGTAAGGCGCAGCAATTGTCAATTGCCAATACTCAATTGTCAATTCACCCCGGCCTTATCGTCACTGGCGACTGGTTTGTCGATACCAAGGAGAAGATGCGTGAGATAGTGGGTCTTTTCCCCGAAGCCCGTGCAGTAGACATGGAGTCGTGTGCCATCGCCCAGACGTGTTACCTGAACAAGGTGCCCTTCATATCCTTCCGTGTCATCAGCGACATTCCCCTACGCGACACCGATGCCTCGCAGTATCACGACTTCTGGAACACCATTGCCCAAAACTCTTTCCAGGTGACCCGCACTTTCGTAGAGTCGCTCTGATTTTACAGACTCTTTTCAACAACGGATTTTACGGATTGCACAGATTATACAGATTATAATTGATTTCACAGATTTTTTTCAGATTCGATGTGGAGAGAATAAATAATCCGTGAAATCAGTTTTAATCCGTTGTTTTACCTTATAATAAGGCAGGTTACTCTATTTAATAGGTTCCATGTGCAGGGTAACGTGCGTCCTCCTCCCGAAGCGTTCCATCAGCTTGTTCTCAATGGTGGTGCAGCGGTCATGGACTACCTGCAATGGGAGGTTGCCATCCATACGGACGTGAGCCTCAATGGCAATACGGTTTCCTATGCGTCGGGTGCGTAGGTTGTGTGGCTCCTGCACGTCGGGGAACGACTGTATGATTTGCTCTATCTCCTGTTCCGTTTCCAATGGCAGCGAGCACTCCGTCAGTTCGCCGGTACTCGTCTTCAGCAAATCCAACGCCACCTTCAACAGCATCAGTCCCACGACGATCGATGCCAGTGGGTCAAGCACCGTCCAGCGTTGGCCTATGAGAATGGCTCCTCCGATACCGATGGCTGCTCCTATGGACGAGAAGGCATCGCTGCGGTGATGCCATGCATTGGCCTCCATGACCTTCGAGTCGAGTTCACGACCCTTTCTTATCGTATATTGATAGAGCAGTTCCTTAACGATAATCGACAGGATGGCAGCCCAAAGGGCTATCCATCCTGGCGATTCCAGCTCTTCGCCCTTCCACCAGTCGATGAACTTCAGGGCACCAGATACCATGATGCCCGTGGCGGCAGCCACCAAGGCAAGGCCTATGAGAAACGAGGCAATGGTTTCAAATTTGCCATGACCATAGTCGTGGGAGGCATCGCGGGGCTTGGCGCTGATGCTGACGAACACCAGTACGACGATGTCTGTCAGGAAGTCAGACAGCGAGTGGACAGCATCGGCAACCATCGCCGAGCTATGCCCCAGAATACCTGCGATGAACTTCATGGTGAGCAGTGCAGCGTTGCCCATACTGCCCAACAAGGTCACCATGTATATCTCTTTCTCACGAGTCATGTGTGTTGACTATAGATGATTGACTTCAGACCTTAGACTTCAGACTTTAGACCTTAGACTATAGACTTTAGACTTCAGACTTTAGACTTCAGACTTTAGACTTTAGACTATAGAGCTTAGATGGTTATTTGATGATGAGTTTCTTGCCGTTCTGGATATGGATTCCCTTTGGGGAGCCCGAGGATGTGGGACGTCCCTGGAGGTCGTAGGAATTTACCGTCGATCTTTTCCTAGGGGTGGAGCGAGGGGCAGAGGGACTTTGTTCAGGCTCTCTCCCCCCTACCTTAGGGGACATGATGCCAGTAACATTCTCTGCGGCCTCTATACCCACTTCAGCAGCTGATGTCCAAGCGTTTCCGTTAATTTCGCTCTTAGCCACGAACTTCAGATATCGGGCTGCGGTAGGCGTTTTGAGGGTGGCTTTCTGTAGTGACGTGGTGTTTTTGAATTCACCCTTAGCCGCTGCAGCACCCCATGTCTCTCCGTCGGTGCTGAGGTATACCTCGTAGGCTTTGACCATACCGTTCTGATTGCCATCCTGACGGGTGAGGTAGGTAAAGGCGGTCACGAGATAGGTCTCGACCATGTCGACGATGAGCGTGTGTGGGCATTGAGGTTCGTTGGCTCCCCAAGCCGTGTGCCAGAAGGTAGAGTTGTTGCCGTCTATGGCAAGGCGGGGTTCGTTGCCGCCCTGATAGCTGTCGGCGCTCACCACCTTCCATCCACTCTTGTTGATGTAGAGGTCGAAGTTATATGTCATCGGTGCACTCGGCAGCATACCTTCTTTTTCACAATAGGCAGTGATGGTGCAGGCTTCCTTTTGCACAAAGGCCATGGAGTATTTCTTGTATTCGCCGCCATCGATGCTGTAGTAGATAGTCGCTCCACTTGTCTGGGTAGACATCTTGATGCGTCCGTTAGTCTGGCGCTCGCAACTGACCGTCTGGCATACGGGCATGTCCACTCTGGAGATTTGGGATTTGAGATTTGAGTTTTGAGGGGTGAGAGGGATGATGAAGAATCGGAACGAGGTGTTAGCAGCCCTCAGTTCGTACTTGTCCATTACCTCGGGACCGCAGCTGGCATTGCCCAGGCCACGTGTGGCAGCGTCGAGCGATACCACGGTGTTCTCACATGTCTTGAAATCGCAGGTGTGCTTCTTCCTGTTGTTGCGGTCGGTGTAGTTGTCCTCCGGACGGAAGTGTACGGCAGAGGCGGCCATCTGTCCAGGAGCTACGAATAGCAGACCGTTGCCCTCTTCGTTGCATAGCGACATCCACCTCACCTCCTGCTTCGTACCATGCTCCTGCGGCAGGATGTATTCCTCGTACTGGTCGCTGACGGTGCTCTGGTAGATGGCGGGCAGACATGCTTCCTTACGGTCGCGATAGCTGTCCCAGGGACCTCGGCCAAACCATGTCAACTGTTCCATGGCGGCTGGCATCTCCAGCCGGAAGCCCATCTTCGGGATAATGGCTCCTGTGGAGGCAGGACGGATGAACGAGCTGACCATGATGGTGCCGTCGGCACAGACGACAAAGGAGATGTTCACATCGAAGGACGTACCGTTCTTTCCTGTATGGGTGCTCGTCAGGGTGACGGTGGCGGTCTTGCCGTCTTCGGCTGTGCTAACCTCTGCTCCCGTTCCCTTCACGGTGAGCTTGCGCAGTCCCATGTTGTCCCATCCTCCTGTCTGGTTGCCATCGTTGTCGGTTGGCAGACGGAATACGTTGAGCAGCAGAGGCTTGCTCAGCATCTCCGTGCCCTCATTGACATAGCCTGAGAGCGTTCCCTGGCTCTTGGAGAACGATGCCTTGAAGTGGGAGTTCTCTACGGTGATGACGGCGGCACCGTTATTCACACTAAGCGACTCGCATTGCTGCAAGCTTTCCAAGTCGTACATCGGGTGCGTGGCAGTATGTATGGGCAGCTTTTCTTCACCAACTACATATCCGGCATCGGCCCACAGGGTGTTTTCCTTCTGTGTGATGGTGAAGTGGACGAAGGCCTCATGGTCGGCGGGCAGCGAACTGAGGAGCTGGGGGATAGATGAGATGGTGATGACGGCGCTGTCGGCGGCTGCCACCTCTTGATCGATAATACCGCTCGCCAGCGAATTGCCATCCTCGTCTACCACATTATAATTAATATTGTACGCAGAAGTGGGCAGGAAGGCCATCTTGTTCTTCATGCGGAAGCGCCCTTGGGAAGCATTGACCGTACGGAATTCTACGGGCTGGTAGATTTTCTTTGTGTTATAGGTCTTTGCGGTATAGCTCCAGTCGGGGTGTACAAGTCCGTTGATGCAGAAATTGCCGCTGTTAGGGTTGTCGCCGAAGTCACCACCGTAGGCCCAGTAGTCCTTGCCATTGGACTGAGTGAGCAATCCCTGGTCTTTGAAGTCCCAGATGAACTCACCCGTCAGGCAGGTGTATTTCTCGTAGAGGTCGAACATTTCGCGAACATTGCCCATGGAGTTACCCATGGAGTGTGAGTTCTCACACTGTATGTGGGGTTTCTGCCCACTTTGTCCCTGACGTGAAGAACCTATCCAATTGATGGTCTCATAACTGCCATACATGGTAGACGACACATCGGCGTAGTCGCTGTTGCCTTCGTAGTGGGTCGGACGTGTCTTATCCAGCTCCTTCACGGCATTGGCTACGGCCTGGAAGTTGTTCCCGTTGCCACACTCATTGCCGAACGACCACATAAAGATACACACGTGATTGCGCATCCAGCGGATGTGGTTCTGCGAGCGTTCCACCATGGCGTTCTTGAACTTCGGCTCCGATGACAGCCCCCAGTTGCCATGACACTCCACGTTGGCCTCGGCCAGCACGTACAGACCATACTTGTCGCAGATGTCGTAGAAAACAGGATCGTTGGGATAGTGTGAGGTACGCACGGCATTGATGTTCAGCCGCTTCATGGTCTTGATGTCCTCCTCTATCTCCTCGGGGGTGATGGCACGTCCGTTAACGGGTGAGAAGTCGTGGCGGTTCACACCATGGAACACCATGCGCTTGCCATTGATGATGAGGGCACCGTCATTGCGGATGCCTACTTCACGGAAGCCGACCTTAGAACCTCGGATGTCGCATACATGGCCGGCATTGTCCTTCAGTGTCAGCACAAGGTCGTATAGGTTGGGCGTCTCAGCACTCCAAAGGCGCGGGGCAGTGACATCCATAGAAAGGGTGGTCTCCCCAGAAACCTCCTCCGACCCCTCCAAAGGAGGGGAGAAGGTTAGTGATGCTGTTTCAGTCGCAATGATATTTCCTCCGTCCAGGATCTTGGCCTCAACGGTATAGTTCTCCCCTCCTTCGGATGGGGTGGGGGAGGTTATGTTAACCTGTACCGTGGCCATGGCGTTCTTATACCTGCTGTCGAGGTCGGTGGTGAAGAAATAGTCGCTGATGCGTACCTTGGGAGCAGCATAGATGAAGCAGTGGCGGTGTATACCCGTCAGGCGCCAGTAGTCCTGACACTCCAGGAACGAGCCGCTGGTGAAACGGTACACCTGCAAAGCCATGTTGTTCTCGCCCTCTACCAGATACTTCGTGATGTTGAATTCCGAGGGTAGGTACGAGTCTTCCGAGTAGCCCACCCGCTGACCGTTCACCCAGAGGTAGTAGCCGTGTCCCACGCTGTTGAAGCGCACATAGACATCGTGGCCGTTAAGCCAGTCGGCGGTCATGTTGAAGGTCTTGCGGTAGGTACCCACGGGATTAGGCATGTTGCTGTTATAGGTAAACCATCCCGGACGCTCGGCCATGATGCTGAACGTCGTGCGGTCATATTCGAAGGGATACTGCGTGTTGCAGTAGAGGGGCTTGTCCCATGCCTTCCCGTTGTGCAGGCCCCATACCTGCCAGCTTGAAGGCACGTCGATGTCTGTCCACGATGCGTCGTTGAAGTCCTTGGCACACCAATCTTCCTTTGCCAGCGAGGGTTGTTTCACCCAGTAGAACTTCCATTTACCGTCGAGCGACAGGTAATAGGGCGACAGGCTCATGTCGTTCTTCGTCACGTCGGCCTCGCTGGCCATGGGAAGAGCCAGGGTGTGGGCTTTCTCACGGTTAACACTGGTAATCAGTGGGTCGTCCCATTCTTTGCCTGTTTGTGCATTGGCCGTAGCAAGGACTGAGCTCAAGGCAATGATGCCACATAGCATTTTGTTCCTATTCATAGTTTTATCGAATTTGTTAGGAGGAAATGGCAATGACATTCTTTTATTCCCATTCGATCGTGCCTGTAGGTTTCGGCGTGAGGTCATAGAGCACGCGGTTCACGCCGGGCACCTCGGTAACGATGCGCTGGGTGATGTGGTGCAGCAGCGGATAGGGAATCTCCTCGATGGTGGCCGTCATGGCATCGCGAGTGTTCACGGCACGGATAATTACTGGCCAGTCCCAGCTGCGCTTGTTGTCCTTGACACCCGTTGACTTGTAGTCGGGCACAACGGTGAAGTACTGCCACACCTTGCCCTCCAGGCCGTTCTTGGCAAACTCTTCGCGAAGGATGGCATCGCTCTCGCGCAGTGCCTCCAGACGGTCACGGGTGATGGCTCCCGTGCAGCGCACACCCAGTCCGGGGCCGGGGAAGGGCTGACGGAACACCATGTTGTCGGGCAGACCGAGTTCCTTGCCCACCACACGCACCTCGTCCTTAAAGAGCAGCTTGATAGGCTCTACCAGCTCGAACTGCATGTCCTCGGGCAGACCGCCCACGTTGTGGTGTGACTTCACCGGCCCAGACTCCACAATGTCGGGATAAATCGTGCCCTGTGCCAGGAAGCTGATGCCTTCCAGCTTGCGGGCCTCCTCCTCAAACACGCGGATGAACTCGGCACCGATAATCTTGCGCTTCTGCTCAGGGTCGGCCACTCCGGCCAGCTTGTCGAGGAAACGGTCTGTGGCATCGACATATACCAGGTTGGCATTCATCTCGTCGCGGAACACCCGTACCACCTGCTCGGGCTCACCCTTGCGCAGCAGTCCGTGGTTCACATGCACCGACACCAGTTGCTGGCCCACTGCCTTGATGAGCAGCGCAGCCACTACCGATGAATCAACACCGCCCGAAAGCGCCAGCAGCACCTTCTTGTCTCCAATCTGGGCACGTAACTCCTTAATCTGTTCTTCAATGAATTTCTGTGCCAGCGCCGGAGTCGTAATCCGCTCCATGTCTGCCAGCCTAACATTACTTGTACTCATAATTTTATCTGTTTGTTCGTTTATTTGTTATATCGTTGGCAAAGTTACTAATTAGTTTGCAAAAACAAGGTTATTTTGGGAAGATTAACACATTTACGTGGGCTACGTGGGGCATGTCCGTAGTTGTTTCGCTGAAAAAAATGAATGGTTTGCTGAATGATTTTTCTTGTTTCGCTCTTGTTTAGTACTTTTGCAGCGCAAAAAGGAAACATGTCTAACCAAATAACTAATTGTAATTATGAAGAAATGGTTTTTGTGTCTGATGGCCATCGTAGCCATTCAGGTCTATGCTGCCGACTACACCTCCATGTATCTGGTGTTCACTACAAGTGACGGCACACAGACCCGCTTGGCAACCGAGGGATTGAAGCTTACCACAGCCAATGGCAACCTTACGGCAACTAACGGGGAGGGTACCACGACCTTTGCACTCACTGACCTTATGAAGATGGCTTTTGACGAGTCGGCTGACGCTACAGATCTCGTTGCCGACGTGAACGGAGACAAGGCAGTGGATGTGGCCGATATCTCCAACGTCATTACTATCATGGCCTCTGATGAGGTGGATGCCTATCCGAAAGCCGATGTCAACGGTGATGGGGTTGTCGATGTCGCCGACATATCAGCCGTGATTACCTCGATGGCCAATGGAAACAATACAGACCTCACAGTCAATCAGACCCTCAACGTGGTGGATAGCCAGGCTATCTACCAGATACCTGCTTCACAGGCTGGGGAGATGATTTATGAGGACGGCCAGACGCTGACCATCATGGACAAGATTTTCACCCTGACGGACATTAGCAAGATGTACGTTGATGAAACCGAAGTGAAGGACTCCACCGTTACTATCAGCTATACCGACGAGGGCGCACAGGTATTCGTAGCCGGTAATGTGGCACAGTATCTCACCGTCGATGTCACGGGCGGCCATGTCAATATTGCACAGGACAGCGAGCTGCCCTTCGAGGTCACCTACGGTCTGGGAGGCTCCTGCAGTGATGGCGAGTTTGCCATGTCGGGCTCTATCAAGGCCACCGTCGAACTGCGTGGCCTGACATTGACCAACCCCAGCGGTGCTGCCATCAACATTACCAATGGCAAGCGTATTGCCCTCAGCGTGAAGAACGGCACGGTGAACACCCTCGTCGACGGAGAGGACGGTGAACAGAAGGCTGCACTCTATTGCAAGGGACACTTGGAGCTGAAGGGAAAGGGTACGCTCAACGTCTCGGGAAATACGGCTCACGCTATCAAAAGTGGCGACTACACGTCGATGAAGAACTGTACGGTGAACATTCTCTCTGCCGTGAAGGACGGCATCTCGGCCAACGAATACTTCCTCATGGAGAGTGGCGAGCTGAACATTAGTGGCGTGGGCGACGACGGTATACAGGTGGACCTCGACGGAACGGTGAACACCGGCGAGACCGAAGACCACGAGGAGGAGGACTCGGGCAACATCTACATCGAGGGCGGCAAGCTCTCTGTCACAACGACTGCCAACGGAGCCAAGGGCCTCAAGGCCGACAGCACCGTAGTTGTCAATGGTGGTAGCCTGACACTGAATGCCAGTGGCCGCGTAGACAGTAGCGACGCTTCCGACCCCAGCTACGTAGCTGCCATCAGCGGTGGTAAGTTCGTGCAGAACGATGGCGACATCACTATCACCGTCAAAGGTATTGCCGGACGTGGCGTAAAGGCTTACGACATCGAGACCAACGGTGGCGAACTTACCATCAATAATAGTGCTACCCCCACGACCATCTCTAGCGACGTGAAGGGAGCAAAGGGACTGAAGGCCCTCAACATGGCCCTTAACGCAGGAACCATCACCATCAATATGAGCGGTAATGCTGGCAAGGGTATACGTTGTGGCGATGGAACGAAATCGACTTCTGGTGGCAACTCCGGCCCTGGTGGCCCTGGTGGTTGGGGACCTCCGGGAGGTGGTGGTCCTGGTGGTGGCAGCACTACTTGGAGCAATGTTACGGGAAGCTACACACAGGGCTTGGAAGACGGAACCGGACCTGTGCTCACCGTCAACACCACGGGCAGTTCCTACAGCTCATCATCGGCAAAGGCCATCAAGGCCATCTGCGCCATCAACATCTACGGCGGCACCACCGAGGTGACTACGAAGAACGATGAGGCTGAGGGTCTGGAATCTAAGACAGGCATCAATATCGAGGGTGGCAACCACTACTTCAAGTGCTACGACGACTGCCTTAACTCAGCAGGAGCAATCGTCTTCGACGGTGGCATCACCATCTGCCACAGCACTGGCAATGATGCGGTGGACAGCAACTACGGAAAGACTGGTGCAGTCACCATCGGCGACGGACTCGTCTTCGCTTACACTACAAAGGGCGACCCCGAGGAAGGCCTGGATTGCGACAACGACTCCTACATTCAGATATCTGGCAACGGATACGTCATCAGCGCTGGTGGACAGCAAGGTGATGGCGGCGGATGGGGAGGCTCCTCCAGCAGTAGCATCAGCAATGCCTCACAGGGCTATGCCATCACCAGCTCGCCCAGCAGCTACTCGTCATCCAACTACTACACGCTGGCCGACTCCGAGGGCAATAACCTGCTTACCTACAAGTTCGATGCCACGGTGAGCAACAAACACTCTATCATCACCGCCAAGGGCATGGTGAAAGACAATGACTACACTATCAAGAGTAGCACCTCGGCACCCACCGACACCACAGAGTCGTTCCACGGCATCTATCTCGGCTCCTCGGCAGTGGGCAACACCGATGTCACCTCGTTCACTGCAAAGTAAGAATACGCCCTGTAGGTAAAATCCTAATGTTTTAGTAGTTCCAAGAGCTGAATGGCCTCCTCGTCGCCTTTGGCGGCGTCGGCTTTCAGCTCTTCTTCTATCTCTTTGCCGCTTTTGCTGCCGCCCTTTACGGCTTTCTTCAGCAGCTTGGCGGCTTTCTCCTTGTCTACGGAGATGCCGCCTTTGCCTTTCAGGTAGTAGCGGGCAAGCTGGAATTGCGACTTGGCATGATCCTGCTTGGCGGCTTTCTCATACCAGATGAAGGCCGTCTTGTTGTCCTCCTCCACGCCGTGACCTTTGTCGTAACAGCGGCCTAGGCGGTACTGAGCCTTCTTGTGGCCTTTCTCGGCAGCCTTCTTCAGCAAGGGGAAGGCCTGCTCGTACTTCTTCTCGTCGTAGAGCTTCTTGCCTTCCTCATAAAGCTTGTCGGCACTCTGCGCCATGGCGCCCAGCGCCACCACGACCATCAATAGTGAAAGGATTATTCTCTTCATAATTGCTCAGTTTGATATTACGCTGCAAAATTACGAAAAAAAGTTGTAAATAAAAAGCGATTTTGGAAAATTAACGCAATTCTGCCAAATAGAGATGTAAAATTGTGACTTCATGTTCAAATCCAGCAGTCCTTAGAAAATCCTTTCCCTTATCCTAAATCGTCTGATGTCCTATCTTCTGCGGCCATGTCATATTGTTTTGGCTTCATAGAAATTTCTCTTGCTATGGGTTTTGTAGCTTCTCTTACCATCGGGGTATAAGCTTCGATGATGTGTCTCCAGTCGTTCAAAGTCATATCAGCATATTTTTCGCCAAAGACCTCAATGGCTTCACGCTGTAATTCACCGTCACTAATGGTTGCATCCATTTGCAGACGGTTGAATATGAGATTGCGCACATCACGGTCATCATCAATAGCTGAAAGCTTCCTCTCATATATGTTGCCCTCGTCGTCAGCCCATTTGTTGCATTGGGCCATCACTGTATTTAGTGCCTGCTCCTGACCTTCGGGCGGATATTTGTATTTCTTCAGCAGTCGCTTTACCATCACGCGCATCTTGGCACGTGCCGAATCTTTGTGATACCAGTCGATGGTGCGGTTCTTGCGCAGCTGCTCTGTCAGTTCCTTTGTCAGCTTGATAAACTCTTCGTTTGTATAGGCATCTTTTACACCTTCAGGCGAACTGAGTGCATCATAGAAGGCTTTTTCTTCTATGGTCAGTCCCAGTTCGTTGCCCTCTTCCTCACACTTCCTTATTTCTTCTGCTATACGCAGCAACTCGGCAATGACCTCTTCATTCGTCAGCAGACCTTTCAGATAGTTTGACAGGGCTTTGTTCATCATCTCGCTGTATTTCAGGCTCTGTACGATGTTCGTCCGTTCAAAGTTGCGAATCTTTTCCCTTATCAAGCCCTCCAGGATTTTCTGGGCAAGATTCCGCTCCTTCATGTTCTTTATTTCTGCCAGGAAGGCACCGTGGAAGAGAGAGAACTTTACATTGGTCAGCACCTGCACGCCTTGGCTTTGCAGGCTCTGCTCCAGCAGTCGCGATATGCGCTCGTTGATGTCGTGCTTGGAAATCTTCGTGCCTGTAGCACTCACTCTTACCAGCATCACCCTCACAGCATCCATAAAAGCCACCTCGCGCTTGTCGTGGTCAGTCAGCAGCGATTTGCATAGCGTCTGGGCGTTATGCAGCAACTGACTATGCTCTATGAACGACTTTCGTCTTTCGTCCTTGTCACGTTCCAGCATGAAGTTCACGCCAGCCGTTATCAGTCGGCTGCGCTCAGGGTCAGAGCCTTCATACCACGCCTCGTAGTCGAAACCGTGCAGCTGGTCGCGGCATATCTCTAATTTCTCCCGGAACTTCACCAGAGCGGTCTTGGCAATGTCAGGGTCGCCAAAATGCTTCTTGTCGCGTTGCGTATAGTCCTGCATCGCTTTCTTCAGCGCACTGGCTATTCCCACATAGTCAACCACCAGACCACCTTCCTTTTCAGGGAACACTCTGTTCACACGGGCTATGGCCTGCATCAGGTTGTGTTCCTTCATAGGCTTATAGACATACATCGTGGCAAGGCTTGGCACATCGAATCCTGTGAGCCACATATCCACCACGATGGCTATCTTCATCGGGCTTTCGTCATCCTTGAACAGCGCAGCATATTCCTTGTTACGCCGCGCATCTATCACATCATGCCATTCTTCCTTGTCGGTATTGGCAGCACTTGCCACAACGTGCATCTTCTCCGTCCAGTCGGGGCGCAGCTCCAGCATCCGGCGGTACATCTTCACGGCAGCCTCTTTGTTGTAGGCCACAATCATCGCCTTGCCCGTCAGTTCATACTGGCGGTTCTTCTCGTAGTGCTCCACGATGTCCCGGCACAGACTGTCAATCGTGTCAGGATGGCACAATATCTCTTTCAGTCCGCTGTTATCCCTTCGGGCTTTCTGTATTTGCTCATCGGTAGCCCCCTCGGTGACAAGGTCGTCAAACGCTTCGTCCAGCTTCCGCAAGGCCTCGTCGTTCAGGTTCAGTTTCACCACACGACTCTCATAATACACTTCCTTCGTGGCACCGTCGGCCACAGCCTGCGTCATGTCGTAGATGTCGATATAGTCGCCAAACACCTCCTTGGTGTCGCGGTCGCGTTGGGAAATGGGCGTACCCGTAAACCCGATGAACGAGGCTCGGGGCAGGGCTTCACGCATCAGCAGCGCAAAGCCTTTCTTCATCTTCTCGGCCTTTTCATCCCAATGCTCATCGCCATATTGCGAGCGGTGGGCCTCGTCGGTAATCACGATGATGTTCTCCCTGTCGGAGAGCAGCCCTGTGCCTTCCTCAAACTTGCCTTTGGCGAGTTTTGGCTGCGCCTCGGAAGAGCAAGCAAGCTCGCTCTCCTCTCGGCTTGCACAAAACTTCTGAATCGTCGTGAAGATGATGCCGCCCGTCCGCAGGTCTTTCAGCTTTCGCACCAAGTCCTCGCGTCCTGCTGTCTTGGTGAGCTTGCCTTTTTCGTTCAGGTCGAAGCCTACGCGCTGCGGCTCCTGACGCAAGAAACTCTGACAGCCAGCAAACTGCTCATACAGCTGCTGGTCCAGGTCGTTGCGGTCGGTCACCACCACGATGGTACATTGCGGATAGCGTTGCACCAAAAGATGCACATAGAACACCATAGACAACGACTTGCCGCTGCCCTGCGTATGCCAGAACACGCCAATTTTTCCGTCACCGCCAATGGCCTTGTCTGTCTTCACCAAAGCTTTGTTCACGGCAAAGTACTGGTGATAGGCTCCCATGATCTTTGCCGTGCGCCCATCCTTATGGTCGAAGCAGATGAAGTTCTGCAGGATGTCGATGAGGCGTTCCTTCTTGAAGATGCCATTGAAGAAGGTCTCGTAGTCGGCAAACGAACTTGATTCTACCGTTCCGTCCACGCTCTTGACTTTCGGTCGAGCCTCCTCACACTCGGCCATTTCAAGAAATCTTGATGGCGCTCGTTCACTCGGAGCCTTCCATTCCATGTAGCGGTTCTCCTTGGCGGTGATGGTGCCGGCCTTAGAAACCAGTTGGTCGCTGATGACGGAGAAAGCGTTATATACAAACAGCGAGGGGCACTTCTGCTGATACTGTTTGATTTGCAGGTAGGCAGCATCCTCTTCTACATTCTCATTGCTGGGCGATTTCAATTCTATCACCACCATCGGCAGACCGTTGACGAAAACCACCATATCGCAGCGTATCTTCTCATACTCTATAACCGTCCACTGGTTGCAGACCTTGAATTTGTTCTGCAAGGGGCTGTCGTAGTTCACCAGCTTCACGAGTGCCGTCTTCGGGCGTCCGTCCTCTGAGTACTTTACCTCCACACCATTCTGCACGTAGTCCATCAGCTGCTCGTTCCGCTGCTCCAGCGTTCCCTCGTTGACGTGGGTCACCAGTCGGAAGGCTTCGTTCAGTATATCCGCACTCAGCATCGGGTTTAGCCGTTGCAGAACGTCCCGCAAGTCCTCCTCATAGTAGGGATTCCTGTAGTCACGCTCCACATCATAGCCACATTCGTAGGCGTAGCCCAATTCTTGGAATAGTGCAATCAACGAATGCTCATAGCTGTCTTCGGTGAACTTGTAGGTACTCATAGATTGTCCTCTGGTTGTTATTCTTCAATTTCCCAATATCCATTTCGTTTACCATTCACTCGCTTCAGGATCTGCTTATCCTGCAAGGCGATGGTAATAGATTTAACAGTGCGTTCCGACTTACCTATCTCTGCGGCAATCTCTTTCTGGGTGGCATAACGATTCTTTTGCACTATACGGAGAACTGCCACCTCTTCTAAAGTGCAATTTTTGCACTTTGGAGGCAGTTCTTCGCCTATTTTTGCACTTTTGACTTCCTGTTTTGCACTTTGAAGGGTTGTCTCACCCTCTACTTTACCCCAATCCACATGCATAATCCTATTCCTAAGATCGTGCTCTTCACCAAGTAACATACTGCGGAAGAAGCGCTCCAAATAAACAGTAGTCTCTGTAATACCTTGAGTCAAATCACTATAGTTTGCTCTTACCAATGCATTGCGGAAATACCAAGAATTTTCTGTAAACACATCGTTAACTACGTTAAATCCCAGCGTGCGCAAATACTTAATCATAAACACGGCTGTTGTACGCGTGTTTCCTTCACAGAAAGCATGTATCTGCCACAGGTTGGCACAGAAACGAGTCAGATGACGGATTGTCTCATCGATATTCATGGACGAATAATCAAACTGGCGTTCCTGCCCCATATCATAGTCCAGTGTTTCGCTGATGGTGTCGTAGCTGGCGTAATATACTGTCTTACCGCCCAGCACCCATTCGTTTTTGGTGATATTATAGTCACGAATTCTGCCTGCCAACTTATAGATGCCCTCAAACAATCTGCGGTGGATAGAAATCAGCTGTGCTGGCGTAAAAGAGAATGTCTTTTCTTCTATCAGCTCTGTGATGCGAGCAGCCACCTTGTCAGCCTCCTCTGTACGGTCGTTTTCTATATCTTTGCGCCCTGAGGCTGATTGATAATAAGAGTCTATCAGTTGCTTTGCTTCGCCAATACTGATATCGCCTTCAATATGGCGCTTGGCAGTATCCAACAAATAGTCAGAGGTCTGAAGCCTGTCAACCTGCTGCAAACCTATAGCCACCTTCCACGCTTCACTACGTTCACGTTGCTGTGGCTCGCCCTGACGGATGTACTCGTCTAGCCCTTGGATATTATATTTCTGTTCGTCGCTCATCATACTTCTTTATCTACTGCAAAGATACGAAAAAATAATGAATATCAATCCTATTTTAAGATAATTCTTTTTCTACTTCATTTACTTTTAGTTCTCCTGACATCAACTTCGGAAGGAGAGTGTCACGGAGATTCGCGAGGCGGCGGGATTCAAGAGCTCGGTTCACCACTTCTTCTTTCATTGAATTTACGATTTTCGAGAATGCCAAAACTACATCTATTGGTGGGGTTATCAATTTGAATCTGTCAATATCTGATTTCCCCAAGTGGCTTACTGTTGTGCCTGTTTTATAGTTTTGTACATATTCAAGTTCAGGCTTAACAAGGAAAAGAATGTAGTAGTTGCATATTGCGTCATTCTTGCCTTTGAACTTACAACATCGTTGATTTAATACACCTTTATCACCTAACCATAGATAGGGGACAAACTCTGCATCCATTCCTGCGACAACATCACCAGCCTCAATGTATTCTGTATTAGGCAGTATCTCAGGAGTATAGAATTGAGGTGCATTGGTTTTTAAATCACGGATTCTAATTAGAGGCAGTCCGTCTTTTTCTTCATTGAATAATGAAGATTTATAAGGAGCGCCATAAATAACATCAATGTATTCATATACGGTTCCTACTCTCCACCCTTTCGGAATCATTCCCAATTCACTATCAATAAACTCACCATCCTTGAATGGTTCGAAGTCCACAAACCACGACTTAAACAACGCCTGTGCCTGCTGCTCTAAATTGTCATTTATCCGCCTATTCACCTCGATTTTGTCATCAAGGGATTTGAGGACGGAAACAATCTGCTGTTGGGTACTTGTTGAAGGAACTCTCATTTCATAATTTCTCATCGTTTTTAGAGAAATATGCTTGATAGTAGAGCCTGTAGACATCTTATCTATATATGACTTGAAGCGTGGAGCCTGTAACTCATAATAAAGATACATCCTGTCTAACAACGCTGGATTGGCGTTCAGGTAGCAAGCGCCTTTCCCCAAAATACATTTTTCTCCCCTATACAATGCTATATTTCCAATTGTACCATCAATAGAATATAAAACTGTTGTTTCATTTAGTGGCGATGAATACTTCAGATATTCTTCGTAAGTAGACTTCTTGGTTGGATCATTGTCAACGATAAAACCATTGCTTATGTTTTTCGCATTCACAAAGATGTAGTCACCTCCGTTTATAAACTTAGGTGCTTTGTGCAATCCGTCACTTAATGCAGTGCAGACATCCTCCAACTTATATATCTTCCACTCTTCCATCATTCTACATTCTTTCTGCTTTCTAACTCTGCGATGGTGCGTTCGACAACCTCTTGCAACTGATAAGTAGCGACACCCAGAGGCTTCTGTATATCCTGCAGCGACCACTCTACGATGGTTTTCTTAGCAGTCTTACAAATCAGTAGTCCTACAGATGGATTATCATCTGCACATTTTAGTAATTTATCTGCAGCTGTCACATAAAAATTTAACTTACCTGCGAACTCTGGCATAAACTTCACAGCTTTCAGTTCAATGATAATATACCGCTTCTGTGGGATATGATAGAACACCAAATCAGGAAAGAAGGTCGTTTCTTCGTCCATACGCAGCTCCATCTGACGACCAACGTATGCAAAGCCCTTGCCCAATTCTAGCAAAAACCGGGTTATATTGGCGACAAGAGCTTCTTCCAAGTCATGCTCGTCGTATTTTGCTTTCATTGTGAGGAATTCAAAGTTGTACTCATCTTTCAGCAGTTCATTGGCCAAGTCGCTTTGTGGCGCAGGAAGGGTCTGATTGAAATTCGTAATGGCTGAACCTTGTGATGTAAAGAGGTTGGCAGCTATTTGATCTTCCAACCAACTGCGGCTCCATCCCTCTTCTATTACCTTATTTATATAGAAGAGAGCCTCGTCGAGAGTAGCGCAATGACAGAAGATTTGGACATGATGAAACCAGGGAACTTTTCCAAACGATTCCGGCATTTCCAATTGGTCAGCAACTTGCTGACCTTTTTCTGCAACCTCAATTTGGCCAACGAGTCGTTGGCTTTTTTCATCCCCTGCTAATTGGTCAGCAACTTGCTGACCTTTTGTAACTCTTTCAAAATAAAACGAGTACCAACGTTTCATATACTTTACATTGGTGTCTGAGAAGCCGGTTTCATTAGGAAATGCCTGACGCATATCGAGGGCAAACTGCTTCACGACTCCTGCACCCCATCGCTCTTCTGCCCGCAAACGTACCAGGTCACGTCCTACGCTCCAATAGAATTCAAGCATAGTAGTGTTCACTCTGACAGAAGCCTTTATCTGGCTTTGACGAAATCGCGCTTTTACATCCGCCAGCCATTCTATATACTCATTGTCAGCAGTCATCCCGTCACGATACACAAACGATGGTGTCGCTGTTTTATTTGCTATATTCTTTTTCTCTTCCATAAATGGGAATTTACTTTTTCTTCTTGTTCTCTATAGCCTTCTTTTCTTCGCTGGCCAGCCTGCGTTCCACCTTCTTCACATCCTCAGCAGCGGGAAGGTTTTCTGGCACGATGCCACGTTCCAAGAGCATACGGCGAACTGCAGCGTTGTTGTCAATATGCTCTTTGGCTATCATCGTCTCACTTTGCAAGTCCTTTGCCTGGACATTGACGCTCGTCATTTCAGCAGCAAAGTCCTTGGCCTTAATGCTGATAGTAGGAAGGAAGTCTGCCAATGGACGACTGGCAGGAACACCCATCTTTCGCTTCAATGTAGCTGTATTCAAACGAAACAAGGCTTGGTCGCCTTTCGAGCGTATGACAGCAAAACTCTTATCGTTGACACCACGTTCATACAATACACCTGAAAGTATCTTCTCTGTCTCTTGTAACTTGGCACGAGCCTTTACACGCTCCACTTCCAGCAGGCGTTTCTCTATGAGTTCTGCTTTACGCGTCTGCACGGCAAAATAGGTCTGTGCAAAGGCAATCTGCTCTTTACGTGGGTCTCCATTTTGAGCCACCAAATAGCAGGCATAGCGTGTAAGCATCATGTCTTCTATCTCACGCTGAGCGCCACTACCTAGTTCAACCATTTTATTGGCGTCAATAAAATGGTCGGATGTTGACTGATTAACATTCTCACAAGCGACTTTGGCTTTATTTATAACTTTAGTAAAGTTCTGCCAAAGGCTATAGCCAAGCAATGTCTGTAACTCTCTTGCACTCCAACATTCAACACCATCTACTTCAAGCGCAGCCTGCTCGAAAGCGCTGTATAACTGTTCTATGATTTCTTTCTTCATTGTATCCTTTTTATTCAATCTTAAATCCAATATTTCCTAACTGCTTCTTAATCTCATCCTCCAAGCGGTGACTTTCTACAAATAGTCCGCTGAGTTCTGAGGTGAGCCGCTGCATCTTCTCCGCAAACGGCTCGCCATCATCTTCCTGCTCGGCTATTCCTACATAACGGCCTGGAGTCAGAATGTAGTCCTGCGCTGCGATGTCCTGTAAGGTCTTGACGGCACAATAGCCTGCCTCATCGCCAAGGGTGCCATTGCGGAAGGCCTCAAAGGTGTCAGCAATCTTTCGGATGTCTGGCTCCATCAGCTCACGAACGGCACGGGTGACCATTGTACCCATATTGCGAGCATCGATAAACAGTACCTTACCCTTCTGCTGCTTGCTGCGCGAGAGGAACCACAGCGATACGGGAATACCAGTCGAATAGAACAACTGCGAAGGCAGGGCGATGATACCCTCTACCAAGTCGGCCTCTACTATCTTTTGGCGGATAGTGCCCTCACCTCCTGTCTGACTGCTTAATGCGCCATTGGCCAATACCAAGCCGATGCGTCCAATGGGCGAGAGGTGGTGAATCATGTGCTGCATCCAAGCGAAGTTGGCATTGCCTGCGGGCGGCAGTCCGAACTTCCAGCGGGCATCCTTCTCTAACTTGTCTGCGCCCCAGTCGCTGAGATTGAAAGGAGGATTGGCCATGATGAAGTCAGCCTTCAACGTGGGGTGCTGGTCGTTGAAGAAGGTGTCGGCATAGCTCTTGCCGAGATTGGCCTCCAGTCCACGGATAGCAACGTTCATGTGCGCCATCTTCCATGTCGAGGGGTTAGCCTCCTGGCCATAGACGCTGATGTTATTGATGTCCTTCTGGTGGTTATAGATGAACTTCGCACTCTGCACGAACATGCCGCCAGAGCCACAGCAGGGGTCATAGACACGGCCTTCGTAGGGCTGCAGCACCTCGACGATGGTACGCACGATGCAGCTGGGCGTATAGAACTCCCCGGCGTTCTTGCCCTCCATCGAGGCGAACTTCTGCAGGCAGTATTCATAGACACGGCCCAGCAAATCCTTTTCGTCGCCCGATGCCAGCATGTGGATGTTGGTAAAGAGGTCCACCACGTCGCCCAGGCGGCGCTTGTCCAACTCGGGACGGGCATAGTTGCCTGGCAATACACCCTTCAGCTTGGTGTTCTCGCGCTCGATAGCCTCCAGCGCATCATCAATCACCTTGCCTATTTGGGGCGTATGGGCTGCAAGGCTGATGACCTGCCAACGAGCCTCCTGAGGAACGAAGAACACATTGTCGGCCTCGTATTCGTCCTTGTCCTCAATGTCTGCATCCGGCTCCTGCAGCAGTTCCTGGTACTTCGCCTCGAACTTGTCGCTGATATACTTCAGGAATATCAGTCCCAGCACCACGCCTTCATATTCCGAAGCATTCAGGTTGCCTCGGAGCTTATCAGCCGCCCGCCATATCGCATCCTCAAAACCGATGGAGGTGGTGTTTTCATTTTTCTTCTTTGCCATATCAAGCCTTTAATTGCAATTCAGTAATCTCAATAATGTGGTCAGCCACGTTCTCTCTTGGCAAGGTTTCTTTATTCCATGTGGCCATAATCGTCCTATTTGTAACTTCTACTGCATTGTGCTGCAAAGATAAAAAGAAATACTGAAACGAACAAATAATTTGTGGAGAAATTGCGGAAAAACGGTTTCGTAAGTCTTGTGGACGTCATTATCTGGCAGGTGACCAAGGGTGATGGTAAAAAAACTTTTGTTTACGAAAACGGGTGGAAAAATGAGAAAGTGAAAACGGAAAGTGGACTTTCAGGAACAATGATTTAGGATTAATGGCTCGAGGTCAATCAAAGTGAAAGTTTTTACATTTTTCATGCACAACGAGGTAAAGAAAAAATCTTGTTAAAGTATTGTGGAATGTCGGAAAAGTTTAGTAATTTTGCAGCTGTTTACGCACACGGTCTGAAAACTATGAACATGACACCCAAGAAGAACGGAATAAACAGCGGCACTGCCAGCAGAAGCAGGGCTGTCGGCAGTGTCGTGCTATATCATGCCGCCATATCAATAAACAAACCAGAACTAAGGACACTCATCAATCCAAAAGAAAACTATAAATACCATCAGCCTTATGGCACAGCAGCAACAGACACGAGCAAGCCCCACGGGGTTCTCCACCATTCAGAAGATGGTGGACGAGACGGTCGAGTTCTACCTGGCCAATGGCGGGCCGGCTGTTGCGCGTAATGAAATCAGAGGGCTGGCGGCCACGTTTTCCTTCATGGACGAATGGCCAGGCGCATACCGCAACGCATTGGCCAGGATAGAGCTTGCAGAGAGGGCTGAACAGCGCAAACATGAGGAGCGCGAGCAGCGCAGGCTGGGTGAAATGATGACGGCGATGATGGGCGTGGCACAGCAGACGGTGATGCAGCAGATGGTTCCTGACAAGGCGACGGGTGCTGACACGGCACTGCTGAAGGGTGCTGACCTTTCCGACGGTCATATATACTACTGTCTGGAGCGGCTGATGGAGGAGCGATACAACGGGACGGAGGAGATGCTGTTCAACCAGAAGAGCCACTGGCAGGCGGTGTTCCGATTGCTGAGCGATGCGGGGATGTACGGCGACGATGACTTCGACGCCTTCGACCGGCTGATGAAACGGGTGATGCCGTGCAGGGTGAACGCTGCATATTCGCGCTCATCGGTGAAGAACATCAGCCAGACGCTGTTCAACAAGCCTTTCATAAAGTGGCATTACGATCCGGGACTGATGAAACGCCGTGAACCCTACGACCGCATGGTGGCGATAGTGGAGCGGTTAATAATTCTGCTCACCACACCTGAAAAACACTAATTTTTTACCAGGCGATTAACCAGACGCTTAACTTCTTAACCAGACGATTAACCCGACAAGGATGCCCTTGACGGGCTTGTTTTTTATGTGTACCTTTGTAGCTGATATTTGACAGAACAACATAAGGACATAAAGCTATGGAGGAGAAGAAGAAAAAGAAGAAGGCCGACGGCGAGCAGAAGGAACGGAAGAAAAACTGGCGCGAGGTGTATGCCTCGGTGGAGGACATCAAGGCGTTCCTCAGTGACAGGATTTTCCTGCGGCACAATGTGATTACGGGAAGGGTGGAGTGCAGAGTGCTCGACTCCGACAGGGATTCGAACGGGGAAATGTTCTGCGCTTGTTCAGACCCCCCGCTCGGCTCTGCCGCTTTGCTATGCAAAGAACCCCCTAACTTAGGGGGCTTGTGGCAACCCATTAACGACCGTATCGTCAACTCGCTGTGGGCAGAACTGTCGCAGCAGAAACCTGTGCGTGTGCAGGACATGTACCGCGTCATTGAGAGCGACTTCGTGCCGACGTATCACCCGTTCCGCTATTACTTGGAGCACCTGCCGCGATGGGACGGGCAGAACCATATCTTGGCGATGTCGGTCTCGGTGAGCGTGAAGGGCGACGTGCAGGAGCAGATGCTCTTCGCGGAGTACCTGACGAAGTGGCTGGTGGGCATGGTGGCCGGATGGATTGACGAGACGGTGGTGAACAACGTGATCCTGGTGCTCATCGGCGAGCAGGGATCGTACAAGACGACGTGGTTCAACTACCTGCTGCCGCCGGAACTGCGACAGTATTTCTACACGAAGACCAACGCGAGTCGCATGGGGCGCGACGACCTGCTGACACTGGCGCAGTATGGCCTCGTATGCTGCGAAGAGCTCGACACGATGAACGCCCGCGAACTGAACCAGTTGAAGGCGGCGGTGACGATGCCCTCGATTGACGAGCGGGCGGCATACGCCCATTTCCATGAGCACCGCAAGCATATCGCCTCGTTCTGCGGCACAGGCAATAACGTGCAGTTCCTCTCTGACCCCACGGGCAACCGCCGCTGGCTGCCCTTCGAGGTGGAGTCGATAGAGTCGCCCCGCGAGCATCCCTTCGACTACGAGGGCATCTACTCGCAGGCGTATGCGCTCTACCAGCAGGGCTTCCGCTACTGGTTCACGCAGGAGGAGATCGTGCGGCTGCAGCAGCACAACAGCCAGTTCGAGGCACCCAGAATGGAAAAGGAACTGGTGCATCTCTATTTCCGCAAGCCCGTAGGCATTAAGGGCGGCATCTTCATGCCTGTGGCCCGTGCCATGCAGATAGTAAGCGCGAACATTTCGCAGAAGCTTAGTGC
>JAFVFY010000096.1 GCA_017475265.1 Prevotella sp. | reverse complement strand
TTTGTTTTTTAGAAATACAGGAAAAAACAAGAAATACTGAGAAAAACAAGACGAATGGTTTTTATCTGTCTTTGTTGTATTTATCTGTTTTACTAAAAACATCGTTTCCAATTGTCAACTTTATTTAGTGTCAGTTCCTTATTTAAATTTATGGTTAGAATTATGCGTATTGCAATGATAAAAAATAAGTTTGTGTGTTTTTCTATGAAAGAAATTAGCAAGAATTAGAAAGAATTATTTCCAACAATGAGAAAAAATATTATTTCTAGAAAACGGCTTTGTCTGGGAGAGAAAACGGCTTTCTCTAGGAGACGTGTGTGCTAGTGGCAAAAAAAATGATAAAAAATTTGGCTAATTCGCTGAATTATTGTACCTTTGCAGCCGATTTTCGAAAAACCAGTTAATGAAGAACGACAAAAAGCAGAATCAATACCGCATAAACGAGCAGATTCGTGTGCGTGAAGTCCGCATCGTAGGTGAAAGCGGCTCGACGGTGATGCCTACAAAACAAGCACTTGACATGGCCCGCGAGCAAGGTGTAGACCTTGTTGAAATCAGCCCGAACGCCAACCCGCCTGTATGTCGTCTCATTGACTACTCCAAGTTCCTCTACCAGCAGAAGAAGCGCCAGAAGGAAATGAAGGCCAAGCAGGTGAAGGTGGAGGTGAAGGAGATTCGCTTCGGGCCTCAGACGGACGAGCACGACTACCAGTTCAAGCTGAAGCACGCCCGTGAGTTCCTCGAAGAAGGAAATAAGGTACGCGCGTATGTATTCTTCCGTGGACGAAGCATCCTCTTCAAGGAGCAAGGCGAGGTGCTGTTGCTGCGTTTCGCCAACGACCTGGAGGATTGCGGAAAGGTGGAGTCGATGCCCAACCTGGAGGGAAAGAAGATGTTCCTCTACCTGGCTCCCAAGAAGGCTGGCGTGGCCAAGAAGAGCCAGCAGGCACGCGACCGCGAGGCTACCGTTGCCGACCTGAAGGATACAGACAAGAACGCTCATCAACCCATCGAGGACATCGATGTGGATACTCCAGCCAACGGAGGCCTGTTTGCCAACGCGAAGATAAGCGCCGAAGCCCTGAAGGCCCTGACAGAAAACACAGAACCAGAAGAGTAACAAATCGTAAATCGTAAATTCGTAAATCGTAAATATAATAGATGCGCTGCGCCCGGTATATGCGTTGCCATCGCTTTAATAAATTATTAAACAATTAAAAAATTAAAAACAATGCCAAAAGTAAAGACAAACTCCGGTGCCAAGAAGAGATTCACTTTCACCGGTACAGGTAAGGTTAAGAGACATCACGCTTACCACAGCCACATCCTGACGAAGAAGACCAAGAAGCAGAAGCGTAATTTGCAGGGTTATAGCATCGTCGACAAGACCAACATGAAGCAGGTACGCGACCTGTTGTGTCTCCGCTAACATTCACCTATTGTCTAACATTTAAAGTCTTTAGAAAACTATGCCAAGATCAGTCAACAACGTTGCATCAAGAGCAAAACGCAAGAGAATCCTCAAGCTCACCCGCGGCTACTTCGGAGCCCGCAAGAATGTGTGGACAGTAGCAAAGAACACCTGGGAGAAGGGTCTCACCTACGCCTATCGTGACCGCCGCACCAAGAAGCGCAACTTCCGCGCCCTGTGGATTCAGCGTATCAACGCCGCCGCCCGCATGGAGGGCATCAGCTACTCAAAGCTCATGGGCGCCCTGTCAAAGGCCGGTATCGAAATCAACCGCAAGGTGCTTGCCGACCTTGCTCTCAACAATCCCGCAGCCTTCAAGGCCATCGTTGAGAAGGTAAAGTAAACGATTAACTCTATTTAGCCCCCTAACTTCGTGCCTCGGCAGGAACTTAGGGGGCTAAAGTTTTTAAAGATGAAGAAATACATTTTAGACCTTACCGTCAAGGAGTCGCGCCGAGTGCATGAGCGGTATGTGCTGCTGCGGCTCGCCGACGAGCAGAAGCCTTTGCCAGAGATGCTGCCCGGACAGTTTGCAGAAGTGCGCGTAGACGGCTCTGCAACGACTTTCCTGCGACGCCCTATCTCCATCTGCAACGTGGACACCAAGCAGAACGAGCTGTGGCTGCTCATGGCAGTCGTGGGCGACGGCACCCGCTGGATGGCTACGCTGAAGCCGGGCGACAAGCTAAACTGCGTGCTGCCCCTGGGAAACGGTTTTACACTCCCCTACCCTGCTAAAGGGGCCCCCGCTAACGGGGATTTGAAATCCCCGTTACTGATTGGCGGCGGCGTAGGTGTTGCCCCGTTGCTCTATCTTGGAGCACAATTAAAGCAAAACGGCATAGAGCCAACCTTCCTGTTGGGAGCCCGACGGGATACCGACTTGTTGCTGCTCGATGAGTTCAGCAAGTACGGCCGTGTGCTGGTGACCACCGAGGACGGTTCGGCTGGTGAGAAGGGCTTCGTCACCCAGCATAGCGTGCTGGCCGAGGAGCGTTTCGACAGCATCATGACCTGCGGCCCCACGCCGATGATGAAGGCCGTTGCCCGCTATGCCCATGAAAAGAACATCTACTGCGAGGCTTCGCTGGAGAACCTGATGGCATGTGGCCTCGGTGCCTGCCTCTGCTGCGTGGAGAAGACCAAGAAGGGCAACCTTTGCGTGTGCAAGGACGGCCCCGTGTTTAATACGGAGGAACTGCTATGGCTAGATTAGAAGTGAACATAGGGGGAGGCCTGAAGCTGAAGAACCCCGTCATGACTGCTTCAGGAACGTTCGGCTACGGCCTGGAGTTTCAGGACTTCGTGCCGCTCAACGAGCTGGGAGGCATCATCGTGAAAGGCACCACGTTGAAACCCCGTGAAGGAAACGACTACCCGCGTATGGCCGAGACGGCAATGGGAATGCTCAACTGCGTGGGACTCCAGAACAAGGGAGTGGACTATTTCTGTGAGCATATCTACCCCGAGCTGAAGGACATAGACACCTGCTGGATAGTCAACGTAAGTGGCTCTTCTCCAGAAGACTATGCCGAGTGTGCTGCACGAATAGACGAACTGGAAAACATACCCGCCATAGAGCTCAACATCTCGTGTCCCAACGTGCACGACGGAGGTATGGCCTTCGGCGTGACGTGTGCGGGAGCCGAGAGCGTGGTGCGGGCCGTGAAGGAGCGCTATCACAAGACGCTCATCGTCAAGCTCTCGCCCAACGTTACCGACATTACCGAGATAGCCCGAGCCGTAGAGGCCAGCGGAGCCGACAGCGTGTCGCTCATCAACACCCTCATGGGTATGGCCGTAGACATCGAGCGGCGCCGTCGGGTGCTGTCCATAGGCACAGGCGGACTCAGCGGCCCGGCCATCAAGCCCGTAGCCCTTCGCATGGTGTGGCAGGTGGCACGAGCCGTAAAGATACCCGTCATCGGTCTTGGAGGCATCATGACGGCCAAAGATGCCCTGGAGTTCCTGATGTGCGGAGCCTCGGCCGTGCAGATAGGTACGGCAAACTTCATCGACCCTGCCGTAACCATCAAGGTACGCGACGGCATCAACGACTGGCTCGACAGCCACAACATCAGCTCGGTAAGCGAGATTATCGGAACCATCTCATAGAATCAGCCTTCCGAACAAGGTGGAGGCAATAAAACGGCAGTTGCTACGTTATAATCAGAGTATGCGACGCATATTCAGGTCAGTTATCATAGCAATTGCCGTTGTTCTTTTGTGTGCCTGCGGGGCAGACACGGCAATGAAGAAGGGCGATAAATTCTTCGCCCTTGGTGAGTATTATGACGCCGCCGCACAATACAAGAAAGCCTATTCGCAGACGAAGGCCAAGGACAAGCCCTTGCGCGGACAACGGGCAATGAAGATGGCCGACTGTTACCGCCGCATCAACCAGACGCAACGGGCTCTAGCCGCCTATAACAACGCCGTGCGCTACAAGCAGGCCGACTCTATGGCCATTTTCTATCTGGGTCAGCTTCAGCTGAAGAGCGGCAGCTATAAAGAGGCGGAGCGCACGTTCTCCAGCCTCATCGACGGCACGCTGGAGCTTAAAGAACTACAGGAGGGGGACGGAGACAGCAAGTCGAAAAAGGGCAAGAAGGGCAAGACCGTAAGGAAGAAACGGCGCACGAAGGCCGAGATGCGCAAGGACTCGCTAAAGGCCGTGAAGATTGCCGAGAAAGAGGCGCTGGCTGAGAAAGCCAAGGCCAGGCGTGACTCGCTGAAAGCAGTAAGAGAGGCCAGGCGCGACTCGCTGAAAGCGGTCAAGGAGGCCAGACGCGACTCGGTAAAGGCGGTCAAGGAGGCATGGAACAAGATGGTGAAGACCGGCAAACGTACCCTTCTCGACAGGATTTTGTTCCGCAAACATTCCTTGACAGAATGGATAGAGGCTGGTAACCAGATGGAAGAAGCTAAGCTGCAAGACTCTCTGAAGGCAGAGGCAATAAGGCAGAGAGAAGAGGCCAAGAAACGCCGCATCCCCGACGAGCGCCTGATAAAGGTGGGTTTGGAGTCGGCACGAAAGGCTCCTAAGTGGAAGGAAGAGGCCGAATACAGCGGCTATACCGTTAAGAAGCAGGAGCTGTTCAACTCGCGTCGTTCGGAGTATTCGCCCGCGCTTTGTGGCGACGACAGCGACCAGCTGTTCTTCGCCTCTACCCGCAACCAGGCCAAGGGCGACGAGTACAGCGGCATCACGGGCATGAAGAACGCCGACATCTTCTTCTCGCAACGTGATGACAAAGGAAAATGGTCGAAGCCTGAACCAATAGAAACCGACCTGAACAGCGAGGAAGACGAAGGGGCTTGCTCCTTCACTCCCGACTTCAAGACGATGTACCTTACCGTCTGCAAGACCGACCCCAACTATCCGCGCTATGCCAAGATTGCCACAGCACCACGTAGCGATGCCACATGGGGCAAGGCAACGGTACTGGATATAACCCGTGACACGCTCTCCACATACGCACATCCTGCCGTCTCGCCCGACGGTATGTGGCTCTACTTTGTGAGTGATATGCCTGGCGGATTGGGCGGTTACGACATCTGGCGCATACAGATGACCAGCAACGGACTTGTGGGTTTGGAGAATGTCGGCGAGCCGGTCAATACTCCCGGCGACGAGATGTTCCCGACATTCCGACCCAATGGCGACCTCTATTTCTCCAGCGACGGACATCCGGGATTCGGAGGACTGGACATCTTTATTGCGAAGCCCATCGAAGAGGGAGTGAAAGGGAGTGAAAGGGACGATACTCCCCCTTCACTCCCCCAAACATACGAGATAGAACATCCCGGCTGGCCCCTCAACTCTCCTGGCGACGACTTCGGCATGACTTTCGAGGGCCTGCACAACCGAGGCTATTTCTCCTCTAATCGTGGTGATGCTCGCGGCTGGGATCATATTTTCTCTTTCGAGAAGCATGAAGTCATTCAGATAGTTCGTGGATGGGTTTATGAGCAGGACGGCTATGAGCTGCCCTCCGGAGAGGTTTACATGGTGGGTAACGACGGTACGAACCTGAGGCTCAGCGTGCGTGGTGACGGCTCCTTCGAGCAGGAGATAAAGCCTAACGTGAGCTACGTATTCCTAGGCACCTGCAAGGGCTACCTCAACCATAAGGAGGAGCTGCGCGTAGAGCCGGTACTGGAAAGCCAGGAGTACACCCTGCAGTTCCCCTTGGCAAATATCTCCGCACCCGTGCTCATCGAGAACATCTTCTACGACTTCGACAAGGCCACGCTTCGCCCGGAGAGTGCCACCGCCCTCGACAAGCTCGTAGACCTGCTCAACGAAAACCCCAATGTGACCATCGAACTCTCGGCACATACCGACTCACGAGGCTCTGACCAATACAACGAGGGTCTCTCTCAACGTCGTGCTGAAAGCGTGGTCAACTACCTCATAGAGCATGGAATTGCCGCCGACCGCCTCACGCCGAAGGGATATGGCGAGAGTAAGCCCAAGACCATCAAGCGCAAGCTGACAGAGAGATACGACTGGCTGAAGGCCGACGACGTGCTCACCGAGGAGTTCATCAATTCACTTAAAGACGAGGAGAAGCAGGAAATCTGCCACCAGCTGAACCGCCGAACGGAGTTCATCGTGCTGCGTACCACCTACGGTATGTTCGACGCCGAGGGAAAGCTCAAGGAGCGACCTGCCACGTCAAAACCAAAGCAAGAAGAGCAACAACAACAGGAACCTGAGGAACTTTGGTAGCCTTATTGACCCTCCAGCGGTTAATAAAACAAAAAAAACATGTCTTAACACTCTTCGTACAAAGAATTTTCCGTATCTTTGCACTCACATATTAGAACATTTATTATATAGAACACATCAATAATATTATTGTATTTAGAATCATGAAGAAATTCCAATTGCTTTTGCTGTCGTCAGCCGCTGTTGTGCTGACATCATGTTCGGGAAAGCTCGGCGCTCTCTCGTCAGACAATTTTACCGTTACCCCCAACCCGTTGGAGACCCAAGCTGGTAAGGTGCCCGCCACCATCACTGGTTCGTTCCCCGCCAACTACATGAAGAAGAAGGCCGTGGTGCAGGTTATTCCAGAACTGCGCTTCAACGGACAGAGCGCTGTCGGACAGGGAGCCACCTTCCAGGGCGAGAGCGTGCTGGGCAACGACCAGACCATCAACTACAAGATGGGTGGAGTCTACGACATGAAGACTTCGTTCAACTACCAGCCTGAGATGCAGGAGAGCGAACTCTATCTCACCTTCAACGCCCGCGTGGGAAAGAAAACCGTGAAGATTCCCGATGTAAAGGTCGCTACAGGCGTCCTGGCTACCTCAGAGCTGTACAAGCGTACCCTCACCAGCGCCAACGCTGCCCTCTCGCCCGATGCCTTCCAGCGCATCGTGAAGCAGGAACAGGAGGCCAACATCAAGTTCCTCATCGGCCAGGCTAACCTGCGCAAGAGCGAATTGCAGAACAACAGCGTGCAGGAGTTCGTGCGCCTGCTGCAAGACATCGCCGCCAAACAGGAGACACTTCGTCTTGACAACGTGGAGGTGACCGGTTTCGCCTCGCCCGATGGTGGCTTCGACATCAACGACCGTCTGGCCAGCAACCGCCGCGCCGTCGCTCAGAAGTACGTTGACCAGCAGATGCAGAATACTGGTGCCAGCGGAAGCATAGACACGAAGTATACCGCCGAGGACTGGGATGGCTTCAAGCAGCTCGTCTCTGCCAGCAACATCCAGGACAAGGACGTCATCCTGCGCGTGCTCTCGATGTATCAAGACCCAGAGGAGCGCGAAGCTCAGATTCGTAACATCTCTTCGGCCTTCCGCGAACTCGCCGACGGAATTCTTCCCCAGCTGCGCCGCTCACGCTTGATTGCCAACTACGAGGTTATCGGCCGTAGCGACGACCAGATTAAGGACCAGCTGCAGCGCGACGCCCGCCAGCTCTCCATCGAGGAGTTGCTCTATGCCGGTGGCCAGCTCTATGCTGACAATGCCGACAAGGCCAAGGAGGCTTACCAAAAGGCTACGCAGGTGTACCCCAACGATGCACGCGCCTACAACAACCTCGCACGTCTGGCCTACGCCAAAGGCAACTACGCCGAGGCAAAACAGATGGTTGAGAAGGCTCTCAGCATAGACAGGAATCAGCCCGAGGCTAATGCCAACCAAGGTATGCTGGCGCTCATCAATGGCGACCTCTCCACCGCTGAGTCGCTCATCGCCAAGGCCACAGGAGCCAACGGATATAACGAGGTGCTCGGAAACCTGCATCTGGCTCAGGGCAAATATGCCCAGGCCGCTCAGGACCTCAGCGGCGTCGCCTCGAACTCTGCTGCGCTGGCACAAATCCTCAACAAGAACTATCAGGAGGCCATCAACACCCTCTCCAGCATCAAGAACGGAGACGGTATCACAGACTATCTCATGGCCATTGCCTACAAGCGTATCAACAACGGCTCACAGGCTAACACTTACTTGCAGAAAGCCATCGAGAAAGACCCGACATTGGCAAGCTATGCAGCCAAAGACCTTGAGTTTAAATAAACTTATGGAACAAGTCATCACGAAGACACAAAGATTTTCCACTCTGTGCGAAGTTCTTTGTGTCTTCGTCGTTTTGTGCTCAGTATCGTTTTTCGTCCTCTCCTGTGGCATGCCGGAAGACCAGTTCCGTCTTGAAGTACAGTTCAAGAACCTGAACCAAGGAGAGTTTTTCCTCTATAACTACCGTAACGGCACAAAGGACACGTTGCACATCAACGACGGACGTTGCACCTACGACGTGGAGATGCACGACACCACAACGTATGTGCTCATGTTCCCCAATTTCTCAGAGCTGCCCATCTTTGCACAACCTGGCAGTCTGGTGAAGATGGTGGGCGATGTGTCGCACCTGAAGGAGACGGAGGTCACAGGTACGGCAGAGAACGAACAGATGACTGCCTTCCGTCTTGCCACCAACGAGCTGACGCCTCCTGAGCTGATGAAGAAAGCCGAGGAATACATCCGCGAGAACCCTTCATCCGTCTCGAGCGTCTACCTGTTGCGCCGGTTTTTCATACAGAACGTGACTGCCGACTATCCTCACGCTCTGGAACTCTGTTCGCTATTGCTTGAAGCACAGCCCACAAGTGTAGAGCTGGTGCAACTTCAAAAGCAGCTGGGCCGACTGACCAATATGACCACCGGCACTCCCCTACCCCACTTTACCGCCAAAGACACCAACGGAAAGACCGTAGGCGACAGTCTGCTGCGCAACAAGGTAAACGTTATCATGGCCTGGGCAACCTGGAACTTTGAGTCGCAGAACGCCATCCGACAGATAAAGATGGTATGGGAAGACCACCCACGCGACCTCAACATCATCACCATCTGTCTCGATGCTTCACCCAGCGAGGGGCGCAACATCTTCGCACGCGACAGCCTGCGATGGTCAAACATCTGCGACGGTCAGATGTGGGACTCACCACTTGTCACAAAACTGGGAATCACTTTCATTCCCGACAATATCATCATCGACGAGCAGGGCAACATCATTGCCCGAAGCCTGAAGACCTCAGAACTGAGGACAAAAACCCGAGAACTCCTGGACTCGTAGGAACAAAATCAATCAAACAACCCCGGCGATGTATCGACCTCCTGCTTCGGTGCCTCGCCAGCGTTCTCGTCTTCAGGGCTAGCATCATACAAAGACATTTGCTGTTGACGCACAAAGGTAACACCCCGCTTGCTAAGCCGGTAATACCCATGTCGGCCCGTACGCTCTATAAGGGGTCGACGCGAGCGGGCATTACGCTGAAGATACGACCACACCCAACGGCGAATCTCATCGACATCAGGCTGAAAGAAAAAAGTACAGTTCAGGTTATAGACATGTTTGGAAAGCAAGGCAGCACTCATGCCGCGCTCTCCAACGTCAAACAATATTTTCAGAACCTGCTGCTTGTACATAGTTCATATAGGAACTTCCTGCGAGACGATCTATATTCTTAATTGCGAAAAAAGGTCGGTATCAAATTAGTACCGACCTTTTTTCGTTCTGCGAACTGGTGTTCGTCTTATGCCAGAACGACCTTGTTGTCCTCAGTTCCGCTGAGCTTGCCCTCCTTGAAGAGCCAACCCAGACCCATGAGAGTCTCTTCTTCTGAAATCTTAGCCTTCTTGGCAATCTCCTTCACAGAGAGAGCCTTCTCGGCAGCTGCGAGAGTCTGGTAGACATCACCGGCCTTGAAACCGATGTTCTCAGCATTGATGATCAGAGCAGCAGCCTTGGGGGCAGCGGCCTTCTTAGTTGTGGTTGACTTCTTGGCTGCGGTCTCTTTTACCTCAGCAGCCTTCGTTGTAGCTTCTTTCTTTGCCATGATACTTAAAAAAATTTTACTATTGAAGTTAGAATTTCTAATTCGCGTGCAAAGGTACGCCTTTTCCCCTTTTCAAGTATCTGTATTTTAGCACTTTCTTTCTTTTCAACCACTATTCTTGACCAATATCAAAAGGCAATGGATGAAACGGTCACTTCGCAACGTTGATGGTAGTGGCCGCAGCCGAGCCACGGAACTCTGGGGAGTAGGCGCAGCTGACGTTGCAGGAGCCGGTGTCGTAGCGTCCGGGACGGTCTACATAGTACTCGGTCTCAATCACATGTTTGCCCTTCGCCAGACGGTCGTAGTAGAAGTTCGTGGTGCAATCGCGAGGTGTGCAGTAGTAACCCTCGTAATAGCTGCCACGTCCCCAATGGTAGCCGCTCTTCTGGTTTACAGGCTCCAGACAGGCAGCACGCTTGTCGATGACCTGAACAAAGTCATAGTCACGGTCGGCAACGATGGTGATTCGGACGGTAACACGGTCACCCACCTTGAGATTTGAGGGTTGAGATTTGAGATTTGAGATTTGATCATCAACCTTCTTCATTACTTCACGCGTAACGGATATACCACTGGCCTGGCTCTCAATCTCTGTGGTGGTTTGCATGAACTGAGCATAGACAGCACCCCAGGAAGTTCCTTGACTGGTCTTGGCGATTTCCAGCGAGGGATGGGTGGTGAGAGGTGAGGAGTGAGAGGATATATCTAGTTCAGTCTTGATGTAACCCAGTCCTGCCGTGGCCTTCGGAGTCTCGAAGGACTTACCGTCGAGGGCGAAGGTGGACTCAGTCTGTGGCTGCAGCACCTGTGGACGTCCGTTGAGGAAGGCATAGATGGCATCAATAGTAGAGAGCGGCGTGTCCCAAGCCTGTGTACGCTTCTCCTGAAGGAGCCAGCGAAGCATCTCGTCGATGGTCTGCGTGTCTTCGGGAGTGAGACGCTGCAGGGCCTCGATAGCGGCTACCTGAGTAGGTATGCGGTAGTCACGCCAGCTATAGAGGGCACGCGGGGTGTCGTAGTAACGACCCACGTCCTCGCGATATACGGTGTACTCCGTCAGGCTCTTCACGTACTTCTTCGCCAGCTTAGGCTCCTTGACGGAGAACACGACGGCAGTCATCGCCTTTCCATAGATGCTCTGGTTCTTGATTTCCTTCTTCAGCAAGGCAAGGAGGTAGTCGTTGGCATCCTGTACCTTGCGGGGCAGCTCACGACCGTCGACGGCGCAGATGTAGAGCCAGTCGAGTGCCGTCTGATTGGGGAACGACATCTCGAAGCCTTCTTTCTCCATCCTCTTCATCTCCTTTACGATGTCGATAATCTCGTTGCCCATGAACTTGAAGGCCTTTGTTTGGAGATTTGAGATTTGAGAATTGAGATCTGAGGATTGTACAGCCCCCAGGACTTGAAGCCTCGTAAGCATCTGGCTGATGCTTACGGTCATGTACCACGAGCCACGCATGTCGGGCCACCAGCTCCATGAGCCGTCGCGGTTCTGCAGCTTCTTTATCTTCTCCAGAGCCTGGTCGATACGTTGGTTCATCATGCCGGAGTCGAAGAAGTCGGCCAGCCGTTCCTTCTGCTCCTGCTCACGGTCGGCATCGGCCACCCAAGGTGTCTCCTCGAGCACAAGGTCCTTCAGTTCCTGATTCTTGGCAAGGTTGCTCATGAGCGACTTCTCCGTACCGTCTTCCTGTTCCCATTGCTCAAAAATTTCCTTGGCATGGGGGTTCTGGGCGATGATGCTCATACCGATGCTGTTGGCATAGAGCGACGCAGCCTGACAGATAGCGCAGTCATCATGGGGATGACCAATAGCGGGTAGCGCCTGAATCATCAACCAAGCAGGGTTGTTGGTGTATTCTAAGGTAAGCTTCGGGTCGGTAACGCCATCGGGCACGAGGCTCTTGAGGTCGATGTTCAACGTTCCCGGCTGATGCTGTGTGATGGGGAGCGTGCGGATGACGTGCTCCATATCAGGCAGCAACGGGAGGTAATGCTGCTCACCGTCGCTGAATCCCTCGGCTTTGAAGCTTACACGGGCGATGAGCAAGGAGAGACTGCTGGGCAGTTGTTTGCAGTCGATGTCGAACGATGCCGAAGATGTGTTGTCGGCCTTCACACTGACCTCCAACTTCTTCTCGTAGACCACACTCTCGCTCTCCGGGTCGAGGAGTTGTAGACAAGCCGTTCCATTGATTTCTTTATCGGTGGTGTTGAAGATGCGGGTAGTGATGACTGCCTGGTCGCCATGACGCAGGAAGCGCGGCATGTTAGGTTGCACCATGACTTCCTTACGAGCCACGGCCTCGCCGTCAATCATGCCACAGAACATGTTCTTCGTATGGGCGGCACCCATAAAGCGCCATGTGGTGAGACATTCGGGCAAGGTGAAGCGCAGGGCCACATGGCCGCTTGCATCGGTAGTAAGCTGGGGCATGAAGAACGCCGTCTCGTCCAGATTCTCACGCACCTCAACCTTCTCCTCGCTATCAGCTTCCTCTTCCACAGCCGCCATGTCAGCCGTATTGCCTTTCACAGCCACCTCCTGTAGGCTAGCAGACTCTTCATATTCGACAGACTTGGCCAGCATCATCGGTTCTTCCTCCACCATCACGGCACCAGCGGCTAGACCACGTAATCTCGCTCTTCTATTGAAGCGTCTTGGCAGCCATCGTGCGGGATATAAATCATGGTCGAACTTGCTGAAGTCCAACGACGAGACATAAGACCTGTCACCATACAGATAGCCGCTCCATTTCAGGCTTCCCCATGAGCCGTAGTCCCAATGAGTGGTGGGTGTGGGTAGCCAAAGCGAAGCGCCGATACTCCATTTGTGGGCCTCTAGCTGGTCGAGGCTCTTGTCATAGAGCGTAGCCATGAGTTGTGCGTCGGCTGGTGTGCCATCGGGGTTGACAATGCGGAGTGTCCACTCCTCCTGCTGCCCCGGCGTGAGACGGTCGCGGAACGTTTCCCACTCAAGTTTTAGGCGGGTGTCGGGCAGGGGACGTGAGATACTAGCCTGGTGGCTATGCACCTTGCCATTCTTCACCCAGCCGTAGGAGAGCAACAGACCGTTTCCGTACTCCTCTTCATACGTCAGCTTGAGGTTGATAAGGGCGTTGCTCATATCTTTGTAGCCGCTGTCAATCACCTTGTTACCGGCGTAGATAGCGTAGACAATATGGAGGTCGGGGTCGGAGGCTCCCAGCTGGAATGTGACGGGTTTGCCGTCGCGGGGGAACTGTGAGTTGCTCAGGTAGAACCAGTCATCGGTCTCCTCGGCGGGTGTGGTATCGTCGAGCGAGAACACGGTAAACTTCTGTTGTATCGTCTCACCCCTGCAGACAGCATCGAGGGTGTGCCGTCCGCTCTTCAGCTCGGGGATGTCCACTTCCTCGTTTGTACTCGTAGTGAGCCAATTACCACCGTCGAAGCGGTATTTCACCTGCTCGGTAAGCTCATTACCCGAGGCATTGCGCAAGGTGAAGATAACACTGCCACCCTCTTCACGGAGCATCTTGTCGGGCAGGTCGGCGCTGAAAGCCAACGGCTTATTACCCATGGGCAACGACACGGAGCCGGCATGCGTCTCACCTGCCTGGTCAGTAACATCAGCTGTGACAACGAAGTTGTAGAACATGGGGTAGCGTGTCTTGGGCACCTCGATGGGCACACCAACGGTGAACGTTCCGTCGTCGCCCGTCACGGTCTCGCCCTCAGCCAGCACCTTGTCGTCGCTGTCGCGGCCAATGACCATCTGGTTCCAGTAGCTGTAGTAGCTGAACCACCAGAAGGCACGACGGCGCATCACCTTATACTTCACCTTCGCGCCCTGAACCTTCACGCCGCTATAGGTGCGGGCAGTACCTACCACGTCGACGGTGTCGCCATCGGCGTAGGCAGTCTCCACACGAGGAATCTCCACCTCGAACGTCGGACGCTTGTATTCCTCCACGCGGAAGCTCTCGTAGTAGGTACTTTCATACTTGCTGTCGGCGTGCTTGCACCTTGCCTTCACCGTATACTTTCCAGCCAATCCCGACGTGGGAAGCTTGAAGTCGGCAGCACAGGTGCCGTAATCGTCGGTCACCACCTCCTTCGAGGCTACCACCTTGTTGTTGGCATCGTAAAGCTCCATAGTCACCTTCACGCCAGCATCGACGGCATGGTTGATGGTCTCGTAACGGCGGTAGAGGATGGCGGCGGCATGGACGGTCTGACCAGGACGGTACATCTGACGGTCGGTGTAGACACTACCGCTGTGGCCATCGCTGCTGCCAGCGTAATAACTGAAGTTGCTGTCCTCACTAAATCGGGGACAGTACTTATCGTCGCCATAGGTGGCGAAGATGGAACAGTCGCGTTCCTTCTCCGTTCTGCTGTACACGCACTCACCCTGTTCGTCGGTGGTCAGATTATAGGTCTTCGAGTCTTTGTAGTAGCCTGTGTTGGAAGTCACCTCCAGATGCGCACCCTTCAAGGGCTGGCCCGTGATGGCATCGACAGCCACCATACGAATCTTCCTGTCGGGCATAGGCTGGACGATGACGCGCACATTACTCACGAAGAGCAGCTGGCGCGAGATGCGGGTACCTGGGGTGCTCTCCAGCTCTATCATATAAGCGCCGACAGGCAACGGAGCCAAGCGCAACAGACTATCGAACAGCTCATAGTCCTTATGCACGCCTAGCTCCAGCGTTTGCGTCAGTTCCGGCTGCGGCGTGAGTATTTTCACAAAGTGGTCATCGTAGTCGTACTTGTTGTCAGGGTTATAAGGGAAGTTGCCGTCACACTTCACACTATACACACGCATGGTCATAGCCGTGATGCCCCTCATGTCCGTGAGATTGACATCGTTCCACTGGCCGGTGGTGATGACCTTGCGCTCCATGTTGGCGTGGAATTGCAGGGCGGTGAGTTCCTTTTGTTTGTTACGCAACTCGTCTATGCGTTTCCAGTTACCCCAGCGACTGATGGCCTTGTCCAGATAGGCCATCTTCTGCTCTGCTGTAGCCCTCGTCTGACGCTCCATGAATGAGAAGCGTTCAATGGCAGCCTCGCCGCAGACATCAAGGTCGGCAAAGCGTTCTATCAGACTGTCCAGCCTTTGCAGGTAGGGCGAGCTGTCCAGCGACTCCATCTCATTGGTGCGCTGCTGCTTGAACAGCTGCAGGGTGGAAAGCAGTTCGGCAGTACGATTGCCCGACGAGGCATAGTAGTCGCGCAACACGTCGAAGCGCCGTGCCTCGTAGCCTATCACCGACAGCAGGTCGTCGTCGAAGAAACTGCTATCGCCGCCCATGTTGATGATAGTGGAATATTTCTTAGTCTTAGTGGCAGCCAGCAGGTCGGGGTGATGTAGCGCACGGGTATAATATTCCTCGGCAATCTGCTCATAGCGGTCCTCATCGAGCATGCTGTTGGTCTTGTACACATAGCCCAACACCGTGCAGTAGACGGCACGCAGCACGCTGTCCTTGGCTTCCTGCTCGCGAACCTTCAGCCGCTCAACCGCAGGTTCCAACGAGTCGGGACTCACGCTACAAAGCGACCGGGCCTCCTGCAGCTCAGCTTTCAGCAAAGTGGCATAGTCGCCATCGCGCTCAGCCAGCTCGGCAATCTCGCGCAGCAGCTTCTGTTCAGTCTGCGGCAGGTCGTCGTCAACGGCCTCCGCCACTTTCTTCCACAATTCGTCAATAGTATTTTGTCCGAAGGTAAACATAGGTATTAATAATAATAATGTAAAGGTTAAAAGTGTTTTCTTCATAATATCAAGTTTTTTTCTTTATAACGTTCTTCATCCATCATTTATTGTCATATATTTCGTGTCCATATATTCTTCTGTCGAACAAAAAAGCTCCCCGACACGTCACGTGCCAGGGAGGACAATGAAAAAACATTTATTTTTTTCCTATGAAAAAGCTAGGGTCCTGCGCACTTCCCAGTGCCATGGTCTCCCGTTTCGGGAGTACCCTAATCCTTATTACTCATCTATATAACGGAGGTAAGAACGTATTATTGTGGTAAAGCACCAAAAATTTATCCGGTGTTGTACGTTCTTGTTTCATTTATCCTCCGAAGTTGTCGTACATGATACTCTCCGGGTCAACGCCAAGGCTGTCGAGCATGGAGACGACGGCGGCGGACATGGGGCCGGGGCCGCACATGTAGTACTCCACATCCTCGGGAGCCTCGTGATCCTTCAGGTAGGTGTTGAGCATCACCTGATGGACGAAGCCCGGCGTGTACTTCACGCCTGCGGCATCGGCAGCGGGGTCGGGACGGTCGAGGGCGAGGTGGAAGTGGAAGTTGGGGAAATCCTTCTCCAAGCCGAGGAAGTCTTCAAGATAGAATACCTCGTTGAGGGCGCGGGCACCGTAGAAATAGTGCATCTCGCGGTCGGTGGTGTGCAGCGTCTTCGTCATGTGCATAATCTGCGCACGCAGCGGGGCCATGCCGGCGCCACCGCCCACCCATATCATCTCCTTCTTCGAGTCGAAGTGGGGATGGAAGTCGCCGAAGGGACCGCTCATGATGACCTTGTCGCCGGGCTTCAGCGAGAAGATGTACGACGATGCAATACCGGGGTTCACCTCCATGAATCCGCTCTTGTCGGCCTTGAACGGCGGCGTGGCGATACGCACAGTGAGCATGAACACGTCGCCCTCGGCGGGATAGTTGGCCATCGAGTAGGCGCGGATGGTAGGCTCGGGATTCTTACACTTCAGCGGGAAGAGACCGAACTTCTCCCACGACGGCAGGTACTCGTCGCCAATGAGGCTCTTGTCGAAGTCCTTGTCGTAGTCGATGCAGTCGAACTGCGGAATCTTAATCTGAGCGTAGGAGCCGGGCAGGAAGTCCATGTGCTCGCCCTTGGGCAGCTGCACCTTGAACTCCTTGATGAACGTGGCGACGTTCTTGTTGGAGATGACGGTGCACTCGTATTCCTTCACACCGAGGATGCTCTCGTCGACATGAATCTTCAGGTCGCCCTTCACCTTCGTCTGGCAGCCTAAGCGCCAGTGGTCCTTAATCTGCTTGCGCGTGAAGTGGGGCTTCTCGGAGTCGAGAATCTCGCCGCCGCCCTCCAAGACCTGCACCTTGCACTGTCCGCACGATGCCTTTCCGCCGCAGGCCGATGGCAGGAAGATGCCGTTCTCGTTGAGCGTGGCCATGAGGTTGTTGCCCTGGGCCACGGAGAGCGTGCGGTCACCGTTCACCACGATGTTCACATTGCCCGACGGCGAGAGGTATTTCTTCGCCACGAGCAGGATAATCACTAAGAGGAGTATGACTGTCAGGAATACTCCAATGCTATATGCTATAAACTGTGCCATATACGTAATTTACGATTTACGAATTTACTATTTACGATTTATATGTTCAGTCCAGAGAAACACATCATTGCCATAGCCATGAGGCCCACAGTGATGAACGTAATGCCGAGGCCCTGGAGGGGCTTGGGCACGTCACAGTACTGCATCTTCTCGCGGATGGCACCGAGCGACACGATAGCGAGCGTCCAACCGATACCAGAGCCGAAGCCGTAGACGATGGCATCCCAGACGGAGGTGATGGCCTGCGTGTTGTCGGGTTCCATCAGTATGCGCTGCTGCATGAAGAGCGAGGCACCCATGATGGCGCAGTTCACGGCGATAAGGGGCAGGAAGATACCAAGGGCGGCATAGAGCGACGGCGAGTATTTCTCGACCGTCATCTCAACGAGCTGAACCATACCAGCGATGACACCGATAAAGAGGATGAACGAGAGGTAGCTCAGGTCAACGCCTTCCACCAAGCAACCGTCGCCTAATACCTTGGTCTGCAAGAGATAGTTCACGGGCACGGTGACGGTGAGCACGAAGGTCACGGCCAGACCAAGCCCCAAGGAGGTCTTCACCGTCTTCGACACGGCAAGGTAGGAGCACATGCCGAGGAAGAACGCGAAGATCATATTGTCGACGAATATCGACCTAAAGAATAGACTTATTGCGTGTTCCATATTCGAGCCCCCTAAGTTAGGGGGTTGGGGGTCTGAACAAGCGTTTATCAGACCGTTTAACTTGTTAGTTATACCTCGGGTAAAAGGGTATCTGCGCTTGTTCAGACCCCCAACCCCCTAACTTAGGGGGCTAATCACCCTTTATAGAAATATGCACGATGTACCCAAATAACTATTCCCACAAGGATGAGGGCCATGGCGGGCATAGTCATCATGCCGTTGTTGATGTAGCCGAAGTCGTAAGCTCCCTCGGGGATAATCTGGAAGCCGAGGAGCGAGCCGCGACCAAAGAACTCGCGCACGGCACCCACGATGATGAGGATCATGGCGTAGCCAATGCCGTTGCCGAGACCGTCGAGGAACGAGAGCCACGGCTTGTTCTGCATGGCGAAGGCTTCCAAGCGCCCCATGAGGATACAGTTGGTGATAATCAGTCCCACATAGACGCTCAACTGAACACTCACGTCATAAACGTAAGCCTTCAACACCTGGCTGACAATGGTCACCAGCGCGGCTACCACGACGAGCTGCACCACGATGCGGATGCGGTTGGGGATGGTGTTGCGGATGAGCGAGATAATCACATTGGCGAAGGCCGTAATCACCGTCACGGCGAGACCCATGACGATGGCGGGCTTCAGCTGCGAGGTCACGGCCAGGGCCGAGCAGATGCCCAGCACCTGACCCAGTATCGGGTGGTCGAGGTTCAACGGATTAGTAAAAACCTCCCTGTTCTGTTTACTAAATAATGCCATAGTAATTTACGATTTACGAATTTACGATTTACTATTGATTACATTGCTGTGGCAGTGGAGTCGCTGCAGCAGACCTCGGTAGAGTCCTTGCAGCAGACCTCTGTGGAGTCTTTGCAGCAGTCCTTATCGGAGTCCTTGTAGCACTGCATGCTCATGAACAGCTGGACAAAGCGCTTGCCGGCATCCTTCAGTCCAGCCTTGATCATGTCGTTCACACCGTTGGAGGTCAGCGTGGCACCCGTCACGCAGTCCACCTGCGTCGTGGGGTCCTCAACGTTCTTGACCACGGCGAGGGCCACTTCGCTACCGTCAGCAGGGTCGACGAAGACCCTCTTGCCGATGAACTTCTCCTGCCATTTCTGCGAGTCCTTGATCTCGGCACCCAGGCCGGCGGTCTCGCTCTCATGGTTGAAGTAAGCACCGTAGACAACGGGATCCTCATCGCCGTGGATGGAGATGTAGCCGCTGATGCCGCCCCAGAGACCCATGCCCTTCAAGGAGACAACGAGGATATCCTCACCGTCAATCTCGCAGGCATAGTACTTCTGACCGTCAATCTCGCCCTCGTTCTTCACCACCTCGGCGTACTTGGCTTCAGCCTCGGCACCGTCAAGGTCGCGGATGTTGAGCGAGTAGAGTATCTGCTTCTTGATGTCTAAGGCCACGTTGGCATCCTGCATCGGCTTCAACGCCTTGAAGATGAAGGCCAGCAGGAAGGCCACGATGACCACCAGTATCGCACTATATATAATAATGTAGGCGTTGCTGTTTGTATTTAACTTACTCATTTTGTACCTCCTCTCTTCATTCGTTTTGAAATATTACGCTCCACAACAAAGTGGTCGATAGTAGGAGCAAACATGTTCATCAGCAGGATAGCGAGCATCATGCCCTCGGGATAGCCGGGGTTCATCACGCGGATAATCACAGCCATGGCACCGATGATGAAGCCATAGACCCACTTACCACTCTCCGTGCGGCAGGATGTCACAGGATCGGTAGCCATAAAGACAGCACCGAAACAGAAGCCACCCAGCACCAAGTGCTCGTACCAGGCAATCGGGGTCATGCCAAGGCTCTCGAAGAGACAAGCCATCAGACCGCCACCCACAAAGACGCTCAGCATGGTCTTCCACGAAGCGATGCCCGTCCAGAGCAACAAGATGGCACCAAGGGCAATGGCAATGACGCTCGTCTCACCAATACTTCCAGGGATAAGACCAATAATCATATCGTTCAGAGAGGCTGTTACTTCAGCGCCCTGTCCCACCTGTGCCAACGGAGTGGCCATGGTGAAGCCGTCGGGTAACGTATTGCCCAGTCCGAAGATGCTGTCCTGTGCCACCCAAACCTGGTCGCCAGACATCTTCGAAGGATAGGCGAAGAACAGGAAGGCGCGGCAGAGCAGCGCGGGGTTGAAGATATTCATACCCGTACCGCCGAAGATTTCCTTACCGATGATGACGGCGAAGGCAACGGCGATGGCGAGAATCCAAAGCGGACACTCCACAGGGATAATCAGCGGAATGAGGATACCCGAAACGAGGAATCCCTCCTGAATCTCCTCGCCCTTCCATTGTGCCCAGGCAAACTCGATGCCAAGACCTACGATGTAAGAGACAAGAATCTTGGGCAGTACGGCAAGGAAGCCGAAAAAGAACATTTCCCAGAAGCCCGTCGTGGCTAATGCTCCGGCGGCAAGAGCGTTCTGGTAGCCCACATTATACATGCCGAACAGCATGGCCGGCATCAATGCGATAACCACCAGGCTCATGATGCGCTTCGAGTCGATGGCGTCGTGGATGTGCACGCCACTCTTCGCCGTGTCGTTGGGCACGAAGAGGAACGTCTCGAAGCCATCGAACAGACTACGGAAAGCATGCAGCTTGCCGCCCTCCTCAAAGTTCGGCTTAATCTTATTCAAATAATTCCTAAGTGCTTTCATAGTCTTTATGCGTTTTCTTTACGTAAGATATTCAGTCCTTCACGAACGATTTTCTGCAGTTCGAGTTTCGAAGAGTCAACGAACTCGGCCAAGGCAAAGTCCTCGGGAGCCACCTCATAGATGCCGAGCTGCTCCTGGCGGTCGATGTCACCAGTAATGATGGCCTTGATGAGATACTCGCCGTAGATGTCCATAGGCAGCACACGGTCATACTCGCCACTCATGATGATATGTCGCTCACCACCCTTTACACGGGCATCAAGCGCATATTCCTTCTTTCCACAGAGCCATGAGAAGTAGCTGCGGCTGACAGAGAACTGCTTGAAGCGCGGCATAATCCAACCCAGCATCTCGTCAGCATCGTCACCCTCAGGGATGATGGTAATCTCCGACGAGTGGGCACCGAGGAATCCGTCCTTCGTAGTCTTACGCCCTGTCAGCACGTTACCATTGATGATTCGGACGTTGTGACCAGGCTCATAGCTGTTCGAGACAAGCGTATTCAGTTCCTGACCCACGAGCATGTCCACATAGCAGGGTTTCTTCACCTCACTGCCGCAGAGGGCCACGGTGCGGGTCAGGTTCACCCTGCCCGTATTGAAGAGGCGACCGATGAAGAGCACCACCGTCGGGTCGCCGATAGTCCACACCACCTCACCCTTGTTCACCGGGTCGATGTTGTTCACCTGCACGCCCACATTGCCTGCCGGGCAAGGGCCGTCGAAAACAACGAGGTTTGAGATTTGAGCGTTGAGATTTGAGATTTGAGAATCCTTGCCGATACCCACATAGGTCTTGGCAATCTTCGAGAGGGCTGCGAGTCCGGTGACGAAGTCCTGCTCCTGCCCTTTCACCTCATAATCGAAGCTGGCAGCAAGGGGCTTGTCACGTAGTGCGGACACGAAAATTGCCTTAGGCTTGCTCTCAGGGTCTGTAGAGATAGCATAAGGCAACTGATTGATATAACCAAAGATACCAGCTTCCAGCAGCGCATCGATAACAGCCTTACCGTCCATCTTCATGGGGTCTTTCTTGCCGAAGTCGACATACTGCTGCTCAGCATCGGCGTCCACACGTATGCAGAGCACCTTGCGTCGCTCGCCACGCTCCACCGTCATCACACGTCCGCTGACGGGTGAGGCGAAGCGCACCTCCGGATGCAACTTGTTCACGAACAAGGCATCGCCGGCCTTGACATTGTCACCCTCAAGAACGACCACCTTCGGAGTGACACCTTCAAAGTCATCAGGCACCAAAGCGTAGTGCCCGTTGCTCTTCAGCGTCAGCTTCGTTTCTTCGGCCTTCCCTTGCAGGTGAATTTCCAAGCCTTTACGTAGCTTAATTACATTTGACATCATATTGATTTACAATTTACGGATTTACGATTTACAATTTGGGTGCAAAGGTACTCATTTTCCTTGTTTCACAGAAAAACTAATTGCAAATATTTTCTAATTATTTGATGTAAAATAAGGTAAAGTGGAAAAAAGAGCGTACTTTTGCAACGTGAAACAAAAAATACACGTAGTCAGGACGCTTTTCCTGACGTTCTTTTTGGCTTTTACGTTAGCAAGCCAACAGGTGCTGGCACAGGATGCCAGTCGCATGGATAGTGTCGAGATTGGTTTTGTTACCTGTGCACCCCATGAGGAGGTTTACAGTCTCTATGGCCATGCTGCCTTGCGCTTCCACGACCTTCATACGGGTGAAGACCTGATGTTCAACTATGGCATCTTCCATCCTGACAGCAAGCTCTTTATGTGGCACTTCCTTCAGGGCCACACCGACTATGAACTAGGCGTTGCGCCAACGAATGCTTTCCTGAAGTACTACGAGAAGTGGGGCAGTCAGGTAACGGAACAGGTACTAAATCTCACCAACGAGGAGAAGGCACTCATCATCAATGCCTTACGAGTGAACTACCTGCCCCAAAACCGCATCTACCGCTACAACATTTTTTTCGACAACTGTTCTACACGTCCCCGCGACATCGTTGTGGCCAATGTCAAGGGACGTGTGGAGTATGCTCCCCGTGAGGGTTTCTCCCCTTCTTTTCGCGAGATGGTGCGCGATTGTACCTTTGGTCATCCCTGGGCCACCTTTGGAAACGACATTCTTCTGGGCGTACGTGCCGACATGCCCACCACACAATCAGAGCAGCATTTCCTGCCCGTCAACCTTCGCCATGACTTCGACCGAGCCGTCGTGGTGAGGCAGGGCGAGCGTGAACCGCTGGTAAGTGAGCGACGTGAGCTGGTGTCGCCCGGCATACAGATGGTGGAGCAGGGATTCCCCCTTTCGCCCTTTGCCTGTTCGCTCATCCTACTGGCGTTGTCGATGATGATATTCACCTTCGAGCAGATGAAGAAGACCATCGTCAGGTGGTTCGACATCTTCATGATGCTCCTCACAGGTCTTGCCGGATGCATCCTCGCGCTAATGCTATTCTCCGAACACCCCACGACCAGCACTAATCTTCAGGTGCTGCTGCTCAATCCCCTGCCGTTGCTGTTCCTCTGGCCAGTGGCACGTGGCCGCAAGACGTGGTTCTTCCATCTTCAGCTGGTGCTCACACTGCTCTTCCTCGCCGGAGGACTCTGGCAAAGCTATGCCGAGGGCATGTATGTCGTGGCGGTATGCGTATTATTGCGCATCGCCAGGCATCTTTCCCGCCGGATAACGAAAGAATCCAACAAACTTCCCCAACAAAAACTAAATGATAAACTACTAAGAACATGGACAAACAAATTTGTAAAAAGATGACCGGCCTGCTGATGACAGGAGTGATGATGTTGGCAACCGGATGTAACACAGCTACAGACATGGAACAACAAGTTGACGAACTTTACGGTAGGATGTCGCAGGAAGAGCGCATCGCCCAGTTGAAGAGCATGTACATGGACGTCCTGTTCAACGAGCAGGGCAAGTTGGACACGGCTAAGTGCCAAGAACTGATACCCTACGGCATCGGTCACTTCTCGCAGTTCTGCATGCAGAAGCCTAGGGACCCTAACGAATTGCGCGACCGTGCTGCCGCCATACAGGACTGGCTCATTCATCATACCCCCAACGGCATTCCAGCCCTGCTCCACGAAGAGGTGCTCTCAGGTGTGAACACCTTGGGGGCAACCATCTATCCGCAACAGATAGGACAGGCCTGTTCGTTCAATCCAGAGCTGGCAGAACTGAAGACCCGTCAGACGAGTACCGTCATGCGCAAGATGGGTGGAATCCTGGCGCTGTCGCCTATGGTTGATGTTTGTCGCACGCCTTCATTCAACCGTCTGGAGGAGTCGTATGGCGAGGACGGCTACCTGTCGGCAGTAATGGGCGTGGCCTTCGTGGACGGTCTGCAGCAGGGCGACTTGAAGAAAGGCGTTGGTGCCTGCTCGAAGCACTATCTGGGCTATGGCGGAGGTGGCGATGCCGACGAAAAAGAACTGATGGAGGAAATACTGCTGCCCCACGAGGCGATGATACGTATCTCTGGCAGCAAGTGCGTCATGCCTGGCTATCATGCCGTACATGGAACAAAATGTGTGGCAAACAGCGAGATATTGCAGGACATCCTTCATGGGTATCTAGGCTTCGACGGCATGGTAGTGAGCGACTATACTGCCATCGACCAATTACCCGACTTGGACGATGCTGTACAGAAGGCTGCCGCAGCCATCAATGGTGGCAATGATGTCGACTTCCCCCACGGCGACAACTATCAGTTCTTGCAGGAGGCTATAGACAAGGGACTGGTAAAACCTGAGACGCTGGAACGTGCTGTGAAGGACGTGCTGCGCCATAAGTTCCGTGCAGGACTCTTCGACAAGGATGCCTACCTCTACAGTAAGGAGGAGGTAAAGCTTGATAGTCCCGAGGAACGCCAGACGGCATACGACATCGCCAGTCAGTCAATCGTTCTGTTGGAGAACAATGGCATTCTGCCACTGAGACCTTCAATGGTCAATGGTCAATCTTCAATGGTCAACATTCTGCTCACAGGTCCAAATGCCAACTCCATCTGGGCCATGTGCGGCGACTATACCTATCCAGCTATGTCATACTTCTGGAAGAAGGTAGAGGATGTGGCCGACCGTGACAACCCGCATATCGTCAAGTTGCAGGAGGGCATGAACGGACGTAAGCCAGAGGGCGTGAACGTGATGTATTCCCGTGGTTGTGATTGGACGGAAGAGATTGAGACGAAGTACGGCGAGATGGGCGACGAACGTGCCTGGGAGTATGACATCCTGCACCGTAAAGTCGATTCTGGCGAGAAGGCCGACAAGGCGGAAGCACTTGCAATGGCCAAGCATGCCGATGTGATTGTGGCTGCAGTTGGTGAGAACGTGATGCTCTGCGGTGAGAACCGCGACCGTCAGGGCCTTCGTCTGCCCGGCAAGCAGGAGCAGTTTGTGGAGGAACTCATCAAGACAGGCAAACCAGTGGTGCTGGTGATGTTCGGAGGCAGGGCTTTGGTGGTTTCCGGTTTGGCTGAGAAATGTGCAGCTGTTATTCATGCCTGGTATCCAGGTGAGGAGGGCGGCAATGCCGTGGCTGACATCCTCTTTGGCAAGGTGTCGCCATCTGCCAAGCTCTCTGTCAGCTATCCCAATACTGAGATTGACGAACCCATCTGCTACAACTACCCCTCAGAAATGGTAAATTGTAAATCGCCAAATTGTAAATTATCCTGGCCCTTCGGCTATGGTCTGAGCTTCACCACTTTCGAATATAGCAACCTGAAAGTGGCTGGCGAGTATGCCAGCACTCCACAGGTCTCGACGACGGACGAGGGCATCAACCTGACGTTTGAGGTGAAGAACACAGGTGAGATGGCTGCCGACGAGGTAGCACAGATATATATATCCCCCACTAGCGCTGACCAGCAAATCCGTCCTATCCAGCTGCAAGGTTTTGCCCGTCTGACCCTACAGCCCGGCGAGAGCAAGACTGTCAATGTGAAGTTGTATACAGACCAGTTCGGTTTCTACAGCCACGAGGGGCAACGCCAATGGAACGTACTACCCGGCCAATATCTTGTCAAGATTGGCAGTTCCTCGGCCGATATCAAGTTACAGGAAACAATCACCCTGAATGGCGCGCCTGTTCAGAAACCGTTGCGCGACCATTATTTCTCAACAATAGAAGACATAAAGTAAGTCCCTGCAGTTATTGTCCTGAAGAAGGGAAAGGAAAGGGGAAGCCGCCATTGAACTGCGGCATCTTGATTTCCTTGAGCTCCTGTATGCGCGGCTGCCAGTCCTTGTCAAACCGTTTGATGTTTGCGTCGAGGAACGACAGGCGGTCGGCAAGCCATTTCTTCAGAATCTGGATTTCCTCGTCGTAGGAACTGACACGATAGGCTGCAAACATGCTCGCGGCATTGAAGCCACCACCAAACCCTCCGAAATCGCCCATCGGCGGGAAGCCTTCTCCCATCGGCGGGAAGCCTTCTCCCATTTGCGGAAAGTCACCACCCATCGGCGGAAAACCTTCTCCCATCGGTGGGAAAGTGCCGAAGGGCTGGGGCTTTGGCAGGTTTTTCTTCTCTTCCTCAGAAACGAGCAATTCGGGATATTTTCCGAAATGGCGGTCGAGGCAAGGAGCCAGCAGCTGGGCGTGGCGGTCGATGTAGGCATTAATGGCCTTGTTGCTCAGCACGCTTTTGCGCAGGGTCTTGTAGCGCACCTTCACCGCTTTTCGGAATGCGGGGTCTTGCAACAGCCGCTGCCAAAGTGCGGGCGTGGGGTTATTGCTTGCCCCTTCGAAGTTCCACGCCTCTATATTGTCGGCATTGGCGAAGTTGGCGTTGCCGTAGGCCAGGTTGTAGTCCCAGACAGGGCCAGCGACGAGTTTTCCGCCCGTACCGTCTGCGTTCTGCTTCTCCTTGTAGAAGTAGGCGCTGCGCTTGTAGCCGTCGGCATTGAGGCTCAGCTCTGTGTGGATGAAATAGTCTACAAACGAGGGCACGTCAATATAGCGGGCATAGCCGCGCTCTGGGTCGGCAAAATAGTCTGACTGAATCACTTGCTCCACGGTGTCTACGTAGTTACGGATGTAGTCAAACTGTTCTGGCTGCAGTTTCTTCTTCTTTGGATAGAAGCACGACCAGATGACCTGAGTTGACATATTGCCCTCGCCGATGCCTGGAACCTTCGAGGTGAAGGTCGCCTCGTCTTCGCCGAAGGTGTCGATGCGCAACAGGTAGCCTCCCGTCACGTCGCGTCCCTTGACATCGCTCTTTTTCAACTTCGCGACATCCACGCGGTCTTTGCCTCGCTTGATAGCTTCCGAGAGAATATAGATACCACAATAGTCGCCGTTCATCGTCAGTTCGGCCATCCTCGTGCGTGGTCCCCAATGCCCCATGTCGCGCCACAGCTGGAAGGCCAGCGGGTCGCGTACTGCCGAGACGTCATTATAGGGAGCCAGCAGCACCCACTTACTGTGGGCGGGCATGCCCATCAGCGGAGCCTCTACCTCCTTGCCCTGCTCGTCACGCAGCTCAAAGGTGTACTTCTTCTGGTTGAAGCCCAGCGAGCTGTTGCCTCGTAGTTTGATGCCGATGGCACCATCGTAACCGTCCATCTTCAGATGTGCCGTCACTTTCCGCTGGGGGTTCAGCGTCGAGTCCACCGTGATACTGATTTGTCCCACGGTTTCTTGTTGGGCCGTAGCCGTGCAGAAGGCCATGACCAAAATAAAGTATATGAATACTATCCTTTTCATGAGTACAGAGGCAGGTTTACTAAAAACCCAGGACGTGACAGTCCTGGGTTTATAAATAATGTTCGCACGTAGGGGATTAATCCTCGTCCTTCATCTCCTCCTCGTGAGCCTTGATGAGTGCCTGCTGTATGTCGTTAGGCACAAGCTCGTAGGAAGAGAACTTGGTCTGGAACGAAGCACGTCCACCCGTCAGTGATGACAAGGCTATCGAATAGCTGGCCAGCTCCTTGAGAGGAATCTTGGCGTTGAGCTTCTGGTAGCCAGCCTCGCTGTCCATACCCATGATAATGGCCCGGCGTCCCTGCAGATCGCTCATCACGTCGCCCATGTAGTCGGCGGGCACGAGCACCTCGAGGTCGTAGATAGGCTCAAGCACCTTCGGGCCGGCCTCCTTGAATGCGAGTGAGAAGGCGTTACGCCCGGCGAGCATGAACGAGAGCTCGTTGGAGTCCACGGGGTGCATCTTTCCATCGTAGACGATGACGCGCACGTCGCGGGCATACGAACCGGTGAGCGGGCCTTGCTCCATGCGCTGCATGATACCCTTCAGGATGGCGGGCATAAAGCGCAGGTCGATGGCACCACCGACAACCGAGTTGATGAACACGAGCTTACCGCCCCATTCGAGGTCGATTTCTTCCTTGCCCTTGATGTTCATCTTGAACTCCTGGTTGCCAATCATGAAGCTCACGGGATCTTCCATTCCCTCGGTGTAAGGCTCGATGATGAGGTGCACCTCACCAAACTGTCCCGAACCACCCGACTGCTTCTTGTGGCGGTAGTCGGCACGGGCCATCTTCGAGATGGTCTCACGATATGGAATCTTCGGCTCCTGATACTCAATCTGAATCTTCTCGTTGTTCTCCATACGCCACTTCAGCGTGCGCAGGTGGAACTCACCTTGTCCGTGGACGATAATCTGGCGGAGCTCCTTCGACTGCTCGACCACCCATGTCGGGTCTTCCTGACGCATCTTGTTCAGGGCAGCCATCATCTTCTCCGTCTCGCTCTCGTTGATGGCCTTGATGGCACGCGAGAATTTCGAGTTCGGGTACTGTATGTAGTTGAACTTCCAGTCGGCGCAGTCCTTGCCGTTCAGCGTGTTACCCGTCTTGACGTCCTTCAGCTTTACGGTGCAACCGATGTCACCAGCTTTCAGCTCGTCCACCTGCACTCGGTTCGTACCTGCGCATGCGTACAATGTTCCAATGCGCTCCTTCGAGCCACGGTCGGCGTTGGTCAAGTCGTCGCCGCTCTTCACCGTTCCGCTCATCACCTTGAAGTAGCTCACCTCACCGATGTGCGGCTCAATACCGGTCTTGAAGAAGAAGAGCGACTCGGGGCCGTTGGCGTCGGGAGCGACCTCTGCTCCGGCAGCGTTCTTCACCTTCGGCATCTCGCTGACGAAGGGAACAACGTTTCCGAGGAACTCCATCAGACGGCGCACACCCATGTCCTTAGCGGCGCAGACGCAGAAGATGGGGAAGATGCTGCGTGTGACGAGACCCTTGCGGATGCCCTCACGCATCTCGTCGGTGCTCAGCTCCATGGTGTCGAAGAATTTCTCCATCAGGGCGTCGTCACCGGCAGCGGCAGCCTCCACGAGAGCGTCGTGCAAGCCCTGGGCCTTGTCCATCTGGTCGGCGGGGATGTCCTCAATGGTAGGAGCACCACCCTCGGCCTTCCATGTCAGCTTCTTCATCAGCAGCACGTCGATGATGCTGTTGAAGTCGGGACCTGTGGCAACGGGGTACTGCACAGGCACGCAGTTCTTGCCGTAGGTCTCCTGCATCTGGTGCAGAATCTGGTCGAAGTCGCAATGCTCGCGGTCGAGCTGGTTCACTAGGAAGATGACGGGCTTCTGAAGCTTGTCGGTGTTGCGGAAGGCGTTCATCGTACCCACCTCGGGGCCATACTGTCCATTGACGAGGATAACAGCCTGGTCGGTAACGTTGAGGGCTGTGATGGCACCGCCCACGAAGTCGTCCGAGCCCGGGCAGTCGATGAAGTTCAGCTTCTTGCCGTTCCACTCAGTGTGGAACACGGTCGAGAATACCGAGTAGCCATACTCCTGCTCCACGGGGAAGTAGTCGCTCATGGTGTTCTTACCCTCCACGGTGCCGCGGCGCTTGATGATGCCGGCCTCGTAGACTAATGCCTCGGCAAGAGTGGTCTTGCCGCTACCCGCACTGCCAATGAGTGCAATGTTCTTGATCTCGTTTGTCTGGTAGACTTTCATAGTTTTTGGTAATAATATTTGGTAATAATGTTAAAATTCAAATTTTGGGGAACAAAATTATTCATAATTCGGCACATAGCCAAGAAAAGGACGAAAGAATTAAGCAAAATTATGATTATTCCGTCCCGACTCCTAAATAATCTTGCAAAATTTTGGGGGTCTCGATTCTTTGTCGTACCTTTGCAGCGATTACAAGAATATGAACATACGCACTTATTTTCTGACATAAGGACTTAAGGACATGTTTTGGCATAAGGACATGTTTTCAAAAACAATAATTATGAATAAAAACATTCTTGCTGTATTCGCGCTGCTCATGGTTGGTGTCACTGCGATTGCAAACAACAAAACAGGCGACGTGAACAGAGACGGTTCGGTTGATGTGGCCGACATTTCAACAATTATCGACGTGATGGCCGGTAGGAGCGCGGACGTTCCGTCCGTGTCGGCCGATGTCAATGGCGACGGCTCAGTGGATGTGGCCGACATTGCATCGGTAATCAGCATTATGGCAGGGGTCTCACCCATTGGAAAAGACCCCATCATCGAGCCAAACACTGTGGAGATGACTGAGGTTCGGGGATGGCAGGAATCGCTCTATGCCAAGTGGAACGGCAGCCCGGGAGCCATTGGTTATCATGTGTTTGTGCTGGGCGGACAGTATAAAGACTGGACCAAGGTGGACGAGCAACTGGTGCGCAATTACGGAAGTTACGCCCGTGTCGACGTGGTGGGCCTGGCCCCTGGGACCTACGAACTGATGGTAAGGCCTGTGTTCCCCGAAGGTGATGGAATGCCCACCCTGGCCGACACCCACGTCAGCAACATCGTGGTGAGGAGCTACTCACGCCAGGGCTTTGCCTTTATGAACGGCTATGCCCCTGGCGCCTACAACGCCGACGGTACGCTGAAGCAAGGGGCCAAGGTCTTTTATGTGACGAAGAGCACAGCCAAGACCATCAAGACCAATGTGGCTGGAGCCGAGACGAACCCCTGCGTGGGTCTGCAGGCCATCATCGCTGGCTACGAGAAGGGAAAGGACACTACGCCCATCGCCTTCCGCTTCATCGGACTGGTGGAGAAGGACGACCTTGACGCCATCGGCAGCAGCGCGGAGGGCATTCAGGTGAAGGGCCGCAAGGCCGACTCAGAGCTCAACCTCACCTTCGAGGGCATCGGCGATGACGCCACCCTGCGCGGCTTCGGATTCCTCGTGCGCAATGCCAAGGGCGTGGAGTACCGTAACCTGGGCATCATGCGCTGCATGGACGACGGCATATCGATGGACACCGACAACTCAAACATCTGGGTGCACCACTGCGACTTCTTCTACGGCAAGCACGGCAGCGGCGACCACGACAAGGGCGACGGACAGGTGGATGTGAAGTCCGACTCGAAGCTCGTCACCGTCTCTTACAACCATTTCTGGGACACGGGCAAGACCAACATGTTCGGCATGAAGGACGAAAGTGGCCCCAACTACATCTCGTATGACCATAACTGGTTCGACCACAGCGACTCACGCCATCCGCGTGTGCGTACCATGACGGTTCATGTGTGGAACAATTACTTCGACAATGTGGCCAAGTATGGCGTGGGTGCCACGACAGGCAGCAGCCTCTTCGTGGAGAACAACTACTTCCTGAAGACCAAGAAGCCTATCCTCAACTCTCTGCAGGGCACCGACGCGCTGGGCAGCGGCACATTCTCCGACGAGCAGCCCGGCTACATCAAGGCCTACGGCAATTACTTCGACCGCAGCGCCACCAACTTCAGATACTACACACAGAGCAATCCGACTACCACAGGCTTCGATGCATACGAGGCCGGCAGCCGCAACGAGCAGATTACCGAAGAGACGAAGCTCACCTATTACATCAAGAAAGACGAAAAGGGCAATGTGAAAGCAGAGGTCCTGGCCAATCCCTACGCCTACAACAACTTCGACACCAACCCACAGCTGATGTACGACTACACCCCCGAGACTGCTACAGACGTGCCCGAGACCGTCACGGGATTCTATGGTGCCGGCCGACTGAACCACGGCGACTTCGCCTACACCTTCAAGGACAATGTGGGCAATGATGATGAGGACTCGGCCTACGACAGCGTGCTGGGCGGATTGTTGGACAGCTACAAGACCAGCCTCGTGGGTCTGTTTGGCGAAGAGTCGCAGGGCGGAAACGACGACCCCGTTGACCCCGATAAACCTGTTGACCCCATCGTTCCCGAAGGCACCATCCTTGCCAGCTTCGACGGGGCTCCCTCTAGCAGCATGTTCACCGCCGCTGGAGACTATGGCGACGGAAAGAGCACCTACGAAGGCACTTATTGCAAGAAAGGCGTGAAGCTCAACTCGAAGGGCAGCGTCACCTTTACTCCGCAGAAGGACTACCAGATGACACTGGTGCTGGCCACTGCCAAGACAGGACGTGACGTGACCCTGAATGGGCAGAAGACCACCGTAGGCGGAAAGGAGAACGCCGAGGGTGCCTACTACGAGATGGAGCCCATCAGCATCGCCGCCGGAACACAATATGTGATTACGAAAGGTTCGGCCGAGAGCATCCTGATGTTCATCAAGCTGGTTCCAGTGGAATAAATGAAACTGCTAAGACAACTGCTGAAACTGGAGGCAAAGCCCATCCGTGGGCTGCTGTGGCTGGAGTGGGCTATGGTATTCTACGCCGCGCTCACCACCATCTTCATCGTAGCCAGCTACAGCCGTCTGCACGACCCTGTGCAGATGCTCTTTGGACGTGGACAGGCCTTGGTGATGACGCTGGCACTGTGGGGAGCCTACAGGTTGTTCCCCTGCCGCCTGACGCTGTTCGGACGTGTTGCGGGGCAGATGATTTTCCTTGGCTGGTGGTATCCCGACACATTCGAGCTAAACCGCATCTTCCCCAACCTCGATGCCTTCTTTGCGCAGGCCGAGCAGTCGCTCTTTGGTTTCCAGCCAGCCTTGACGTTCTGCCATACCTATGCCTCACCCTTTGTCAGCGAACTGCTGACGCTGGGCTATGTCAGCTACTATCCGATGATTGCCGCCGTGCTGCTGTTCTATTTCTTCTTCCGCTACGAACGGTTCCTGCGCTCGGCGTTCATCATCCTTGCCTCGTTCTTCCTCTTCTACGTCATCTTTGTGCTCCTGCCCGTAGCAGGGCCTCAGTTCTACTTCCAGGCCGTGGGCACCGACCTCATAGCCCAGGGGCAGTTTCCCCATCTGGGCGACTATTTCGACCGGCTGCCCTTCGACGTCTTGAACCAGGACCAGATGCTGCCCTTGCCAGGATGGAAGGACGGCCTGTTCTATCGCCTTCTGGTAGAAGCACATAATGCCGGTGAGCGACCTACGGCGGCCTTCCCCAGCAGTCATGTGGGCATCACCACGGTGGTGCTCTGGCTGGCGCGTGAGGCACGCAACCGTCGGCTGCTCTTCACCATGATTCCCCTCGCCGTGCTGATGTTCTTTGCCACGTTCTACATCCAGGCTCACTACGCCATCGATGCCATCGCTGGACTTGCCGTTGGCACCCTGATGTACTTCCTCTTCCGCTGGGCCTATCGGGAATAGCGCATCATTCGGTTATTGCTTATTTGTTCATCGTTTATTGTTTATTTGTTCATTGGTTATTGTTTATTGGTTATTGTTTATTTGGTTATTGTTTATTGGTTATTGTTTATTGGTTATTGTTAAATGGTGAAACCTTTCCTTGAACACGTCGCCGAAGACCTGCTTCGCAAGCACGGCAATGACCTGTCGCAGCTCACGGTGGTATTCCCCAACAAGCGTGCGTCGCTCTTTCTCAACGCCCATCTGGCACGCCTCTCCGACCACCCCATCTGGAGTCCTCGCTACGTGACCATCAGCGAACTCTTCCGTCAGCAGAGCCACAAAACCGTTGCCGACCCTATCAAACTGGTCTGTGAGCTTCACCGTTCCTTCACGGCGATGACGGGCTTCGACGAGACCCTCGACCATTTCTACGGCTGGGGACAGCTGCTCCTCTCCGACTTCGACGACCTGGACAAGAGCATGGCCGATGCTGACCGAGTGCTGACCAACCTCAGCGACCTACACGAGATGGACAGTATCGACTACCTCACCGACGAACAGAAGGAGGCACTACAGAAATTCTTCTCCACGTTCTCGCCTGAACATACCACGCTGCTACGTGAACGCTTCCTCCGCCTATGGTCGCACATAGCCGACATCTACCACGATTTCAACGACCGGCTCTCCCAACAGGGACTGGCCTACGAGGGTGCGCTCTATCGCGAGGTAGTAGAAAAGCTTGACAGGTCAGAGGAGGAATTAGGGTCTTACGTCTTCGTAGGCTTCAACGTCCTCCAGCAAGTGGAGCAGCGTCTCTTCACCTGGCTGAAGCGTGAAGGTCGTGCCCGCTTCTATTGGGATTTCGACGACTACTATCTACAGGGCGAGACAGGAACGTTCATCACCCAGAACCTGCAGCTCTTCCCCAACGAGCTAGACCGTAAGGATGAGACCATCTACAACTGTTTCTCCCAGCCCAAGGACATTACCGTTGCCTCTGCTCCCACCGAGAACATCCAGGCCCGCTACGTCGCCCAATGGCTCAAATCTCAACCCTCAACTCTCAAATCTCAACCCTCAACTCTCAACCCTCAAATCTCAACCCTCAACCCTCAAATCTCCCCCGACACCGCTATCGTGCTCTGCGACGAGAAGCTTCTTCCCACCGTCATCCATTGTCTTCCCGACGGTGTTGACCAGGTGAACGTCACCACAGGCTACCCTCTCTCCCAGGCTCCCGTTGCATCTCTCATAGCCATCCTCTTTGCCCTCCGCACCCAAGGTTACCAGCCCAGTCGCGACCGTTATCGTCTGCGTCAGGTAAATGCCCTGCTTCGTCATCCCTACATTGCCGACCTCTCCCCACAGATAGCCGACCTCCACCAAGAGCTGAACAATCAGAAGCTCTATTACCCCACCCCGTCACAGCTCTGCATCGACGAGGCCACCACCCTTCTCTTCCGTCCCCTCGACACTCAGAGCAGTTTGCTCGAATGGATGAGCGATGTGGTTCGCGTCGTTGCCAGACAATCCTCCCAAGAGGCACCAGAAGGAGCCTTCAATATCCACGCCGAGTCGCTCTTCCGTGCCTACACTCTCCTCAACCGTCTGCTAACCCTCGTAAACGCTGGCGACCTCCTTGTAGACATCATCACCTTGCAGCGTCTCGTCACCCAGCTCATGGATGCCACCACCATCCCCTTCCACGGCGAACCCGCCCAAGGCCTACAGATAATGGGACTGCTCGAGACCCGCTGTTTGGACTTCCGCCACGTGTTGCTGCTCTCTGCCAACGAGGGCAACATCCCCAAGGGTGTGAACGACACATCGTTCATCCCTTACTCCATTCGCAAGGCATACGGTCTGACCACCTCCGACCACAAGGTGGCCATCTACAGCTATTACTTCCACCGTCTCCTGCAACGTGCCGACGATGTCACAATAATATATAATAACGCCACCAGCGAGGGCCATACTGGCGAGATGAGCCGCTTCTTAATCCAGCTCATGGTCGAGGACCAGCATCACCACATCGCTTCCCGCTCGCTCCAGGCCCCGCAGACGTTCATTCCCTTCCTTCCGCAACAGGTTAACAAGACCCAGGAGATGATGCAGCAGCTCCTTGCCCGCTTCAATGGCCAATGTCTCACCCCCTCTGCCGTCAACCGCTACCTTCGTTGTCCCCTTCAGTTCTACTACACCTACGTTCACAATCTCCGCGAACCCGACGAGACCGACGATGACACCATCGACAACCGCATCTTCGGAAACATCTTCCACGAGGCCGCCCGCATCATCTATTCCCGTCTCATGGAGAAGAGTCATCAGATTCTCGCCTCCGACCTGGAGCAAATGCTACGTAAGAAGATTGACATCGAGATAGCCGTCGACCAGGCCATCCGTCAGGAACTTTTCCACCTCGAATCAGGCAAGACCCCTGACCTCAGCGGCCTCCAGCTCATCAACCGCGAGGTCATCATCCACTACCTCCGCCAGTTGCTCACCATCGACCTTCGGCTCGCCCCCTTCACCATTATTGGCTTGGAGACCGACGTCACCATGCCCATTACGATTGGGGGTGATACAAAACCCCTGACCCTCACCATCGGCGGCCGCATCGACCGCCTAGACCGCATTGTGAACAACAACGGCGAGCAAATACGCGTCACAGACTACAAGACAGGCAGCAACATGCCCACGCCCCTCTCAGGTGTGGAGGCTATCTTCCAGCAAGACCAACTGAAGAACCACAGCGACTACTACCTCCAAACCTTCCTCTACAGCATCATCGTCTCAACGGTCAACACTCAATGTTCAATGTTCAATGGTCAATGGTCAACGGTCAATGGTCAACGGTCAATGTTCAATGGTCAATGTTCAACCATTTCCCCTGCCCTGCTCTTCATCCAGCACGCCGGAGCCGACGACTACAACCCGATTCTGAAGTTCGGCAAGGATTACATCAACGACGTCACCCCCTACGCCAACCAGTTCATGTCTCTCCTCAAGCAGGTCATAGGCGAAATCTTCGAACCTGACGTTCCCTTCCTTCCCACCCAAGACCGAACCCGCTGCACCAACTGTCCCTTCCGTCTGCTCTGCGTCGTACATTAGTTGAACAAAAGAGGCATTTCGTAGAATTGATTTGCAGTCACAATTAATTATCCGTACCTTTGCAACGCTTAATTGACGTTTGTATGGGAAAACTCTACACAAAGACTAACAAAATATTCTTTCAGGACAGCCGCAAGGAACTCTATCTCTACCTTGCACTTTGGCTGCTGCTGTTCCTGACGCCGCTGTTCAGCATTTATATGAGGCTGAGCCACTTGCCTTCCGACACGGCCTTCCCTTGGAGTGAGCTACTGCTGATGTGGCGACAGTATGCCGTCTTCCTCGTCATGTTCCTGGTGCACAATTATTTGCTTGCTCCACTCTTGGTGTACCGTCAGCGTCGTGTGCTCTATTTCTCATCGTTGGCCGTCCTGCTGGGATTGTTCCTCGTATTGCAATGCAGCCGTCCTGATCTGCCCAAAGGCCCTCATAGGCACGATAATCCGCCCGCCTTTGCAGAGCGGATGCAACATGATGATGAAGAGCATTTTGGGCCTCCACCTCCACCACCCGACGCCAAGGACTTCGGCAAAGACAAGCATCACGGCCCACCTCCCCGTTTCAAGGAAGACCACCGTCCACCCATCATCATCGGCCAGCACGATGTGGTGGCCACCATTATCTTTATTCTCATGCTCGGCATGAACCTCGGCGTGAAGCTCTATTTCCGCCAGCGTAAGGACCAGGAACGTCTGCTACAACTGGAGAACGACAACCTGGAGCAGCAGCTGGAGTATCTGAAATACCAGATAAACCCGCACTTCCTGATGAACACGCTGAACAATATCCACGCGCTGGTAGACATAGACCCTGAGCAGGCCAAGGAGACCATTGTGGAGCTGTCGAAGATTATGCGCTTCGTGCTCTATGAGGGCAGCAAGCAGAAAGTGGCCCTACGCCAGGAACTCATATTCCTGGAGAACTACATCGAGCTGATGAAGATGCGTTTCACCGACCACGTGACCATCACCGTCAATATGCCCGACCTTATCCCCGACCGTGAGATTCCGCCGCTGCTGCTCATCACCTTTGTTGAGAATGCTTTCAAGCATGGTGTCAGCTACCAGCAGCCATCGTTCGTGGGTATTGACATCCAACTGGAGGAGGGAGAAAGCTCTTTCTTGCATTTCAAATGCATGAACAGTAAGCAGGCCAAGGCCGAAGGAACAGCCAATCCCTCAGAGCATGGCGTAGGCCTGCAGAATGCCCACCGCCGTCTAGATCTGCTCTATGGCAACAGCTACACACTTGACATCGACGATACAGAATCCACCTACACCGTAACCCTACGACTCCCCCTATAATCCTACATCTCAAATCTCAAACCTCAAATCTCAAACCTCAAATCTATAATGATAAAAGTACTTGCCATCGACGACGAACCCCTGGCCCTTCGCCAGCTCACCACATATATCAGCAAGGTTCCCTTCCTAGAGCTTGCCGGACAATGCCAGAGTGCCCTCCAGGCCCGTGAGATAATGGAGAAGGAGGTCATTGACGCCATCTTCTGCGACATCAACATGCCCGACCTCTCAGGCATGGACTTCGTGCGACAGTTGGCTGCTCCTCCGCTCATTGTCTTCACCACAGCCTACTCTGAATATGCCATCGAGGGCTACAAGGTGAACGCCGTCGACTACCTCCTGAAACCCTTTGGCATGAACGACTTCCTGCGTGCAGCCATGAAGGTGCAGGAGCAGTACAACCTGCGCCACCAGAACAGTCCTGCCACCCAGCAGAGCAGTCCTATAGACCAGAGCAATGGCACCATCTTTGTCAAGACCGACTACCGCGTAGTGCGCATCTCCATTGCCGACATACGCTATGTGGAGGGCATGAGCGAATACCTGAAGATTCACCTCGAAGGCCAGAAACCCATCATCACCCTCTTATCCATGAAGAAGATGGAGGACTACCTCCCGCCTCAGCAGTTCATGCGCATACACCGCTCCTACATCGTGAACCTCCAGAAGATTCAGGAAGTGAACAAGAACCGCATCATCCTCGACGCAGACACCTACCTGCCCCTGGGAGACCTCTACAAAGACCAATTCAACGACTATCTGGCAAAGAACTACCTAGGGAAATAAGGTAAAAACAGGCGAACTTTCTTTAGCAACAGGAGGAAACAAGGGCCAAGAATAGTTAAAAATCACAAACCAAAGGTAGTTTTTGTGCTTTTATTTTTCTGCAATCAAGGTATTTTGTATCTTTGCAGAAAAATAAAAGCACTTTTTATGAAAGTATTAATTGGAAGAAAACAAGAACAGAGAGAACTGCTAGACCTCTATAAGAGCAATAGAGCAGAGTTTGTGGCCGTTTATGGTCGCCGCCGTGTAGGAAAGACATTTCTGGTAGACGAGACACTGGGCAGTCACATCACTATCCGTCATGCCGGGCTTTCGCCAATAGACGACAATGGTAAGCGTAATATGTTGAAAGACCAGTTGAAACATTTCTACCACTCGTTGCTTTCGCAGGGCATGAAGAAAAGCAAGTGTCCCTCATCGTGGCTTGAGGCTTTCTTTATGTTGGAGATGCATCTTCAATCCATCGACAACGGCTCAAGACAAGTAGTATTTCTTGACGAACTCCCATGGATGGATACGCCTCGCTCTGGATTCGTGACTGCACTTGAAGGATTCTGGAATGGATGGGCTTGCCATCGGCATCATTTCATGCTGGTGGTCTGTGGAAGTGCTACTTCTTGGATCCTCGACAATCTCATCAATAATCATGGCGGTCTGTACGGTCGTGTGACCTACGAAATGAAACTCTCTCCGTTTACTCTGAAAGAATGTGAGGAGTTCTTTCAGAGTCGCAACATTAAGTTGTCGCGTTATGACATTGTTCAAAGTTACATGATGCTCGGAGGCATACCCTATTATCTCAGTTATTTCCAGAAAGGGCTTAGCCTGGCTCAGAATATTGACAGATTGTTCTTTGCCAATAATGCAAAACTTCGGGAGGAATATGATAGATTGTTTTCAGCTGTTTTCACCAACCCTGAAGATATGAAACGTATTGTTGAATTGCTGAGTACCAAGCATGCGGGGTTTACCCGTCAGGAAATACTTCAGAAGACGGGTATTGACGACAGCGGAACGGCAACTAAAATGCTGAAGGCTCTTGAAGTGAGCGACTTCATACTGAAATACGTACCCTTTGGAACTGGCAAACGAAATGAGACATACAAACTTACAGACCCGTTCTGTCTGTTCCACTTGCACTGGGTAGTTGGTCAGGATAAGATGAATCCGGACTTCTGGATGATTAGCCAGCAATCTCAGTCGGTCACCAGTTGGCGAGGTGTTGCCTTCGAGGAAGTCTGCCTTGCCCACATCCAGCAGATAAAGGCTGCCTTGGGCATTTCGGGCGTCAGTTCAACACAGTCGGCATGGGCTCTGCGTGGCGATGATGAAAAAGAGGGTACCCAAATTGATTTGCTCATCAGTCGCAAGGATAATGTTGTTAATATGTGCGAGATGAAGTTCTGCGGTGACGATTTCAAGGTGACTAAGGCGTATGAACGGAAATTGGCCCATCGTCAGATTGTGCTCTCTGAAATGATAAACCGTCGTACGGTTATCCATCCTGTACTCATTACAACCTACGGACTGACTTACAATGAGTATAGCGGAAGTTTTCTTCACACAATAATTATGGACAACTTGTTTTCTTAACAAAAAGTTAGTTAACTTCGCGCGCAGAAAGGCACTCTATTTGGGTTCCTAGAGAAAGCCGTTTTCTTTACCAAAGAAAGCCGTTTTGTCTCAAAGAGAAAGCCGTTTTCTCTATCCGACAAAGCCGTTTCCATCTCAGCATCGTCGTGCTGACGGAAATCACGACAAATTGCTTTCAGCTAATCGGTCAATTAACCCTTATTACACCCCGAATCGACTACTTGATGGGCCATTTTGCCACACATTTCCTTCCAAATAAGGTCGGTATACTGAAATTCTGCGCCGCTGATATGTGCGCCAAGAGCAGGGAAAACATCGAAAACAGGGGTTCATGCATGTCTTTTGAGGCCTGTGAGAGCAGTAATCTGATACATTCTGTACCCTTTCCGAGGGTAGGCATCTCGGGTGCCTTGCGTTTACTGATGTCGTATTTCATTGTGTTTCAGCTTTTTAGATGAATAATAATTGTTGTAATCTTACAGTCTTACAGTCTTACAGTTGTTTTTTGAGGGGGTATCATTTCCTCCATATTATATATACTATATATATAATTAACTATATATCAATAAGTTATAATAGAATTATAAGAGATGGAACGGATATGCATACCCCTTTTTTTTAATTGTAAGACTGTAAGACTGTAAGATTTCAATCTTCAATTTTCAATCTTCAATCTTCTACGAGGCCCTCCAGCGCCCAGAGCAATTCGTTGGCCACCTCCGAGGCATAGCGCTGTACGTTGAAGGCTATGCCCGTGTGTATGGTTGGAAGTTCGGGTGGTACGTGCCGTCGTCGCGTCGTGTCACGGTGATGTAGCCCCCTCGAAGACGTGCGGGTTGCGCTTGCTAGCTGTTGGCGGCAGCGTCTCGACAAAAGCGTAGTGCTCCAAATATACTAAGAATTATCGAAAAAGCATGCAATTTGCAAAAAAATCTCCACTTTTTCTTTTCAACGCTTCAAAATACAAAAAAAATTCGTACCTTTGCACGCAGTTCGGGGAGAAATCCGGACTAACAGAAAGCATTCGCTATTATTTCGCGTACAACCGAAACTGCATATAAAACTATGAAGAATTACAATTTAGGCTTTATTTCGGATAAAGATATTTTCAATCACGTGAAGAATACGGTATCTCAATACCGCAGGAGCATTAATTTACATGAATTCAACCAGAATATCATTGACCCCATTAAACTGACTTTTGATGCTAAGATTTATGGTCAGACAATGCTGCAAACCATAGAAAGCGAATGTATCCGTCAGATAGATAAGACCAATAATAATCGTATAGGTTATTTTCATCAATATCTTTTCAAGTTCGCTGGTAATGGATGGGAAGTTCCTGCAAATGGTGATAAGGGAGGTTTTGATGTTCTGAATGATGAACGCTGTATATACGCAGAGGTAAAGAACAAACACAACACTATGAATTCTGCAAGTACTTCAGCTACATATTTGAAAATGCTTGACAAGGTGATGCGTTCTGGGAACAAGGCTACTTGCTATCTCGTGGAAGCAATAGCAAGGCAATCACAGGATATTGTTTGGGAGGCGACAGTTACACAAAATGGTCATAAAGAGAAATACAATTGGCCAAGCATACATCGCATTTCAATAGATAAATTCTATGAAATCGTGTTTGGCAAGAAAGATGCTTTTTTCAGGTTATGCAAGGCTCTCCCTGATATTTTGGACGATGTCATAGAAGAGGATGCATCAGCAAAATTGAAGAATACGGTCTACGACGAACTTAATAAAACTGATTTCTACAAGAGCCTATATCTGCTTGCCTTTAAGACTTACGAAGGATTTGAGAATTTCTGACAATGTCTACATTTTTATCTGCAACGAACTTAGCCGACCTCACGGGTACTTCACTTGCTACTGCGCAGAAGTGGGGTGAGAACGGCGTATATCCTTATCATAGAAATGAGAAGGGCAAACAGGGTTTCTACATGGAGGAGCTGACTGACGTTGAACCTGTCAGGATGATGCTTGATACCAATTGGGATGAGGAATTCCACGTCGCACCTCTTCGTGACTATACTTCAGTAGAACTTTTTGCTGGTGCCGGAGGCTTGGCACTTGGAATGCACTTGGCTGGTTTTCGTCATGTGCTGTTGAATGAAATGGATGCTATGGCCTGCCAGACTCTGAGACGTAATCACCCTGAATGGAATGTACTGGAAGGTGACATCCATCAGGTGGACTTCACTCCGCTTTGTGGTAAGGTGGACTTTCTTTCTGGTGGTTTCCCTTGTCAGGCTTTCTCATACGCTGGTAAGAAAGGTGGATTGAATGATACTCGCGGTACGCTGTTCTTTGAATTGGCTCGTGCCGTCAAGGAGATTCAACCCAAGGTGTTCATGGGTGAGAACGTAAAAGGTTTGATGTCGCATGAGGATGGAAGGACACTTGATGTGATTCGCAACGCCATCAAGGAGCTGGGTTATACATTGGTAGAGCCTCGTGTACTGAAAGCCATTATGTATCAGGTTCCTCAGAAGCGTGAGCGTCTTATACTTATAGCTATCCGCAATGACATTTATGAACAGGGATTCCGTTTCAAGTGGCCAGATCCATATCGCCGTGTTATGACACTACGCGATGCGTTTTTCAGCGGTGAACTTTTTGATAATGATGTTCCTGAATCAGAAGGCCATACCTATCCAGCCAAGAAAGCCCGCGTAATGGCAATGGTGCCTGAGGGGGGCGATTGGCGCGACCTGCCAGTTGAGGAGCAAAAGGAATATATGGGTGGTAGCTTTTATCTGGGAGGAGGAAAGACTGGTATGGCTCGCCGTTTGTCAATGGATGAACCATCGTTGACTCTGACTTGTGCACCTGCTCAGAAACAGACAGAGCGTTGTCATCCCACAGAGACACGCCCTCTGACTGTTCGTGAATATGCCCGTATTCAGACCTTCCCTGACTACTGGGTGTTTGAAGGAAACATTGCTGATCAATACAAGCAGATTGGCAATGCCGTGCCAGTGAACCTTGCTTTTGCTATCGGGCGTTCACTGATACGTTTATTCAATGAAATCGATGCCCAACATCCTGAGGAGAGCCAGTATGAAGCGGCAGACAAGGCTGGTCATAAAATGTTGCCCCCCCAGCTCTTTGAGATTGATATGTTCGATATGCACGAGCAATATCCCAAGGATGTCAATATCATCAGTAATCTTTTTGTTGGTAAGAAGAACATTGATAATAGTGATCTCGATGACTCGAAGAATGTTTTGGTAAGTCTTGTGCCTGACAAGTATATAGAGCCCTATACCAACCAGCGGGCCAAGGCATACTTCACGGGCAAGAAGTTCCCTTCGACGGTAAAACTCAACAAACTCTACTACTTCATGCCTTACACAAAGGGTAAAGGTATTCGCGACTTGTATCAAATAGAGGTTGCTCGTGTCGGCACCAAACATGAGTTTGTTGAAACTGCTGACGAAAACGACTTCCGTTTGGTATTCGAAATAAAGTTTGTCAAGCAGCTGTTTGATGACTATAAGCCCATCAAGCTTATGATTTGGCGAACATTTACCGATACGAACCTAAGGGCAGTCTTGGCAATGTAGCTGTACTGTGAGATTTTGAAGTCTTTGCCCATTATGCAGTACGGTTAAGGGTTACATGTGAATCGGCAGCAAGGTTACGAATAATCCCGCAACTCACAAAAGAATCGCGGGATTATTTCTATATTATCTTCAACTTAGAAGATGGTTAGTCGAGACCAAAGAGGGCGCGAAGACCGCCGTCGACACCCGAGAAGCCCATGAAGGCAAGGCTGAGCAGTCCGGCAGAGACGAGGACGATGGCCATGCCACGCATACCCTTGGGCACGTTAGACAGCTCTAGCTGCTCGCGGATGCCTGCGAAGACGGTAAGGGCGAGACCGAAGCCGATGGCCGTAGAGAGGGCGTAGACGATGCTCTGGGCGAGGTTGAAGTCCTTCTGAATGACGAGGATGGCAACGCCCAGCACGGCACAGTTGGTCGTGATGAGCGGGAGGAAGATGCCCAGGGCCTGATATAAGGCGGGAGAGACTTTCTTGAGGATAATCTCGACCATCTGCACCAGCGAGGCGATAACAAGGATGAAGGCGATGGTCTGCAGGTATTGCAGCCCGAAAGGGTTGAGCACGTAGGTCTGCACAAGCCAGGTGACAAGCGTGGCCAGCACCATGACGAAGGCTACGGCAGCAGACATGCCCAGGCTAGTGTCAATCTTCTTCGACACGCCAAGGAAGGGACAGATGCCCAGGAACTGCGCCAGAACGATGTTGTTGACGAAGATGGCGCTGATGAATATCAATAGGTATTCCATAATTTTGGGGGAGTGAAAGGGGAGTGAACTTGGACTATTTATGTTTTTTTCAACAACGAATTTTACGGATTACACGGATTATACTGATTATTAATCCGTAAAATCAGTTTTAATCCGTTGTTTTTCTATATTACAATGTAGGTTATCTAATTTTATTAACAATCGCTATCAGGTATCCCAGGGTGATGAACGCTCCCGGGGGAAGGATGAAGAGGAGGATGTTGTACGTCTCGGGCAGGAGGGTGAGGCCGAAGATGCTGCCGGCACCAAGGAGCTCACGGACGATGCCCAGGAGCGTCAGGGCAAGGGTGAAGCCCAGTCCGATGCCGATACCATCGAAGAGGCTGGCCACAGGACTCTGCTTGGCAGCAAAGGCCTCGGCACGACCAAGGATGATGCAGTTCACCACGATGAGCGGGATGAAGAGACCCAGCGACTTGTCAACGTCGGGCAGGTAGGCCTTGATGACCATCTGCAAGATGGTGACGAAGGCGGCAATCACGACGATGAACACGGGGATGCGCACCTTGTCGGGAGTGATGCTCTTCATACAAGAGATGACGAAATTGGTGCAGATGAGGACGGCCATCGTGGCCAACCCCATTGCCAGTCCGTTACTGGCCGACGTCGTGGTGGCCAACGTGGGACACATACCAAGCATCAGGACAAACGTAGGATTGTCCTTTACGATACCGTTTTTGATGATTGAGATATAGTTCATAGTTTTTAAATATTTGTGTCGGGAGTGAAAGAGGCTCCCGTCTGACCGTCTGCGGTGAGTGTGCCCTTGTAGGCCTTATAGGCGTTGTTGACGGCGAGGAGGAAGGCGCGGCTGGTGATGGTCGAGGCAGTAATAGCGTCGACCTGTCCGCCGTCCTTCGAGACGGTCAGGGGTTCCTTCGGGTTCTTGCCCACGATGTCGCCCTTCTCACCTTTCTGGAACCACTTGTCGGCCTTGGCACCAAGACCTGGTGTCTCGGCATGCTCCAGTAAAGTGTAGCCCTTGATGGTGCCCTCGGGGTCGAAGCCCACGAGCACTTTCAGGTTGCCACCGAAGCCCAGCGTCGTGCTCTCCACGGCGGCGCCAATATCCTTGCCCTGAGCGTCCTGTGCCTGATAGATGACGAAGGTCAGCTCCTTGCCTTTCGCGCCGTTTTGCTTCACAGTATCGGGTTCAGCCACGACCAAGTCGTCACAGGCGAGAACAGCCTTGATGCCGTCATCCAGCGCCTTCTTCTTCTGATCGGCGATGGGGGCAGCGGTAACGCTGTTCACCCATGCCAGCACGGCACCCATGATGACGGCCACGCCAGTAAGGACTAGCAGCATATTCGTTAATGATGATTCAAGCTTCTTCATTGCTTTCTAAGCCCCCTAAGTTAGGGGGGTGGGGGTCTGAACAAGCGTTTATCAGACCATTTTTGTTATTATTCTTTGCAGGGAATCTGCGCCTGTTCAGCCCCCCAACCCCCTAACTTAGGGGGCTAAGACTTCTCCAAATCTCGTTGGTTTCACATAATTGTTGATGAGCGGCGTGAATGCGTTCATGATGAGAATGGCAAACGACATGCCCTCGGGATAGGCTCCCCAGTTTCGAATGATGATAGTCAGCAGGCCGATGGAGACACCGTAGATAAGCTGACCTTTCGGCGTCATCGGCGAGGTGACATAGTCGGTAGCCATGAAGATGGCACCAAGTAAGAGTCCACCTGAGAGGATGACCGTTGTGGGGTCGGCATAGACGGGATTGATGAGGTGCATGATGGCGCTGAAGACAAACACGGTGGCGATAATGCTCACAGGGATGTGCCAGGTAATGATTTTCCTCCATAGCATGAACACCAGTCCGACGATGAGTGCCAGTCCGCAAATCTCACCAATGGCTCCTGCTCCGCCGCCTACGGAGTAGTCGCCCAGCAGGAGGCTGAAGGCATCGGGCAGCTGGTTAAGCACGGAGGCATCGCCACTCTTGATGGCCATTTTCATCAAGGCCAGCGGTGTGGCACCCGTCTCGGCATCAGTATAGTCCATGAGTTGTCCAGGCACAGGCCACGAAGTCATCTGGGCAGGAAAGGCCACGAGCAGGGCACAACGACCTACCAACGCGGGGTTGAAGATGTTCTGGCCCAGTCCGCCGAAGGTCATCTTACCCACGCCGATGGCAAAAAGGGCGCCAATAAGGATAATCCATACGGGGAGGTTCGACGGCAGGTTCATGCCTAAGAGGATACCCGTAAGAGCTGCCGAACCGTCGAGGATGGTATTATGCTCATTGCGCAGGATGTACTTGCTGATGGTCCACTCGAAGAAGACGCAGGCTGCCACGCTCGTCAGGCACACGATGGCCGAGCCGATGCCGAAGAACCACAACGAGACCAGCAGGGCGGGAACAAGGGCAATCATTACGCCATACATGTTGCGCTCTACAGAGTCTCGGCCGTGGGCGTGGGGAGAAAGTGAAACTACTAATTTACTCATCGCTTTTATTTACGATTTACGAATTTACGATTTACGATTTGTTACCTTTTGTCGCACGAACGCGGATGATCCCCATGACTGTTGCCTTGCCCTGTCGGATATTGTCAAGCAAGGGACGATGGGCAGGGCAGGTGAACTGGCAGGAGCCACACTCAATGCAGGAGACAATCTCCTCCTGTTCGGCACGTTCCCAGTTCTTCACCTCCGAGAGCTTGGCCAGCAGGTAAGGTTCGAGACCCATGGGACAGGCTCCGACGCATTTGGCACAACGGATGCAGGGCTGGGGCTCCTTGCGACGGGCTTCATCACCAGAGAGGATGGTCACGCTGTTCGTGCCCTTGCAGATAGGCACCTCGGTCGAGGTAAGCGCCTTGCCCATCATCGGACCACCGGCAAGCAACTTGTTGTCACCCTCGGGCATACCTCCGCAGAGATCGATAAGGTCTTGCATCGGCGTACCCATACGGACGAGGTAGTTGCCAGGCTTGGAGAGACGCTTGCCGGTAACGGTCGTGTAACGCTCGAAGAGGGGCTTGTGCTTCATCACGGCCTGATAGACCGCAAAGGCAGTACCGACGTTCTGGACGATGGCTCCAACGCTGACAGGGATGGCTGGCGGAGCAGGCACCTGACGCTGGATAACGGCATCGACAAGCTGCTTCTCACCACCCTGAGGGTAACGTTGCTTCAGGGGAACGACCTGGACATTGAACATTGAAGATTGAAGATTGAACATTGCCGCTACTTTCTCGGTGAGCAGGGAGATGGCAGCGGGCTTGTTGGTCTCTATGCCGATGTAGCCCTTTGTCACCTTCGCTCCCTTCATCAGCAGTTCCAGGCCTACCAGTATCTCGTCGGCATGCTCCATCATCAGACGATAGTCGGCAGTAATGTATGGCTCGCACTCCACGGCGTTGATAATCACGCACTCGGCCTTCAACGTGGGGGGTGGCGTGAGCTTGATGAACGTGGGGAAACAGGCGCCACCCATGCCGACGATGCCGGCATCCTTGATACAGGTAATTATCTTCTCGGGGGTCAGTTCGGGATGGTCCTTCACCAGTTCCAGCTTGTCGCTGCGGTCGATGGTCTCTTCCCAATCGTCGCCCTCCACATTAATTATAATACAGGGCTTACGGTAGCCCGTAGCATCGATGGCGGTATCAATCTTCTCCACCGTGCCGCTGACACTAGAGAAGATAGGAGCAGAGACGAAGCCTCCGGCATCGGCAATCTTTGTGCCCACCTTCACCTTGTCGCCCTTCTGAACAACGGGCAGGGCAGGTGCGCCGATGTGCTGGCTCAGGGGGAAGATGGCCTGCTTTGGCAGAGGAGCCACCTGGGTAGGTGACTCGTGGGTCAGCTTGTTCTCTTCGGGGTGGATACCACCTATACGGAATGTTTTTGTAGTCATTTCTTGGGGGAGTTAAGGGGGTTAAGGGAGTTGGAGTTAAGGACTTTAGCTCCTTCATTTGGAACAGGTGGTGGCGTGGGGAAATTCACAGCTTGAATAGCTTTCGTGGGACATGCCTCCACGCACTTGCGGCACAGCCGGCATTTGTTCGGGTCGATGTAGGAAAGATTGTGTCCGATAGTGATGGCCTCGAACTTACACTCCCTAGCGCACTTGCCGCATCCGATGCAACTCACCTTACAAGCCTTCATCGACACGGCTCCCTTGTCCTTGTTCATACAGGAGACGTAGACACGACGACCCTTCGGGCCATTCTTACGCAGCTCGATGATGTTTCTCGGACAAGCCTTCGCACAGGCACCACAGGCCGTACATTTCTCTTCGTCAACCTCGGGCAGCCCTGTCGCCTCGTTAATGTGAATAGCACCGAACTGACAGGCATCCACACAGTCGCCACAGCCCAGACAGCCGTAGCCGCAGAGGGTCTCACCAGCACCAGTGGCATGCATGGCGGCACAGGTGCGCAGACCAGCATACTCCGTCACATGGGGGCGATACTCACAAGTGCCGTTGCATCGTATGACAGCCACCTTTGGTTCTCCGTTGGCAATGGCCATACCCAGAAGGTTGGCCACCTGCCCCATCACGTCAGCACCGCCAACGGGACAGTTCAGTCCTTCGATGCTACCCTTGTCGGCTCCTTTCACCAGCGCGTCGGCCATTCCGCCACAACCAGCGAAGCCACAGCCTCCACAGTTGGCACCAGGGAGCAAAGCATTAACCTGGGCGATGCGGGGGTCTTCAACAACAGCAAAACGCTTGGAGCAGACATAGAGCACAAGTGCCGCTATGAGTCCGATGGCTCCAAGAACAATTACTGCGATCAAAATAGGATTCATAAAGATATTATTTGATAGTCGATAGTATTTTAAAACTGATACTTCCAGCTATGCGATTGCGTAATAGCCAGAGGATTAGATAATAAGGCAGGAGAACGACCAGGGCGGTAATAGCACTAATGCCTTCATTATTACCAGCCAGGAGCATCGCGGCCAGCACCAAGAGCAGCAAAACAAGCGGCAGACCAAAACCAAGCAACAAGGCACGCCCCGCAGCAGCCTGACTCGTGGCCACCACCACGTTGTCGCCCACACGAAACGAGAAGGCATGTTGAGCATCTTGCTTGTCTAATTCCGCACCATTCGTATCAGACAGGTACACATCGACCACCTTTACCTTCTGTTCCGAAGCGTTGCAATGGGCAGCCACCTTACAACCGGCACAGGCCGCCATCTGCGTGATGCGCACACAAATATGCCCGTCATTACCTATTGATTCTATGATGCCGTCGTGGCGTATTTCCTTCATGTAACTGCAAGAAAGCTCCTAACGGGGTGCAAAATTACAACAAAAAACCCGAACCGCCAAAACGATTCGGAGTTTTTTTCAGACTTCTATCGCCAAGCCCACGGATAGCGGAGTCTAGCGCGTCTTTTTTCCCTTCTTTTTTCATTTTTTGAGGGATTTATTTGGTGGTTTTGTCTTAAAAGTGTAATTTTGCCGCTGCAAACGACTGTATTTAATGTCAAACCATATAATCAATGAAACAAGAATGAAAAGATTTACTCTTCTTAGCATATTAGTTGCACTATTCAGTGTAACGACATTTGCACAGGTAACACCCCCAACCACAGCTGCCGTGGAGACATGGTACACCTCAGACGGAAAGTTTTACATGAACGGCCCTTACGGAACGCAGGACTTCACCTCAGCGGTGCCAACCATCAATGTGGCCATCGATGGTGCCGACATCTATATCCAGAGATTGGCCTATTATTTCCCTGAGGGATGGATCAAGGGCACTATCAGCGGCTCCACCGCCAGCTTTGCCAACGCTCAGCTTGTTGGTGAAGACCAATACGGACCGGAATACATCTGCGGCACTAATGACGCGGAGACAATGGTTGAGGACATCGTGTTCAGCTACGATGCCGAAGAAGGCACGCTGACGTCTTCCACCATTTATATCACGGAGAACTCTTCGACCACGGCGCTGAGTCCTTACAGCTACTGGATCAAGCCCACTTTCAGCAAGACGCAGCCAGAAAGTATGAAGACTATGCTTCCGCCCGAGGGAACAACGATTGAGGAGTGGGCCATCGTCTACACGAACAACATGGATGCCGCCGCTTCTGGCGCGCTGAACATCGGCTTCGACGGCAATGACGTCTATGTACAGGGCTTCTGCTCCCATCTTCCCAAGGCATGGATTAAGGGCAAGCTCGACGGTACGACCATCACCTTCCCCGGCAGGCAGTACTTTGGTTTCTACCAAGACTCGCCATACAGTGGCTACGACATGTTCTTGCAGGAGGAGGACGTGGTATTCACCTACGACGCCGAAGCCAACAAGATGACGGCAGTAACGCAGGAAATCACCATCTATACCGCATCGTTGCTGAAGGGTGACATCTACAAGAACGCCGTCATCACCAAGGTCGTGGATAAGGCTGCCACACCCGCCACGCCTAACATCTCACAGATTTATGATTCGACAGACGGTCCCGTTATCCTGTTCACGATACCTACGCTCGACGTTGACGGCGACGCCATGGCTTCTTCCAAGCTGAGCTACCAGTTCCTGAAGGACGTGGAGCAGGAAATCAGCCCTGTGACCTTCGACCCCGCCGATTACCAGAGCCTGACGGAAGCGATGGACGTACTCCCTTACGGTTTCACAGATAACGATTTGATTTACTCCACTTATATCTACCTCAAGCAGTCTGACTACAGCACGTGGAACAAGATAGGTCTCCAGACCATCTATGCCGGGGGCGGAGAGGAGAACAAGTCAGAGATTTACTGGCTCACCATCAAGGAATACCAGAGGGCAACCTTCGACTTCAACGCCATGACAGACGAGCCTTGCTCTTCCAATATCGGTCAAGACGGTGATATCACCGAAGACCGCACATTTACGGCAAATGGCGTGACCCTGACCGTTTCACCCAGCTCAGCAAATACGGCAAACCGCTTCTGGAGCACCAACAACGGCCCGCAGCTGCGCGTCTATGGTGGTACGCTGACCTTCGAGGCTCCCGTCGGCAAGGTCATCAAGAAGATGGTGTTCAATAATGGCAAGTGGAATGATGGCAACAGTGCCGACACAGGTTCCTTTGAGAGTAATGTTTGGACGGGCGAGGCCCAGAAGGTGGTGGTGACCATCGCCGGCAACACCCAGCTGAACAGCATCGAGGTGTTCCCCGCCGACTACGTGCCCACAGCCGTTGAGGCTCCCGAAGACCTGGTCACCGAGACCTACATCTTCAAGGCCAACTCCGAGAAGCCCTATTACGACCCATCTGAATTGACGCTCTGGGTGAAGGTGGGCTTCGAGGGCGACGACGCCTACATCCAAGGCCTGGCTGCCGACATCAACGAGAATGCCGACGAGCTGTGGGTGAAGGCCACCAAGAACGAGGCCGGACAGTATGTCATACCCGCCAACCAGTTCATGGGCTCTGTGGCCTTCTGGATGTCCGACAACGACTACTACTTCACCGCCACCGATGCAGAAGGCAAGATGGTTGACGCCGTGCTCGACTTCGATGCCGAGAAGTCTCAGTTCTCCACTTCCCAGACATTAGTGCTCAATGCCATGTTGACGGAGGTATACCCCTACCAGACCTTCACCGATGTAACTATCACGAAGTTCGAAGAGGTGGCCGCCACGCCCGCCGACCCGACCATCACTAAGATTGACTTCGACGAATGGTCGCATAGCATCACCTGCGATATTCCCACTGTCGACATTAATGGCGAGACGCTGAATCCAAAGAAACTGTTCTATACCGTCTGGATAGAGAAGGATGGCAAGCAGACACCCTACACCTTCGCTGCCGAAATGTATTGGAACTTCGACGAGGATATGTCAGAAGTACCTTACAACATCAACTACAACTCATGGGACGGTTCCCACGGCATCTATTTCAACGACGATCCATCGGTCTTCGAAACATGGGAGAAGGTTGGCATCCAGAGCATCTACTACGGAGCTGATGAGTGCAAGAAGTCATACATCGACTGGATAGAGAATCCTACCTGCACAGTGGGTATCAACAACATTACCGACGACAAGAAGAGTGGCAAGGCCGTCATCTATAACCTCGCCGGTCAGCGCATCGATGTTCCCCGTAAGGGACTGAACATCATTAATGGCAAGAAGGTAATGATAAAATAATAAGGTAAGTTCGCCACTCTGCGAACAACTGCCAAGAAGTATGGGTGTAGCCTTTTCAAAAGAGGCTACACCCATACATTTACCATAAGGGGATTCATATTTGAAAGCCTTTGCAACAAATATGCAACTACATAATATAGGAATATAGTAATTTTGCAGCAATTTTTAAAATAGCTGTATCAAAGCATGAAAAAGAAACTATTTCCCGTTCTCCTGACCGCATCGTTTCTGTTAGGAGGAATTGTTAATTCTCAGTATTCCGCAGCCCAGCCAGCAGGTGGCTTCGGAGGTTTCCAGATGCCGGAAGTGAAGTTGGAGACCAGCCAACAGTGGAAGGACGTGAACTATGCAGGCGACGACCAGGCCTACCATACCTGCGACATCTACCTGCCCAAGGTGGAGCGTGAGAGCTACCCCGTGGTCATCCACATCTACGGCAGCGCCTGGTTCAGCAACAACAGCAAAGGTGCCGCCGACCTGGGTACTATCGTCAAGGCGCTGCTCGATGCGGGCTATGCCGTGGTATGTCCCAACCACCGTTCGAGCATGGACGCAAAGTGGCCGGCACAGTTGCACGACATCAAGGCCGTGGTGCGCTTCGTTCGTGGCGAGGCCAAAAAGTACAAGTTTAATCCTCGCTTCATTGCCACCAGCGGTTTCTCCAGCGGAGGACACCTCTCCTCAACAACTGCTACCACCAGCGGCACGAAGCAAACGAAGGTGGGCACCGTAGACATCGACCTGGAAGGCAACTTAGGCAACTTCACCAATGAAAGCAGCATTGTGAACGCTGCCTGTGACTGGAGCGGCCCCATCGACTTGACGGCCATGGACTGTGGCGACCACATGCAGATGGGTGACAACAGCCCCGAGGACGTGCTGCTTGCCTCGAAGCTCGACAAGGAGCCCGACAAGTACCGTAGCCTCAGCGCCACCACCTACGTCGACAAGAACGACCCTCCCATCATCATATTCCACGGCGAGAAAGACAACGTGGTGCCCTGCTGCCAGGGACGCAAGTTCTTTGAGACGCTGAAGGCTGCTGGTGTGAAGACCGAGGCAACCTTCGTTCCAGAGGGCGGTCACGGCATGGGGATGTATGCCGAGGAGAACCTGAAGAAGATGGTTCGTTTCCTTGATGACGCACGGCGCAACAGCGACCTGCGCCAAGACTCACTCTTGCTGCAGTCTGCCATTCGCGAAGAGACACAGGTGAACCTGCCGCTCTTCCAGACAAAGTACACCGCCGACCCGTCGCCTTTAGTGGTGGGCGACACCCTCTTCCTCTACACCTCACACGATGCATCACCCGAGGACATTCCCGACGAGAACGAGAAGTCATCGGCTGGTTTTTTTATGTACGACTGGCTGCTGTGGAGCACCACCGACATGGTGAACTGGACGGAACATGGTGCGGTAGCCTCGCTGAAAGACTTCCCCTGGCGTAGCCGTGAGAATGGCGCCTGGGCCATACAGACGGTGAAGCGCAACGGGAAATACTACCTCTATGCCCCACTCCACGGCCACGGCATCGGCGTACTGGTCAGCGACTCGCCCTACGGCCCTTTTCGTGACCCGCTGGGCGAGCCAATCGTCTGGCAGAAGGAACACTGGAACGACATCGACCCCTCGGTGTTTACCGACGATGATGGTCAGGCTTACCTCTACTGGGGAAACCCCCATTGCTATTATGCATTGCTGAACGATGACATGATTTCGCTGAAAAGCGGCATCACCCAGTTGCCACACATCGACCATTACCAGGAAGGTCCGTGGTTCTATAAAAGAAACGGGAAATATTATCTGGGCTTCGCCTCTACCTGCTGTCCTGAAGGCTTGGGCTACGCTATGAGCGACAGACCCACAGGCCCTTGGACTTCAACAGGTTACATCATGCGCCCCACACAGCGTGACCGCGGCAACCATCCTGGCATAGCCGACTTCAAAGGACATACTTACATCTTCGGTCAGGACTATGACCTGATGCATATTGAGACCTTCACCCACCACGAGCGCCGTTCGGTATCGGCCGCTGAGATGAAGTACAACGCCGACGGAACCATCGAGGAGGTACCCTACTGGCTCGACCTCAAGCCCCTGGAGCAGTTGCAGTGGCTCAATCCCTACCAGCGTGTGGAAGCTGAGACCATGAACTGGGGCTACGGCTTGAAGACAGCGAAGATGGGCATTAAGAATACGGGCGTGGTGAACGATATGCCGGAGTCTACCGGCAAACGGAACATGTACGTCTTCAACCTCGCCGACGGCAAGTACATCAAGCTGCGCGGCGTGGACTTCGGCAAAGGAGCCAAGGAATTTGCCATCACGGCAGCTTCCATGGGCAACTGCAACATCACCCTGAGACTGGACGGCCAGAACGGGCCTGTTATCGGTACTGTGAACATCAAAGACACGGGCAACGTGGAGAGCTACAAGTCGTTCACCACGAAGCTTGATGCCAAGACCGTTACGGGGGTGCATGACTTCTACCTCTGCTTTGACAATGTGAAAGGTGACGTGCGCCTCGACTGGTGGACGTGCTCAGGCATAAAATAAAACCAGAGAGACTATGAGATTCACTATTACCATCCTTGCTGCGCTCGCAGCAATACAGTTACAGGCTCAGCCACGTGTCTACGACAAGGAGAACACAGGGGTGGCCTACATGATGAAAGAGTTTAAGGCTCCTACAGAACTTCCTGTTATTCAAGACCTTCCAGACGCTTTGGAAGGCGTGAAGGACTTTGGCGACTGGCAACGTCGCCGAGCTGAAATCGCCTCACTCATCCAGCATTATGGCATTGGCAAGAAGCCCACCGTAGACCCTTCGCAGGTAAAGGCCCGTATGGACGGTGACACCATGCTGATAGTCGATGTAACCGTAGGCGGCGAGACGCTGACGTTGAAGTCGCACATACACTATCCGTCAGCTGGACAGCCGCCTTACGCGCTGATGATAGGTGCCGACATGATTGCGTTGCCGCGCAACCTCTTTGAAGGACGTCCCATCGCCACTATGAATTTCCAGTCGGCACAGGTGAACGACTATAAGCAGTGGGGCAAGCACCACGACCGTGGCGACCACCACTTCGACCGCCTCTACCCAACCCTGAAGGACAACGGCGCCTACAGCGAATGGGCCTGGGGAGTGAGCCGCCTCATTGACGGTCTTCAACAGCTAGGACCCGAGGTGACCAAGATTGACACCCGTCGCATCGGCATCACTGGCTGTTCGTATGCCGGCAAGATGGCCCTCTATTGCGGAGCCTTCGACGAGCGCATAGCCCTGACCATCGCCCAGGAACCCGGCGGCGGAGGTGCTGCTGCGTGGCGACTGTCACACGGCGTGGACAGCGTTGAGAATATCGACAGGACTGACTACCACTGGTTCCTGGAGAGCCAGAAGGAGTATTTCACCGGCGACAATGTCTTCCGTCTGCCCTACGACCAGCATGAGCTCTGCGCCCTGGTATGTCCACGTGCCCTGTTGCTGCTGGGCAATCCCGACTACAAGTGGCTGTGCGATGAGTTTATGCGTCCTTCGGCAGAGACAGCCCACAAGGTGTGGGAGCGTTTCGGCATTGCCGACCGCATGGCCTGCGACATCGTGGGAGGTCACGGACACTGCCAACTGCCAGAAGTGCAGTTCCCAATCGTTCAACGTTTCATAGACGAGTTTCTTTTGTACCCAAATGAATAATTAAATAATCACTAAAAATGAAAAAAACATTCCTAACAATTCTGACTGTCCTGCTGTCCTCCATGGGTATGCAGGCACAATTGTCTACGAACCCCTACAAGTTCCTGGGCAACATTACTACCAGTTATAATGTGGATGCCGGAGGCGGCGTGCCAAAGTATTACACGCTCTGGAACCAGATTACCTGTGAGAACGAATCGAAGTGGTCTTCTGTTGAAGGCACCCGTGGCAATTTCAACTGGAGCGGAGCTGACAGGGCCTTCAACTATGCCAAGCAGCATGACTTCACCTACAAGTTCCACGCCTTGGTGTGGGGTGCCCAGTACCCCGGCTGGCTGGAAAGTCTCCCGGCAAGTGAGCGTTTTGAAGCTCTCACCAATTGGTTTGACCATGCCAAGGAGAAGTACAACACCCTGCCCATGATTGACGTGGTGAACGAGGCTGTGGGTATGCACCAGCAGGGTAACCCCATGATGAAAGAGACCCTGGGCGGCGGCGGTAAGACGGGCTATGACTGGCTCATCAAGGCCTTCGAGATGGCCTACGAGCGCTGGCCAGATGCCATTTTGATTTACAACGACTACAACTCCATCCGTTGGGATCTCGACAACTACATCACCCTCGTTCGCACCTTGCGCGATGCCGGAGCACCTATCGATGCCTACGGAAACCAGTCGCACGAGTTGTCCGATATCAGCGAGAGCGAATTGGTGAATGCGTTGAAGAAGCAGCAAGACGCGCTCAAGATGCCTATGTTCGCCACTGAATTGGATATTGACGTTGCAAACGACGCCAAGCAAAAGTCCCAATACCAGATGGTCCTCCCTAAGATGTGGGAAGCTCCCTATTGCGCTGGTGTCACGCTGTGGGGATATGTCGTTGGCCATACTTGGGTTGGTAATTCCGGCCTATATAAGGAAAATGGCGATGAGCGTCCTGCCATGACCTGGATTAAGGAGTATATGGAAACCGATGCTGCCAAGAACGCCGTGGGTCCATTACCCGGCACGAAGAAAGAGGCATCTATTTATATCCGCCCCTCTTCCCTGAAAGTTATCAAGGACCAGGAAATGAAAATCAAGGTTCATGCCCGCCTGGCCACCAAGACCATCGCGAAGGTGGATTTCTATGTGGGAGACGAATTGGTGAAGACCATGACGGAGGCTCCTTACATTGTTGACTATACCCCAACCGTTACTGGCTGGAACAACACGAAGGCCGTGGTGACTGCTACCGACGACTCCACCTACGAGCGTTATGGCCGCTTCAACGTGGTGAGTTCTAAAAACAGATGCGAGCCGTATAACGAGACTGTACCCGAGCTGCCTGGCTCCTTCAACATCATTGAATATGACAAGGGTGTTTCTGGTGTGAACTATTACAACGCCACACGCAGTCTTACGACGGCCTTGAAGGACGGCCAGTGGATGGAGTACACCGTCGATGTCAAGGAAGACGGCATGTATTTCTTCGATGCCACACTGGCTTCGACAAAGGCCGGTGGCATGTTCCACCTGGCAGAATATGGTCTTGACAACCTGTCATACCTCACCGAGTATGTGGTGGTGCCCAAGACAGGTGGCTCCTCAGTGTGGAAGACCCTGCACGGACAGTTGAAGATGGAGTTGACGGCTGGCCGCCACGTGTTCACCCTGCTCATCGACAAGGGTGGCTTCTACCTCAAGGATATTGCCTTCACTCGCTATGAGGAGGGTGAGGGCATGTCGTGCAGACTGAAAGCCTTCAACGGCACGTATGGTGTTGGCGACGTCATCCCCGTCGAGATGAAAGCCACATCGAAGAACTCTCCCATCAGTCATGTGAGTGTCTATGCTAACAACATATTCGTTGGTACTTCGACCGTGGATCCTTATACCGTCAACTTCGTACCTTCCGAGATGGGAACGTATGATATCACGGCCATCGTCACCAATGAAGAAGGAAAGGTGAAGCTATCGGCATCACGCAAACTCGATGTCACCAGCCCCTCGCCAGTGAGTATCAGCGCTGTGAAGACCGACGCAGTCAATGCTCCTGCCTATTATAACCTTAACGGCGTGAAGGTGGACGAGAACTATCGAGGCATCGTCATCGTCAATGGTAAGAAAATAATGAAGAGATAACCCTAATCACATTGAATAGCAATAAGATAAAGAGACGAACATCATTATGAAAAAGACAATCTTTATGATGCTCCTGGGCCTGACGGCCTGCCTCTCGAAGGCTAATGCTGAAGTAGACCCCAACTTCCACGTCTACATCTGTTTCGGACAGTCTAACATGGAAGGTAATGCCCAGTGGGAATCTCAGGACGTGGGGAATGTTGACCCCCGCTTCCAAATGCTGGCCACCTGCAATTTCAGTTCTCCAAGACGTACGCTCGGCAACTGGTATAAGGCTGAGTGCCCTATCGTCAGCCCTGTAGGAAAGCTGGGTCCCACTGACTACTTTGGCCGTACAATGGTTGCCAACCTGCCCGACCACAAGATTGGTGTCATTGCCGTAGCCATGGGTGGCAGTCCTATAGAGATGTTCGACAAAGACAAGTATCAGCAGAAAATGCAGGACAACCCCAATGAGTGGTGGGCACAAATTGCCAGGAACTACTACGGCGGTAATCCTTACGGACGTATCATCGACATGGCCAAGAAGGCTCAGGAGGTGGGCGTCATCAAGGGTATCCTGCTGCATCAGGGATGTTCGAACTGTGGCGACCCCAACTGGCCCAACATGGTGAAGAAAATCTACAACGACATGCTGACAGACCTTGGCCTGCAGGCAGCCGATGTTCCCCTGTTTGCCGGTGAGGTGGAGTATCAGGACATGGGTGGTGGCTGTTCCAGCCATAACGTGCAGGTAGACCGTCTGCCCAGCGTCATTCCTACGGCCTACGTGGTGTCGGCCAAGAACCTCCCCGGAAACGGTGTCGACCCCTGGCACTTCTCGGCACAAGGCTATCGCATCTTCGGTCAGCGCTATGCACAGCAGGCGCTCAGAGTGATCTATGACCTTGACCCAGAGATAACGGAGCCCACCGTTCCCACTATGGAGAAAGTGGTCGACGAGCGGTTCACCGTGCTGTCATCCCTCAGCGGTACACCTTTCGCCATCGTGAATGAAAACGATGGTAATGCTTTCTACTGTTCTTTCGGACAGCATTTATGCTATGACAAATTCAAGACGGCGTTCAAGGACAGCAATTCTGGCTACTACTTCAAGATTCAGAAATCCAGTGGCGGCTTCCGTCTCCGTCTCGTCACTCCTGAAGGAAACAATTACCAGGTGAACGGTAGTGACGGCTATATGAACACGCAGGACGTTGAAGGCGATTGCTGCTTTGTCGGCGGTCTGAACGGTCAGAATGGTGAGGCCATCAGCAAGGGTGCTGTCTGGAGCATGGAGTATGTCGAGGGCATGGGCTTCTCTATCAAGAATGTCGGCACAGGCAAGTACCTGAAGGATGCCTCCTCGCCCGCAATGTACGACGAACCCACGTACTTCACCTTCTGCACGCTGAAGGAAGTCACCACCGGTATTGACCAGCCGCGCACCTCACACGTCTCACCTCTTAATACTGGGGTCTACACCCTTCAGGGCGTAAAAGCAGGGACTAAAGAAGAGTGGAACACCTTGCCTCGTGGTGTCTACGTCGTTGACGGTAAACTAAGGATAAAATAAGTTCCTGTTTCCAGCCCCTCCAGAAAGGGGGGCTGGAGTTTTTTTTTATTTTGACACTATTTGTATGAAGCATTATTTACTGAATTTATTATCATTAATCTCCTGTTCACTCTTCTTTAGCATGGCGCACGCCGATGAGCGAACCATCGACATCAGCGGCAACAATACTTCCAACGACTACGTCAGCTACAGCAAATACATTCGTATTTCAGCCAACGACACGGTCAATGTGAAGATGGCGCGCTATTGCTACTTCTCCTCGACCATCGTGGGGGCTGGCACGCTCAGCCTCCATGCTGGTGGCGAGCGTTGCTACCTGGGCACCGAGAAGGGCAAGACATGGCCCGAATGGACGAGTTTTACCGGCGACATCCATATCTATCCCTTCAAGGCGAACTCCTCGTCGGCAGGTTTCTACGGCGTGGTCCTCGCCCACGGCGGCAAGAGCTCGACGGCTGAGAACGCCCTCGACGATGCAAAGAGCGGTAAGGTGAACCCCTCGATGGCCAACAACCGGGTGACACTCCACGAGGGGGCGACCATCTGCTGCGAGGCCAACACCGCCGGTGCCGGATTCCGCATCGGTGAGCTGAACACCGAGCCGGGCTCCACCCTGCAAGGATATATGAAGAAGTCGCGCGCCGCCTACTATCTCCTCGGTGGCATGAACACCGACTTCACCCTGGCGGGCACCATCAAGCCCTCCGACTACGACGATGCCACGCTCATGGGCATTGTCAAGGAGGGAACGGGCACTATGACCATCACCGGCAACGACAATTGCCTGAGCGGAGCCCTGCGTGTGCTCGAAGGTCGTGTGCAGATAGCCAACGATGCCGCAGAGGCTCAGAGCAAGAAGAAACGCGGCGCACTGGGGGCACGACCCAACACCAGCGACCCCATCGCCTACGTCTTTGAGGGCGGCATCCTGGGCGGAACAGGCAGCATCGGCGGGATGGTGGATAACTATGGAACTATCGAGCCCGGCACAGAGAGCGTTGGCTTGTTGACGCTGAAAAACTATGCCGCCACAAAAAACGCCAACCTCACGGTGCATCCATCCTCTATATTGCGCTTCAAGATTGGGGATGCCAGCAGTTATGACCAGCTGGTAGTAGACGGAACGGTAAGCTATAACAACATGGCACAGGACTTCTCCACGAGCGACAAGATGCCCTTGATTGAACTGGTGGTAGCCGATGACGCTAACTTGCAGGTGGGTGATGAGATTCCTGTGCTGACAGCCAAGGACAAGTCGGATGACGACTGGAATTTCGACGTGAAGGCCAATAAACATACATGGGAGATTGTTCAAAGGCAGTACTATAGTGACCCTGATATTCTCTACTTCAATGCCCGCGTCATCTCCCTCAAAGACGCAGGCGGCTCATCCGACCCAGACAACCCAGACGACCCAGACGACCCAGATGCCCCATTCGGCCCCTACTACGACGATGGCATCAACGACTCTTCCGACAAGAACACCCTGCGCCACTACGCCGAGCTGTGTGGCAAGTACGTCGGCACGGCGCTCGCCACCTACAAGGGTCTCCAGAGCGACCGCGACGAGGCTGGCCGTCAGTTCAACATGATGGTCTGCGAGAACGAGATGAAGATGGACGCCCTGCAGCCCAGTCAGGGAAGCTTCAGCTATGGCGGAGCCGACAACCTCGTCAGCCATGCCCAGCGCAACAACATGGCCATTCGCGGCCACTGTCTTGTCTGGCACCAGCAGCAGCCCACTTGGCTCTCAAGCGACGGAAAGAAGAACGACAAGAACTGGACGCGCCAGCAGGCCCTCGACATCATGAAAGACCACATCACCAAGGTCATGAAGCACTTCAAGGGCAAGGTCACCGAGTGGGACGTCGTCAACGAGTGTCTCGATGACGACCAGAGCATCATACGCACCAACCCCAACGGCTACACCCTGCGCCAGACCGTGTGGCAGCGTGCCATCGGCGATGACTACATCGACTCGGCCTTCGTCTATGCCCGCCGTGCCGACCCCGACGCCGTGCTCTACCTCAACGACTACGACGTGGAGCTTCAGGGAAAAGCCAAGGCCGTAGCCTTCCGCAACCTCGCCCTGCGGCTGAAGAACAAGGACATCCCCATCGACGGCGTGGGTCTGCAATGCCACTTCTCCATCGGCGAGGTCGACTCCGTGAAGCTCGCCTCCACCGTGAAGCGCTTCGGACAGGACGACCTGAAGTGTGTCATCACCGAGCTTGACATGGGCATACCATCCACATCGACTGCCAACCTCGTGGAGCAGGCCCGTCTCTACCGCGTCATCACAGACATCATGCTCGACAACGACAACTGCCCCTACATGGTCATCTGGGGACTGAAGGACAACGACAGCTGGCGTAGCGGCTCCAATCCCCTGCTCTACGATTCGGGCATGGGCAAGAAACCCGCATGGCGCGCGGTGCGCTCCGCCCTGCGTCATCGTCACATCCAGGACACCGTCGATATCAGCGCCGTGCAAAACGACAAGCGACAAACGACAAACGACACATCCATCTACGACCTCCAGGGCCGCAAGGTCAGCCAAAGCTCTTCCCTGAAGAAAGGCATATACATCAGCCAGGGAAGGAAAATCCTAAGGACTAGATAACTTTCATACTCTTTGCAAAAACGGATTTCACGGATTTTCACGGATTATTTATTATCTCCCCATCGAATCGGGAAGAAATCTGTGAAATTCATTATAATCTGTATAATCCGTGTAATCTGTAAAATCCGTTGTTGAAAAGAGTATGAATAATCCAAGTTAGACCTTATTATCCTATAACCCATTCGTCGAGGGTACGGCTGTCGAGGTCGAAGTGGAGGCCACACTTCACCACGCGGCGGCCCTCGGTATCGTAGGGAAGTGCGTAGCCCTTCGTGTCAATCTGCTCCAGAGCCTTCTGTGCCGTCTCGTGCATCTTCAGTTCGAAGACGTAGGTGGCCTGTGGCATGAGCACCACCATGTCTATCCTGCCGCCGTGGCACTTCACCTGCGTGCGGGCATAAACGTTGAGCATAGAGAAGATGAGGTAGAAAGTGTACTCATAGAAGCCCTCCACGTTGGCCATCTCCTCCAATTTCTTCTTGAAGCCCTCGATGTAGGGCAGCCCAGCGAGGTAG
>JAFVFY010000001.1 GCA_017475265.1 Prevotella sp. | reverse complement strand
TTGTAGTACAAGACCATATCTTTTGTAGTACAAGACCATATCTTTTGTAGTACAAGACCATATCTTTTGTAGTACAAGACCATAGCTTTTGTAGTACAAAACCATAGCTTTTGTTGAACAAACCCAGCGGTTTTCTACTACAAACCCGCTCACTTACTACTATTAGACTGGCTGTTTGGCTCCAAAAAGGCCGGAACGGACGCCTCGAACACCCTTTTTCGGGGTATTTCCCAACCGCGAAAAACGCCAGTTTTAAGCGAAATAGGAGTAAAGAAGTGTTAAGTTTATGTAATTTTAGGTCGTTTTCTGCACAAAAGAGGGGGATTTGTGCAGGGTCATGAAGCGCGATTCCTGCAAAAAGCAGCTGGTTTGGGCAGATTTTTGCGCTAGATGGTCAACTTTTAGGAACACTTTTTTCTGCACTTTTTCTTTACATTTCCGCAATGCAACTTATGGTGATTCGTTTCAAATAAACTCTAATGACAGATTTGGGTTAAAAAGGCCGTGCTTTTTCTTGCACCGTAAGGAGAAAATGCTTACCTTTGCACCGCAATTCTCAAATCTCAAATCTCAAATCTCAATTAAACAATGAAATATGCATTAGTGACAGGCGGCTCCCGTGGTATCGGCAAGGCCGTCGCCCTGAGGCTGGCCAAGGATGGCTGGCCAGTAGTTATCAATTATCGTAGCAACGAGGAGGCCGCGCAAGCCACCAAGGCCGAGATAGAGGCCGCCGGCGGACAGGCAGAGCTGTTGCCCTTCGACACGTCGTCGGCCAAGGAGATAGAGACCGCCATCGACCGCTGGGAGCAGCAGCATCCCGACGACTACATCGGTGCGCTGGTGAACAACGCCGGTATACGCCGCGACAACGTGCTCTTCATGATGAGCGACGAAGAGTGGCATCAGGTGCTCGACACGTCGCTCAACGGTTTCTTCTACATCACCCGCCGACTGCTCAAGCACATGATGCCCCGCAAACGTGGAGGCCGTATCGTGAACATGGCGTCCCTATCGGGTGTGAAGGGTCTCCCAGGACAGTCGAACTACAGCGCCGCCAAGGCTGCCCTCATAGGAGCTACGAAAGCATTGGCACAGGAGGTGGCCCCGAGGGGAGTCACCGTCAACGCCATCGCTCCGGGATTCATCGAGACCGACATGACGAAGGGACTGCCGCAGGGCGAACTCGTCAAGCTCATCCCCACCGGACGCTTCGGACGTCCCGAGGAGGTCGCTGCGCTTACTTCCTTCCTCATTAGCGATGAGGCGGCCTACATCACCGGCGAGGTCATCAACATCAACGGAGGACTGTACACGTGAGAAGGGTAGTAATAACAGGCATGGGCATCTGGTCGTGCCTGGGAACAGACGTGGAGACGGTGCGGCAGTCGCTCTATGAGGGTCGGTCGGGGATTGTGCTCGACCAGAACCGCCTTGAGTATGGCTACCGATCGGGCTTGATGGGCAAGGTGGAGACACCTGTCATCACGAAGCAGATGCTCGACCGCCACACCCGTCAGGGCATGTCGGAGGAGGCGCAGTATGCCTACATGGCCACGCGCCAGGCCTTTGCACAAGCAGGAATAGATGACAACTACCTGAAGCAGAACGAGGTGGGCTGCATCTTCGGCAACGACTCGTCGGCAAAGCCCGTCATCGAGTCGGCGAAGATTATGGACGAGAAGCACGACTCGGCGATGCTGGGCTACGGCCTGGTGTTCCAGTCGATGAACTCAACGGTGAACATGAACCTGAGTACTATCTTCCATCTGCGGGGTGCCAACTTCACCATTAGTGCGGCCTGTGCCAGCGGCAGCCACAGCATTGGCCTGGGCATGATGCTCATCCGTCAGGGATTGCAGGACATGGTGCTCTGTGGTGGAGCACAGGAGACGAACTATTACTCTATGGCCTCCTTCGATGCGCTGAATGCCTTCTCTGTACGTATGGACGAGCCTATGAAGGCCAGCCGCCCCTTCGACCGTGACCGCGACGGGTTGATTCCCAGTGGCGGTGCTGCTGCCTTGGTGCTTGAGGAGTATGACCATGCCGTCCAGCGTGGTGCCACCATCCTCGCCGAGCTAGTGGGCTATGGCTTTTCCAGCAACGGTGCGGGCATCTCTGAGCCGAGCGACGAGGGCAGCGTCATCGCTATGGGCCGTGCCTTGAAGGACGCCGACATGACCGTTGCCGACATTGACTACATCAACGCCCATGCCACGTCGACACGACAGGGCGACATGTACGAAGCCATCGCCCTCGACCGTCTTTTCCACGGTCAGCATGCCTTGATAAGCTCCACAAAGTCGATGACCGGGCATGAGTGCTGGATGGCCGGTGCCAGCGAGGTGGTCTACTCCGTGCTGATGATGCAGCACAGCTTCGTGGCCCCGAACATCAACCTGGAGAACCGCGACGAGCACTCGGAGAAGCTCAACCTCACACCCGTGACCGTTGACACAGAGGTGCGCACCGTGCTCTCCAACTCCTTCGGCTTCGGCGGCACGAACTCCGCACTTGTACTTCAATTAATGTCAAATGTCAAATGTCTAATGTCTAAGGTCTAAAGTCAAATGTCTAAAGTCTAAGGTCTAAAGTCTAAGGTCTAAAGTCTAAAGTCAAATGTCTAAAGTCTAAGGTCTAAAGTCTAAAGTCTAAAGTCTAAAGTCTAAGGTCTAAAGTCTAAGGTCTAAAGTCTAAAGTCTAAGGTCTAAAGTCTAAGGTCTAAGGTCAAAAGAACTAAGGTCAATAATATAATTAAAAGTCTATGACAATAGGATATACCACTGGGGTCTACGACCTCTTCCACATCGGTCACCTGAACCTGCTGAAGAACGCCAAGGGAATGTGCGACAAGCTCATCGTCGGCGTGACGGTAGACGAGCTGGTGGCCTACAAGGGCAAGCACGCCATGATACCCTTCGAGGACCGCATCGAGATAGTGCGCAGTATAAAATATGTGGATGCTGCCGTGCCGCAGTACGACATGGACAAGCTCACGGCGTGCAAGAAGCTCGGCGCCACCTTCCTCTTCGTAGGCGACGACTGGTACGCCACGGAGAAATGGCAGGAATACGAGAAGCAGTTCGCCGCCGAGGGCATCAAGATCGTCTATTTCCCCTACACCAAGGGCGTATCGTCGACAAAGATTAACGAGGCGCTCAACGCCGTGCGTAAACATGACCTCACAGACCTGAAATAGAGTTAATTTAAAATTTAGAATTATGGCAGACAAAGATTTTTGCTTAAGCTCGTATATAGCCTTCCGCTATATATGGAAAGACGGTATAGACTTCTGTGAAGGGTTCCAGCATAACAATTACCGTCCAATTGACGATGACAAACGCATCGCCGTACACACATCGGAAGACATCGACCGCGAGATACAGCGGCAGTTTGATGAACTTTATGCCAAGTATGACAGCATCGGCATCCTGCTGTCTGGCGGTATGGACAGTGCCAACCTCTCGTCCTACCTGCGTCCGGGCAGTCATGCCTATACGTTCAATTCTGTCTCGGGCGAGTGCAATCCCGACGTGGAGCGTGCTAAGGTGTATTGCAAGAAATGGCAACTGAATCATCATCTCATAGACATCACTATGGAGGACTACGAGCGCTATACGCCACTCGTGATGCGTCATAAGTTCGCTCCCGTACACTCTATCGAGCCGCAGATATACAAGGCTGCGGAGATGGCCCGTAAAGACGGTGTGCAGCTGATGATTGTGGGCGAGAGTGCCGACCTCATCTTCGGCGGTATGGACAAGCTTATCTCTCCCGTTTGGACCTTCGACGGCTTCGTCAAGCGCTACACCTTCCTCGACCCGAAGCTGGTGCTCACTAATCCTGTAGACCAGTCGGAACTCTTTGAACGTTACCGTCAGGGCGAGGACGGCATCGACTATATGCGCTTCATGGACGATGTTTTTGCTGTGGAGAGCAGCGGTTCCTACCTCAATGCCTTCGGGGCAGCATGGATGCCCTACTACGACCCCTACGCCAAGCTTGTTATGGCCGACCCGCTCGATATGGAGCGTGTGCGTGGAGGCGAACCGAAATACCTGGTGCGCGGACTCTATGCCCTGAAATATCCTGAGCTGGAGATTCCGTTCAAGATTCCCATGCCGAGGCCTGTCGATGCCGTGTTCCGTGACTGGGAAGGGCCGAAGCGTCCTGAGTTCCGTAGCGACATTCCCATGGACCAGCTTACCGGCAACCAGAAGTGGCAGCTTTGGTGTGCCGAGCAGTTCCTGAATTTGCTTCAGTAGTCCCATTAGCCCCATTAGCCCCATGCCCCCCATCACTCCTGACCGTATCTTCAAGGACCACATCCTCCACGTGTTCAAGTTCACGGTGGACTTCCTCCGTCGTTATAACCTGCGTTATGTGGCCTGTGGCGGCACGGTGCTCGGTGCCGTGCGCCACAAGGACTTCATTCCCTGGGACGATGACATTGACATCTACCTGCCCCGTAAGGACTACGAGAAGTTGCTCGACCTGAAAGAGGAGGCACGGCGGGAGGGCTTCGACGTGCTGTCGCTGCGCGATGAAGGCTACTACCTGCCCTTTGCCAAGGTCTCTGACATGAACACCACGCTCTGGGAGGAGGAGCAGTTCCCTTTCCTCATGGGTGTCTATGTGGACCTCTTCGCCCTGGACAATTTCTCATGCAGCGACGAGGAACTGACGGCCATTCAACGACGCAGTTTGAAGAAATTCTACCACTACCTGAAGTCGGTGAGCAATATGCCCACCCGTGGCTTGCTCTTAGATTTGCTGCGCGGCAATACCGATAAGGCACAGTACAAGCTGGAGGTGCTCGTCTCACGCCCTTTCCGGCGCTGGCTCTTGAAGCAATTCATGGACTATCAGAGGTGGTACTCCTCTTTCGATGGCGACAAGACGGTTTGCGTGACGCAATGGGCGGGCCGTATCTTCAAGCGTGAATGGTTCGAAGATACCATCGAGGTACCCTTTGCCGACACTACCGTCATCATTCCCCGTGACTACGATGGCTACCTCACCTGTCTCTATGGCGACTATATGACCCTGCCGCCTGTTGAGAAGCGCGTCTCCGAGCATCAGCATCATTACCTGAACTTCGACGAGGGCGTCATCCCACCAGGGTTCCCCTCTAAACATTAAACTGAATTATTCATGAGAATTACTACGGTCAATCGAATGGCTTTGATTCTTAACACGAATTGCCACGAATTAAACACAAATTATTCAAAAATTTATTTAATGAGTAATTCGTGATAAATTAATGAAAATTCGTGTGAAAAAGAAAAGTAAATGTAAATTCTCAACCTCACCTTTCAAATAGTCATGTGGAAGATTCTGATTTATAGTCTTGTGCAGAGCATGCTGCTCGTCGGCGGTCAGGTGTTCCTGAAATTTGCGATGACGCGTATGCCGGCCTTTGCCTGGACACGAACGTTCTGGCTGTCGTTGCTGAGTAACTGGCAGTTTGCGGCCTGTGGATTGTTCTTTGGGGCGGCATCGTTGCTGTGGATGTACATCGTCAAGACGTTCCCCTTCAGCATGGCCTATCCCATGGTGAGCCTCAGCTACGTGATGGGCATGGTGGCCGCCATCGTGTTCTTCCACGAAGAAGTGTCGATGACCCGTTGGCTGGGTGTGGCGTTTATCGTTCTAGGATGTATTTTGATTGCCAAATGAAAAGAATCACGATATCATTATTATTTCTTTTTTCGCTATTCTTTAGTGTAGCGCAAGCCCAGGGCGATGATGCTCAGATAAGGCAGAAGATAGCTGTGGCGGCACAGACGATGACCTCTATGCAGTGTGACTTCGTGCAGACGAAGCAGCTGAAGATGCTCAACGACAAGATGGTCTCTGAGGGTCGCATGTACTACAGTCAGAAGGACAAGCTGCGGTGGGAGTATGTGAAGCCCTACCAGTACACCTTTATCATGAACGGCGACCGCGTGTTGCTGAAGAACAAGGAACGCAGCGATGTCATTGATGTGCGACAGAACAAAATCTTCCGCGAGATTGCCAACATCATGCTGAATAGTGTGGTAGGCAACTGCCTCAACGATGACCGCTCTTTCAAGACTTCCATCACGACTGCTGGAGGCCAGTGGGTGGCCACGCTCTTGCCCCAGCGCAAGGACATGAAGCAGATGTTCCAGAAAATCATCCTCAACTTCGACCAGCAACAGGCCACGGTAAGCCGTGTTGAGCTGGTGGAGAAGAACGGCGACCTGACTACCATCGACCTGAAGAACATACGTAAGAATGAGACGATTGCTCCTCGTACTTTTGCTGTTGAGTAGCCTCCTGGCTTTCTCTCAACACTCCGCTCGGCCCAACGGGACGCTTGCCCAAGCAAGAACTCTCCGCTCGGCCCAACGGGACGCTTTCTTCAGAAAGAACTCTCAACGCTATACCGCCTATATCTCCATGCCCCGTGGCTACGTCAGCGGTATGCTGGTGCTGCTCAGTGAGGAGGAGTGTGTAAAGGGGAGCCTCTTCAACGAGTTTGGCATCACCGCTCTCGACTTCACCTACGACCGTAAGAAGAACAAGGTGAAGCTCCACTCGGTGGTGAAGATGATGGACCGGTGGTACATCCGACGTGTGCTCCGTCGTGACCTTCGTGAAGTCTTGAAAGGGCTGGAGCAGGGCGACTCCATCTACGAGGACAAGCGTTACCACATTAATTATAAGTTCACGCCTCTGCATGAGTGACAAGACGAAACAAAAGAAGTTGCTACGCGACAGAGGCATTTGCGTGATCATCCCGACGTACAACAATGGCGGGACGGTGGCAGACGTAGTCCGGCGTGCTCTCGCAGAGTGTGACGACGTGATAGTGGTCGATGACGGCTCCACCGACGACACCGCCTCTCAGCTCTCAACTCTTAACTCTCAACTCTCCGCTCGGCCCAACGGGACGCTTGCCCAAGCAAGAACTCTCAATTCTCCGCTCGGCCCAACGGGACGCTTGCCCAAGCAAGAACTCTCTATCGTCACCCACGACCGCAACCGAGGCAAGGGCCGTGCTCTTTGCACAGGTTTCAAGAAAGCATTGGAACTGGGCTTTTCCTATGCCATCACCCTCGATGCCGACGGCCAGCACTTCCCTGAGGACATCCCCAAGTTCCTAGAGGCCAACCGCCAGCATCCTCATGCCCTCATCATCGGCAGCCGTCACATAGTAGGCAACGCTTCCCAGCGTTACGACCAACCCGTAGTAGGCGAAGCTTCCAAGCTTTGCGGCAATCAGGACTCTGGCAGTCGCTTCGCCAACAAGTTCTCCAACTTCTGGTTCTACGTCCAGACAGGTCGTCGTCTTCCCGACACCCAAACCGGCTACCGCCTCTATCCCTTAAAGAAAATTCTCTCCTCTCCCCCCCTTACTTCCCGCTACGAGGCTGAGCTGGAACTTCTCGTCTTTGCCTCCTGGCATGGCGTGGAGCTGGTACCCATCGATATAGACGTCTATTACCCGCCCGCCAGTGAGCGCGTCAGCCATTTCCGCCCAGTGAAAGATTTCGCCCGTATCAGCCTTCTGAACACCGTGCTCTGCTTCCTTGCCGTGGTCTACGGGCTGCCTCTGCGTCTGTGGCGGTGGTTGATGAAATATCTTCGCACTATAGGTTCCTTGCTCTTCTTCATTTTCTTTTCCGTCTTTGTGTTCACGCCCGCCGTCTGGTTCTACGTTAAGATTGGCCATACGTCGGAAAGGAAGCGTTACAACATCCACCGTCTTTTGCAATGGCTTTCCCGCTTCGTGATGATACGCCTGGGCATACCGGGAGCGCCGTTCTCCAGTAAAGTGGCTGACGAGACCGCTTTCGCCACACCTCACGTCATCATCAGCAACCACCAGTCGCACCTCGACCTAATGTGCCTCATGCTCTTTTCGCCCCGCATGGTATTCCTCACCAACGATTGGGTGTGGAACAATCCTTTTTACGGCTCCATGATTCGCCAAGCCGAGTACTATCCCGTCAGGGATGGCATCGACGTGCTCATGCCCCGTCTGCAATCGCTTGTGGAGCGTGGCTATAGCATCGCCGTATTTCCTGAGGGTACACGTTCTCCCGACTGCCGTATTGGCCGTTTCCATCAGGGAGCCTTCCACATTGCCCAGCAGTTAGGCATCGGCATCCTTCCCGCCTGTCTCTACGGCCCAGGCAAGGTGCTGCCCAAGAAGAGCTACACCCTGCATAAGAGTCCTATCTTTATTGAGGTAGACAAACCCATCAACCGCGACGAGCTGGAATCCATGGGCGACACCATGCAGCAAGCAAAGACTTTGCGCCATCGCTACCTGCAATGGTACGACGACCTGTGCAACCGAATGGAGAGATGACAAGCATTTTCGTTTCCGTTATCGTTTATTCGCATTTTACGCAGCGGTACGAGGCAAACACGCTGTTGATGTTACAAATAGGATCGTCAACACTGGTTGATGACCTTATCCAGTTCACCAGCGATATTGAAGAACATCTGAGGGTCAAAGAGGTCGATTTCGCTGATGGCATTGTCGAGGTCGTTGATATAGTAACCGATGTAGTGGGATGACTCATCATCGACTTCGTCACCATTGAAGATAATCATGTTGTAATCTTCCTCGAAACGTTCAGTGTAGATGGATTCGGCACCTATGAGATGTAAGGTTATTAGGCGGTAAAATGCCTTTACTATTTCGACCTTCTTCTCGTATGGAAGTTTGCGAATGGCCTCCATCAAGTCGACAGAGCAGCTGTACTTGTAGGTAGGACTGTTCAGGCCGTGCTCCTCAGAATACTGGTGAATCTTTCCCCTGATGTCATTGAGGAAGGAGAAAAAGTTCTCTAGAATACGACTTTGGGAGGCTTATTCCAAACCGCACAGCAATATCTAGAAGCGTTTCCTTGTTGACGATGCACAAGTTGCTCTTGTAGGTGTCCTTTGTCTTGCAGTATTGCTGCCTATGTGTCAGCGTATAGAGTTTTGCCATATCCTAAGAATTAGAAACATGGTGCAAAGGTACTAAAATAAAGTACAATCAATGTTTCTATGCCCAATATTTATGCATTCTTCACATGTGGCATCGTACATGGCCTGACGGCAAAATACATCAAATATGGCCCACAAACCATACAATAATAACAATATTCTCCCGAACTTGACTGCAAATAAATGCTAAAATCCAGAAACACTTAATGGATATTGGATTTATTTTCGTAACTTTGCCGTCAAGCTAATTTAACATCGCAAATTGCGACTGCAATTGAGATTATGAAAAGAAGTTTTATAATTTTATTGTTCATGGCGCTGCTGTGTGGGCAGGCGTTCGGTGCTGAGCGCAGTGAAGAGGAACTGATGCGGATAGCCGCTCAAGTATTGAATCAGCCGGCGGCGGCAAGGCAGGCAGGAGGCAATAATGCTGCGGGGCAGTTCCGAGTGCTGCACCGCTTGCCGATGCTGTCGATAGTGGGCGCGCCTGAAGTCGGCTTCGCCATCGTTAGCCACGATGACCGCGTGCGACCTGTTCTCGGTTACAGCCTAGTGGGCAGCTCCTCTGAGCGTAGCGAGCCTGGCATTGTAGCAAGCAACACCTCAGAGCGTAGCGATACCACCCCCGAAGATTTCCCCTGCGGTTTGCAGTGGTTTCTGGAAACCTTGAACGCCAGCCTACAGGCGATGGCCGACGACGGCTACGAGTGGACACCCGTGGGTATACGCCCTGACGGCGGTGTGAAGCCGCAGGTGGAACCGATGCTTGAGACCGACTGGAATCAGCACACACCGTTTAACGACTGGTGCCCTACATTCGTCAACGACAAGGGGCAGATACAGCACCATGTGGTGGGCTGTGGAGCCACGGCCACTACGCAGGTGATGTACTACCACCGCCATCCCTTAGTGGGCCAAGGCTCGACGATCTACTCCTACGACCCTAAGCAAGTGTTCCATGTTACCGAACCTGTGGCCGAGAACATGCTGGAGCTGTCGTGTAACTTCGACACTGTCCGCTTCGACTGGAACAGCATGGCCGCCCACTACGGCAACAAGCGCAGCAGCGACGAGGCGGCCAACGTGGCCGTGGCGCGCCTGTGCAAGGCAGTGGGCATCGCCATGCACACGATATACACTGAGACCAGCGGCAGCGGTTCGACCTATGGTGACATGGTGCGTGCGCTGCGCTCCCATTTCGGCTATGGTCGGGATGCCCGCTCGGTGTCCCGCAACAGCTTTGCCGACAGCACCTGGATGCACATTGCGTTTGAGGAGATCAGCAACGGTCGCCCCATTCTCTACGGTGGCAATCCAAACCAAGACCAGTCTGGCCATTTCTTTGTGCTCGACGGATACGATGCCGACGGCCTGTTCCATATCAACTGGGGCTGGGGAAGAAACTCGTACTATGACGGCTACTTCGACCTGAACTATCTCAGCCCCAACAACACCAATTCGCACTACTCCGTCAATCAGGGCATGGTAATGATGGTGCACCCTGAAGGGACGCCCATCGAGATGACAGAGATTAATGTGGATGCTCCCGGCTCGCTGTCGGCCCTGCTGCCAACGAACCGCAGTCTGCGGCTGCGCATCAAGGGCATCCTGAACGCCTCCGACGTCAGAGCCTTGCGTCAGTTAGGCTGCGGTGTGAAGGATGCCGACGGGCGTATCACCGCAGAGCTGACCCATCTGGACCTGAGCCAGGTCTCGCTTGTAGACAACGTTTTGCCCGACTCGGCCTTCTTTGGTTGTACCCAGCTCTTGCAGCTTGAACTACCATCGTCCGTAACAGCCATAGGCAGCTATGCCTTCGCCAACTGCTTCTTGCTTACCCATCTCACGCTGCCACGTTCGCTCACCACCTTGGGCACGGCTCCGTTCACGAGTTGTGTACAGCTGACCGACTTCAGCGTGGAGGAAGGCAACCGCCACTTCGCCACCATCGACGGCATACTGACCAATGCCAAGCGCAACAAGCTGGTGGCCTATCCTGAAGCCCGAAGCGAGGCCGTCATTCCATCGACGATAGACAGCATAGGCCCAAACGCCTTCCGCTATTGCTTCAACCTCAGCGAGGTGCGCATACCCTCGCATGTCAGGGTCATCTGCGAGAGTGCTTTCCAGAACTGTACCAATCTGCAGCAAGTCACGTTGGAAGAGGGTGTGCAGCGCATCCTGGCTTTGGCCTTCAACAACTGTGACTCCCTGCGCACGCTCCACTTTCCCGCCACTATCGACAGCATCGGCCAGCGGCTCTTTATCTATAGCGACAATATGCAGACGGTGACCATGGCCGAGGGGAACCCGAACTTCCGCGTGGAGAACAATTGTTTGCTTTCGCGCGACGGCAAACAGCTCTTTCAAGCCCTGCTCACCGAGGTAGAAAACGTGGACATACCCGCCTCGGTGGAGATGACAGAGAAGTTCGCTTTCTACGGGACGAAGATGAAACACCTCACCATCCCCTCCACGCTGAAGAAGATAGGCAACCAGTCCATCTATTTCTGCCAGAGCCTGACGCAACTTGACATAGAGGAAGGAATAGAAGAAATCGACCATTATGCCTTTAACGGCTGCTCGGCACTATCGGAGGTACACCTGCCGGCCTCGCTTACGACCATCGGGTATGCCATCTTTGACAACTGCACGGGCCTGCACCATGTGGACATCAGCGAAGCATCGACGCTGTTCCGCACCGATGACAACATGCTCTTTTCGAAGGACGGTACTGTGCTGCAGCAACAGCTGACCGACGATAAGGAGGAGTACACCGTGCCCGAGACCGTGACGACCATCGCTGCTGGCTGCTTCCGCTATTTGAATAACCTCCACCGGTTGACCATTCCCGCCAGCGTGAAGAGCATCGGCAACTATGTGCTCTTCGGCTGCCAGAACCTGACGGACGTGGTGTGTCGTGCGGGCAACCCCTTGGCAATCAATCAGTATGTGTTTGCACAGACCGACCTCAGCCAGACGACGCTCCACGTACCCAAGGGCAGTCTACAGGCTTACCAGACCGCCATTGGATGGGAGCAGTTCGGCACCATCGTCGACGACCAGCCTGATACCGACGGCAACGCCATCCGTGTCGTGGTGCCGCCGTTGCTCTCCAGCAAATGGGGAGCGGGGACACCCTATAACGACCTCTGTCCCGAATACGAGACGGGCAAGCGTGGCGCTGTGGGCTGTGGCGCAGTGAGCACGGCGCAGGTCATGCGCTACTGGCAGTGGCCCGACCATGGCGTGGGGCAGAACACCTACACCAGCATACTGAACTACGACCCGGAGCACACCATAGAACTCTCGGTCGACTTCGGCAGTGCCACCTACCAATGGAACCAGATGCTTGATGACTATAGCTCGCAGACAGGCACCGACGAGCAGCGGCAGGCCGTGGCCACACTGTGTTACCACATCGGCGTTGCCATGGACATGCATTTCGGGGCCCCATCACCAAACGACAAGAGCCCGGTGGAAGCCCTGAACCGCCACTTCCGCTACTACGCCAAGCAGATGAAAGGCAAGAGCGATGATGAGTATGCCGAGGTGATGCGCCGTGAGCTGGAAGCCGGACGCCCGGTGCTCTTTCACGGCGAGAACGAAAAATCGACCAGCACACACACCTTCGTTTGCGACGGCTATGCCGAGGATGGCTACTTCCACTTCAATTTAGGATTCTCGGGAAACGGCAACGGCTACTACCGGCTGTCGGAACTTTTACTGCCCGACGGCAGAGACTACCGTTTTCATCAATACATCCGTGCTTACGACATCCGCCCTTACCGTGGCGAGATACCCACCGGCACCGTGGAGCTGACGGTAGAGACACCGGGCTCGTTGCAACAGCTGATAGACAGCACGGCGGCTCCCTTCGCCACGTCGCTGAAGGTCAGCGGGCCGCTCAACGGAGCCGACCTGTTGGCGCTGCGGCGGTTGGCCGGGCGCGACGAGAACAATATCAAAACGGGTCACATCATGACCGACCTCGACCTGAGCGATGCCTCCTTTGTGCCCAGCGACGACGTGTATTACCAGCGGGAGACTGACGGCGTCCTCACCACCTACACCATCACCAGTGCCGACGAGGTGCCGGAAAACGCTTTCCGCAACACCAACCTGCGCCGCATCGTGCTGCCCAATTCCGCAAAAGCCATCCGTAAGCAGGCTCTCTATTACTGCCTCGACTTGGAAGAGCTGGACTTCGGCACGGGCATCACCCTCATCGACACCACGGCCGTATGGTACACTGGACTACACGAGGTCAATATCCCCCAGCAAGTCACCAACATACGCCCGTGGGCATTTGGTGACAACAAGCACCTGAAGCGGCTGCATATCGCCGACGGTGTCGCCACGATAGGCTATTGTGCCTTCAATCGCTGCGACAGCATCGAGGAGGTGACTTGCGACATCCCGCAGCCATTCTATATACCAAACAATGTGTTCTCGACCACCGACTTCGCACAGGCCGTGCTCCGCGTCCCTGCCGGTACGGCACCGCTCTACCGCCGCACGCAGTGGTGGCGGCTGTTCGCCCATATCGAGGAGATGGAGGGCGAGCCACTACCATTGCCCTTCATGGTGATGGCGACGTGGAATCAGAAGGAACCCTTCAACGGGGATTGCCCAGAGGCCGACGGGTTGCCGTGTGTGGCCGGATGTGCACCCATCGCCATGGCACAGATACTGAGCTACTACCGACAGCCGGCACAAGGGCATGGGCACGCCGCCTATCACTACGACTACAACGGTGTCAGCAAGGACATCGATGCTGACTTCGACAGTCATCCCTTCGACTGGGACAACATTCGCGATGTGTACAATGAAAGCAGTAGCGACACGGAACGCAAGGCGGTGGCCAACCTCGTCTATATGACAGGCGTGGCCATGAAGCAGATGTACAGCCCCACGGCCACCTCGACCGTGAACCCCGGCACATGGATGTGGGGTCTGCAGCACTATATGCACCTCTCGCCCACCTCGCGCTGGCTACATCGCAAATATTACTCCACGGCGGAGTGGACAGACATGATCAACTCACAGTTGGAAGCCGGGCATCCCGTGTTCTACAACGCTGCACATACTGCGCCTTACGGCGTAAGGTCGGCACATTTCTTCGTCATCGACGGTCGTGACAGCCAGGGACGCTACCACTTCAATTTTGGCCATGACAGCAGCACGCAAGACAAGTTCGGCAGCCTCGATGCCGGCAACCAAGGCTCAGAACCCAAGCCGGGTAATGTATTTGTCTGCTACCACAATGATCAGAAAATGATAACCGACTGCTATCCTGTCGATGGAACGGAGACCACCCTGCAGCGCTGCGAGGCATCGCTTGAAAGGCCCTTCGTGCTTGAGAATGACCCGCAGTTGCGAAAGTGCAGCGTGACGGGGCGCGTCAGGGCAGCATTCATGTACCGTTGCATCTGCTTTAACGCCGACAGCATCTGGTACACGCTTGGCTTCTACCGCAACGGGCAGCTTGCCGCCGTGTCGCCATCGTGGCGCATGAACCGCATCAGTATCGATGGTGGCGTAAGTAATGTGGATCGTTATTTCATGCTGCCCACAGAACTGGCCGACGGCGACTATGAGATGGCGCTCGTCTCCCGCGACGCAGAGACCTCGCCTTGGCTGCGAGGGTGGGACGATGCCCCCAACAGCGTGCCCGTTAGTGTGAGTGGACAAGTGTTCACCTTCCGTTTGCCCGACTATCACAACGGACCTACGCGCCTATATCTGAAAGACGATGTTCAGGAGATTGTCGGTGCACGCGAAGGCGGACGGACCTTTGAATTCACCATCAGCAACCCCTCGACGAACAATTTCGTTGACACCCTGCGTGTCGACATCAAGACGACAGAACAGGTGGCTACGTCGTTCATGCCCACATCGGTCTACGACGGGCAGACGCTCACATACCGGCTCTTCTTTTCCAATGACAATGTCGATTTCAGTGACGACTTCAGCGTTAGCCTCTCATATCATGACACCCCGTCAGGCCAGTGGCTCCCATTGAGTACCAGTAGGGTGATGCTTGGCGACGTGAACGGCGACAACACCATCGATGTGGCCGACATCGCCACCATCATCAGCGTCATGGCCGGGAGCGCAAGCGGCTCGCTTGCGGACATTGTCGACGTGAACGGCGACGGCACCGTCGATGTGGCTGACATCGCCACCATCATCAGCATCATGGCGGGGAAGACAACACAATAGCGCAAGCTCGCGCCATCGCTTTTGCAGAAGAATGTTTCGCGCAGCCGTGGGTTCTTGCTTGTTGCAAGCGTCCCAAGGGCCGAGCGCGGGCTGTAGGCCAGTGCCAGCTCAGTGCACCCGTATTGGCGCACTGAGAATCCATCATTTTTTGTGTTTTTCATGGTATAAGAATGTGTTTGAGTGTAGAATGTGGGGGCAAAGGTAAAGTGATGTCACCAGAAATAAAAAGACATGCAACATTTGGCCACGTCGGAGAAAAGTGTTACCTTTGCAACCTCTAAACGGAAACTATCATTCTCGAATGGGCGAACATAGCAACGACATAACCCAGGAAATGGCACTGCTGCACACTCTTAGCGGTGCAGACTATGCCCGGCAAGTGGAGCGTATTGCGATGCGCAACGAGTTCTACCCGCTGAAAGGTGAGCATGATATTTTTGTATGTGGGGGCGAACGTGATTGCGACTACAACAACCTACTCAATGCCGCCAGAAAAGCTGTGGAGCATGGATATACAGTATTCCTGTTGCCCAATCCAAGTGGCACACGGTCTGCCGACATCATTTTAAAGAAGAAAAACATTTACCGCATGTGTGAAGACCATTATAGGAAAGTCTTCCGCAGGAAACAGGTTTCTTGGGTCTATCGGGCAGACAAATTGCGTTCTTCTCAATGTACGTAGCAACTATCATGCACGAGTGCTCGCTCTTGACATCAGACAATATTTCGAGCAAAACCTTATGGCTGGCGAAGTGATGGTTTTCAAGGGAAATAAGAAAATCGTGGTCAAGCGTGGCTTTGCGCAGAACCCCATTTTCGTGAAGATGTTCCGCAAACTATATGAACAATAAAAGCCATCCCTTCCGAGGTAGCTTTTAAATTGGAGCAGGGGCGGTGATGTCTTACTCCCCGCGTAAAGCGGCGTGTGGGCAGGCTTTCGCCTCCCGTCTGGACTATCCCAGACACTCAGAAATTAATTCTGACGCTGCAATGATAGGCATTATTTTTCATACCCGCAACTTTTTTGGCAAGTTTTTTTGCGAGGTTCAGGAAAATTGTGTAATTATGCACCGCATTGACCGGTTAAGACTCCCGTCGGGGAGGGAAAAATACCGGGTAGGCTCTACATAATGGAAAAGCGTCACACGATGCTTTGTCGATTGGCTGGTTGAAATTACCACATTCAAGCATTGGTCAAAGACATTGCGGAGTCTGATGCCACGGGAATGCTGAATACGTATCCCCGTTGTGTGCTGCGAAGGATATCCATGCCTTCAATGCACACTTTCGGGTGTATCAGCAATTCGTTCGTGGGTATCACTCTGTTCGTCAACCAATGTGGGCTGTGGTAGGCCTCAACCAGCAGACGAGCAGAAGGTGGATACCCATGTCTTTCGTTGTGTGGTTACGAGAAGTCAAAGATTAAAGCCTGAACTTGGGTGTCACAGGGCAATATAAAAACTAATGGATGATAATAACAAAATTGATTTTTCTCAATTCCAGCGTCTTCTCAATAATGGAGAATTGAAATTGAAGGATGGCTTAAATGCAAAATGGGATGCAAATAGACATGTGGATTATATCGAATGTATTCATAAACATGAAGGACAATCTGTAGAGATTTATTTGAACGAACAATTTGTTGATGTATATATCAATACCGGACGTTCACGTACAAAGCACATTCAATTCAAAAAAATAAAAGCACAATGAAGGAAAAAATCTTTTACTTATGTTTTATGTTATGCTGCTGTGCGAATGTATTCTCACAGGCAACGTCACTAACCATTGATTGCCAAACCCCAGGTTGGCTGGCTTCGTACATTAATCCAACAGAGGCTCAAAACATTCGTAGCCTCACTGTGACAGGAGTGATTAATAGTACCGATTTGGCTACAATAGGTAATCTCGTTAAAAACTATCAATTGAATGAAAGATTGAATCTGGAGAATGTTGATATTGAAGGCAACTACCTCTCAGGTGATATGTTTGGCGTTTCTGATTGCCAACTTCAATTCTTGTCTTTGCCATTATCTGTAACAAAATTGGAGAATTGCGTTAATTGGGTCAAATTGGATACTTTGGTATGTGGGAGTGAATTATTTCCAGTATTTAGGCTATCTGGATACCTTCCGAAAATAGATGCCAAACATTTGATTCTTAGAGAAGGTGTTGTGTATTATGACTATTCGGTAGAGGGCTCACCGATTGAGGAAATCGTTTTTCCGAATTCACTGAAGTATATTAGTAGTTTGTCTGGTAGTAATTTATCAAAGATAAACATTCCACCTGCTGTAGAACACTTAGGCGAAATAATCGGAGGCTACTCTAATTGCAAACACTTTGCCTATTGGAACAAGTGACGAAATGATAACATGGAGTACAAATGACGAACTGGTGGCTACTGTCGATGATAAAGGAAAAATCAGAGGAATTGGCCATGGTACTTGCACGATTACCGCTACATCAGTAGATGGCGGCTATACTGCGACCTGCGAGGTTACTGTAATGCAGCCTGTGGAGGCTTTGGCCCTGGAGAAGCACAGCTTGACCTTGAAGATTGGAGAGACGGAAAGGCTATATGCCCAGATAGCCCCGTTGTTGGCTGGCAACAAAACCGTGAATTGGAGTTCGGCGGATGAAGAAGTCGCAAGTGTTGATTCCATGGGAACGGTAAAGGCATTGGCTGCTGGTGAGACATGGATTATGGCGGTGTCCGATGACAATCCCGAAGCCAAGGACTCTTGCCAGATTGTGGTTCCCGACATTCCCGCACCTGCTCCTAATGGTGACTGCGCCACTCCGACCATCATGGTCTCTGGCAACAAGATGACATTCGAGTGCGAGACACCTGATGCGGGTTCACCAGTTATCTTACAACATCTGAGGAGTTCTCTGGCGGCGAAGTGGTGATAGAGAACAAAGACATCACCTTCACGCTCACCGTCTATGCCATCGCTCCGGGCTACGACCGCTCCAAGCCCGCCACGATGAAGTTCACTGTGAAAAAGTGCGACGTGAACGGCGACGGTCACATCGATGTGGCCGACATTGCCACTATCATCAGCGAGATGGCGGCGAGGGCGAGGCTACAAGAAGCACTTGAAGAGTAGAAGTCCAAATATCAACATAATAGCCGTCCGAGGATTCCTTGGGCGGCTATTATGTTTTTTTCTCTGGCTTCCTTCTACGGGATAGCGTCAAAGAAAGCCTTGGCACTGGCTCATTTCTTCACTTTCTGCGTTTTCTTCCTTTTCTTACTTTCTGTTACAGAATGATAAAGGGTATTGATAAAGGCTTAAATTAGAATCAATTTCGGGAGTACGCAACTTACAATCATCCTCCGACGAAGCCCTTCAGGTGGAGTCCTTGCTAAGGCAAGCGTCCCAAGGGCCGAGCGGGTAACTGGTGTTTGAAGTGGTCTTTGTTGCCATAAACAATCATTGTTTGTGACAGCAAAGGTACATATATAGTAATAGGCCCTAAAATACGTGCTTTTAGAGCCTATTATTCAGAATGAGATTCAGAAGCTATTGCCAGAGAGGTACATTCTCCCAGCCTCGTGTGAATCCCATGGCCGCCGGGTCCACATTAGGATATTTTTTCAGGAGTTGTTTGAAGTCATGTACGAATGTGTTCCCCTGATTGATGCTGTTCAACCAGTAAACCATGCAGCACAGATGAGGATAGAGGCTTTTTGTCGCTGTCGGTTCCTGATTGATCCAGGCTGCAGGCATCCGCTTATTTGGCATCTTTGGGGCAAATGGAAAGCGCTGGTTCCATAGGCGGGCATGGTGAGCACAGCTGTTTCTGACGACGGTCAGACATTTCATCCAGCTGCGTAGGAACTTATAGGCAGGTATGTTGAAATCATCGGAGACGTGTTTCTTCACTTCCGGGTCATTGAAATTGCGGAAGAGTTTCGACAGTGTACCAAAAGAAGCCACTTCAAGTGTCTTCCATGCCGGAGGCAGGCTTGGAACGTCATATTTGTCGAAATGATGTTTTATGAAATCCTCGTAAGAGCGGCTCACCTCAAATTTCAGGTTCTCCAGGTTCTCATCAAATGATGATTTCTTGTCTGCCAGGCTGTCGTCCATAAACCAGAATGGACCGTGTTTCATGGAGAAGTGGTAGATTACCTTCGCCCTCATTGCCACCTCGATTATCTGAAGTGCGGAGAAAACAAGCGTCTTGAGTTCTCTGTCAAAGTCATAAAGCAGCAATACTTTCTCGAAAGTACTTCTTGGCTTGAACACATGATTGACTTTGTCTGCCTCAAAGACGCGCCAGTACTGGGCCAATCTGAAATATCCGATAACGGCAAGTGTACGCTCAGCGCCGGCCTCGTCCTTAATAAGAAGCCCTCGCTGTTTCAGCGTCTGAATCTGCTGAGCAAGGGGAATGGCTTGTTTTGTGTAAATCATATAATAAAAAAACGGCCCGGCGTGTTGCACTGTTCTTATGGGAAGTGTGCCGGGATCTCTTGGGTGCAAAGGTACGACATTTTTCTGAACTGACAAATTATTTTGAAAAATATTTGTCTTTATAGGGTGAATTCATATGAAAACGTCCTTTACCGCACCTTTAAGGAGGCGCCAAAGGAGCGTGAGGGAGGTCAGGAACTCAAAGCTGCGAGTGCTTTCCTTGCCGTATAGGAAACCTCGTACTTTCTGACGGAAGCGTCGCCGTCGGGCTGGCCTGTGGTTGTCGTGACCTTCTTGCTTGTTGCAAGCGTCCAAAGGCCGAGCGGACGGTTGGATAGGGCCGCTCCTTTGACCCGATGATGAACTTGCTGCCGTCCACCGTCCTGATGACGAAGGCGATGTTCTGGCGGGTAGGCAGCTCACGCAGGGTGGAGAATGTCAGCTTCACCTTCTCCATCTGCACGTTGTTGTCCGTCTGCTCCTCTATCTCGCAGACGGCCACATCGACCAGGCTGATGCTGATGGGCTGCTCGGAGAGCTTGACGGGTATTCCGGCAACAGCCCTGTAGCAGATGTCCGTCGGAATGTAATCTTTCAAACAAATCAAACAAATCAAATCTTCCCGGAAAACCGCCTTGAAGTCGTGCAACTTTTCCTGCGATTTCTTGTCAGGTAGATGTTGCGCTGCCTCTGGTAGATCTTCGCGATGGAGTCCCAGCATGTGCCATCCTCCCGGATGCCCCTCTGTTCCATGAAGAGGTTGATGAGGTCTTTCTGCTGCGTCCCCACCTTCCCGAAGTCGTGAAGGTACTCCCACACATCGATGTCGAAGTCATCCTTTATGCGACCGAGCAGGGCACGCTTGCCCGTCTCGGTGATGTGGTTCGCAAAAAAGAAGCGTGAAAAGGGCGATGAGAGCACTGGCAGGGCATGGCCCCCTGCAAAGGGCATTCCGTTAATAGAATGAGCGCCGAAGGTGCGACAGACAATGTTCTGTCACCCTTTCAGGAGTGGTTTTCACTGTCGCCATTATATAGGATTTTTCTTCAAATAGGGTGACAGGGTGACAGAACATCGATGTACAGGGCGTTTGCACCCTTTTCAGAGGGTGACAAGGGTGACAGAAGGGTGACAGGATGGCATAGGAAGAAAGCCGGACGTAGATAAATTCTCGAGAGAATTGAGCGGTCAGAATGCCTTTTAGCAAGGGTAAAGCGGCACTTTACGCCTCAATTCTCTCGAGAATTCAGATGCAAACGGGCATGATTTTTGCTGTAAACACCGTGAATAAAGAACAAGAGAGGCTATGATAGAAGAGACGACAAAGGTGCTGATGAGGTATTCCTACCGTCAGCAGCAGAAAGAGAAGTATGTAACGCTGAGAGAAGTGGTCGGCTGGACAGCCACGGGACGGTATGATAAGCGTGTTCGGGCCGCGAGGGGCTTGGACGGGATTAACGCACGGGGTGGAATGGTGAGCGGTCCCGAGGCTGCCGAGGAGCTGCCATACGTCTGCCCCTCCGTGGGCGAGAAGGGGGCCTACACAGGTTTGGTGCTGCTGTCGCTGCGCGTGAAGGAGGGCCGGGACGTGCTGGAGCGGTTGCGCCAGCGCGTGAATCTGTGGCCGCAGACCCTGTTGTCGTTCATTGGCAGCAGCGGTCAGTCGCTGAAGGTGCTCCTGTCCTACGAACTGACAGGCGGCGGTCTGCCCGAAGACGCAGCACAGGTGGCCCTGTTCAGACAGTATGCCTACCGGCGGGCGGCAGAGTATGCGCAGGCCTCGACGGGTGTGAAGGCCGAGGAGGTGATGCCCGACGGCACCGAGGGGTTCCGCGTCAGCAGCGACCCGCAGGTGTTCTTCAACACCGCCGTACAGCCCGTGCTGATGGATCAGCCCACGCAGCCGCTGACTGACCTGACGGCCCCCATCGTCAGCAAGCCCCGTGAAGCGACGCTCGACGCGGAGGTGCTGCCAGGCTACACGCGGCGCGAGATGGATGCCACAAAGTTCAACTTCGTGTGCCGCGAACTGGCCTTCAGTACTAGACAGTCGCCTGAGGACTACGTGATGCGGCTGGCCGTCGGATGCCGGCAGGCAGGTATCGACCAGGAGCTGGCCACGAAGCTCACGCTCGACCTGGGCGACAATTACCTGAAGGAGACGCTGGTACGCACGACGTTCGAGAATGCCTACAACCAGCACCGCCTCGGCACACAGAACCCCATAGAGCGCTCGCTCATGCACCAGCAGCTGATGGAGAGCTTCCTCAAGCGCCGCTACATGTTCCGCCGTAACAGGGTGACGGGCGAGTTGGAGGTGCAGGAGAAGTACCGCTACCAGCTGTGGTGGAAGCCACTGACCGACGAGGTGCGCAACACCATCAACAACGCTGCTATCCGCGAGGGCATCAAGGTGTGGCCACAGGACCTGGAACGCATCGTCAACACCGATCTTATCACGACCTACGACCCCGTGCGTGAGTGGCTCGACGCACTGCCCCGCTGGGACGGCCGCGACCGCCTGGGCGAGCTGGCCGACCGCGTGCCGACGGCAACGGCGGGCTGGTGCGACGACTTCAAGGTGTGGATGCGCTCGATGGTGAGTCAGTGGCAGACAGGACTGAATGCCATGTACGGCGCCCAGATGGTGCTGATGCTCGTCGGCGGGCAGGGCACGCGCAAGTCCACCTTTATGCGGATGCTGCTGCCCCGCGAGCTGATGGCTTTTTACATCGACCGCATAGACTTCACGAACAAGAAGGAGGCCCTCAGGGCACTGAGCCGATTCCTGCTCATCAACATCGACGAGTACGACCAAATCTCGAAGGCACAGACAGCCTTCCTGAAACACCTCATACAGCGCACCGACGTGAAGGAGCGCAAGCTCTACTCCACCACCTTCGAGCAGCAGCAGCGCTATGCTGCCTTCTGCGCCACCACCAACTCGCTGGTGCCACTGAAAGACGAGACGGGCAGCCGCCGATACATGGTGGTGGAGGTGACAGGCAACATTGACACCGACACCACGGGTGAGAAGGCCATCGACTACCGTCAGCTCTATGCGCAGATAGTGAGCGAGATAGCTCAAGGCGAGGACTACGCCTTCACCGGCGAGCGCGAGCGGCACATACAGGAGCGCAACAGTGACTACTACGAGATGCCCAACGTGGTGAGCATCTTCCAGGATCACTTCCGCAGTCCTCAGGCGGGCGATGAAGTGCTGTGGCTCACCCCCACGGAGATCTTGCAACTGATGAAGAAGGAGCAGAAGCTCAATATGGTGACGCAGTCGAACGCCACCCTGTTGGGCAATCACCTGGCACACAGCCTGTTCCAGAAGGGAAAGGGCGATCGCCGACGCTGCTATGCAATAGCACGGAAAGCGTAAATCCTGTCACCCTCCTGTCACCCTTGTCACCCTCTGAAAAGGGTGCAAATGCCCTGTTTATCGACATTCTGTCACCCTGTCACCCTTAAACGCAAAAAACATAGTATAGATATGAAATACAGATTGATTAAAGAGTCTAAGCCGCGTCTGTCGACATTCGGCAAGTACAAGGCCACCGCCGTACATGGCGCCACCGTCGACACACGGCAGATATTGGAAGAGGTGTCGCGACGCAACGGCTTCTCCGTTGGTGAGTTGACTACAGCCATGATGGGCCTGTCGGATGTCATCAACGAGCACCTCCGGCGCGGCGACAAGGTGCGCCTTGACACCTGGGGGCTGATGAAGCTCGAGATAGAGAGCGACAAAGTGGACTCGCCCGACGAGTTCAGAGCCCGGAAGCACATCCGGGGCGTTCGCCTCCACTTTTTGCCTGAGAGCAGCGGAGGCCGTCCCGACCTGTACAAGGACATCCACTTTGAACGCGAACGGTCGAAATAATGAAAATGTGTATATATCAAAATTCGGGCGAATCGTTTGGCGGTTCGCCCGCTTTTTCGTAACTTTGCAGCGGGAAGTCGAAAACACTTAAAAACAGAACATCATGAGAAAGTATCCAGTAGGCATCCAGAGCTTTGAGTCCATCCGCACAGATGGATATGTGTATGTGGACAAGACGCCACTCATCTATAAGATGATTACCGAGGGCAAGCCCTATTTCCTGAGCCGTCCGCGGCGCTTCGGCAAGTCGCTGTTAGTGAGCACACTGGCGGCGGTGTTTGAGGGGCGACGTGAGCTATTCGAGGCGTTCACCACCGACTACGGCATAGAGCAGCCGCAGCTCTTTATTGCCACCACCAGCTGGAAGTGGGAGAAGTACCCGGTGCTGCGCTTCGATTTCAGCTCGGGCGACTTGGCTACCATCAAAGATCTCGACAGCCTTATTGACTTCACACTCTCGGAGTATGAGGAACAGTATGGCATCAAACCCAGGAGGAGGTCAGATTTCAATCTGCGCATGAAGAAGCTTATCCACACCGCCGAGCGCGAGATGGGCAAGAAAGTGGTGGTGCTCGTCGACGAGTACGACAATTTCATTCTCCACAGCCTGGGCGACATGGAGAAGACGAATACCGCACGCCAGCGGTTCCAGCATCTCTTTGGCCCACTAAAGAGCGAGGACGACCATATCCAGTTCGTCTTCATCACCGGCATCTCGAAATTCTCGCAGATGGGCATCTTCAGCAAGTTGAACAACCTGAACAACATCTCGATGGCCCCTGACTTTGAGACCATCTGCGGCATATCCGAGGAGGAACTCGTCACCACACTACGCCCCGACATTGAGCTGCTGGCCGAACGCCAGGGGAAGAGCTACGATGCCATGTTTGCCGAGCTAAAGGCCAACTACGATGGCTATCACTTCAGCGAAGAGAAGACTGACATGTACAACCCCTTCAGCCTGGTCAAAGCCTTCAACAACAAGAAGGTGGGCAGTTACTGGTTCGAGAGCGCCACGCCCTCGGCGCTCATCGACATGCTCGCCAACATGCCACCCATCGACATCAATGCCATAGACGGCGTGGAGTGCATCGCCAGCGAATTCGACCAGCCCTTCGACAGTTATGCCGCACCGCTGCCCGTGCTCTACCAGAGCGGCTACCTCACCATTAAGAGCTATGACGCGGAGATGGATACTTACACCTTGGGGTTCCCTAACCATGAGGTGCGCACTGGCTTTGCCGAAAACCTCTTCAAGTATGTCACCCATACGCAGAATCGCGACGACAGGGAGCGGAGTGTCCTGCAACTGGCCTACCGCCGTTTCCGCCGCGACGACGTGATTGCACCTTTCATTGAGGCCCTGAAGGTGTTCTTCGCCGGCGTTCCCTACATGATTGACGACAAGGACGAGCACCATTTCCACGCCATGCTCTACACCCTCTTTGTCAGCTTCGGAGCCGATGTGGTGGCCGAAGACCTGAGCGCAAAGGGCCGCGCCGACCTAACGCTGAAAATGCCGAAGGGCATCTATATCATCGAGCTGAAATACGACGACACCGCCGAGGCCGCCCTGAAGCAAATAGACGAGCGCGGCTACGCCAGCAAGTACGCCCTTGATGGTCGCCCGATTACCAAGGTGGGCATCGCCTTCTCGTCAAAGGAGCGTAACATCACGGACTGGCATAATGATTAACTTTGCATTCTTATCAATACGCCATATCACGATGCAACGCTCCATTCAACTCTTTCTGGTGTCCCTCGGCGTTTTCTGGTGTACATTGACAACAGGTGCAGAGACCTTCTACGGCCAGCGCACCGACTTTCGCGACGAGACCATCTACTTCGTGATGACCACGCGGTTTTTCGACGGCGACCCGTCGAACAACGCGCAATGCTGGGACAACCGCCAGCGCAACCAGGGCGACCCGCCTTGGCGCGGCGACTTCAAAGGTCTCATTGAGAAGCTCGACTACATCAAGGCGTTGGGCTTCACCGCCGTGTGGATCACCCCCGTGGTGCAGAACGCCTCGGGCTACGACTACCACGGCTACCACGCCAGCGACTTCAGTAGCGTGGACCGGCGGTTGGAGAGCGAGGACGTGTCGCTGAAGACGCTCGTTGATGCCGTGCATCAGCGGGGCATGAAGCTTGTGGTCGACATTGTGCTTAACCACACGGGTAACTACGGCGAGGAACATCTCTGCCGCCTGTTCCGCCGCGACTGGAGCAAGCCGCAGAGCGTGATGAACCAGTGTATGGTGCCCATCCTGCAGAAGGACGGGGGCCGTCTGCCCGACAACTACAACAACATGGGTGGCAGCGACCAGTATAACACCCGCCTGGCGCAGATGAAGAACCCCGCCAACGACACCCACAACCTGTGGCACCACTTCGGCAACTTCAACTGGGACAACGAGACGCGCTGGTGGGCGCAGATAGCCGGCGACTGCGTGGACCTGAACACCGAGAATCCGCAGGTGAGCCAGTACCTCGTGGAGTGCTACACCTCTTTTATTAATATGGGTGTCGACGCCTTCCGCATCGACACCGGCGGGCATATCGCGCCGCTCACGTTCAATAAGAACTTTCTGCCGCAGCTGCACCAGGCCGCTCAGGCCGTGCAGGAGCAGCGTGGTGGTATGCCCTTCTTCATGTTTGCCGAGATATGTTCGCGCTACACCACATGGTGGTACCGCCAGCAGCCAGCCCTCTCCTGTCCGTTCTACACGTGGAAGGAGCAGAAGGACTATGCCTGGGACTTCGACCCCACTTCGTGGGACGGGCTCACCATCCCGGCCAACGAGAGCACCACCTTCGCCCATGTGAATATGAAGAGCTGCGAGGCCCACTACGCCGACAACCGCGAGGGGTCGGAGGGTCGCCAGCCCACGAGCGACAACGCCTTCCTGCAGGGCAACGACTACCACCTGCCCGATTACTCGCAGGCTTCCGGCTTGGGCGTCATCGACTTCCCCATGCACCACTGTTTCAAGGACATCGCCTCGGCGTGGGACATCCGCAAGGGCGACAAATACTACAACGACGCAACGACGAATGTGGTCTATGTCGACTCGCACGACTATGCCCCGAACGGCGCGCCTGAGAGTCAGCGCTTCGCCCAGCCGCAGAGCACGTGGGCCGAGAACCTCGACCTGCTGTTCACCTTCCGCGGCATCCCCTGCCTCTACTACGGCAGCGAGATTGAGTTCCGCAAGGGCAAGGAGATTGACCGGGGCACCAACGACGCCTTGCGCAACACCGGGCGCGCCTATTTCGGCGGCTATATCAAGGGCAGCGTCACGACCACCGACTTCGGGCAGTACGCGCAGGCCACGGGCAACATGGCACAGACGCTTTCGCACCCCTTGGCGCAGCATATCCGCAGGCTGAACCTCATCCGCGCCGCTGTGCCAGCCCTGCGCAAGGGACAGTACAGCACCGACGGCTGTCAGGGCAGCTATGCCTTCAAGCGTCGTTATACCGACGATGAGACCGACAGCTACTGTCTGGTGACCATCAGTGGCTCGGCCACGTTCACCGGCATCCTCAACGGCACTTACACCGACTGCATCACCGGCGACGTGGTGACCGTCGGCGACCAACGGCTCACCGCCACCTGCCAAGGAAAGGGCAACATGCGTGTCTACGTGCTCTCCACTGATAAGACAGCGGCACCCGGAAAGGTGGGGGAGTCGGGGCGCTACCTCTACGACAAAACACCCGCCACTATAAATGACCCGCAATGGGACGGCACGCAGGAGGAGGACTCTCCCAACAACGGCGATAACACTACTGTAGCACCACCACAGCTTGACGACCTGACAGTCTATACGCCAACCGTCACCGAGGGCGAGCTGTCGGTGTTCCTCGAGACCGCGCATCAGGGTGCTACCATCTGGGTGTGGAACAACCGTGAGAACTTCACCGGCGGCAACTGGAACACCAAGCCGGAGATGACCCTCATGGGGAAGACTGCCGACGGCCAGCGCCGCATCCTGAAATGGACATATCAGGGCAACAGCTACCAGAGTATGCCCACGGGCCTCATCTTCGTGCCCACCGGCCAGTCGCAGACCGCCGACCTGCCTTACCAAAACCACGGCTACTACGTGGAGGGCAGTTACCACCACACCGTGACCGACACCGAGGGCATCGATGACGTGAAACGGGAACCAATAAACAATAACCGTGAACCAATAAACAATAACCGTTTGTACGACCTGCAGGGGCGGCGGCTCCACTCCATTGACCACCTGCCGTCAGGCTCTCTCTACATCCAAAACAAACGGCCGATGATGAAACGTTAATCACTGTCCCACATACCTATTATACCTCCGCTCTGACAAAAACAGAACATCATGAGAAAATGCTTAGTGCAATAACCATTTTTCACGCAAAAGCGATTATTTGGATAACCTTTTTTGCCAAACATTTGGTTGTTACAATAAGTTTTCATATATTTGCAGCCACAAAACAGTAAGGTTGTCATTATGGAGACTCTTTTTAAGAAACATCGTATATTGATATCGCAGACGAGCACAAAGATTGTCCGCGAGATGATGGAGTCAGTTAACTGGGAGAAGCAACTCGTATCCATTCGAGGGTCACGCGGCGTGGGAAAGACAACACTCGTGCGGCAATATATCAAGCAAAGGTATGGACTGAATGCTGGCGAGGCGCTCTACTGCTTGATGGACAGCATGTTTTTCACTAACCACACGCTGCTGGAAGTTGCAGAACGCTTCCATCTGATGGGCGGCAAGCATCTCTTCCTCGACGAAGTACACAAGTACCCCACTTGGAGCAAGGAACTCAAAGAGATTATCGACCTGTGGCCCGATATGAAGATTACTTTTACAGGCTCATCGCTCCTGCAGATTCTGAATGCCGATGCCGACCTCTCGCGCAGAGTGCTCAGTTATGATATGGTTGGGCTTTCATTCCGTGAATATCTCAGGTTCTACAAGAACATCGAACTGCCTGTACACACATTGGAAGAGGTACTGGAGGATGCGGATGCCGTTTGTGAAGAGGTTTGCAAAGTGTGCCATCCACAAGCGCTGTTCGAAGAATATCTGCGTGTGGGCTATTATCCTTTTTATGATGGTGATGAGCAGGAATACTATAGCCGAATAGAGAACGTGGTGAGCTTTATCATCGACCAGGAGATGACCCAGTTCTGCGGCGTGGATCCTGCCTATACCCGCAAACTCAAGGCCATGATACTATTTCTGGCCAACAATCTGCCTTACGATGTGAATATTGCCAAGCTGTCGTCGTACTTGGAACTCAACAAGACAACGGTTTTGAGTTATCTGTCGAGCATGCAGAGAGCCGAATTGCTGCATCTGCTCTATGCAGACAACAAGTCGGTGACCAAGATGCAGAAACCCGACAAGATATATGTTCATAATCCAAATATGCTTTGTGCGCTGGGTTCAAACCTGAATGTCGGCACCCAAAGAGAGTGTTTTGCAGTCAACCAGTTGTCAGTCAGCCACACCGTGGAATACGGCAAGACGCAGGGCGACTTTCTGATAGACGGCAAAATCACCATAGAAGTTGGGGGCCAAGACAAGACCTTCGACCAGATAGCAGACATCCCCAACTCATATATCCTTGCTGATTCTATGGAATTTCCCATTGGCAAGAAACTTCCCCTCTGGATAGTGGGGATGTTGTATTGACTAACACGAGCATCACCAACAATCTCTATCTGACTTACAAGTGTGAGTTCGGTATCGCCCCCGGTGAGCGTCGCCAGGAGATTCGCAAGGAAGGGGATGTGGGAAGGTACAAGTTGTAAGGAAAAAAACAAATATAATATCATAAATATGGACATTCAGAAGATTCAGCTATACAAAGGTTCCTTTGATTCGATAGCCTATTGTTTTAATACAAATTAAATGTTAAAGAATTATGAAAAAAGTAATTGCTTTTATGCTTGCCGCAATCCTTTATATGCCAGGACATGCGTTCGACTTTGAAAAGAATGGAATGTATTATAATATTACATCCCTTCAAAAGCAAACCGTAGAGGTTACAAAAGGTGATAGTCCTTATAGTGGAGAAATTGTAGTCCCAAATGAAGTAGAATATTCAAATAAGACATTCTCTGTTACAAGGTTGGGAGATTATGCCTTTGAATCATCTACGATAACATCAATATCATTACCTCTTTCAATTAGAGAGATAGGACATCACGTATTCCAAAATAGTCCAAGTCTTTCATCATTTACGATACCTTCTCAAGTTAATCAGATGGGAGTTTGCTGTTTTAATGGCTGCTACGGATTACGGGAAATCATCTATGAAGATAGTGATGAACCATTTTGGTCTCCCTATAATTCTGGCGTTTCGGGAAACCGCGCCTATTATGTTAGTTGCCCAATAGAAAACGCTTATATAGGTAGGAATATATATCAAGGCGGTGACGGTTACAATGATGGTGCTTTTTATCGAAAAACTAATTTGACAAATCTGATATTTGGAAGCAAGATTACCTCTGTTACAGGAAATTATCTTTTCTATGAATGTACAGGTCTAAAAGCTATAAGATTCCCAGAGAACGTGTCGGCCATTGGTGAATACGTTTTCGTAAAATGCTCAGGGTTGGAGGACATTATTTTTAGTGAAGGTCTTAAAACTATTGGAATGAATTCATTTGAAGGATGCACTTCCATTAAGTCTTTGCTATTCCCAAGTACTATAGAGGCAATTTCCACTGGAGCATTTCAGAATTGTACCAAAATAACGCAGGTCTTTTGTAAAGCAACTACACCCCCAAGTATAGAAGAATTGACTTTCCCTGGAATTGTTTACTTAAATGCGACTCTGTATGTTCCAATTGGAACAAAGTCACTTTATACAGAATCTGTTGGTTGGAAAGACTTCGTCACCATTGTCGAAACCGATAACTTTGAGGACATCCCCGACATTCCAGAAAAGCCTAAGTGTGCTACTCCCACTATCAGCTACACCAAGGGAAAGTTGACTTTCGCCTGTGATACTGAGGGGGCGGAATGTGTGGCCTCCATAGGCGACAGAAATGTCAAGACGCACTACGGCAATGAGATAAGCCTTGTGCCGACATACACGCTGACTGTATTTGCCAAGGCCGACGGCTACGAGAACAGCGACACGGTGACGGCCATGATGACGTGGAGCGACAAAGGACTGGAAGTAAAGAACATCACCGTTGATGCTGCTACGGGCAATAAGTGTGACGTCAACGATGACGGAGCCGTTGATGTGGCCGACATCGCCACCGTCATCAGCGAAATGGCCACGCGGGCCAGGAGTCAGGGAGAAGAGGATGAATAAGAACAGATGTGCAAGAATCAGTGTGACGAATCTGTTGATCAAATTGATTAATTTTGCAAGCGAAATATGAGTATGGACGAGAAAACGATAAAAGAAGCACTACGGAAGGGTGAACGGGTGACGCTGGAGTGCAAATGGGCAAAGGCAGAGGTGCCAAAGTCGGTTTGGGCGACCTATTCGGCTTTTGCTAATACTATTGGCGGACTGATTCTGCTTGGTGTGAATGAAGACATGCAGGAGAAGGACATCCAGAAGCGTTATCAGATAGTTGGCGTGGATGAACCGATGAAGATTATCACGGACTTCTGGTATACCCTTAACAGCGACAAGGTAAATGAGAACATCCTTCTTGACAACGATGTCGAAGTGGTGAATTTGGATGGAGCGCAGATTGTATGCATCCGTGTTCCTCAGGCAGACTGGAGAGCGAAGCCTATCTATCTGAACGGCAATGTATATAAAGGTACGTATAGGCGCAACAATGAAGGTGACTACAATCTATCGAGGTGGTAACTCAAAGGCTCGCAATCCAAAGATTCAGAATATGCTCCGCATGATTGGCTTTGGTGAGAATGTCGGTTCTTGCTTCCCCAAGATTATTGCAGCATGGAAAGAAACGAATTGGGGTGAGCCACAACTGATGAACAAATTGGATGTTGACGAGGTAGAACTTGTGCTGCCAGTGCCATCAATAACGGGGGTATCTGATGGGGTGTCTAATAGGGTGCCTAATGGGGTGTCTGATAGTGCTAAGGTTATATATGCTCATATTAAGGACAATCCTAATATCAGTAGGAATGAATTGGCTAATCTGACAGGAATATCTCTAAAGAACATTCAGAAACACATTAATAAGCTTAAAGAGTTAGGGCTGATACGACGTGTCGGTTCACCAAGATTAGGTTATTGGGAGATAGTGGAGTAGTTATGAGCATGAGAAAACGATAAATGAAGCTAATACGATTGGCAAAAGAATAGTAAAAAAAGGAATAATAATGATGAAAAAGAAAGTGACTATTTTGGTCGTGATATTGATGGCCGTTGTGTGCATGCAGGCAGCTGCACAGGGATTTCAGAGGGAGAGCTTCCCGGAAGGGTCTTACTCCCCAGTGACTAACGTTAACCGAAGTGGGTATCCGCGGGTGTTGGCAGACGGAAGCGTGATGTTCCGCGTGAATGCGTCGCAGGCACAGAGCGTGCAAATAGACCTGTGCGGCACGAAGTATGACATGCAGAAGTCTGATGGTGGCTCATGGACGGTGACCACGAAACCGCAGGTGCCGGGATTCCATTACTATTTCCTGATAGTCGACGGCGTGTCGGTGGCCGACCCTGCCAGTCAAACTTTCTATGGATGCGGACAATGGTCGAGCGCCATAGAAATCAAGGAGACGGGTATGGATGACTTCGAGGTGCAGGATGTGCCACACGGCGAGGTGCGCACAGTCCATTATTATAGTAAGGTCGATGAGTCGTGGCGCCCGTTGATGATTTACACTCCGGCCAACTATAGTGCGGTTGAGGGAGACCTCCCGGTGGTGTATATCCAGCACGGTGGCGGTGAGGACCATCGCGGATGGATGGAGCAGGGGCGTACCGCCCAGATTATGGACAACCTGATTGCGGCGGGCAAGGCGAGGCCTATGGTCGTGGTGAGCTCGAACAGTAATGTGCGCTCGCGCAACGGCGGTTTCGGTGGCGGTTACAGCTGGCAGGGCATGCAGGCTTTCCGCGAGGAGCTGCTGGAAAACATCATCCCCTTTGTGGAGAAAAACTACAAGGTGCGGAAAGACCGCAAGGGGCGTGCGATGTGCGGATTGTCGATGGGCGGCGGCCAGTCGTTCTATATCGGCTTGCGCGACCTAGATGTGTTTGCCAACGTTGGTGTGTTCTCAACGGGTATGTTCGGCGGCATCCGTGGCGCATCTGACTTCGACTTAGAGAAAGAGGTGCCAGGCATCCTGACCGATACACCTACGTTCAACAAAAACTTTGACGTGTTCTTTATGACTTGCGGTGAGCAAGACCCGCGTATTGAATACACCCGCAACATTGTGAAGCAAATGCGTGACAAGGGTGTCGATGTACGTTTCAACTCCTATCCCGGTGACCATGAATGGCAGGTGTGGCGCAAGTCGTTGCACGAGTTTGCACAGTATCTGTTCAAATAGTATGAATCAGCGGATAATCATTCCATAAATTGAAGATTTCCTGTCGAAAGTTTTTGCGCTTTCAGCTTTTATGTGTAAATTTGCAGCCAAATCTAGTATGATATGAAACCACTTATTAATCGTATTATCCAGGATGGCCGCTGTCTGGACGGTGGCATCCTGAAGGTGGATAGGTTTATTAACCACCAGATGGATCCCTACCTGATGAAGCAGGTAGCGGTAGAGTTTATGAATTGCTTTGCCAGTGCGAAGCCCACGAAGATTCTGACTGTGGAGGCTTCGGGTATTGCTCCGGCGGTGATGCTGGGCTATCTGATGGAGCTGCCCGTGGTGTTTGCCAAGAAGAAACAACCGGCGACGATGAGCGATTTCTATACGACAAAGGTTCGCTCGTTTACGAAGCAAAGAGACTATCCGCTGATCATCAGCCGTGAGTATCTCTCTGATGAAGACCGTGTGCTGTTCATCGATGACTTCCTGGCTTTCGGCAATGCGGGGCTAGGCATCATAGACCTCTGTCAACAGGCTGGTGCGGAGATTGTAGGCATGGGATTCATTATTGAGAAGGAGTTCCAGAACGGACGTCAGGTTTTGACGGATGCTGGCGTGAAGCACATTGAGTCGCTGGCGGTCATTGAGTCGCTGGAGAGCGGCAAGGTTAAGCTGAAGGGGGTGAAGACGAGGAAGGTGAATATCTATGAAGAGGCTAACCGTTGTCTGCTCTGTCAGGACGCGCCTTGCACCAAAGCCTGTAAGACGGGCGACCCTGCACGTGCCATCCGTGCCATCCGTTTCGACAACCACAAGCCTGCCCTGCACTGGGTGAAGGATTGCAGCGATGGTGACCTGGAGCGGGCAGAGCAAGCCTGCATCCACTACAACTGGCCTATCCGTATCAAGGAGATGATGCACAGCATCAGTAAGGACGACGTGGATCTTCAATGGTCGATGGTTAATGGTGAGTGGTCGATAGCCAATGCTCCTTCGCCCGGCATCACGTTCTGCGGCATCCGCTGCGAGAATCCGTTCTTCCTGGCTTCGTCGGCAGTATGCACCAACTACGAGATGGTGGCGCGTGCCTTTGATGCCGGTTGGGCAGGTGTGTTCTATAAGACCATCTGCATGCAGGAGATTAAGGAGGTGTCGCCACGCTTTGATGCCATGCACAGCAATGCGACGCACGGCGACTTCTATGGTTTCCGCAACATGGAGCAGCTCAGCGAGAATCCCCTGGAGATGGATTTCGATATCCTCCACAGATTGAAGCAGGACTATCCCACAAAGGTGGTGGTGGCCTCTATTATGGGTCAGACTGAGGAAGAGTGGATGACGCTGGCAAAGATGGCGGAGGAGGCAGGTTGCGATGGCGTGGAGCTGAACTTCTCGTGTCCTCAGATGACACACAAAGGTATGGGTAGCGACGTTGGTCAGAGTCCTGAGTTGGTGAAGGCCTATACCGCCTGTGTAAAAAGAAGTGTGAAGATTCCTGTCATTTCCAAGATGACGCCCAACATCACCCATATTGCCGAACCTGCCGCAGCCTGTGTAGAGGCTGGTGCCGATGCCATTTCGGCCATCAATACCATTAAGTCAGTGACGATGGATGCCGATGCGGAGGTGGCTGGACAGCGCACCATCTCAGGCTATTCTGGTCGTGCCGTGCGCCCCATTGCCCTGCGGCATATCCTGGAACTTGCACAGATTGAAAATGGAAGTTTGAAGATTGAACTCAGCGGCATCGGCGGTATCGAGACATGGCGTGATGCTTTGGAGTTTATCCAGCTGGGTTGCAGCAATGTGCAGGTTTGTACTGCCGTCATGCAGTATGGCTATCGCATTATCGACGACCTCATTCTTGGCCTCCAACGATATATGATCAAGCGCGGTGTCACGGAACTCAGCCAGCTCGTAGGTGAACAGATACCGAAGTTCCTGAATCCTGACAACTTAGACCGCAAGACCATCATCTATCCCAAGTTTGACCAAGAGCTGTGCGTAGGGTGCGGCCGCTGCCAGGTGTCGTGCAATGATGGAGGTCATCAGGCCATTGTCTTCAATTACGAAACCCGCCGTCCACGGCTTGTCGGAACCAAGTGTGTAGGCTGTCATCTCTGCCGCCTCGTATGTCCGGCAGGTGCCATCGGAACTACAAAGCGTATAAAGAAATTGAGAATTGAGAATTGAGAATTAAGAATTGAGAATTGACAATGAAACTGCGAAATACATGGATGTTCGCCGCCATCTTTATTTGCGGCATGACTATGGTTTCCTGCTTCTCAGAAAGTAGGAAGAATGTGACGGTTAGCGCTACTGACGATGCCAGTCAATTTGTAACCCTAACCGACGCTGTTCCCGATGCTATTTTGGAGATACGCTACTACGGTACTTACAACTTCGTAGGCACGCGTATCGATGGTTATGAAGAGCCGACAGCACTACTTACCAAACAGGCGGCAGACAGCCTCCGTGCCGTGAGCGACGATGTCATCAAGCAGGGTTATCGCCTGAAAATCTACGATGCCTATCGTCCGCAGAAAGGCGTAGACCACTTCGTGCGCTGGGCAGCGAATATCCCTGATACGCTCATGAAGCAATACTTCTATCCCGACCTCGACAAGAGTGTGCTCTTTGAGCAGGAGTACATCTACGAGAAGAGCGGTCACACACGTGGCAGCACCGTCGACCTGACGCTCTTTGACATGCAGACCGAAAAGGAACTTGACATGGGCGGCACCTTTGACTGGTTCGGCCCAGAGAGCCATCCCGACTTCTGCGGCAATCCTGAGACGGGTGAGTATACGGGCGATAACAGTAAATCGCCTGCCAATCGCTCCATCACCGCCGAGCAGTTCGCCCATCGCATGATTTTGCGCCAAGCCATGCTTCGCCACGGCTTCAAAGCTCTCGATTCGGAGTGGTGGCACTTCACGCTGAAGGATGAACCCTTCCCCGATACTTACTTCACCTTTCCCGTTATGAGAATTGAGAGTTCTTGCTTGGGCAAGCGTCCCGTTGGGCCGAGCGGAGAATTGAGAATTGAGGGTTGAGAGTTGTTCAATGGCCAATGATGAAAGTATGTGTCATCGGTAGTGGCCTTGGTGGTCTGACATGTGGCGTCATTCTGGCGAAGAATGGCTATGAGGTGACGGTGCTGGAGCAGGGTGTGCAGGTGGGCGGCTGTCTGCAGTGTTTCACTCGTCGTGGTGCCCGCTTCGAGACGGGTATGCACTTCATAGGCAGTGCAGCCGAGGGGCAGACCATGCACCGCATCATGAGCTATCTGGAGATGACCGACGATGTCCGTCTGTCGCAGCTCGATACCACTGGCTACGAAGTCATCGGCCTCGGTGGGCAGCAATACCGCTTTGCCAATGGCCGTGAGGCGTTCATCGAGCAGTTGGTCAGTTGTTTTCCCCACCAGAGGGACAATCTTGAGCGGTATTTCGATGCCGTGGAGGACGTTGCCCATGCGTCGTCGCTCGCCTCGATGCGTAATGTCAGTAGCACTGCTGCCCTTCATGCAGAGCATCAGTTGCGGAGCATCAATAGCGTCATCGATGAGCTGATTACCGACCCGCAGCTGGCCAAAGTGCTTGTGGGCAACCTGCCGCTCTATGCTGCCGAGCGTGACAAGACACCCTTTGCCACCCATGCCTTCGTGATGGACTTCTACAACCAGAGCGCCTTTCGCATTGTCGGCGGCAGTGATGCCATAGCCCACTCGCTGGTTAGGACCATAGAACGATATGGCGGACAGGTGCTCACACGGCAACGGGCTGTCAAAATTGTCTGCGATGACACTCATGCTACAGGCGTGGAGACTGCCACTGGTGATTATTACTCTGCTGACTACGTCATTAGTGACGCACACCCCATGCGCACCTTGGAGCTGACCGACTCCCATCTCATCCGTCCTGCTTTCCGCCAGAGGGTAAACGCCATGAAGCAGACCGTAGGCGTGTTTGCCGTCTACCTCCAGTTCCGCGAGAACACTCTGCCCTATATGAACCACAACTACTACGGCTACAACACCGACACGCCTTGGGGCTGTGAGTTCTACGATGAGCAGTCGTGGCCCAAGGGCTTTCTCTACATGCACTTCTGCGACAGGTATACGGATAATGGTCAATGGTCAATGGTTCATGGTCAATGTCCGTTCGCCCGCACTGGCGTCATCCTCTCTTATATGCAATGGAGCGACGTGGAAAGGTGGGCGGGTACCACTGTTGGCCACCGTGGACAGGACTACGAGGACTTCAAGCAACGCAAGGCCGAGAAACTCATCGCCTCGCTGGACAAGCATATCCCTGGAACGGCACAGGCTATTGAACACTACTATACATCTACGCCGCTCACCTATCGCGACTATACAGGCACCGAGGGGGGTAGCATGTACGGCATCGCCAAGGATATCGGCTTGGGTCCCGCCGGCCGTGTGCCTCACCGTACGAAGATTCCCAATCTGCTACAGACCGGTCAGAATATCAACTCACACGGCATGCAGGGCGTTATTGTAGGCACGATGGTCACGTGTAGTGAACTTATTCCCGGTATTCTGTTTTGAGCTTAACGACTACACTATCGGCAGGGAAATGCCACAAATCTTCTGGTAGACATCGAGGGCATAGACATCTGTCATGCCGCTGATATAGTCTATGACGGCCATGAGTCGAGTCTCCAGGTCGTCATTTTCTATGTCGTACTGACTACTTACCCGGCCTATGAGTTGCTGGCTATAGTAACGCTCGGGGTGCTCAATGGCCTCGACCATCAGCTCCATCAGCGTGGCCATGATGCGATAACCCGACAGTTCCACGTCGAGTACAGGTTGGCTTTTGTAGATACGTTTCTTTGACACACGCGTACATTCTTTATATGCACTACGCGGCAGCTCGCTGATGTGGTCAATGAGCGAACCCTCCAGTTGTCCTGCAAGAATCTCCTCCTCATGGCGGAGGAAGACCTCCACACACTCGTTCTCCAACTTGCCAATGACACAGGCACGCAGATATTGGATCTTCTCATTCGGGTCTGTCAGCTGCTCGTCGATGATGCGCTGCATGATGCGGCCTCGGTTCACTTCGTCGAAGAAGCCGAGCATGAGGTCTTCCGTCTCGTTAAAGGAGAGAATCTTCAACTTGTGGGCATCTTCCAAGTCCATGATTTCGTAACAGATGTCATCGGCGGCCTCAACAAGGTAGACCAGCGGATGACGGGCGTAGCGCAGCGGCTGTCCCGGTTCCGAGAGACGTAGGATGCCCATTTCCTCAGCGATACGCTCGTAGATGGGAGCCTCGCTGTTGAAAAAACCGAACTTCCCCTTCTTACCCGCCAACGAAGATGCATGGGGATATTTCACAATGCTGGCCAGTGTGGAGTAGGTCATGACAAAGCCTCCAGGCCGACGACCCTTGAACTGGTGAGTGAGCAGGCGGAAGGCGTTAGCATTGCCCTCGAAGTGGGTGATGTCATCCCAGAATGTCGGCGACACTTTCTCTTTGAGGCTCATACCCTTGCCCTCGGTGAAGAATGTCTGGATGGCCTTCTCGCCAGAATGTCCGAACGGCGGGTTGCCGAGGTCGTGGGCCAGACATGCCGACGCGACTATCTGTCCCAGTTCCTGAAGTAGCGGGTTGCCTTCTAACTCCGGCCGATGGCGTATGGCCGTAGCAACGTCGCTGCCCAGCGACATGCCCACACTGGCCACCTCTAGCGAGTGCGTTAGACGGTTGTGTACAAAGACGCTGCCCGGCAGGGGGAACACCTGCGTCTTGTTCTGAAGGCGGCGAAAGGGTGCCGAGAATATCAGACGGTCGTAGTCGCGCTTGAACTCCGTGCGGTCGTCGTGACGCTCAGGATGGCGATGCTCCTGGCCGAGGCGGCAATTGGATATCAACTTGTTCCAGTCCATTGTGGGGTATTGAGGATTGAGATTTGAGGATTGAGATTTGAGGATTGAGATTTGAGATGTGAGATTTGAGGATTGAAGATTGAAGATGCTTTACATAAATAGTCGCTCCAGCGATGGTACCTCTATGCGTCCCCGGTGGAGTGTTAGCAGTCCGTCAGCCTGCATGGCTTTCAAGGCTTGCGACACGTGAAGGCGGTTGTCGTTCACCTCCTGTGCGAGGCGCTCCATGAGAATGTGTATCGTCTTGCGGCCAGCGGGATAGGTGCAGTGGTCGGTGAGAAAGCGTGCTATGCGCTGGCGCAGGTCTGTAGGGCTGCGGTGCCAGGCCTGACGTGTACGACGCTGCGTGAGCGTGGCCATGAGGTTCAGGTAGTTCAGACGGATAATGAGGAAATCGTCGGTGAGGCGTAGCACCTCGTCTTTCGAAAGTGTGATGAAATGTGCCTCGGCCGGGGATTGCGAATCCCCACTAACAACGATGGCCGTACAGCTGTAACGTGGCGAAAGGCCAAAGAGTGACTCTGGCTGGAGCAGCCACGGTGCCGACAGCTGTTCGGTGACAGAGTAACCATGGTCATCACTGCTGGTGGAGAGCTTCAGGCTACCACTGATGAGGAAAAAAAGCTGGGTACACAGGTCACCGTCGCTGACGATTGTCTTGCCTGCGGGCAACTTCAGGAAACCAAACTTTGTGTTGCCAGCCATCTGGAGCAACTCCGAACGGCTGAGACCCTGGAACAGGGAAAACTGAAGCAGATGGTCGTAAATCCTCACGGCTCAATGTCCATTCCCGGCGAGTGCCACACGCTATATTCGTCTTTCTCGTCGGAGTAGATGAGATAGGCCTTCATTTCTGGATGACGGTCTAGGAGCAGGCGTGCGCTGTCGAGGCCCAACACCATGAAGGATGTGGCGTAGGCATCGGCAGTGGCACAATCCTTGGCCAGCACCGTTGCCGAGAGCAGCTCGTGCTGTACGGGGTAGCCGGTACGCGGGTCGATGGTGTGGGCATATTTGCGCCCGCCTTTGTAATAGAAGTTACGGTAGTTACCGCTCGTAGCTAGACATATATCGGTAGCCTTGAGCACGGCCTGTAGTTCACCGTTTACGGACAGCGAATCGTCCACGGGCTTGTTCACGCCTATGCGCCAAGGCTCTTCCCGTTGGTTCATGCCGCGCATGGCCACCTCACCGCCTATCTCCACCATGTAGTTGACAATGTCATGGCTCTCCAGTAGCCGGGCCACCACGTCGCAGCCATAGCCTTTGGCAATAGCAGCGAAGTCCATTTGCGAACGTATCTGTAGCAGGCTGTCCACCTGTTCTGGCGTGGGCATCTGTTCGTGCTTGAAACCGAAGCCCCAGGCGTTAACCAGCGGGGCGACGGTGATGTCGAAGGCACCGTGGGTGTCGGCGTTTACCTGCATGGCCAGGGTGTAGACCTCGTTGAACATATCGCTACGCTCCACAAGGCTATCGCCACGGTTGATACGGGCCACGGTAGACTCTTCGTTGAACATGGAGAACTCCTGGTCTACCTTTTTCAGCTCTGACTCTATCTCAGCCTGCAAGTCTACGCCATACTGGTAGGTGATGTTATAGATGGTGCCGAAGATGAAACCCTCATCGTGCTGCCATGCGCCAGTCTTGCCCTCGACCTGACCCCTCGACATAATCAGAACGAATACGACGATGGCCATAAGTGGCAGCAGCCAGAGCAGTATTTTCTTTGGAATCATTTTCCCTTATAGTTCGTAAATCGAAAAATCGTAATTCGTAAATTCGTAAATCGAAAATCTGTAAATCGTAAATCCTTTAGATGTCCACAATGACATTAAACGTTGCGGCCAAGTTGGAGCTATCCTGTGTCCCGTAGCCCGGCACGTACCATGTCTTCCCTGTTATGCCGTCCTCGTGGAATAGCCGGCGGCGGTAGCGCACGCTCCACCCCAGATGCAGTGGGCCGAACACCTGGGCATCGACACCGAAGACCACCTCTGCCCAGTGCTGCCAGCAAGGAATGTCCTTGACATCGAAAGAAGTGGGCCACTTCCATGTAGGGTCTGGGAAAGTCTGGCAGGAGATGTCCACCTTATAGTTTGTATAGGCATAGCGTAGTCCGGCATACACTCGGTTGGACGAGCGTTTGTTCTTCGCCACGTTGAAGTCGCAGCCCACGCGGAAATAGGGTGCTTTCGTATGGTAGGAGATGCCCGTCACGACGTCATCCTCATGGCTGGCCTTACCGTAGCCTACCTCGAAGATAGGGAAGTAGCGGTTGCGGAGGTTCAGTCGCAAGGCAGCTTCATACTGGCCATAGTCGCCAAGTATCATCTGCATGGCACCAATAATCTCTCCTGACACGGCGAAGCCACGGAAGAAGGGCAGCGTGTCACGTTCCTGGTCCAGAGGGTTTTGGGCCTTGGATGGCAGTGCTGGTAGCAGGAGGACGAGCAGCCAAAGGGCGATTCTATTCTTCAGTATCCTCATGGGTGTCGTTGGTTTAGTAATAAGGTGTCACCTGCTGACGGTCCTTGAAGAATATCCGTAAGTTAGTCACCCCGTCGTCGTAAGTCACGGAGGTGGTGTGAAGCACCAGTGAGTCGATGCCGTTGTGGGTGCAGCGCACGCCCGTCAGCTCGTGGAAGAAATGTGCGGCGCAGTCCACCGACTCGAAGTGGGGTATGTCGTCCTTCCTCAGCCACACCGTGTCGAGGGTAAACACAAGCGATGTGTCCCTGATGGCAAATATTAACGTGTCCTCAGGCTGCTGGTAGCTGATGGGCAGCGAGAAGCGGGTATTGCCAACCAGGCGGTTCAGCAGCGTGTCCTGGCCGTCGACGCGCCGGGACCACACCCACAGCGTATCCTTCAGCGTGTCGGTCACTAGCTCGCCTTCCTCGTCGTATTGCTTCACGTCATAATAGACCGCCACCGTGTTCTTCACCGGACAATCGATGCTCGAACAGGCAACCAGAAATAATATGCCTAACAATAGTATAATTCTCATGCTATCACTTCCTCTATTTGGTAGTCGTTGCGGTTTGGTGACGAGCGGCTGATGAGGTCGCCCAGGAATCCCGTAAGGAAGAACTGTGTGCCGATAATCATAGTGGTCAAAGCTAGGTAGAAATAAGGCGAGTCCGTAATCCAGAGCAAGCCCAGTATCTTACCGATGGCCAGGATGAGCGTGGCCACGAAGCCTATGAAGAACATGAGCGAGCCGAGGAAACCGAACACGTGCATGGGCTTTTTACCAAACGTCGAGAGGAACCACAGCGTGAGCAGGTCGAGGTAGCCGTTGACGAAGCGGTTCCAGCCCATGAACTTCGACTCGCCATATTTGCGAGCCTGGTGCTGCACCACCTTCTCGCCAATCTTGGCGAAGCCCGCCTGTTTGGCCAGGTAGGGGATATAACGGTGCATCTCGCCATAGACCTCGATGTTCTTCACCACATCGCGACGATAGGCCTTCAGTCCGCAGTTGAAGTCGTGAAGGTTTTGTATGCCGCTCACCTTGCGTGCCGTGGCGTTGAAGAGCTTTGTGGGTAGGGTCTTCGACAGCGGGTCGTAACGTTTCTGCTTGTAACCAGAGACGAGGTCGTACTTTTCCTCCTTAATCATACGGTAAAGGTCGGGAATCTCGTCGGGCGAGTCCTGAAGGTCGGCATCCATGGTGATGACCACGTCGCCCTGCGCCTCCTTGAAACCGCAATAAAGGGCTGGGCTCTTGCCGTAGTTACGGCGGAACTTGATGCCCTTTACGTGACTTGACCGCTGGTGTAGCTCCTCGATGATGTCCCAAGAACGGTCAGTCGAGCCGTCGCTGATGAAGATAACCTCGTAGGTGAATTGGTGCTCGTCCATTACCCGTTCTATCCAGTCGAACAGCTCGGCGATGGACTCCTCTTCATTAAATAATGGTATGACTACTGATATGTCCATTTTGTCATGACCCCTAAGTTAGGGGGTGGGGGGCTGAACGATTTGCAAGTTCTTTCCCCACGTTATTGATTAAAAATACTATTCGTTTGCTGAAGTCCGTTCAGACCCTCCTCCCCCTAACTTAGGGGACTTACGAATCATCGCCGCTATGGGCAGTCCCAACAACATGCCAAGCATGATGTTAGTGGTAAGCATATTGAGCGAGAGGTCTATGGGGCGCATCTGTCCCAGCATGGCAAGGCTCTCATCAAGGGTCTCCGTCATGCCCATTTGCCGCAGGGCCTCGGCTGTTTCTGGAACTGAGAGGGTTTCGGTGATGGTGCTCATCATGTAGCCTTGGTCTAAATAGGTGAGATAGGCCCACTGTGCCAGGGCGAAGAGCAACCCGCCGTAGAAGAACACATAGACCGTGTAGGCCCACCCACGCAGGAACGAGATGGTGCCCGCCAGCCCCTCATCGCGAAAATGACGAAGGCGGCTACCAACGAAGAACGGAGTGATGACGGCAAGAATCATTGCCGCCAAGCCATAGCCCGGCGAGCGAAGGCCCACAATGTAGAGGCCAAAGGCAGCCATCCACAACAAAGACAGCCATACGCCGTCGATGCGGGCGAAGGCTTTAAGCTGAATATATTCTGGTGCGGTCAAAGGTTTTTACGAATTATGAATTACGAATTTGGTGCAAAATTACGCATTTTTCAACACATAGCCTTTGTAATCGCCCCCTTTTTTCTTATTTTGAAAGAAATTATGGGAAATTAAGAGTAGAGATTAAAGATAATTGTGTACTTTTGCAGTCGAATAATATGGTTTATGTCAAATAAAATGAAAAAGTATTTTACAATCCTCTGTCTCCTAACCCTGTCGCTCTGTTTGCAGGCACAGCCACAGTTTGGTGAGCGTCCACGTCTTGTCGTGGGCGTCGTCGTTGACCAAATGCGCTGGGACTACCTTTCGCGCTACTATGAGCAGTTCACCGATGGTGGCTTCCGTCGTCTCATAGACCAGGGCTATTCATGTAACAATTGCCTCATCAACTATGTCCCCACGATTACGGCCATCGGCCACACGTCAATCTATACTGGCACCACGCCAGCCTTCCATGGCATCTGTGGCAACAGTTTTACCATCGACGGACAAAAGGTCTATTGTACTGCCGATAGTACTGTACAGACCGTAGGCTCACAGAGTAAGCGCGGCATGCACTCGCCCCACAACATGCTTTCCACCACCATTGGCGACCAGCTGAGGCTGCACACCGACTTCCGTTCTAAGGTTGTAGGTGTGAGCTATAAGGACCGTGCTGCCATCCTGCCTGCCGGACATAGTGCCAACGCGGCCTATTGGCTCGACACGAAGAACCTCTGCTTCGTCAGCAGTACCTATTACATGCAGGAGTTGCCTGCTTATGCCAAGGAGGTGAACGCTGCCATCGCGAAGAACAAGGAGGCGCAGAAAGCTGGTGAGCGCATTGGTTACACTCCCCTCTGCGGTACGTTGACCACCGACATGGCTATTGCCGCCCTGCAGGGTGAGAACCTTGGACGCGGCGAGGCCACGGACATGCTCTGTGTAAGCTACTCTGAGACTGATGTCATCGGTCATGAATGGGGCACACGTGGCGAGCATACCGATGCTGCCTACCTGGAACTGGATAAAGACCTCGCACGGCTGCTCACGGCGCTTGACCAGCAGGTGGGACAGGGAAACTATCTGCTTTTCCTTTCTGCCGACCACGGAGCAGCTCACAATTGGAAATTCATGAACGAGCATAGGCTGCCCGGTGGACCGCTTTATATTGAAAATCTCAAGAAGTCCATCGAGGAATGTGTCAAGGAAAAACTGGGCAGCACGAAGCCTGTCCTCATGGACATTATGGACTACCGGGTATTTATCGACCATAAGAGTGTCGGCGAGCAGGGTCTTAACCTTCAGCAAGTTAAGGATGTCATAGTAAATTATCTGCGTGCCTACGACGGCATTGTCACGGCGGTGGACTATGAGTCTGCCCGCACGACAGCAATACCCCAGCTGCTCCTCGACCGCGTCCTGATGGGTTATCATCCGCGTCGCTCTGGCGACATCGTCTTTATTCCCGAACCAGAACACTACAGCTGGTGGGAAAAGACGGTACCGACGCATACCACCCACGGCGAGTGGAACCCCTATGACGCGCACATACCTCTGCTGTTCTTCGGCTGGAAGGTCAGTCATGGCGCTACTAGCCGTGAGGTGCATATCAATGACATCGCCCCAACTGTCTGCCAGATGCTTCACATTCAGCAGCCCAATGCTTGTTCGGGCGAGGCAATCACCGAGGTTACAGACAAATAGAAATCGGATACCAACCTAAAACTGAACGATGAACTACTACCTGAAATGCTGCCTCCTGCTCCTGCTGCTTGCGTGGAGCTGCCTTTCCATGGAGGCGAAAGACATTTATGTCTCCACGTCCTTCCACGAGCCGGCTACTGAGGGACTGCGGTTCATCTACAGCCATGACGGGCTTCGGTGGGACAGCATCACGGGCGTTTTCCTCCGTCCGGAAGTGGGGCAGCAGAAGGTGATGCGCGACCCGTCCATTGTGCGCGGCCCCGACGGCACGTTCCATCTTGTGTGGACTTCATCGTGGAGGGGCGACCGGGGGGTCGGCTACTCGTCATCGAAAGATCTCATTCATTGGAGTAAACAGCGGTTTATACCTACGGGTATGGACACCACGACGGTGAACACTTGGGCGCCGGAACTGTTCTACGACGATGTGAAGCGGCAGTTCCTCATCATTTGGGCCTCCTGCATCCCTGGTCGTTTTCCCGACGGACAGGAAGACCATAAGAACAATCACCGCCTCTATTACATGACGACGAAGGACTTCCAGAAGTTCTCGAAGGCGCAGCTCTTCTATAATCCAGGATTCTCGGTCATCGACGCCACCCTGGTGAAAGTAGTAGGGCACGCTTCCCAGCGTGTCGATACCAAAGTTGCCACGCTGGGAAGCGTGGCCTATTACGTCATGGTGCTTAAGGATAACACCCGCCCTATGCGCAACATCAAGGTGGCTTTCGCCTCGTCGCCCTACGGTCCGTGGAGCGAAGCCTCCGAACCGTTTACGGAGAACTTCACTGAGGGTCCATCGACGGCTAGGGTAGGGGAGTGGTGGTATATCTATTACGATTCCTATCAGCATAAAATCTATGGTGCCCATCGCACCAAGGATTTCAAAACCTTCCAGGACCAGACTGGGGCCGTATCCTTTCCCGTGGGTCATAAGCACGGTACGGTATTCATGGCTCCTGAAGAACTAGTGGGGGGTCTTATCAAATATAACCGCGATGTCGTTCACTACAGCGGCAAGACCATTGCCCGCTCCGAGCGTCACGATGGAGGTTTGAAGCCTGTGGTCGGTGTGCATACCATCCAGACCATGCGCGGCGGCACCGTAGTAGGGCACGCTTCCCAGCGTGCCAGCTCCGAGGATGCAACGCTCGGAGGCGTTGCCAACTACTGGACCTATAACCACCAGCCCATGCTTGCCTACTGGCAGGGCCGTTTCTGGCTGCACTATCTCACCGACCCACGTCATGAACATGAAGCTCCCGGCAAGACCATGTTCCAGATATCGACTGACGGCTACACCTGGTCTTCCCCCACCGAACTATTCCCCGAATATCCCGTCCCTGAAGGCTGGACGAAGGAGGGCAAGGACTTCCCCCCTGCCCATAATCTCAAGGCTGTCATGCATCAGCGCGTCGGCTGGTATGTCTCTTCTAGAGATTCTGGCATCCTTCTCGCTACTGGCAACTACGGCATCTGTCTTACCATGAAGGATGATCCCAACGACGGTAACGGTATCGGCCGCGTGGTGCGTCGTGTCTTCGAGGACGGTACCCTTGGCCCTATTTACTTTATTTACTACAACCACGGTTTCTCCGAGAAGAATACCATCTACCCCTACTATAAGAAAAGCAAGGACAAAGCCTTGGTGAAGGCTGTCGAACAGATGCTCGCCGACCCCATGCAGCGCATGCAATGGGTGGAGGAGGCCGACCGTAACGACCCGCTCATCCCCCTCGACAAGCCCTACAAAGCCTTCTGCGGCTACACCCTGTCCGATGGGCGAAAGGTGGCGCTGTGGAAGCACGCTGTAACGAGTCTTTCCACAGACGGTGGCAACACCTGGCGACTGACCAATGTTGACGGCAAACTGGGCTGCGACCGTGCTCCCGGCTTCGTCAACAGCAATGCAAAGATCTGGGGGCAGCGCCTAAGCGACGGCACATACGCCACTGTCTATAATCCCTCGGAGTACCGCTGGCCCTTGGCCATCAGCCTCTCTGCCGACGGTCTCGACTATACCACCCTCTCGCTTATCAACGGTGAGGTGACACCCCTACGCCATGGAGGCCAGTACAAGAGTTACGGCCCGCAGTATGTGCGAGGAATTGAAGCCCCCTCGGGGGCCGAAGGGGGGGCTCCTTTCTGGGTCACCTACAGCAACAACAAGGAGGATATCTGGGTCTCCCTCATTCCCGTGCCCGTGCGTCTCGATGCCACTACTCATGCCAGCGGCTCGTTCACGCAATACGCGAAGCTCGCCGACATGACCGACTGGAACATCTATTCACCCCTCCTCGCTCCCGTCGCCCTCGACGGACAATGGCTTACCCTCAGCGACAGCGACCCTTATGATTATGCTAAGGTCGAGCGCATTATCCCCAACACGAAGGAGCTGCAGGTAGAGTTTGACCTCCGTTTTGACCAAGCTGACCATGGTGAGCTTGACATCGAGTTCGTCGATGATGTCGGCACCGTCTGTTCACGTATCGTTGCCGATAGCACGGGAGCCATCCGCGTAAAAGGCGGTGCCCGCTACGGCACTCTGCTCAAGAAGTACGAGCCGGGCGTGACCTATCACATCACCGCAAAGCTCTCCTGCGAGCTGCACCGCGCCGTCTATATTGTTACTGTGCCCGGCGGTTCTGACGCCGGGAAATGCACCCGCCAGTTTGACACCCCTGTGGAGAGCATCTCGCGCCTCGTCTTCCGCACTGGCCCGCTCTTTAAAGAACCAAATACCGACACCCCCGCCGACCAGCTTTTCGACCAGCCCCTTGCCGACACCATCGGTCGCCTGGCCAGGTTCTCTCTGGCCAATGTCTGTAGCCAAGACGGAGATAAAGGTAACTACGCCCCTCTCCTTGGGAGAGGGGGTGGGGGTGAGGTTCTCATTTCCCACTACGTCTCCCGCTTCAACTCCATGGAGGACGAGAACATCGTCACCACCATCCCCAACTCCCAGGCCGCTGAGTGGATGCGTGAGAACATTCCCCTCTTCGACTGTCCCGACGAGCAGATGCGCGAGATGTACTACTACCGCTGGTGGACGTTGCGCAAGCACATCAAGCGTACGCCTGTGGGCTATGGCATGACCGAGTTCCTTGTCGACCGTAGCTACGCGGACAAGTACAACCTTATCGCCTGTGCCATCGGTCACCACATCATGGAGAGCCGTTGGCTGCGCGACACCACCTACCTCCACCAGATTCTCCGCACCTGGTACTTCGGCAACGACGGCCAGCCCATGACGAAGATGAACAAGTTCTCCTCTTGGAACCCCTATGCCGTGCAGGAACTCTTCAAGGTGGAGGGCGATACCGCTTTCCTTCTCTCCTTAAAACCCCGTCTCGAAGAGGAGTACGAACGCTGGGAGCGCACCAACCGTCTGCCCTCGGGTCTCTACTGGCAGGGTGACGTGCAGGACGGCATGGAGGAGAGCATCAGCGGCGGTCGAAAGAAACAATACGCCCGTCCCACCATCAACAGCTATATGTATGGCAACGCCGAGGCACTCGCCTTTATCAACACTTTGACTGGAGAGACTGATAAGGCCCGCCTCTATGAGCAAAAGGCTGACACGTTGCGCAACCTCATCGAGACCAAACTATGGAACAAGAAGCACCAGTTCTACGAGACCCTGCGTGGCGATACTTTGGCACAGGTACGCGAGGCCATCGGCTTTATTCCATGGTACTTTAACCTGCCGGCAAATGATTCTTTATTATATATGGTTTCTTACCGCCAAGACATCATTCATGATGAAGCATGGCTTCAAATAAAAGACGAACAAGGCTTTTCTGCCCCTTACGGCCTCACCACAGCTGAGCGCCGTCACCCGGAGTTCCGTTCCCACGGCGTGGGTAAGTGTGAATGGGACGGAGCCATCTGGCCCTTCGCTACAAGTCAGACGCTGACGGCGCTGGCTAACTATATGAACAACTATCCGTATCCTATTATTCGCGACTCCGTGTTCTTCCGCCAGATGCAGCTCTACACCGAGAGTCAGCACCATCGTGGCCGCCCCTACATCGGCGAATACCTAGACGAGAAGACCGGCGCCTGGCTTATGGGTGACCGAGAGCGCAGCCGCTACTACAACCACTCCACTTACAACGACCTCATCATTACCGGCATCTGCGGCCTCCGTCCCCAGATTGACGGCAGCATCGTCATTAACCCGCTCATGCCAAAGGATACTTGGCCTTATTTCTGCCTCGACGGCATCAGCTATCGCGGTCACATCATCACTATCATTTGGGACGAGGATGGCCAGCACTACCATCAGGGCGTAGGCCTCACCCTCATGGTTGATGGCCGCCCTGTGGCGAACAGAAAGGGTTTAGGCGTTATAACGTTAACCCGTGATAACGTTATAACGAAATCCCGTGACAGCGTTATAACGTATTAACGTAACAACGAGATGACGAAAAAACGTAATAACGAAATAACGACAATAAAAAGAAAAACATGCAAATCTCACATTTCGGATATTTCTGGCTTGACACCTGGGTGATGGCCAACGTGATACAATTGGCGACGCAAGATTTCTGCGGTCGGTTCCTCAACCGCACCAACGACCCCTATGGACGCCAGTTTGACCAGATGACAATAGCCGCCCGGGCTGCTCCTGCCAATATCGCCGAGGGCAACTCCCGTCACTCCACCTCGAAGGAAACAGAGATGAGACTTACCGACGTAGCCCGCGCCACCCTGGCCGAACTTGCCAATGACTACACGAACTGGCTGCTTCGACACGAACAGATTCCTTGGTCTATACACTCAGCAGAATACGCGCAGGTAGCCAATATGCGGTTTGAGAAACCTAACTATCAAGACGATGTGCTTCACCAAAGCAGCATACACATTCTGAGACAGAAGCATCTTTTTGATGTTTGGCTGCTTTCAGACGATTCGATGATGGCGGCCAACTGTATGTTGGTGCTTTGCAACCGCCTCATCCTGATGCTGGGCAAACAGATTGAGAGCCAGTTATCAATATTTCGTGAGGAGGGTGGATTCACTGAGGCACTTACAGCGGAGCGTCTTGCCCACCGTACAGAGGTGAGCAAGCAAAATGATGCTCCTGTCTGCCCCTTATGCGGTAAGCCTATGATTAAGCGGGTGGCTAAGAAAAGAGTGAATGCCGGCAAGGAATTCTGGAGCTGCTCCGCCTATCCGCAATGCAATGGAGTGAGAAATATTATTTAGGGAATGCAGAGAGCTATGATGAAATGACGAAATGGCGAAATGGCGTAATAACGAAATAACGTTATAACGAAATAACGAGATAACGAAATAACAACGATGAGAGAAATTGCCTTTATACTTTATTCATTATTATTTTGCGTAAGCGCAAAATCGCAGTCCTTCGAGACCCGCTATGCCCGTCCTGTGCACGACATCATGCTGGATGTCAGTAAGCGCTTTGGCGTGAAGCTGAAGTTCGACAGCAATGTAGATACTGTCGGCGTGATGCTGCCCTACGCCGATTTCCGTGTTCGCCCCTATTCCTTGGAACAGACGCTCGACAACATCTGCAAATACTACGACTGGAACTGGTGGAAGCAGAACGAAAATACTTACAAGATTAAGCTCTACGAATACCCCCGTCGTCACGATGATGAAGGCCGGCAGATGCTCGACTGGCTCTCCTCGAAGTACAGCAACAAGGATGAGTGGGAGCAGCGCCGTGCTATATTAATAAAAGAGGTACGCGAACGTCTGCAGATTGATGCTTTCCTTGATTCCTGTGTAAAGGATAAACCTGCCATCCTTTCCAAGATAAGGAAGCACGATGGCTACACCACCCAGAACATCTGCTTGGAGCTGACGCCCGGCCAGCATGTCTTCGGCACCATCTATTCCCCTTCCCGAAATAAATCAAACCTCAAATCTCAAACCTCAAATCTCAAACCTTTAATCATCTGCCCCGATGGCCATTGGCCTTCCCGTTACCGCGATGACGAGCAGCAGCGCCTCGCTACCCTGGCCCGCATGGGTGCCATCTGCGTAGACTTCGACCTCTACGGCTACAGCCAGTCGGCTGCCGAGGTGGGCGACCACCATACCGCCCGCGCCCATATCTTTCAGGCCGCCTGTGGGCTGAAGCTCCTCGACTGGATGTTGAAGAACAGAACAGACATCGATACTACCCGGGTTGCCGCCAATGGTGGCAGTGGAGGCGGCACTCATACCGTGCTCCTCGCCCTGCTTGATAATCGCATCACCGCCTCTGCTCCTGTAGTCCATGTTGCTAGTCACTTCGATGGTGGCTGTCCTTGCGAGAGTGGTATGCCTGTGCAACTTGCTGGTGGTGGTACCTGCGAAGCCGAACTGGCTGCCATCATCGCCCCCAAGCCTCTCCTTCTTGTCAGCGACGGCGGCGACTGGACGCACACCAACCCTGAGCTGGAGTACCCTTTCATTCAGCGAATCTTCGGCTTCTACGATGCCAAAGCAAACGTCCGCAACGTCCATCTTCCCGATGAGCGTCACGACTTCGGCCCTAACAAGCGCCAGGCCGTCTACGAGTTCTTTGCTGATGTCTTCGGCCTAGACCGTGAGATGATTGACGAGTCGAAGGTCACAATAGAAAGCCCTGAGACTATGCAGACTAAAATTGCTAAACCATAGGCGATGAAGAAATTAATCATACTAAGCCTTTTGATTAATCTTTGTGTCGTTGCGATGGCGCAGGAACACCGTCTATGGTACGACCGTCCAGCGCAGACATGGACACAGGCTCTGCCCATCGGTAATGGTACGATGGGTGGTATGGTGTATGGTACGCCTGCCGTGGAGCGCATACAGCTGAACGAAGAGACCATCTGGGCCGGTCAACCTAATCAGGTGATGAATCCCGAAGCGAAGGAGTACCTGCCAAAGGTGCGTCAGCTCATCTTCGAGGGTCGCTATAAGGAGGCGGAACAGTTGGCCAACGAGAAGGTGATGCCCTTTGGAGCGGGGCAGAACATGGGAATGCCTTACCAGCCTTTTGGCGACTTGTATATCGCCATGCCCGGCCATGCAGACTATAGCAACTATGAGCGGTTGCTTGATATTGACAACGCCCTAAGCATCGTTCGCTATGAAGTGGACGGAGTAAAGTATGAGCGTGAGACCATTGCCCCGCTGGGCAGCAAGGTGGTCGCCATACACCTCACCGCTTCGGAGCCAGGACGCATTTCGTTCACGGCTTCGTTCACCTCGCCTCATAGCGACGTGCTGACTGGCAGTGACCCCACCCCCAACCCCTCCCCTACAGGGGTGGGAAGTGGCTACGCCTATCTACATGGCGTGTCGGGGAAACACGAGAACCTAAAGGGCAAGGTACGTTTCATGGGACTGATGGCGGTGCAGGCCGTAGTAGGGCACGCTTCCCAGCGTGCCGATGCCGAGGCTGCCGCAACGCTTGGAAACGTTGCCCATTATATCAGTACTGCCGACGGCCAGCTGTCGGTCATTGGGGCCGACGAGGCCACCGTCTATGTCACCGTGGGTACCAACGTGGTGAACTACAAGGACATTACTGGCGATGAGAAGGCACAAGCCATGCAGCGACTTCAGGAGGCCATGACGCTGGGATACGAACGTCTGAAGGTGCGACACGAGCAGTTCTATCATCAGCTTTACGACCGCGTGAAGCTCGACCTCGGCTCCGACCTCTATCCCCGTGTGCCAACCAGTCAGCGTATTGCTCAGTTTGCAAGAACGGAGATGCAACGCTCGGAAGCGTTGCCTACTACTGACAACCACCTCGTGGAGACCTACTTCCAGTTTGGCCGCTACCTGCTCATCTGCTCTTCCCAGCCTGATAACATCAACCCTGCTAACCTGCAGGGCATCTGGAACGAGAAAATGTTGCCTTCGTGGGACTCCAAGTACACCACCAACATCAACCTCGAGATGAACTACTGGCCTTCTGAGGTCTGCAATCTTACGGAGATGAACGGCCCGCTCTTCCGCCTCATCCGTGAGGTGAGTGAGACAGGTCGTCAGACCGCCCGTGACATGTATGGTGCCGACGGTTGGGTGTTGCACCACAACACCGATCAGTGGCGCGTTACTGGTCCCATCGACCGTGCTGCTACTGGTCTCTGGCCTATGGGCGCTGCCTGGCTCTGCCGCCACCTGTGGGAGCACTGGCTCTATACTGGCAATCGTGACTTCCTGCGACAGTATTACCCCATCATGCTCGATGCCGCTCGTTTCTATTCGCAGATTCTGGTAGAAGACCCCAAGCACTGCTTGCCCACAACAGGCAAGCCCTATCTTGTCGTCTGTCCTGGTGAGTCTCCAGAGCATGGTGGCAAGGGACGCCCCTCTCCACTTGATGCTGGAGTGACCATGGACAATCAGCTCGTCGCCGAGCTGTTCCACAATGTACTGGAGGCAAGAAAGGCTATAGATACTATAGCCACTATAGAGACTATAGAAATAATCAAAACCCAGCTCACCCGTTTGCCCCCGATGCAGATAGGCCGTTGGGGACAGTTGCAGGAATGGCTCGATGACCTCGATGATCCGAAGGATGACCACCGCCACTTTTCCCACCTCTATGGTCTCTTCCCCTCCAACCAAATCTCACCCTTCCGCACGCCGGAGTTGTGGCGTGCCGCCCGCACCTCGCTCGAAGCCCGAGGTGATGTCAGCACTGGTTGGTCGATGGGTTGGAAGGTCTGCTGCTGGGCACGTCTGCTTGATGGTGAACATGCCTACAAGCTCATTCAGGACCAGCTGACGCTCACCGCCGACACTTTCCTCATCTTCGGCACGCAGAAGCAGCGCGGTGGCACCTATCCCAACATGTTCGATGCTCACCCGCCATTCCAGATTGATGGAAACTTCGGTTGCACCGCTGGCATTGCCGAGATGCTGCTCCAGAGCCACGACGGTTTCATTTACCTCCTTCCCGCCCTGCCCTTAGCATGGAAGGACGGCTCAGTGCGAGGCCTGAGGGCCCGTGGTGGCTTTGAGGTCGACATGTACTGGAAGGACGGACGTCTCACTCGTGCCGTTGTACGCTCTGAGATAGGAGGCCCCTGTCGTATTCGCACCGCCACACCTTTGAAGGGTAAGGGCCTTAAAGCTGAGAAGGAATCTAACTTTAACCATACATATCTTTATAACATACAGACAAGGGCAGGCTATACTTACGAGCTTATATCCCGATAAATCAATACTGGACTATGACAATGAAGCGACTTTTTTATCTGACTCTATTGAGCATCTTCACGTCTGTCGGCACCGTTTCTGCTGGCAGTATCGATGACCTTCGTCAGGCTTTGGAACAGGGCAGTGCCTCGCAGGTGCAGGAGAAGGTCTACGTGCACACCGATAACCAATGCTACTTTGTGGGCGACACCTTGTGGTACAAGGCCTACGTAGTGCGTGCCGACGACCTAAAGCCTACCGACATGAGCCGTCTGCTCTATGTGGAGCTGCTCTCGCCCGACGGTCTGCTCGTGGAGCGACAGACCATTATCATCAGTCCAAAGGGCTTCACCTGTGGGCAGTTCACCCTGCGCGACTCGCTTTACAGCGGATATTATGAGCTGCGGGCCTATACCCGCTGGATGCTCAACTTCAACGTGCGCCACCACCGTTACCGTCGAGATGACACCTGGTGGTTCTACAACAAGCAGATGGCCGCCGACTACTTCCGCATCTGGGATGGCCTCTACTCCCGTGTATTCCCCATATACAGCAAGCCTGAGACACCTGGCGACTACGATGCCCGTCGTATGTACCAGCGTCCCAAGACCCGTCTGCCCCGTCAGAAGAAGGACGATCTTGTAGTGAACTTCTATCCCGAGGGTGGACACTTGGTGCAGGGCGTGGAGAACCGTGTGGCCTTCGAGGTCACCGACCAGCACGGCGAGGCCGTCGCCATTACGGGCACCATAGAGACCGACGACGGCAAGACCATTGCTGTCAAGACCGAGTACATGGGGCGAGGCTCTTTTCTCGTCACCCCCTCATCGAAGCGCCTGAAGGCTCGCTTCACCTGGCGCGACAAGGAATGGACTGCCGACCTGCCGAAGGCTGAAGAGCAGGGGGCTGCCTTCCGCCTCGACGAAGGTGGACAGCTGAATATCCTCACCCAGAATCTGCCCCAGGATAAGGAGTACGGCCTCTCTGTGATGTGCCGCGGCCGCCTCGTCTTTTTTACCCGCTGGGAATTGTCAAATAGTAAATTGTCAAATAGTAAATTGCCCAACACCCTTCCCACTGGCATCAACGAGCTGACCCTCTTCGACAGCGATGGCCGCATCTGGGCCGACCGTCTCTTCTTCGTCAACAACCACGACCACGACTCGCTGCTCATCACCTCCGACATCACCTCCACCCACACCTACGCTCCCTACGAGAAGGCTTCTGTCGAGGTGCAACTGCATGGTGTCTCTGAGCCTACCACCTTCTCACTCTCCATCCACGACACCAACACTGACGAGCCCACCTACGACGACGGCAACCTGATGACCGACCTCCTGCTCTCCAGCGACTTAAGTGGCTTCGTGGCTCGTCCTGCCCATTACTTCGAGTCCGACGATTCCTTGCACCGCCGCCACCTCGACCTGTTGATGATGGTACAGGGATGGCGCAAGTACAAGTGGCAGGAACTGGCCGACACCACCCGCGAGATGCGCTACAAGCCTGAGACCACCATGACCATAGAGGGAGCCGTCTATAAGACGCTAGGCATCTACGACGTGGAACCCGACGAGATAGAAAACTGGCAGGATGGAGTGGGAATGGTAGGCAACAAAAGCCCTGAAGACCTTGAGGACCCTACGTCTGCGTTCTCAGACGCAGCCTCCAGCGAGACCGTTATGGTAGGTAATTCATGGGAAAACTCTGTATCGGATAACACAGGAACTACCGACATCAGCAGCATAGATTTTGGCGGCATTGGTGATGCCAATGCCCATCTGGGTGTGAACCACGGCAACCTGAAACATGAGGTGCTCGTCGAGGCTGAAATCTCCGTCGACGGAGTATTCGTCGGTGGTGTGCAGAAGACGGAGAAAGGCCGCTTCCTTTTCCAGGTGCCACCCTTCTATGGCAATGCTTACCTCAACATTAAGGCCTACAAGGAGAACGACTCCATCAAGAAGAACATGGCTTCGCATAAAGACAAGAGCGTCGCCGATGAGAAGGCCTTCCCCGACTTCTACGTCAAGCGCGACCTCTTCTGGCCAGTATTCACCCACGACTACACCTACTACGAGAAGCACCAGCCCGACTACAGCGAGGAGATGCTCATCGACACCCTCTCCGAGTGGTCGATGGAGAACGATGTGCACCAGTTGGGCAACGTCGACGTGAAAGGCCGGCGCCGTGGCCGCCGCAGGATAGACTGGAAGAAACCCGCCTTCGTGCTCGATGCCTACGAGGTCTACAACGAGATTACCGACCGTGGACTCTCATTCGGCAAGTACGACATGCGCCAGTTCCCCCTCCAGGTGTGTCACCTGCTCTATGGCAACATGAACCGCTATATCACCTACAACGTTGATGGCCGTCTGCAAGGTCATACCTATTGGCGAAACTACTCGCCGCTGAGTGGCAATGCCAACAGTGAGGCAGAGGCGGCTGGACTGTTCCGCGCCAACCGTACGGGGACGTGGATTTACAACCAGTTACACCTGAAGCGTCTTCAGGACATACGTGTGTTCAGCGACTTCGAGCCGCGCACCGAAGACTCACTCATGGTTCAAGAGTCACTCTCTGCCGATGCCACCGTCGACATGGTGAACATTCCCGACGATGGTGTGCAGCCCACCTTCCGCGACCGACACCTCATCTTCCACGGTGTCAATATGGCTGAGGAATTCTACCAGCCCGACTATAGCAACTGTGTGCCTGACAGCCTACCCGCCGACTACCGCCGCACGCTCTACTGGAATCCCAACGCCGTCTGCGACGAGCAGGGACGCTTCACCGCCAACTTCTTCAACAACGGCAAGGAAACCCGCGTCAAAATGACGGCCGCCAGTGTTACTACCAGTGGACAGTTGTTACACTCTGTCATGCGAAGGTGATTTAACCTAAATTATTCATGGCAATTGATAAAACAACGGATTAAAACTGATTTCACGGATTTTCACGGATTTTTTAATTATCATACCATCTAATCTGGAAGAAATCTGTGAAATCCATTATAATCTGTATCATCCGTGTAATCCGTAAAATCCGTTGTTAGAAAGAGTATGAATAATCCAAGTTAAGTAAGTTCAGGATTCAGCCATGATGCTGATGACGGCCGCTATGTCGGCTACATCGACCGTTCCGTCGCCGTTCACGTCGGCATCGTAGTCGTTGTCCGTCTCGCCGGCCATGACGGAGATGATGGATGAGACATCGGCCACGTCAACCGTTCCGTCGCCATTCACGTCGCCTTCGATGCCAGTGTCGAGCTTTCCGTCAATGTAGTCTTTCAGGAAGTAGCCCAGGTGTGGCGGCTGGTTGTAGGCGGTGTTCTGCCAGGCAATGCCCATGCGGTAGGTGTGGTCGTGCATCAGGGTGGGCACGGCGTAGGTGGTGGGTGTCCATGTGGTGTAGAGCATCACCTGCGAGGAGTCTTTCTTGTTCCACATCACCAGCTCCTCACGCCAGTCACCTAGTATGTCGGCCTGCAGACAGGGTGTGGCCTTGGTGGTGTTGCAGGTCTGGGCGTAGTTGTAAGTGGAGGAGTAGAACGTCTGTACATTGGCGAAGCTCGAGCCGTTCCATTTCTGTATGACGGGTTCGGCGTGCGATTCTTGTGGCGATGTGTCGTTGGTCTTGTAGGCTCCGTCGAAGAGCTGGTCCTGGTAGGAACCGTCCCAGTAGATGCGGTAGTTCACGGAGCACGACTTGCCGATGGCCTGCTTGCCCGTGACGGCCGACTTGGGGTATCGCTCGTCGCTCGACCAGAACTGGTAGCTGCGTATCCCGCTGATGAGTGCCGCTGCCATGCCTCGTCCGTTGTCCTTGTCGGCAGAGCCTCCGTGCCAGATGACACGTCCTGTGCGGGCGTTGTGCAGGTCCCAGGAGCCGTGGGTGGCATTGAGCTTCCCCTCGTGCACATCGAAGACATAGAGGTCGGCCGAGTCGGGAATCATCTTTCCTACGTGCATGGCATCGCCGTGGCCGTAGCCTGTGGCGTAGAGGATTGTGCCGTCGTTGTCGAGTGCTGCCGCGCCCCAAAGAATCTCGTCGCATCCGTCTCCGTCGACATCGGCGATGCTGAGGTTGTGGTTTCCGTTGCCGTAGAGGGTGTTGCTGCCTACTCCGCTGCCGTCGGAGCTCTTCACGCCGCCGGTGTTGGCACGAGCAGATTTCAAGCCACCGCGCACGAGGGTCTCGCCGTCTACTTCAACTTTGATGGTGGTGGTGTTGGTCTTGTTGAATACGAGCGACTGCGTGGCGCTTGGCGATGCGTGCAGCCACTCGGTGTGCAGGCGTGTGCCGTCGAAGCTCACTGCCCAGACGTATGCCTTGGTGTAGTAACCTCGGCAGAAGATACCGCAGGCGGGCTTGTCGGCACCGTTGATGTAGGCCACGGCGGCGAGGAAGCGTTCCGAGCGGTTGCCATAGTTGTCGCCCCAGAAACTCTTGTCGGGATAGCTGCTCACCTTGCCCAGCTCTGAGCCTCCCTCGGTGGTGCTGGCACCGCTGGTGGGATTCTTTGAACCTGTGCCGGCGCGTCCGGGCAGATACCATGTGGTGTGGATGGCGGCACCGGTCTCTCCGTTGAAGACAGTCAGATACTCAGGACCACTGAGGATGTGTCCGCCGCTGTTGCGGTAGTCTTTGTCGTTGGGGTGGGCGAGGATGGAAGCGTCGGTGGCCGCCTGGTTCACGTAGTTTCCCTGGCCGTCCTTCGAGCCAGTAGCCGTCTTGCACATCATCTCTGCACGACCGTCGCCGTCGAAGTCGTAGACCATGAACTGGGTGTAATGTGCTCCGTCGCGGATGTTGGGGCCGAGGTCGATACGCCAGAGCAATTTACAATTTGACGATTGACCATTTTCGATTTGGGCTGCGACGTCAAGTTTGTAGCAGTCGATGTAGGTGTTGCCTGTCTGTCCCTTGCTGTAGCTGTTGTCCTGGCCGTGGGTTGACTCCCATTTCAGGATGAGCTCGTACTGTCCGTCACCATCGACATCGCCCACCGACATGTCGTTGGGGTAGTAGGCGTAGGGCACATTGGTGCCGCCGTCCCATGACTTGTGGATGCCTCCTGCCGGACGGTCGAGCTGCAGGGTGAGAAACTTCTGGCCCCAGGGGCTTACGGCTTCCGAGGTGTCGCGGGGGATGCCCTTCACTTTCGTTACCACGCGGTACTGTGCCGTCTTGCTGCCCTTTGTGTCCGAGTAGTTGGTTTTTGCGAGGTCGGCGGCAATCACCTCTCCATCGCGCAGTAGGTCGAAGGTGGTGTTGGCCTTTCGGTCGGTGCCCAGCAGTCGCCAGCTGACGAAGTTCGATGTGCCCGTAATGTTTGTTGGCACTGCTACCAGTCCACGGTCCAGCTGTTCCATCTGGCTGCGTGGAGTAATCTGTGCGCTGGCCGGCAGCATGGTGAGGAGTGATAAGAGAAAAGTGATAAGTGGTAAGTAGTTTTTCATTTTGTAAATAGTTAAATAGTTAATTAGTAAATAGTCAAATAGTAAATGTCTTTATTCTTCGATTTTGGTTAGTGACTGTACAAAGGAGTTGAAGAAGGAACTGAGGCTTTCCTTGGGATGATACTTCAGGTAGCGGACGGAGTGGCGAGCCTGCCAGTACATGGCTGAGGAGCTGCTGTTGTGTACGAATATTTTACTGCCCTGTGAGAACTGCCACTGGTGGGTGGTGGCTTCGATGGTGGCCACAATCTCCTCCACCTTCTCCTGTTGCTGTTCCTCGCTGAGCTTCAGCATGATGGGCAGACGCTTCTCGTCGATGTGGAGCAGGTGCATGAGCAGGACGCACTCCAGTTGTGCCATGCGCTCCATGTCGAGTTCTCCAAGCCATTCCTCCAGCTGTTCGCGGTCTATCCTTGGTGGTGTGTGGTGAGTGGCGGGAGGAGAGAGCAGCGTCGCCAGGGATAGCAGCTGTCGCACCCATCGGTCGGCGGTGAGGAGGCTCTGCGAAAGTGTCACCATGCTGCGCAGCACGCTGAGGGTGGCATCGGCAGGGCGGTCGGCTTCGTCCTCCAGACGTTCAAGCCGTTTTGCCAGGCGTGGCGTTAGTGGCGTGCGCGGTGCCGGACGGGCGTTGGCGGCGCTCTGCTCCCACTGCTGGCGCAATGCATTGGGAAGCCTCATGAAGAACTGGTCTTTCAGCAGTCCTATGCCTGCCCACGTCTCGGCCTCCACGTCGTGAACCATCGACAGACCGTAGACACGGCTCCATTTCCATGCCGACATAGGCTCCACCGCCTCCTGGCGGCCAAGCACACCTGCACGCAGCAGGCGAAACAGATTTCTCGTCGTTATCTCCATCTCTCAACTCTAATCTCTCAACTCTCAACTCTCAACTCTCACTGATTTCCCCTCTTATGCTTCTTTCCATTAGCTGCCGCACGGTCTGAGGGTCATCGTATCGTGCCTGAAGGTACATTAATTTTGTTACCGTAGCCTCCACGGTGGCATCGTAGCCGCTCACCACGCCGGCCTCCTGCAGCTGATGCCCGGCGGCATAGCGTCCCATCTCCACGCAACCCCTCAGGCATTGGCTCACGTTGACTATCACCAGGCCGCGGCGGGTGCCTTCGCGCAGGGTGTCCATCAGCCACTGGCTGTGGGGCGCGTTACCAGAGCCGAAGGTGCGCATGACGATGCTCTTCAGTTGGGGCGTATCGATAATGTGGCGTATGAGGTCTTCTCGCACACCAGGGAAGAGCGAGAAGATGATGACGTTGTCGTCCAGAAGCAAGGGGGGCGGGGATTGCAAATCCCCTTTCACGGTGAGGGGTTTGAGGAAATGCTCATCGTGGTAGATGATGTTCACTCCCGCATCGGCAAGGTGGGGATAGTTGAACGACTCGAAGGCGTTGAAATCGTCGGCGCTGAGTTTCGTGGTGCGGTTGCCGCGCATGAGGTGCCCGTTGAAGTAGATGCACACCTCCGGCACTCTTGCCGTCCCGTCGGCCTTGCGCGTCGCGGCGATTTCTATGGCGGTGATGATGTTCTCCTTCCCGTCGGTGCGCAGCTGTCCGATGGGCAGTTGCGAGCCGGTGAGTATGACGGGCTTCGTCAGTCCTTCGAGCAGGAAGGAGAGTGCCGATGCCGTGTAGGCCATCGTGTCGGTGCCGTGCAGGATGACGAAGCCGTCGTAGTCGGCGTAGCTGTTGGCGATGATGCCGGCCAGCTCCGTCCACAGCCGCGGCGACATGTCGCTGCTGTCTATCGGTGGGTCGAACTGTCGGGAGGCAGTCTCTACGGGCAGCTCCTGCAACTCCGGCATGCGCGTAAGCAGCTGGTCGAAGTCGAACGGTTCCAGCGCGCCGGTCTCTCTGTTGCGCTTCATGCCTATCGTTCCGCCGGTGTAGATGAGCAGTACCTTGCTTTTCGTCATATCAGAAACGGTTTTGCGGGGGCAAAGGTAGTAAAAAAAAGTAAGATACAAGAATATTTCACTTTATTTGAGCAAATACAATGAAGGTTAAAGATTGTTGTAATAGCTCCCCGCTGTTGGGCGATGTGTAGAATATTGTGTACTTTTGTTGCTGGATATGCGTGGACTTACACATACTTCTCTCTGGGCATTGCTTTTGGCGATGCTCCTTCTTTGCGCCTGCCACGACGATGCTCCCCGTCAGTTGCCAGCGCCGCCCGACGCGTTTCTTCCTTCTCTTGCCGTTCCAGATTCCGAGCTCCTCGACCGCCAGGCGAAGATTCAGGCCGAGCTGCGCTACTACCTGGAGCGCCACGACGTGCGCGACGAGGGCTACGACATGGTGGCCCGTTACAGCGTTGAGGGCGACTCCACGCTGGCGGCCTATCTTCCCGAAGGCCCTGCCAAGCCACTGAACAGCATCCATTGGCGCGGCATCAGCCGCGAAGGGAAGGGCATCGTGACCGACGACTACGGACGCATCATCGTTGGAACCTTCCATGCCGACACACTGGTCAGCGGTCTGCGTCTCGACCATGACGGCATCTACGCGGGGATGTTCAACCGCGACATGGAGGCCAGCGGCCACGGCTCCTATCGGGGCCGCGATGGCAGCTACTACGAGGGCCACTGGCAGAACGACCGCCGCGAGGGCTTCGGATTCTGCGTCTCGCTGGATAACCTGCGGGCGGGATGGTGGCACGAGGGGCTCTTCCGCGGCGAGCGTATGCGCTACACCAGCGAGCGCATCTACGGCATCGACATCTCGCGCTACCAGCACGAGCAGGGCCGCAGGGTCTATCCCATACGCTGGCGACAGCTGTGCATCACCAACCTGGGGCGACGCATCAGCGACCAGCGCGTCATCGACACCGTAGACTACCCCGTGCGCTTCGCCTACATCAAGTCAACGCAGGGCATCACCATCAAGAACAAATATTACGCCGCCGACCGCCAGGGATGCCTCCGCGCCGGCATCCGCGTCGGGGCTTACCATTTCTTTTCCACGAAATGTAGTGGGGACGAACAGGCGATATTCTTTCTGACCAACACTCACCTTGGACGTGGTGACCTGCCGCCGGTGCTAGACATCGAACCTACTGACCAGCAGATTGCCGACATGGGTGGCGTTGACGAGATGTTCAGGCAGATAAGGCGCTGGCTGACTACCGTGGAGAGCATCTCCGGCGCTCGTCCATTGCTCTACGTCAACCAGCGATTCGTAAACAAATACCTGAACCAGGCTCCCGACCTAAAAGCGGGCTATCACTTCTGGATAGCCCGCTATGGGGAGTATAAGCCCGACGTCCACCTTGCTCTGTGGCAGCTCAGTTCCGACGGTCGCGTGGCGGGTATTCGCGGCCATGTAGACCTCAACGTCTTCAACGGCTATGAAACCCACTGGCAGGAATTCCTGGAGAAACAGACGATAAAATAACTTCCCTTCTATTATATATAATGTAGTTACTTTATGACTACCTTCCGCCCGTTAACGATGTAGATTCCCTTCACAGGGCGGGCGAGGCGACGGCCCTGCAAGTCGTAATAACGGTTATTGGTTATTGTTTCACGGTTATTGTCCTTGATTCCCGTATCAAGTTGCGATGCGTTGAGGGGCAGCAGCAGCCACTGTCGGTGCACGGGCAGGGTGCCGTCCTGATATTGCCAGATATTGATGGCGGTGCCGTTGGCGGTCGAGACGTTGTTCAGGTCTAGTCCGTGGCTGCGCCCACGGCTGGCCAGGATCTTGAAGAACGGATAGTCGGCCTCGTCGATATAGAAGTTCTGCTCGGCGGCGGTGGCGGTCTGGGCGGTGAGCGACGAGCTGCCCGAGGCGCGATGGGCCGTGAGCCGCAGTCCCAGGCCGTTCTGGAGGCTGAAGGTTCCGCTGCCGGCATCGGCGAGGTGCCAGCGCTGGGCCTCGCCGTAGTCGATGTCCTGAATGGTCACCTTGCTGCCCGTGGCCGTCAGGGCGCGGCCCGTCTCCAGGCGGGGGATGATGAGGTAGTCGCCGCCGTCGCAGACTAGTTCTGCTGGCGTCAGGGCCTCGCTGCCTATGGGGATAAGCAGGGTAGTGATGCTCTGTGCGGGAACGGTAAGCGTGAGGAGGGAACGGCTGGCGTCGTCGGCGGAACCGACGACCACACTGGCGAGGGCGTTGCTGAGATTACCGCTGGCCGACGTGCGATAGGCTTTGATAGTACTGCGGTCGGGCATTTGGCCAAACAGCGAGAGGTCGATGCGGTGTACGGCCTTCGCCCCCTCGTTGAGCACCACGAGCACCAGCGTGTCGCGTGCGGCATTGACGGCGGCCAGCGAATTGCGGCAGGGCGAGGCGATGATGTCGTAACCCCGGCCGATGAAGCGCGAGCACTGCTGCCGCACGTAGTAGTTCTTCACCTTCTGGTAGGTCTGGTTGGCAAAGCTGCCTCGGATGGTGCACCACTGGTCGTTGGCCTCCTCCATGTACTGCCAGTCAATCCACGTCTCGGGCTGCAGGTAGCGCATGTCGTCGATGAGTCGCTGCGCCAGGGCGAGGTTGCCGCCGATGCCGCTGCCGCCGCTGCCCGTCTCGCTCATCCACAGCGGCATGTCGGCCTCGTGGGCCAGCATGGCCAGCTTGGCGCGGTCGGCATTGCTGCCCGAGTAGGTGTGGGTGTTCCACTGCCCCACCATCGAGAGAATGCCCGCTTTCTGGTATTCTTGGAATCCGCTGACGGCCAGACCCACATTGGTCTCGTCGGAGGCGGAGATGACGGTGCTCAGTCCCGAAGCCCGCAGGATAGGCTCCAGCACGCGGATGAACTCCACCTGCGACTGGTAGTCGAAGTGGCAGCCCTCCTGCGGCCCGTTGGCATACCAGAAGTTGGTGACCGCCTCGTTGAACGGCTCCAGGGTCTTGAACTCGATGCCATACTCGTCCTTGTAGTGCTTGCACACATCGACGAGGTAGTGGGCAAACTCCTCGTAATATTCCGGTTTCAGGTTGTCCTTGCCGCCGTCGGTGTTGCCGCTGACGCAGCCGCTGTAGGTCATGTAGTAGGGGCACGAGTTGCTGAACGCCTCAAAGACGGCGTCGGGACGCTTTTCCTTGATCTTCAGCATGATTTTTCTCTGCGCCGCGTCGCGCTCCCAGTGGTAATCGTCGCCGCTGAAGTCCTTGAAGCCCTCCATCTCGGCGCGCAGGCCCTTGCCGTTGCCCATGTGGTGCGGGTCGCAGTGGCGGTTCTGCGGGTCGTCGCCACCGCCGATGTTATAGCGGAAGTGACTGTAGTTAAGCCCCGTCGGACTGACGAGCCAGTCGATGATCTCGTCAATCTTCGCGTCCGACCACTTGCCGCACTGCCCTGCCCACCAGCACAGCGACACGCCCCACCCGTTGAAGTGCTGCATCACCACCTGCGGGCAGACCATATAGCTCACGGTGTCGGTGGGCAGCGGGGCGTTCACCTGCTGGCTGAAGAACCACTGGTGCTTCATGTCGTTGCCGTCCTTGTCGGAATACACCTTCTGGTGGGCGTCGTTGCTGTCGGTGCCCAAGTACCGGTTGTTGGCCTTGCAGCGCAGCTTGACGTACTGGCTCTGGGCGGCTTCGATGGTAAACTTGGCCACATCGCCCGTCGGGTCGGTCACGAACGACGTGTTCCACTGCCCGCTCTGGGCGAGGTATTTTTCCTGCCCGTCGGCCTTGATGTTGTAGTAGCCCTGACCGTCGGGGATGAACGTCAGCTTCTGCGGATTGCTTTTCGTCGACGCCTCTATCCATCCGCCGCCGTCGGTGCCCATCTCTATATGGTTTCCGCTGCTGTGGATGACGAACACCTCAGTCGCCTCACTGAAACTGGTCTGTGCAGTGGCTGCCAAGGCAATTGCCACCGCAGCCGTCAACATGATGTACTTGATTTTCATATAGTTTATATAGTTTCTTGGTCAGTTCCACGTAGCCGGAACACTTTTACTCGCCCGTATTTTTTTCAAATCTACCCAGCATATTTCTCAATCTTGCACGTATGCTGCTTCGTGGTCTCGTCATAACTGATGCCTACGAGGAGAATATTGTCGGTGAAGCGCTTCAGCACGTCGGGATAATTGCGCTCCTTAATCTGCTCGATGGCGGCATGCTCGGTCTTGTTCCATTTCAGCTCAACCACGACGGCGGGCAAGTAACCGCCTGTCCGAGGAATGAACACCAGGTCGGCATAGCCCTTGCCGGTCGGCAGTTCCTGAATGGATATGTATTTGTCAATGGCACTGATATAGCCCAGCTTAAGCACGGAGCGCAACGCCTGTTCATTGTTGTAGAACTGCGGGGAGGTCTCCTCCTGATGCAAGTGCTCTATCACCTCTGCCACCTGTTGCTCGTCGCCGTCGAGGGTGGCTCTCATCAGACGGTCGGAAAGCTTCACCATAGCCGACAGCTTTTTGTGCGTCTTGCTGCCGCGCAGGGCCTCGACGAACTCTATACGTATTTCCTTGTTGGGTACGGTCGCGGTCTCTTCTTCAACGTTATACGACAGATAGCCCAAATGGATGAAAAGTGTGAGCAGTTCATCGTCGCTGCCTATAGAGCTGACGTCGAAGCCGAAGCGCAGTGCCTTCACTTCCTGCCGCTCGCCGCGCAGCAGCTTTTCAAGGCTCTCCTGCACGCCATTCATGTCGAGGTCGATATATCGCTGAAGGGCTTCAAAGGCAGATGTCCTGCCCCAGTAGTTGCCGTATTCATGGCTGCTGCAGGCAATCATCACTGAGTTGGGGTTGAATACAGAAGGATGGTTCGGGCCGAATCTGTAACCGTCGTACCACCCTTTCATTTCTTCGTAGTCCATGCCATACTTGTCGCACAAATGCCTTACCTCAGCTTCTGTAAAGCCGAAAAGCCCCGCCAACTGTCTGGGCTTTGTCATGGAGAACTCCTGGAAGTCGTTCAGAGCCGACTGCGTGCCATAGCGCTTGATGGGCAGGATGCCAGTCATATACACACAGGCGAACACCTTGGCGGTATTGCCGCCTTTGAACATACGGCGGAGGAAGTTCACGTATTTGTCCATCAGACTAGGCTTGTCGGCAGCCTCACGGCATATCGCATCCCACTCGTCGATGATCATCACGAAAGTCTCGCCTTTCTTCATGGTAATCCTGAGCAGCAATGCCATCAGGTCGTCATTGTCTTTTACCTCTATGTCGGGGTAGTCCTCGGCTATGTCTTCCATGATTTCCTTCTGCATCAAATCGACTATATCCTCCCTTCCCGCATATCGGGTGGTGAAGTCGGTAACATCAAGGTAGATGGCAGGATAGTTGTTCAGGTGCTCCTCGAATGTTTTGTCTTGACTTATGTTGTACTTGCTGAACAGCTCGCGGCTGTCCGATGACTTGTCGTAATAGGCGTAGAGCATCTGCGCAGCCGCCGTCTTGCCGAAGCGTCGCGGACGGGTGACGCAGGTGAGCATCGTCGGTTTGCTGATGGTGGAATTGATGTAGCTGATGAGGCTGGTCTTGTCGACATACTCGCCATTGGCATATCTCCTGAAGCCGTCATTGTCTCTATTGATAAATACTCCCATATTAATTGTATTAAAATTGCACCTGCGTCGGCATGTTTGCCAACGCAGGTGCAAAGATACGGATAATTCCCGTAACGGCCAAATATCTTATCATTATTTAATTAAGTCAATCTAACCGACTTTACTCACTAAAAATCTTAAAAAGTGCCGTCAGCCATCATCTTTAGTATTAACTTGCAGAATACCAGAAGATTATCCTATGATGGCTTACCTCTGAAGCCGTCATATAGCCGTCATATAACCGTCATAATTCCTGCTTTCCTTACCTTTCTCCTACCATCATAGCCGTTCTCTCTCGTCATCAGAACGGCAGTTCCCCATAGTAAAAACGGAGGAAACTAATAGTTTCCATGGGAGAAACAAACTGTTTCTCCAATGGAAACAATTTGTTTCCGTTATTATTGTTATCATGAAACACCGTTTAAACCAGTAAGTTACCTTACTATTTCCTGTATTTTTGACTACTTATCCAACAAAAATGAGGGCTATATGACGGCTATATGATGGCTTAAAAGGTAAGCCGTCATAGGATAACATTTTGTAAGCCAATGATATAACTATAGGAATGATGGCTTGAGCCTATTTTTCAAATTTTTTTTGAGAAATTGTTTGAAAGTAATAACGGCCCCCATCGTCTACGGCGGTGAATTAGGCTACACCCTTCTATGGCATTGCAAGCAGGAATCTATGCGGAATATTGCTGTGCCAAGGGAAATGATTGCTTTTTTCTTAATTTATGTTCACGATTCATCATATCCTCGATTTTTTTGATTATATTTGCGCACAGAACGCCCGATGTTGGGATAGAGTAACTAAAACCGATATGGAGATACAAAACTATACAGAATCAACTCCTGAGTCGCTAACGACCACTTTACTCAATTGGCTTATTGGCTGCTCCTCAATTCGTCCGACACCGTCGGATGAATTCTCGGAAAGCAGTAGCGCGATGGTGACAACCCTCCCATCGGTATACTGCTCTGCACCCGCAAAGACAAGAAGATGGTGGAATACGCCCTTGCTGGCATGGACAACCAACTCTTTGTCTCCACCTATATGCTCCAACTCCCGGATAAGAGTATACTTGAAAAGTTCTTGTTGGACGAAATAGAAAAACATAATGATGAGAAATAAGAACAACATCAGTACCGTTTCACGATGAAATAAAATAATCTACATTACGAACATACTGTTCGTGAAGACATGTTACTTATGCAGCAAATATCAAATAAATGCCTACAAACAAGAACGCACTCATACACTACAAGTATCTGGACAGACTTCTATCTGACTACCACCACTACTATGACATTCTCGACCTGACGGAGCGAGTGAACACCATGCTATATGATGATGGTTTTCCGGAGGTGACTCAGCGTTGTATCACAAAATTAAGGCGTCACAAGCCTTGTGAATACATTTTTATGAGAAATAATTTTTCTTTCTTAGGGATAAGTAGTAATTTTGCTAAATAAATGCTGACAGATTATGAACTATCCGCTGATATCTGAATACGTTGAAGCTATCAAAGCTGCTGAAGACAACTTTGACCAGCTGAACCATCTTCGTCCTGTGTTGGGTGAGAATGGTGAGCCTGTGATGACCAGCGGCAACTTTGCCGTGGTCTTTAAGATGAAGGACGAGCAGAGCGGGAAACTGCATGCCGTGAAGTGCTTCACAAAGGAGCAGGAAAGACGGGCTGAGGCTTATCGTGAGATTGCGAAGGAACTGAAGGACGTCTCGTCGCCTTATCTTGTCTCTATCCGCTATTTGGAGAAGGAGCTGTTTGTTGATACTGACCAGACTGCGGAAACGGAGTTCCCTGTGCTGCTGATGGACTGGGTGGAAGGCAAGACGCTCGACAAATACCTGCGCGAGAACCTTGACGACAAGTATGCCCTCGAAATGCTGGCCTATCGTTTCAGTCAGTTGGCGCAGTGGCTCATCCCCCAGCCCTTCGCCCATGGTGACCTGAAGCCAGACAATATCTTGGTTCGTGAAGACGGCACCCTCGTCCTCGTCGATTACGACGGAATGTATGTTCCCTCCATGAAAGGCCAAAAGGCCCGCGAACTCGGTTCCCCCGATTTCCGCCATCCATTACGAACAGAGAATGATTTTGATGAGCACATTGATGATTTTCCATTGGTGTCAATACTGCTTTCACTAAAAGCCATTTCATTTAAACCTCTATTGCTGTTAGAATATGGTGCAAAAGGCAGACTGTTATTCGCTGAAATAGATTATAGATTAGTTGCAGAGTCCAAGCTAATACATCATATGTTATATATGGTAACAGTAAAGAATATTGCAATACTGTATTCTCTATTTTTGAATTCTTTATTACAGCATAATTATTTTATTATTGATGTTAATCTTTTGCATTGTAATTTGACTTTATCAGGATTGTTGTTTTATACAAGAGTATTTCAGAGTGATTTGAACAATTATTTTACGGATAATAGCGGGGGCAGATATAGTAAAGACAAAAAGAGGCTTCTTAGCGGTTCTAATGTATGTGGCATATATGAAATATCTACAGACGCAGAAGTTGTCTGTAATGATGCTTTTTCTTCTTTTTTCACAAATGGGAACAATTTGAAAGTTGTTGTTATTCCAGAAAACGTAAAAGTAATTGGTCGCAATCCTTTTGCTTTACAGAACACAAAAATCGTTAATCTTTCATCATCTTTTATTGTCGAGAATGATGCGTTATATACACAGAACAAAGAGTTGTTAATTTGTTATTATGGAGATAATATAGACTGTTTTGAAATACCAGAAGGAGTTAAGTATATTGGCGGTTATGCATTTGCCGGAAAGAATCGGTTGAAATGTATAAAGTTACCACCGACGGTAGTACAAATTGGAGAATTTTCATTTGCGGATTGTAATAATTTAGAGAATGTTGTCATCCCTAATTCTTTAAGGCATATTGGGACAGGAGCTTTTTATGGTTGCGGGCAACTAAACAATATTGTTATTCCTGATAGTGTTGTAACCATTGGAGATAGGGCATTCGCATGGTGTCATTCGATTAAAACTTTAACAATACCCGAATCAGTTATTAGTATAGGAGCAAATCCATTTATGTATATAGATAATCTATCACTGATTTGCAAATCTCCATTATTTGAAATTGAAAATGATACTCTATATTCCATAGGTAAAAGCATTTTGATTTCATGTTTTTCAAGAAAACAGTCTTTCGAGATTCCAAAGGAAGTCAATTATATTGGGTGTTATTCGTTTAATGGTTGTATGTTTAGGGAATTATATATTCACGACAATATTACATACATGGGGTATAATGCATTTGACGGATTCTGTTATGAAGGATATGTTATGAAGATATTGGTTTCTAAAGGGAGGTTGAGTTGGGCGCAGAAACGAGTGGAATGTGGTATGGTAGTCGAAGAAGTAGATGAGTAAAAAAACTTTAATGTAGAGTAAATATGAATAATACGACAATTATTGTAAAAGCAGAAGTAAACGGCAATGTTTACCGTAGCGAAGTAGATAGGTATATAGGAACTGAAGAATACGAACAAATTGCTTCATGCAAAAGACATATTAGAAAAATGCTAAATGAAGATGGACTTACAGATGTTAGTCCTGATTTCATAATAGAGAAGAAAGTATAAAATATGGAATCCACACGGTAGCTATATCAAGGTCAATAACCTCTTCCCATACCGAACAGAGAAGTTAAATGCCTCAGAGCCGATGGTACTGCATAGAAATGTGGGAGAGTAGGTCGCTGCCAGATGGCGTCTGCAAAGTGTCTGTGTGGACGTAAAATGGTACGGACGCACCATTGTATAATTAAAAACAAGATGATTATGTTTTTAAACATTAATTTGAATGTTTAGGTTGTACTTGGTAATACAAAGCCAAGTCAATCTAACGAAGCAAAAATGCAAAGTCTGACAGAGTACGAGAGGCTGTCTTTAATGATTAGTAAGAAACAACTTACTCAATCGTATGTATAGACTGTAATCGGTGTTGCGACATTCATAGCAACCGGGCTTATTGCCTTACTCTGATGGCTTGCTTTGGGGCAGGTATTTCTGCCTGCCCTCCTTTTTCCGAAACAAGTGAATTACAAATAAATATTATATTTTTGTCACAGAACACATATAATCCATCAAGTCGGCAGAAGAAAACTATGGACAAGCGGTAATTATCTGAGGACTTTATCAGAACAGCAAATTATATGCCCTAAGATTGTCAAGGAACTAAAAATAGTTCGTGATATAGTCTTTACAATACATGAAATAGTATCGAAAACATCCAGAATTAACACTTTTATGGAATTACATACTTTAAAAAAACACATCGTATATAAAGATAATGATGTAAGTATTTATGTCAATAAAAGTAATAGCTACATTCAAGTCATGATTCATGACTGTCATCAGAGGAATGATTACAATGATGCTGTCTTGATTCCTGGAGACTATGTGGATGCTAAAACATTTCACGGTTATGACATATTAGGTGACGAAGTAAATACATATATTGTTCTAAAAAAGAAAAATGGCGACGGGAAAATAGTTAGGTTGCCTGATGGCGTAACTATCTGGTCTGGGTTCCTGTTTGATGACTATGTTATGACCTGTTGTATAGGTTCTGTCGTTAATTCTAAATTCAAAGAAGACCTTTTCGTAAGGCTTCATAACAAACAGAATAGAATATATTCTATCTACTCATTGTTAGACAGCAAATTCTCTTTCGGACCATATAATTATGAATCAATAGAATATTTATGGAAAAGCGGGGTAATTCTAGATTCGAAGTTGGTAGTAAATGACTCAGGAAGCATTTGGGATATTTCAAATTATACCCGTTCAGCAAATTCAAGTTTGGTGTATTTCAATAAGGAAACGGATGATTACCGTATTCGTATAAGGGATGGTTTGGAACATTTTCGTGAATTGGAACAAAGTAATAACGAAAATATTCTGATAGCAAAAACAAGAAGATATGAGTATCGCTACGATAAAAAGAAAGACCAACTTACAACTATTGACAAAGACGGTTTTCGGGGATGGACGAGACGAGAATTGGCCGAAGCTACCGATATTGCATACGAAGGATATAGCCGATTAGAATTGGGACTTGAAGACTAATATCTCAGCGGAAGATCTATTCTTGTTTTCTTTTAAGGAGAAAGGTTATAGCCTGATACTTAGGATAGATAATTCCAACAAACAATAGAGACTTTATCAAAGACGTTATATAGTTATGAGCAAGATAGAACCAAAGGAATGTCAGAACGTGGAGTATAAGCGGAGCTGGCAGGATGAATACCTGAAGTGGGTTTGCGGATTCGCGAATGCACAGGGGGCGGTGATGTATTTCGGAGTGAACGATGACCATGAGGTGGTGGGGCTTAAGCAGACGGAGAAACTGCTGGAGGACATCCCGAACAAGATAGTCAACGCTATGGGGATTGTCGTGGACGTGAACCTATGCGAGCAGGACGGACTGGAATATATCGAAGCGGTGATTGAGCCGAGTAATGTGCCTATCAGCTATAAAGGGAAGTACTATTACCGCTCAGGCAGCACTATGCAGGAACTGACAGGGCCGGCATTGACTGACTTCCTGATGCGAAAGCTGAACGTGACCTGGGATGCGACGACGGTGCCCGCAGCCACGCTGAAAGACATTGACCGCTCGGCAGTGAAGTATTTCCTTGATGCGGCCATCGAGGAAGGGCGTATCAGCGCTTCAGCCAGAAAGGACAGCATGGAGCAGTTACTCCGCAAACTGCATCTGATAGATGAGAAAAGCGGTTTGTTGACGATGGCTGCGCTGTTGCTTTTCGGCAAGGACGTGGAGCGATGGAACCTGTCGGTGGCTTTCCGCATCGGGCGGTTCGGCTATAGCGACGCAGACCTGATACTTCAAGACAGGATTGTATGCCCGCTGATCATGATGCCAGACACGGTTATCGACACGCTGAGAACCAAATATCTGGTGTCGCCGATTCATTATGAAGGCCTGAGACGCAAAGAACCGTTGGAGATTCCAGAGGACGCGCTGAGGGAGATGGTCTGTAACTCGATAGTCCACAAGAACTATACGGGCACTTTTACACAGATGAGGGTGTACGGCGATTCCATTACACTGTGGAACGACGGTACCCTGCCCGCCAATTTCACGGTTAAGACACTGTTTAAGCGCCATGAGTCTCGTCCCCGCAACAAACTTATTGCAAACGTGTTCTATTTGGCAGGATTCATAGAGGCGTGGGGCCGTGGTTACGAGAAGATTCACGATGCCTTCAAAGCCGAGAATCTAGAGATGCCCGTGTTTGAGGAGGTGCGTGGCGGATTCATGGCAACCGTCAAACGAGAGCGGTTCTTGGCGATACAAAAAGGGCGTGATGTCACCAGTGATGTCACCAGTAATGTCGGTAGTGATGTCGGTAGTGATGTCACCAGTAATGTCGGTAGTTTGTCGGTAGTTCAATTAACTGAAAGACAGAAAGATATAGTCAATTTGATTAAAGAGAACCCTTTCATCTCCACGCAGCAAATGTCGGTAGTTTTGTCGGTAGTTAAGAGAACCGTTGAACGTGACCTTTCTGCCATGCAAAAGATGGGCGTTTTGGTTCGAGAGGGCAATACAAGTGCAGGTCACTGGGTGCTGTTAATTAATTAGATGATATGGAAAAATAGAAATAACGGCAGAAAAACGAGCATGGTGTGTGGTGGCTATTATGGCTGTCTTGTCAACATATTATGAACTCGCCCGCATCCTGAGTATCTGCATGGAGGCGGGCGAGTCAGTTAATTTCTTAATGTACCTTGTTCACGTTGCGGATTTTCTCCAGCATGGCGGAGCACCAGGCGTCGTCGCCGGGTATTTGTACACGGCTGTTGCCCGTGGCCGAAAGGGTGAAGTAGGCCGCCCCGTCGTCGTTGAGCACCACGTTGCCGCGCTCAGTCAGCGAGAAGAGGCCGTCGCCCTCCACGGCGTTGATGACGGTCAGCGGGTCCCACATCTTCTGGCCGGTGTTGCAGTTGCAGGTCATATAGACTTGCTTGACGGGGTGATAGTCGGTCCATGAGACATCGCTGATGACCTGCTCAGGCAAGTACTCGATGCCGTTGCCCGTCTCCATGGGGCTGAAGATGATGTCGACGTTGGAGGGCCAGAGGCGGAAGAACGTCTTGGCAAAGCCAATGCCCTGAAGGAAGTTGTAGTCGGGCTCGGGTGACAGGCCGTAGGAGCCGCCCTGGATGTAAAGGCACTTCACCTTGCGTCGCACCAGCTCGACGCCCGACAGCGGGGAATAGGCGTCGCCGGCGGACTCCAGCAACTGGGCGAGGCAGGAAGTGAAGCCGATGGAGCAGATGCTCACCGAGTGGTCGGGCTGCGCGGCGAGCAGACGGCGGTAGAGTTGCCAGCCGTCGGGCAGCGCCGAGTAGTCGTCGATGCTGTGGGCGAACATTGGTGTGCCGTCGGCTTTCGTGTAGGTGGGCAGCGCCTTGTAGTCAATCCACACCGTCGGGTTCTTGATGCCATCGCGCTCCAAGCCTATGGGCACTTCGCCGTGATGGAAATACATATTCATCACATCGGCACAGGCGGCGCAGTCCTCGCCCTCGCGGTCCACCACCACGCCGAGCAGCTTGCACCGTCCCTGCTGCTGATAGTCATAGAGCAACTCCAGCGTGAAGAGGTCGTCGGTGGAGGAACCTATGTCGGTGTCGAGGATGATCAGTGGCACACCCGTGTATTCCTGTGTGTCAACCGTATTTTCTTCGTTGTCTGTCGAGCACCCTGTCAGAATGAAGGCGCAAAGAGTGATGACAGCAACGAACGTCCAACTAAGAACCCTGTTCATTAATCTTTTATCGCTGCGGATTGAAGGATACATAAAAAAAACTAGATTTTCAGCTCCCTAAGCAGTTCGCTCATGCGCTGCTTTGTGGAGATGCGGGTGGGAACGAGAGGCAGACGCAGCACGTTCTCGATGAAACCCATCTCATGGAGCATCGCCTTCACGCCGGCGGGGTTGCCGTCGACGAAGAGCAGCGAGAAAAGGTCTGTGAAGCGGTGGTGAATCTTCCGCGCAGGGTCGTACTCACCACGCATCTGTAGCCGAATCATTTTTGAGAACTCCTTGGGCAGGGCGTTGCCAATGACGCTGATAACCCCTACTGCGCCACATGAAACCATGGGGAACGTCAGGGAGTCATCGCCAGAGATGACGTCGAAGTCGCGCGGCTTGTTCTTGATAATCTCGTCTACCTGCTCCAGGTTGCCGCTGGCCTCCTTGATGGCCACGATGTTCTGGCAGTCGCGGGCCAGGCGTACAGTTGTCTCCGCCTTCATGTTCACACCTGTCCGGCCGGGCACGTTGTAGAGCACCACGGGCAACTGCGTGGCGGCGGCGATGGCCTTGAAATGCTGATAAAGACCTTCCTGCGACGGCTTGTTGTAATAGGGGCAGACGCTGAGCACTCCATCGATGCCCTTGAAGTCGCCGTTCTTCAGCTCCTCCACCACGGCGGCGGTGTTATAGCCCCCGCAACCCATCAGGATGGGCACGCGGCCCTGCACCTTCTCTACGACAAGGTCTTTGATACGTTGTTTCTCTGTGGGTGTAAGCGTGGGGGTCTCGCCTGTGGTGGCCAGGATGCAGAAAAAGTCGGCACCATTGTTCAGCTGATAGTCCACGAGGCGCATAAGAGCCTCATAGTCAACCTGCCCGTCCTGCTGGAAGGGAGTGACAAGGGCGATGCCCAGTCCTTTGAAAATATTGTAATACATACGGGTCTAGTCAATTTCGGCTGCAAAATTACAAAGAATATTTCACACTACCAAACAACCCTGTCTAATTTTTCGGGAATAGTATGAATGTCTCCATATATATCAATGTGCCAGCTAAGCATCTTCCCCTAGCCAGTTGTCTATGAGTCGTCGGGCGATGGAGAGTTTCTCGGGCAGGTTGGGCAGGTGGTCGCGATGGAACCATCCGGCCTTCTTCAGCTCCTCGCGCTGCAGGTGGAGCTCGCCGCTGTCGTAGTCGGCATTGAATCCCACCATGAGTCCGCAGGGATAGGGCCAGGGCTGGGAGTCGAAGTAACGGATGTTGCGGATGCTGAGGCCTGTTTCTTCGCGCACCTCGCGGCGGACGGCCTCTTCGAGGGTCTCGCCCGTCTCCACAAATCCGGCGATGAGGCCGAAGAAGTCACGGTGAAAGCTGCGGCCACGGGCTAACAGGACTTCGTCGGGGCCACGGTGTATGAGCACGATGACGGCGGTGGCCAGCTGGGGCCACACCTCCTTGCCGCAATGCTCGCAGCGCTTCGAGATGTCGGTGTGGAACTTCATCGGCCCACCGCAGACACCACAGAAACGGGTGTTGTGGTCCCAGTAGAGCAGCTCGAAACACTTCCCGGCCTTTATGTAGAGGGACTCGGGAAGGTGGTAGTAGCTCTGGCGGAGAGGAAGGAGAGTTGAGAGTTGAGAGTTGAGAGTTGAGAGTTGGCTGCGCTCCGTGGGCGGGCTGACACGGGAGTCTGGCCCTGCTGGGGTAGGGACGGGCACGTTGTCGACGGCGTAGGTACAGACGGGGGTGCCGTCGGTCATGGGGGTGACATTGATGATGGTGGTCCAGGGCTTCACCTCCGTGGGCGGCTCCTCGCACAGGGGAACGGTGCAGGTGCCGTCGGGGCGCTGCTCCAGCAACAGGCTGTCTTTGCAGAATACGAAATAATAGCGTTTCATTTTCAACAACGAATTACACGAATTGCACGAATTGCACGAATTACACGAATTGCGAATTGCACGAATTGCGAATTGCACGAATTACACTCGGTGGTAGCAGAGGTAATACTTGCGGACTTTGCGCGATAGTAACTGGACGTTGAGGATTTCCGAGGCATCGAGGATGTTGCGGATGGTGCCGTCCTTGTAGAGGATGTCTATCGAGTCGTCGTCGACAGAGTACATATCCTTCTGCATGGTGCCCAGGCTCATCATGTAGCGGCGGGCATCGGCCTGACTGATGTTCATGGCAGTGGCGATGTGCTCTGCCTTCTCGGCGACGTCGGCCTCGGTGAAGGGCTCCTCACTGACGGTACATCTAAAGATGTTGCGGTCGAGCATGTCGGTGGCCAGGGTGGAGAGAATCTTGTCGTCGTTGTGGCGCCATACCTTCAGCGCGCTCCAGATGTCGGAGTCGTCGAGGTCGCTGTACATCTGCAGGGCTTCCGCCTCGTGGGTGTCGAACCACTGGTGGTCCACGTCGTTCAGCAGGAAGTACATCAGCGACGGCGAGGCGAAGATGTCGCGCCCCTGCCGGGCGAGGTTCTTGGCCCGTGTGAGCACGTTCACCAGCACCTTCTCGTAGGCCACCGCCGTCTTGTGCATGTACACTTGCCAGTACATCAGACGGCGCGATGTGAGGTAGGTCTCGATGGAGTAGATTCCCTTCTGCTCTACGACGAGGCGGTCGTCTACCACATTGAGCATCTTGATGATGCGTGCCGACCCGATGTTTCCTTCGGTGACACCCGTGAAGAACGAGTCGCGGCGCAGGTAGTCCAGGCGGTCCATGTCGAGCTGGCTGGAGATGAGCTGGTGGAGGAACCGCTTGGGGTACTGATCGCGGAAGATGGCGATGGCCATGCCCAGCTGCTGACCCAGGTCGTGGTTGATGCGCTCCATCATCATCATCGAGATGTCCTCGTGGCTGATGCCGCTGATGAGCGTGTTCTCCAACACGTGTGAGAACGGGCCGTGGCCGATGTCGTGCATGAGGATGGCGGCCTCCACGGCCTCGGCCTCAGAGTCGAAGATGAAGACTCCCTTCTGCTGCAGCGAGAAGATGGCCTCGCTCATCAGATAAAAGGCTCCCAGGGAATGCTGGAAGCGGGTATGCCGGGCACCGGGATAGACTACCGAGGCCAGGCCTAGCTGGTTGATACGGTTCAGACGCTGGAACAGCGGGTGGCGCACAATGTCGTAGAGTGGCCCTCGCGGAATCTTGATGAACCCGAATACCGGGTCGTTGATAATCTTTGCTTCGTTCATAAATTGTGCGGGCGAGAACGCCCGCGCTCCGTAAAAGTGGGTGCAAAATTACGATAATTCCTGCAAACAGCAAAGAAAACGGTGGAAAAGTTTGTCGGGAATCTTTCCCGGCTTATACATTAAAAAATGTTATTTCGGGTTTTGGTTGGCAAAATATTCGGCTGATTATTAGTACCTTTGCACCCCAATCTATACTAAATAGTCAAATAGTAAATAGTCAAATAGTCAAATCATGAAAGTAATCCTGACGGGCGACCGTCCCACTGGAAAGCTGCACTTGGGCCACTATGTAGGCTCGCTGCAGCGTCGTGTAGAACTTCAGAACGCTGGCGGCTACGACCGCATGTTTGTATTCATGGCCGACGTGCAGGCCCTCACCGACAATGCCGATAATCCCGAGAAACTGCGCCAGAGCATCATCCAGGTAGCCCTCGACTGGCTCGCCGCCGGTCTCGACCCGGAGAAATGTACACTCTTCATTCAGAGCCACATACCCGAACTGGCCGAGCTGACCACCTATTTCATGAACCTCATCTCCGTGAGCCGCGTGCAGCGCAACCCCACGGTGAAGACGGAAATCAAGATGCGCGGCTTCGAGGGCGAGAGCATCCCCCTGGGATTCTTCTGCTACCCCGTGAGTCAGGCTGCCGACATCGCGCTGTTCAAGAGCACCGTGGTGCCCGCCGGCGAAGACCAGGAGCCGATGCTGGAGGTGACGCGCGAGCTGGTGAACCGCTTTAATAATATCTACGCCCCCGTGCTTGTGGAGCCGCAGATAATGCTGCCCGAGAACATGACGGCACGCCGTCTGCCCGGCACCGACGGCAAGGAGAAGATGTCGAAGAGCCTGGGCAACTGCATCTACCTCTCTGATACGGCTGACGAGGTGTGGCAGAAGGTGCGCTCGATGTACACCGACCCGCTTCACCTGAACGTCTCCGACCCCGGCCACGTGGAGGGCAACGCCGTGTTCACTTATCTTGATGCCTTCTCCTGCGACGAGGACTTCGCCGCCTTCTGGCCCGAATACCAGAACCTTGACGAGCTGAAGGACCACTACCGTCGCGGCGGACTGGGCGACATGAAGTGTAAGAAGTTCCTCAACGAGGTGCTCAACAAGTTCCTCGCTCCCATGCGTGAGCGTCGCCATGAGTTTGAGAAGGACATCCCCGAGGTCTACAACATGCTGCGCAAGGGCACCGAACAGGCCCGTGAGGTGGGTGCGCAGACCATGGATGAGGTGCGCCGTGCCATGCGCATCGACTACTTTAACGACGAAGAACTAATCCGCCAGCACACCGAAATGTTTGCTGGTAAATAATTTATAAGCTTATGAAAACTAAACAATTACTACTACGTGCCATCTTCATGTTGATGGCCGTTATCGGCTGCCAGACGGCCGACGCGCAAATCCTGGTGTTGCACCTGTCCGATGGCAGTACCTTGGACATAGAAATGAACAGCAAGTTTAGAATGGCCTTCATTGGCGATCTGACCGTCGTTACCATGCCCGACGGCAACACCGTGCAGTATGAACGAAGCGACATTCGTAGCATCGACTTCAAGGGAGGTGGTAAGCGTGGCGACGTGAACAGCGATGGTGCCATCGACGTGGCCGACATCGCTGCCGTCATCGACATCATGTCTGGCGAGGAAAGCTCTGAATTGGCTTACAAACAGTGTCCTAACGGTGACCATCCACACCTGATTGACCTCGGACTTCCCAGTAAAACGAAATGGGCTTGCTGCAACGTCGGTGCCTTGCTTCCGGAAGGCACTGGCGACTACTTCGCCTGGGGTGAGATAAAGCCGAAGGATGAATACACATGGGCATCATACGTCCATTGTGACGGTGATTTATACTCTTGTCATGACATTGGCCTCAGCATTTGCAAGACGGCCTATGACGCCGCCACGCTCAACGTGAACACACAGTGGTACACACCCACGTTTGAGCAATTCAAGGAACTCTACGAGAACACGACGGCTGTCTGGACGACACAGAACGGTATGAATGGCATGAAGTTCACTGGCAGCAACGGAGGCTCCATTTTCCTGCCAGCCGCTGGCATGTGGTTTGGAGGTGCTACTGAAGATGGCGTGGGAACGACTGGCTACTACTGGTCGTCTTCCGTAGACATGAACTATTCCTATCGTGCTTACTGCCTGTACATCACCAATTCCTCGCCCTTCAAGGTGATTACTTACAAGGATATCGCTGCAGGACTTAGTGTGCGTCCTGTAACAAAATAATGATTTCGGTAGAAAACTTAAAGGTGGAGTTCGGCGTTAAGCCGCTCTTTGCCGAGGCTAGCTTCGTCATCAACGACCGCGACCGCATCGCCTTGGTGGGCAAGAACGGGGCGGGAAAGAGTACCTTGTTGAAGATACTGTGTGGCCTGGAGCACCCAACGAGCGGCACCGTTGCCACGGCACAAGACACCACCATAGGTTACCTGCCGCAGGTGATGAACCTGCAGGACTCCACGACCGTGCGCGAGGAGGCACAGAAAGCCTTCGCCGATACGGCACAGCTGAAGGATCGCGTAGAGCGGCTGCAGCGTCAGATGAGTGAGCGCACCGACTACGAGAGCGAGGAGTATATGGCTCTCGTGGAACGCTACACCAATGAGCATGAGCGGTTGCTCATGGCGGGTGCTGAGAGTCAGGAGGCCGAGCTGGAGCGGACGCTCATGGGTCTGGGATTCTTGCGTACCGACTTTGAGCGCCCCACACGGGAGTTCTCCGGAGGTTGGCGTATGCGTATAGAGCTGGCCAAGATTCTGCTCAGGAGACCCGACGTGCTGTTGCTCGACGAGCCGACGAACCACCTCGACATTGAGTCCATACAGTGGCTGGAGCAGCTGCTCGCACAGTGGAGTGGGGCAGTGGTGCTCGTCAGCCACGACCGTGCCTTTATAAATAATGTGTCGAACCGTACGCTGGAAATCTCTTGCGGACGGGTTATCGATTATCGTGTAAAATATAATGAGTACGTCATGCTGCGCAAGGAGCGCCGCGAACAGCAGCTGCGGGCCTACGAGAACCAGCAGAAGGAAATCGCCGAGATGAAGGACTTCATCGAGCGTTTCCGCTACAAGGCCACGAAGGCCGTGCAGGTGCAGCAGAAGGTGAAGCAGCTGGAGAAAATCGTGCCCATCGAGGTCGACGAGGTCGACAACTCGGCCATGCACCTGAAGTTCCCGCCCTGTCTTAGAAGTGGCGACTACCCCGTCATCTGCGACGAGGTGGCGAAGAGTTATGGCGAGCACAATGTGTTTGCTAACGTGAACCTTACTATCAAGCGTGGCGAGAAAGTGGCCTTTGTGGGAAAGAACGGCGAGGGAAAGTCAACGCTGGTGAAGTGCATCATGGGCGAGATTCCCTTCGACGGCACGTTGAAAATTGGCCATAACGTTCAAATAGGCTACTTCGCCCAGAACCAGGCACAGCTGCTCGACGAGAGCCTGACGGTGCGCGACACGATTGACCGTGTGGCGCGTGGTGAGATTCGTCTGCGTATCAACGACATCCTCGGTGCGTTCATGTTCGGTGGAGAGGCTGCCGACAAGAAGGTGCTTGTATTGAGCGGTGGTGAGCGCAGTCGTCTGGCCATGATTCGCCTGTTGCTCGAGCCAGTAAACCTGCTTATCCTCGACGAGCCGACCAACCACCTCGACATGCCCTCGAAGGACGTGCTGAAGGAGGCCATTCGCGCCTTCGACGGTACGGCCATCATCGTCAGCCACGACCGTGAGTTCCTCGACGGCTTGGTCACCAAGGTCTTCGAGTTCGGAGGTGGACGGGTAAGGGAACACTTGGGAGGAATATACGACTGGCTACAGGCCTCCTCAGACAAGGGGAGTGAAGGGGGAGTGAATGGAAGTGAAAGGGGAGTGAAAGGGACGAATGTCATGCAATCAGAAAAGGTAAAGTCCCCTTCACTTCCCTTTCACTCCCCCATCACTCCCCCTTCACTCCCCAAAGAAAACGCCTACGCTGCCCGCAAGGAACAACAAAAACAACTCAAGAAAGCCGAGAAGGCCGTCGAGGAATCGGAGAAGAAAATCGCCCGCATGGAGCAACGGCTGAAGGAATTGGACCAGCTGCTCTCTGACCCAAAGAACGCCTCGGACATGATGCTCGTCACCGAATACACCGACACGAAACGGCAGATGGACGAGGAAGTGGAGCGGTGGGAGAAACTGTCGGAAGACTTGGAGGCTTTACAGGGTTAGCGTTAATGTTCTATAATTTGCGCATCCATCTCATATTTTTTTCATATCTTTGCCGCGTAATTGCACATTATTAATAGATATGCATACACGAGAAGAACAGATGCAGGCCTTCGGGCGGCTGCTTGACGTGCTCGACGAGCTGCGGCAGAAGTGCCCCTGGGACAAGAAGCAGACTAACGAGAGCCTGCGCCCTAACACCATTGAGGAGACCTACGAGCTGTGCGACGCCATCATGCGCAATGACACCCACGACATGATGAAGGAGCTGGGCGACGTGCTCATGCACACCCTCTTCTATGCCATGATTGCCCGTGAACAAGGGCTTTATGACATTGCCGACGTGCTGAACACTGAGGCCGACAAGCTCATCTTCCGCCATCCCCACGTCTACCATCACAGTCAGGTGGGGCAGGAGCATCCGCGTCCGCTGCCCTACGTTCCTGAGGGCTACCAGACCGCCGACGATTTCTCAAAGGCGGAAACCAGTGGGGAGGTGCTGAAGAACTGGGAACAGATAAAACTGAAGGAGAAGGACGGCAACAAGACCGTGCTCAGCGGTGTGCCCGCGTCGCTGCCCTCGCTCATCAAGGCGTATCGCATACAGGACAAGGCCCGCAACGTGGGTTTCGACTGGGAGAAAAAAGAGGATGTGTGGGACAAGGTACGCGAGGAACTGGGCGAGCTGGAGACAGAGCTTCGCCGTGAGCTTCCCGCCGATGCCACCGACGAGCAGAAAGCCAGCCTCAAGGCTGCCCAAGAGTCGGAGCTAGGCGACTTCCTCTTCTCTGTCATCAATGCTGCCCGACTGTACCACCTCAACCCTGAGAACGCCCTGGAGCATACCAACCAGAAGTTCATCCGCCGCTTCGGCTACATAGAAGAACATAGCATCCGCGCCGGTCGTCCCCTCAACGAGATGACGCTCGAGGAGATGGACCAGCTTTGGAATGAAGCGAAAAAGACAGAAAACCCTTAAATAAAAATAGACTATGAAAAGAATCGTATTCCTTGCAATCGCAGCCCTGACCATGCTGGCTGCTTGCGTAAATAAGAGCCAGAACGTGCCCTTTGAAGAAGTGAACATGGACACCGTAGTTCGTGACACCATGATTTATGGCTTCTGTTCACGAGGTTCCGACCTCAACACACTCCAACTCGTCACCGATGCGGGAGACACCCTGAAGCTCGATGTCAGTACGGCACGCAGAGACAGCCTGATAAAGGGTGGCTATAACCTGGGCGACGAGCTGGCTGTCACGGTGAACGCCGACACCACTGCCGCAACAATGATTGTTAACAGGTCGGTCTTGCTGGGCAACTGGGTGACGCCAAATCCCATCGACGGAAGCTCATTCATGGGCGTAAGCATACAGAAGGGTGGCACGGCAGAGAGCATAGACCAGAGCGAGCTTGTCTATAAGTCGTGGCGACTGTTCAACGGCAAGCTGATTTTCATGGTGACGCTCGAGGACGGCATCGGTAGTGACGAGGCACATGTGTTCTCTATCATAAGGCTGAACCGTGACTCGCTGATTATCTCCGGCGATGATGAAATCCAGGAATATGGCCGTCAGAAATTGGAAGTCGATGACGGCTTGGACATCGAACTGGATGACGGAATGGATGATTTCTTCCTGTAATCCTACCCAATCCTCAATCTTCAATCTTCAATCCTCAATATAAGGGATGGAGCCTTTCAGAGTACATGTCCTGGGCTGCAGCAGTGCGCTACCCACGACGCGCCATTACCCGTCGATGCAGGTGGTAGAGTGTCGTGGCAAGCTGTTTATGGTCGACTGCGGCGAGGGCGCACAGCTGCAGGTGCGCCGTGCCAGCCTGTCGTTTGGCAAACTGGGGCATGTCTTTATCTCCCATCTTCATGGTGACCACTGCTTCGGCCTCATGGGGCTCATCTCGTCGATTGGACTTTTGGGGCGCACGGCGACGCTTCATGTCTATGCCCCTGCTGACTTGCAGTCGATGCTCGACATGCAGATGCGTTTCTTCTGCCATGACCTGGGCTATGAGGTGGAGTTCCACCCTGTTGACACTACTCGCCAGACCGTCATCTACGATGACCGTTCGCTCACCGTCGAGACCATCCCCCTGGAGCACCGCGTGCCCTGTTGCGGATTCCTCTTCCGTGAGAAACCGTCGCTGCCGCATATCCGCCGCGACATGATAGACTTCTATCAGATTCCCATGTCGCAAATCAACAACATCAAGGCCGGACAGGATTTCACTTGCGAGGATGGCACCGTCATTCCCCATGAGCGTCTCGTCACTCCTGCCGAGCCTCCGCGCAGCTATGCCTACTGTTCCGACACGCGCTACATGCCCGCACTGGCGAAGCAACTACAGGGCGTCAGCACCCTCTACCACGAGGCTACCTATGCCGCCGACAACTTAGTCATGGCCGAGAAATACTTCCACTCTACTGCCGTACAGGCCGCCACCGTAGCCCGTGAGGCACATGTCGGCAAACTGCTCCTTGGCCATTTCAGCTCTCGTTACATCGACGAGAACATCCTGCTGGACGAAGCCCGCGAAGTATTCCCCGAAAGCCATCTGACCCGCGAAATGCAGGTTTTTGATGTCTGAAGTCATCCTTCTTTATTTCGCAGGTATGAACTAGAGGAGACTTCTTGTCATCATCATTTCGTTTTAATGGTAAGGTTGGCGGTGGGCAGAGTGCTTTTGATGATCACCTGTGCTTTTCCTTTGGACTTGCCGCTGCGTACCACGAGCAGGGCACGCCCCTTCCATGTGGTGACGCGGGGCGAGGTCTTGGGCTCGCGGTCAGTGAGATCGGCAGTGGCGAAGGCCATCAGTTGGCCTTGTCCCTTTACAATAGCCTCGCAGGGGATAGCAGCATCGGGACAGACACGACCTTCGCTATCGACAACCTCAATAGTAATATAGGCCAAATCCTGACCATCGGCCTTGAGTGCAGGCTTGTCGGCAGTAAGGCGAAGTCGGGCAGGCTCGCCGGCTGTACATAGTGTAACGGACTTACCACCGGCCTCAGCACGAAGTGTGCCAGGCTCGTAGTCGACCTTAAAGACGGCCTTGTACTCCGTTTGTTGGTTGTTAACAAGCTTGAGACCTACACACCTGTCGTTCAGATAGAGACTGACGTTTGGCTTTTTGGTGTAGACCTCCACTTCAACGGGTTTGCCTTCCCAGCCTTGCCAGTTCCAGCTCTCCCAGGTGGGCCATACGCTCCAGGATGTCGTGTTGATCTTACCACGATAGCCATCGGGTTCGCGTACGGCCATGTATAGATCCTGAGTATTGTTCCAAAGCATCTCTCGGTAATGACTGATGGGTTTGCGCCAACCAGTGATGTCGACGTCACCGCAATAGGCTCCGTGCCAGTCGGGCACACCACCATCGCGCCAGTGTTCGCCTGGCGTCTCGCCATCGTAGTAGTTACGACCAATGCCCGACTCACCAAGATAGTCGAGCCCCGTCCAAACGATGTCGCCGATGATGTAAGGATAGTCGTTTACGAGTGCCCAGTTCTTGAAAGCATCGCGCGGATAGCTCTCTGTCTGCCACATCACTCGTTTAGGATTACGCTGATGATCGCTGGCGTGCTTGAATATCATATAGTTATATCCGCCGATGTCCAGCACGTCGAAGTGCGGGTCATAGATTTCCCAATCGCTGTCCCAGGCGCAGAGAGCCTCGGTCACAGGACGTGTCTGGTCGTAGTCCAAGATAGCCTGTTTCAGCATCTTTGCCGTATGGATGACGCGGATGTCCTTACGCTCTATCACCTCGTTGCCGATGCTCCAGCAGATGATGCTTGGATGGTTGCGGTCACGCTCCACCATCGCACGTATATCCTCTCGATAGCACGAATCGATGAGCGTAGAATAGTCGTATGGCTTCTTGGCTGTGCGCCATCCGTCGAAGGCCTCGCCGATGACCAGCATACCCAGTGAGTCGCAGGCATCGAGGAAGGCACGGGTGGTGGGATTATGACTGGTGCGGATAAGATTGAAACCAGCATCCTTCATCTGACGAACCTTGCGTATCTCGGCAGCATCGAAGGCCATAGCGCCCAGTACGCCGTCGTCGTGGTGTACGCAGGCCCCGTTGATGAGCAACGGCTTACCGTTGAGCACAAAACCCTTCTCGGCATCGAAAGAGAACGAACGCACTCCGAATTTGATTTTTGAATTACACGAATTTAACGAATTGTTCTTAAGTGCAACACTCACGGTGTACAAGTATGGTGACTCTGGCGACCAGAGCTTGGGATTGTTGATGGTGTAGGTAAAGCTAACGGCCTTGCTCTCACCGGCTTTCAGCGATACTTCTTTCTGTTGACCTTCCACCTCCACGGTGCCTTGCTGGTCATTACTGTCCTCATTCTGCACCGTCACATCAACCTTTACGACAGCCTTGTCAGACGATACCTCGGGCGTAGTTACAAACACACCATTCTCGGCAATATGCAGGGCGGGCATCGTCTCAAGCCATACATGACGGTAGATGCCCGAGCCTGTATACCAACGACAATTAGGCTGTTCAGAGTTGTCAACCTTGACGACAACCTCATTAGTATTCATTCCTCCTCTCTTCCCCAAAGTTCCCCTCGCCTCTTGGAGAGGGGTCAGGGGTGAGGCCAAATAAGGCGTTACGTCTACGGTAAATGGTGTGTAACCGTATGCATGCTGCCCGGCTTTCTGGCCATTGACGAATACCTCGGCCTTCTGATACACACCCTCGAAGTGCAGTTTTACTACCTCGCCCTTGGGTGTGGCAAACGTCTTGCGATATTCGCCCTTGCCACCAGGATACCAACCGCCATCGGTACCGCTGGCACCAGTTGCTGGGTCGGGGGCGTATGCAATTGCCCAGTCGTGGGGTAAATCTACGTTGATGGTCTTGCCATCATGGGTAAACTGCCAGCCGTCATCGAACAGCTGCCTTTGTGTCTGTGCCGAAGCACCAAAAGCCAGGAGCCATAGGCCAAAAGCTAAAAACCAATTACTTTTCATATTGCTCATAAGTCTGATTTTGGGCACAAAGTTACTAATTCCCTTTTAAATAAGTAAAAAAGGAAGCAAATATAACGCCGTCGCCTACCCGTCGCCTCTCACTGCTTCGATTATCTGATAATACGCTCCACTTCATCTTGGATTATCCATACTCTTTTCAATAACGGATTACACGGAAATTCATGTTCACTTCACGCTACGGACCATAATCTTTCTAAGGAGTTCAGGAGTTTAGGAGTTTTTCCCTGCGGGGTATTTGTCTAAGGAATCTGGGAATTTAGGAAGCTGCGCGTAGCCACTCCTTGACTCCTTAGAATATTATTTCGTTATTTCTGATGAATACTCACAAGAAACACTACGGCCTCCCTTGCACCTTTGCAAGGAAAGCCGTGTCCGTCACACTAGCGTCCCTTTGGGCTGAGCACCTAAATTCCTTAGCTTGAATTATGGGGTTATTAAAAGGCCGCTTATTTCATGCTCTCTAAAAACTCCTGGGTAGTGACTTTCTTGCCTCGGGGACCGTACTCGCCCAGGGCCAAATCGGCCTGCATGGTCTTGGGATTCTTTTGCGATGTTGTGACAGGGTCGCCGTAGGGCGTCGGTGTCATCTTTGCCATCGAGTACTGCCATTTCTCGTTGGGCAGGATGTTGCGGTACATCACGGTGATGGTATTGCCGATAGGGATTGTCGGGCCGAAGTAGGACGGGCGCTCGCGATCCCATGCTATAAGCTCGATGTACTGTCCATTCGCCTTGGCAGTTCTGACGGCAGCCTCGATATCTGCCAGCCGGGGATTCTGCTTCATGCAAACCACGAAGGTCACCTTCTCGCCGTCGGGCACGCCTGCCTGCTCGTCGTAGACAGAGTAATAGGAACGAGTGTCGAGCTGAGTGCCAAAGCACATGGACCAGTAACGGCAGGGAGCACCCACATTGTCCTCCACACGCTTCGGATGGGGCGAAGGGATGAAGCTATATGTCAGCACCTGGTCGTCTTCGATGGCCGTGCGGCAGTACAGGTAGTCAGTGGCGTTGTTAGGATAGAAACTGCCTTTCGTTGCCCTCATGAAAGGCACGTCGGTGATGCTGTCAGACCAAATGGGCTTGAAGGCGTTGGGGTCGATTACAGCCCAGATATTACTCTCATTACGTTTGGGGGCAGGCACTTCCTTCATGCTCTCCAGCTCGAAGGCCTGGATAGCAGGCATGTCGACTCCGCCATATTCGTCGATGCCCAGATACTGGCGAATAATCATACAGGTATGCTCGATTGTGTCGCTCAGCAGAATGATGTTCTTACTCGGGAGATTGGCAATTTGTTGGGCCGTGGCCGACTCAGGAACGATATAGACGGTGTAAGTGTTCTTAGCCGTCGAGGTTTTCAAGAACGGGTTCACGCATCCAGCGTCGGGCTGAATCTCGAAATCCGACATACCGCCGATGGCCATACCGTTGTCATCGTTGTAGGTGCTGAAGCTAAAGTAACGGCACTTGGGAAACTCGCCCGAGATACGCAGGATAATATTGGGGGTCGCCTTAGTATCGTAGCTGTACTCCCAGTAGTTCACGTAGAGGTCGGGCAGCTGTGGCACGGTGAAGTCAGAGCCCTTGTACGTGGGGCTCCATTGCTCCTTTGGCACTGGGTTGTATATAGCAGACGACGGGTTGTCATTTGATGAGCATGCGATAAACGCAGCGCATACCATAGTGTTAATTGCAAGGATAAAAGTCTTCTTCATAATTAATATAGTTTTAAAAACGCGGCAAAGATAACGAATAATTCTCTAACCAAGAAATTTTTTGGTATAAAAAACAGAAACGCCAAGAAAATAGTCATTTACTTCACCACAACCTTGCGGCCTCCGTGGATGTAGAGACCCTTCTTCGTCGGCTTCCCGTCGAGCTTCACGCCGTCGAGGGTGTACCACGCGCCAGCCTCAAATCGTAAATCGTAAATCGGTAAATCGTCAATTTCCTTGATTCCCTGTGCCTCGCCGTCCTCTCCGAAGTTGAGCACGAACTGGCGGGCCTTGCCGCCGCCGGTCAGGTCGAAGTAGGCGCGGAAGGCGTTGATGGTGGCGCCCTTCTGCGGATAGTAGAGGGTGTTCTTCGCGCCGAGGAAGAGGATGCTCTGGTCCTCCTTGTCGAAGGCGATGGTCTGGTAGGTGCCCTTGAAGCTGCCGCCGGTGAAGGTCACGTCGCGGTTGGTGTCGTCGATGGTGACGGTGCTGAATACGGGGTCGGTGATGCCTATGGAGGTGATCACGGGCACGGCCTTTCCGTCCTTCACCTGCCATCCGCTACCGAGGTCGGCGGCCAGGTCGTCGGCACTTGTCGTGCCGATGGCTGTGGCACCGTTGGTGAAATCATTAAGAGCCACGGTGTAGTAGCAGTTCGTGGTCTTCACCTTATTGCGGCTGAACGTGGTGCTGCCGGATTGATCTATCGTGATGCCCTCGGGTGCAAAGACGCTGTTGCGGATGCTGGTCGCGCTGTTGCTCCAGCCCACGAAGCCACCCCAGCACTTGGTGCTGCTGCCACTGAAGCTTCCGTCGAAGCGGCAGTTGCTGATGGTGGCGTCGCCGGAACTCGACACGCCGATGAAGCCGCCGTGGGTGCCGTCGCCCGAAATGCCGCTGCTGATGGTCACGCTGCTCCAGCTGTTGAGGATGGTGGTGTTGCCGTCCGACTGGCCTACCAGCCCCGAGCGGAACTTAGATGCTTCGTTTTTGTCGGCAATGACGGAGCCTGTGGTGTGCAGGTTGGCGATGGTGGCCCCCTCTACATAGCGGAACGGGGCGCAGGCCTCTCCCGAGGCCGACAGGTCGTTGAGCGTCAGCGTGTGGCCCTGGCCGTCGAAGGTGCCCTTGAACTTGTGCTCGCTCGTGCCCACCATCTCCGAGACGTTGATGTCGTCATCGAGCGTTACCACCTTGCCCTCATACGTGTTGCCACCCGCTACGGCGGCGGCGAAGTCGTGCCAGTCGTCCGTCGAGCTGATGGTGCGGGCTATGGATGAGGGCCACTTCACGATGTAGGGCCGGCCAGCCGTCATTAGCCCCACTTGCTCCCCTGAAGGGGAAATATCGACGAAGTTGAGCGTGAGGATGCCCGTCGTGGCATCGAAGCCCGTGCCACTGCCCTCATGGTTGTCCAGCTCCATGACGGTGGCACCCTCGAGGGGTGAACCCGCGAGCGCGACGTCGAAAGGCAGGCACAGCGTGTTCCAGTCGCCGTCTTGGTAGAGCGTGCGGCCGGCGAGGGCGACGCGGAGAACGGCCACGTTGCCCACCTTAGTGAGGATATAGCTGTTGATGTCGGTCCTCGATGAGTGGTCATAGAGGATGATGCCGGGCTCGGCGCCGTCGGTGACGTCGGCCTTGTTGCAACCCACGCTGGTGGCGTTCTCTGTACCGGCTACGGTGCAGGCGTGGTAGTAGTTGTTCTCAAGGGTGCCGCCATTCTCGCCGCAGATGGCGCCGTAGGTGTTGTCCGCGGCGGCGGGCACGGTGGCGCCGATGGCGAGGTTGTGGCGCAGGGTGCCGCCGTTTTCGCCCACGATGCCGCCGTAGCAATAGCTGTTGTCGGCGTCGGCGATGGTGAGGGTAGCGGCGCTGGTACACTGGTCGATGGTGCCGCCGTTTTCGCCCACGATGCCGCCGTGGTAGTTAGCACCGGACTGGGCGGCGTGGATATAGACGTCGGCTGCGATGTGGCAGTCGCTGACGGTGCCCTTGTTGTTGCCCACGATGCCGCCGGTGTTATCGTAGCCGGTGATGCGTGCGTCGGCGAGGGTGATGCCACGGATGTTGCCGCCGCTCAGGCCGAAGAGGCCTTGGTCAATGGACGCGCTGTAGGCGCCCTTATAGATGCGGATGCCGCTGACGGTGTGGCCCCGGCCGTCGAAGTGGCCGCTGAAGAAGCACACTTGATTACCGAAGTCGCAGCCGATGGCGGTGTAGTTGCTCGCATATACGGCATCGTTCGCGTCGTCGTCGTGGTTGTAGGTGATGTCGGCTCCCAGCACGAAGTACTTGCCCTTGTACTTGTAGTAGTATTTCCCGCGGTTGCCGTAATCTTCATAGTCGCCCGTGGCGCTGTTCACGCGCTGTGCCAGCAGGTCGAGCTGGCTGGCATAGCTGATGACCCAGGGATCGTCCCTGGTGCCCGTGCCGCTCCAGGGGATGGGTGTCAGTGTCACCGTGACGGTGACATCGGCGGTGGGCACGGTGAGGGTGGTGCCGCTGAGGACGTTGGAGGTGATGTCGATGCCGTTGGCGGTCTTGGTGACGGTGATGGTGGAGGAGGCGTAGCCTTCGGGTACGTTGGCGAACTGGTTGGCGAGGATGAGCTGTGCGCCCTTGCGCCAGTAGTTCTCGTCCTGTCCGTCGCCGTCGCTGTCGTAGCTGAAGCCGAGGTCGTCGGCCATCGGGGTCTGGATGGTGATGCCTTCGCCGGGAGTGACGAGGAAGGCAGGCATGGCGCCGTTGTTGTCGTCGACGTCGGCATTGTTGCAGCCCTTGCCGGTGGCGTTCTCCACGCCGGCCACGGTGCAGTCGTGGTAGTAGTTGTTCTCAAGGGTGCCGCCATTCTCGCCGCAGATGGCGCCGTTGTTGTTGTCGGTGGTGGCGGCCACGACGGCTCCGATGACGCGGTTATGGCTCAGTGTGCCGCCGTTGCTACCAGCGATGCCGCCGGTGTTGGCGTAGCCGGTGATGCGGGCGTCGGTGAGGATAATGCCCTGGATGCAGGCGCCGGTACCGGTCTGGCCGAAGAGTCCTTGGTAGCTGTCGGCGTTGCTATAGATGCGGATGCCGCTGACGCTGTGGCCCTGGCCGTCGAAGTGGCCGCAGAAGGGGTTCCCGCTGTTACCGATGGCGGTGTAGTTGCTCCCGGTGGCGCCGATACCCTCGGTGTCGTAGATGATGTCGGCTCCCAGCTTGAAGTACTTGCCGCTGTAGCCGGTGGCGGCGTCGCCCTCGCCGCTGTTCACGCGCTGTGCCAGCTTGTCGAGCTGAGCCTTGTTATAGATGATATAGGGGTCGGTCTCGGTGCCGCTGTGTCCGTCGTTGGCCCAGTCGATAGGCTCTCCGCTGAAGCTCACGGTGATGTCGTAGCCGGGCATGGTGAGGACGTTGTCGATGATGGCCGTGCCGGTGAT
>JAFVFY010000007.1 GCA_017475265.1 Prevotella sp. | reverse complement strand
CTTTGCGGTCTCCAGCAAAACAAAAGAAAACAAAAAAAAACAAGAAAAAACAATTTAATATAGGTTTTATTTGGTTTTGTTTGGTTTTATGGGGTTTTGCGTAACACCGCGAAGCGGTACCATGAATAATTCAGGCTAAATCCTAATGGACCGGTGGTTGCGCTGAACATTCCGGCAGGGCAATGGCATTATGGAGACTGAGGCGAGGTCTGGTTCTATGGACTTCGGGTGTATAACACCTCTTTACGTCTATAGGATGTGGGGAGGTGCGGTGCCAATCGAGGAGATTGCAACGGCACTAGCGGAACTAAGGAAAGAAGGGGTTCTGGTTGAATAAAGGATACTGTTGAAGGGGCGTAACAAAAAACTGTTACGCCCCTTTGTGTCTTAGGTGGCAAGGTGGAACTTTTTGTTGGTTAGCCGCTAATTGGTATACATGGGAAGGTAACTACTCAGCACCCCCATGGCATGTCGGAAAAGTTAATTATTCATTAATATTTCAATGTTTCTGCCACGTTAAGAATAATTATTGCTATCTTTGCGTGCCGCACTGGTTTTTGACGGCATACGGCAGAAATGGAATGGTTACATTGGTTAAAGTGGGAAAATAATCAGGGGGCATATAGATTTTATTTTGCGTTGCCATTCTTCGTATTGTTGCGTAGAAGAAATGTTAAATATGCCGCAAAATTTGCAATTGTCCAAGGAATACCTTATTTTTGCTGAAAAATTTGACCCCCATGAGTACATTGTATATTTGGCAAGAGGATAGTTGGCCTCGCTTTACATGGAATAATGATCAGATTGCACGGCTGTTGGCAGAGACGCATCAGCAGTTAGGCCGCCTGACAGGAATCGTTAGTATGTTTGGTTTTGAACAGAAAACTAACACATTTCTTGATGCAATCACTCAGGAAATCGTGCATTCAGCAGAAATTGAAGGCGAAATACTCAACCATGACAGTGTTCGGTCATCCGTGGCTCGTCAATTGGGACTACCCGATGCCGGACTGCCTCGTATAGATCATTATGTGGAAGGTGTTGTTCAGATTATGGTTGACGCAACTCAACATGCCGAACAGCCGCTTACCGATGAACGGCTTTTTGGGTGGCACGCGGCTCTTTTTCCTACGGGATATAGCGGAGCTTATAAAATCACCGTTGCCAACTGGCGACAATCTCAGGATGCCATGCAGATCGTTTCTGGAGCAATGGGGCATTACCAAGTGCATTTTGAGGCACCTCCAAGTGAGCAGGTGCCGATGATGATGACACAATTTCTTGAATGGTTGAATGCTGACAATGACGTTGACCCATTGATAAAAGCCGCCATTGCTCATCTTTGGTTTGTAACCATCCATCCGTTTGAAGATGGCAACGGAAGACTTTGCCGTACTATCACTGAAATGATGCTGGCCAGAGCAGACGGAATGACACAAAGGTTCTATAGCCTGTCATCGGCTATCCTCAACAGTCGTAAGGACTATTACGAGATACTGGAGCAGACGCAGAAAGGCACACAAAACATTACCTCCTGGATAGAGTGGTTCCTCCAGACACTACATCTGGCTATTGTATCTTCGATAGAGAAGATGGATAGAGTGATTCAGAAAACGGATTTCTGGAATCGACATGCTGATACGTCCGTCAATGAACGCCAGCGAAAAGTGATCAATCGTCTTTGGGATGGCTTTGAAGGCAAACTGAATTCATCGAAGTGGGCCAAAATATGTCACTGTTCCCAGGACACTGCAATTCGTGACATCCACGACCTTATGGAAAAAGGAATATTGCGTGATACTGGCGAAGGAGGCCGCAGTAAAAACTATGAACTGTTGGATTTGGTAGATTTTGAAAATGGAGCAAAGAAGTAGAATACCTGTTTTGGAGACAAGGCGCAGATGCCTTCCTCGACCTGCTCTCCATCGTCGAGACAACCAAGAAGCATAAAAATTAGCCTCAGATGTGCAAAAAAAGAGCCACTTTCGTAGCTCTCTCATTTTCAAGTACACCCTCAGGGGCTCGAACCCTGGACACCCTGATTAAGAGTCAGGTGCTCTACCAACTGAGCTAAGGGTGCAACGTTTTTCGTTTTGCGGGTGCAAAGGTACGCAGTTTTTTTGAACTGGCAAAATTTTTTGGGACTTTTTTTCTTATTAAGTAAAAAATAATTGAAGTTTGCACTAGTTTAAAAGAAAATGTGTACCTTTGCACACAATATTCAACAATAATATATACACGACAAAGAACATGTCCTGCATATTGCACATTGAGACCAGCACCGACCTCTGCTCCGTAGCGGTGAGCGAAGACTCCCAGGTGATATACCACGAAGAGAACCGCGAAGGTCACAGTTCGGAGCATCTTGGATCGATGGTCGACGAGGCCATATCGTTCACCGACAGCCATGCCATCCCCTTCGATGCCGTTGCCGTGAGCAGCGGCCCGGGGTCGTACACAGGTCTTCGGATTGGTGTGTCGATTGCCAAGGGTATCTGCTTTGGCCGAGACCTGAAGCTCATTGCCGTACCTACGCTGGAACTGCTCTGCGTGCCAGTGCTGCTACGCGAGGTTATTGAGGAGGACGATGCGCTGCTATGTCCCATGCTCGATGCACGGCGCATGGAGGTCTATGCTGCCCTATACGACCGTGGTCTAAAGACCATCCGTGAGGTAGGCGCCGATGTGGTTGACAATACTACCTACAAGGAGTGGCTGGACCAACGACCTGTTTACTTCTTTGGCAACGGTGCTGCGAAGTGCAAAGAAGTCATCTCGCACCCCAATGCCCACTTCATCGACGGCATTGAACCGCTGGCACGATGGATGCAGCCACTTGCCGAGCGCAGACTGCTGCAAGGACAGACAGAGGACGTGGCTTATTTCACACCGTTCTATCTGAAGGAATTTGTGGCAAAGGTTTCCAAGAATCCATTATTAGCCCCCTAAGTTAGGGGGTTGGGGGTCTGAACAAGCGCAGATTTCCAATCTCCTACATCATAATTATATAATGTATAATGTCTGATAAACGCTTGTTCAGACCCCCATCCCCCTAACTTAGGGGACTAAGATATGCAAGGATTAGACTACAATACGCAGCGCGAAAGGCTGCTGTTGCCCGAATATGGGCGCGAGATCCAGAAGATGGTGGAGCATGCCGTGTCGCTGCCTCTGCGTGAAGACCGTCAGCGTTGTGCCAATACAATCGTGAAGATGATGGCCAAGAAGATAACGCTGGTACGAGACATTGCCGACCAGCAGCAGGCGCTGTGGGACCATCTCTACATCATGAGTCACAAACAGCTCGACATTGACTGGCCCTACGATGTGAGCGATGCGGAGAAGATTCTCTCCAAGCCCGAACCCATGAAGCTGCCCCAGCAGAACATCCGTTTGCGCCACTATGGACGACTAGTAGAGGAAATGTGCGAGAAGCTCAAGGAGATGCCCGCCGGCGAGGAGCGCGACGTGCTGGCCCGCCACACGGCAAACCAGATGAAACGTGACCTTGTGCTTTGGGGACATGGCAATTCCGACGATGAAAAGGTAGTGGCAGATCTGGCCGAATTCACAGACGGCATCATCCAGTTAGACCTAAGCTCTTTCTCTTTCGAGCCCATGAGAATCACCGGACTGGCATCAGTCACGGGAAAGAAAAAGAAGAAAAAAGGGTAATTAAGCAAACAAATCGTAAATCGTAAATCGCAAATCGTAAATCGTAAATAATACTATCTGTGTCATCGTTTATTATTGAAGGTGGACACCATCTGAGCGGGACTATCACCCCACAGGGCGCGAAGAACGAGGCCCTGCAAGTAATCTGTGCCACCTTGCTCACGGGCGATGAGGTGACCATCCACAACGTTCCAAACATTCGTGATGTCAACAACCTAATACAGTTGTTAAAGGATATTGGGGTGACAGTCAGGGGAGAAGGTGGAACCTACAACTTCCAGGCTTCTGATCTTAACCTCGGCTACCTGCAGAGCGATGAGTTCGTCAGGAAATGCTCTGAACTTCGCGGCTCGGTACTGATGATTGGCCCGCTGCTGGCCCGTACGGGTAAGGCTGTCATTGCCAAGCCCGGTGGCGACAAGATAGGACGCCGACGTCTGGACACCCATTTCCTGGGCTTCGAGCGGTTGGGCGCACAGTTCCAACATGTGTCTGGGCGCGATGTTTACGAGATTTCTACCAGCTGTTTGCGCGGACGATACATGCTCCTTGACGAGGCTTCCGTCACGGGAACGGCCAACATTCTCATGGCTGCCGTCTTGGCCCGAGGCACCACAACTATATATAATGCGGCGTGTGAGCCTTATATCCAGCAGTTATGCCGTATGCTCAACGCCATGGGAGCCCGCATCAGCGGCATTGGCTCCAACCTCCTCACCATTGAAGGCGTGGAAGGTCTCCACGGAACGGAGCACCGCATACTGCCCGACATGATTGAGGTGGGGTCGTTCATCGGCATGGCCGCGATGGTGGGCGAAGGCGTGAGGATTAAGGATGTGTCGATGAAGAACCTGGGCATCATCCCCAACACCTTCCGCCGCATGGGCATCAAGGTGAAGGAAGAGGGCGACGACCTGTTTATTCCCACCATGCGCCATTATGAGATACAGTCGTTCATCGACGGTACCATCATGACGCTGGCCGATGCTCCTTGGCCGGGACTCACACCCGACCTCCTGTCCGTACTTATCACCGTAGCCACCCAGGCCCGAGGCTCGGTGCTCTTCCACCAGAAGATGTTCGAGAGCCGTTTGTTCTTTGTCGACAAGCTCATCGACATGGGTGCGCAAATCATCCTCTGCGACCCCCATCGTGCCGTCGTCGTAGGCCATGACCGCAAGCTGCAGCTGCGCGGCGGCCGCATGTCGAGTCCCGACATCCGTGCCGGCATCGCCCTGCTTATCGCCGCCATGAGTGCCAACGGCACCAGCCGAATAGACAACATCGAGCAGATAGACCGCGGTTACGAGAACATTGAGACGCGTCTTAATGCCCTAGGTGCTCAGATTACCCGCATGACCTAGCCCCATGATAAAGCAAGAAGAAGTCTACCGCATTGGCCGTCTGGGAAAGGCCCACGGCATACACGGCGAGGTGACGTTTCACTTCGACGATGACGTTTTCGACCGCACCGATGCCGACTACATAGTGCTGGAGGTAGACGGCATACTGGTGCCTTTCTTCATCGAGGAGTATCGTTTCCGCTCCGACAGCACGTGCCTGATGAAGCTGGAGGGTGTAGACAGTCAGGAGCGAGCCCGTGAACTTACGAACGTCGATGTCTATTTTCCCCGTCACCTAGCTGAGAATGATGACGATGCCCCACTGACCTACGCCTTTCTAGTGGGTTTCACCATCGTTGACGCCTCTACAGGCAAGAAAGTAGGTGTCATTGACAGCGTCGACGAAAGCACGATGAACATCCTCTTCTGCCTTGAGGACGGTACGCTCATCCCTGCCGCTGAGGAGCTTATCGAGGGTATTGACCAGCAGAAAAAAGAAATATCCCTCCGGCTACCCGAAGGGATACTCGAACTCTAGTTCTATTTGACAATTTGACTATTTACTATTTTACTATTTGCTGCGCGCAGCCCAATTGTCAAATAGTAAATTGTCCAATTGTCAAATAATACTGTTTATGGCCTGCTTCAGGTCGGCGATGAGGTCGTCTACATCCTCTATGCCTACTGACAGGCGGATAAGGTCGGGAGCCACTCCTGCCTCAAGCAACTGCTCGTCGCTGAGCTGACGGTGCGTATGGCTGGCAGGATGGAGCACGCAGGTACGGGCATCGGCCACGTGGGTGACAATGGCGATAAGCTTCAGGGCATCCATGAAACGTATGGCTGTCTGACGGTCGCCCTTCAGACCGAAGGCCATCACGCCACAAGAACCGTTGGGCAGGTATTTCTTCGCCAGTTCATAACACTCATCGCTAGGCAGACCGCTATAGCGAATCCAAGCCACACGCTCATCATTGGCAAGGAACTCAGCTACCTTCTGTGCGTTCTCGCAATGGCGCTGCATACGCAGATGTAGTGTCTCCAGACCGAGGTTCAGCAGGAAAGCGTTATGCGGCGAGGGGATGCTGCCCAGGTCGCGCATCAGTTGTGCCACAAGCTTCGTCATGTAAGCCATCTTGCCAAATGCCTTGGTGTAGGTAAGGCCGTGGTACGACGCATCGGGCGTGCAGAGGCCGGGGAACTTATCTGCGTGGGCATCCCAGTCGAAGTTTCCGCTGTCCACGACACAGCCGCCCACCTGCGTGGCGTGGCCGTCCATATACTTCGTGGTGCTATGGGTCACGATGTCAGCACCCCACTCGAAGGGGCGGCAGTTGATGGGTGTCGGGAAGGTGTTATCGACAATGAGAGGCACACCATGACGGTGGGCGATGCGGGCAAACTTCTCAATGTCGAGCACGCGGCATCCGGGGTTCGAGATGGTCTCGCCGAAGAGGGCCTTCGTATTAGGGCGGAAAGCAGCGTCGATTTCCTCCTCCGAAGCCTCCTGCGAGATGAAGGTGCACTCAATGCCGAGCTTCTTCAGCGTGACGCCGAAGAGGTTGTAGGTTCCACCATAGATTTCATTAGAAGTGACGAAATGGTCGCCAGCCTCGCAGATGTTGAAAAGGGCGTAGAAGTTGGCGGCTTGTCCGCTGCTGGTGAGCATAGCCCCTACCCCACCCTCCAGAGCAGCAATCTTCGCTGCAACAGCATCGTTCGTGGGATTGGCCAGACGGGTGTAGAAATAGCCTTCCTTCTTCAGGTCGAAGAGGTCGGCCATCTCCTCCGTGTTGTCATACTTGAATGTAGTGCTTTGATAGATGGGGAGCACACGTGACTCTCCATTCTTTGGTTTCCACCCTGCTTGTACACAGAGAGTTGCGGGTTTAAAAGATTGTTTGTTCATATCGTTTTTGTAGTGTTAATAATAATGGTATATTATAATTCTTTTTAATATTGCTATGTTCATAATTGTTTAATGACCCTTGCAGGTATTCCGGCTGCCACAGAGTATGCCGGCACATCATGAGTCACCACGCTGTTGGCACCAATGATGGCCCCGTCGCCGATGGTAACGCCCGGCATCACGCAAACATTATTGCCCAGCCACACGTTTTTGCCTATCACAACAGGCCCTTTGCTATAAAGAGGTCGTTGGTTGAAGGGTAGGCTCATGTGTTCTCGTGTACTTTGTCCATGAGAGTTGTCGGTAATGAGTACGTTAGTGCCAGTGAGCAGGTTGTCACCAATGGTGATGCTGTTGATGGCGGTGATGTGAGTGTTGTTCCGTATACTGCAACAATTGCCGATGATGATGGATGGTTTGAAATGGTTGCCGTTATGCGAGTCCCATGCCGTCAGCTGTACACCTGGCGAAATGTAGGTGTGGTCGCCCACGGATATGTACTTTAATCCTTTCAGCTTCATGGCAGTCCAGCCAATGTGCGAGCCTTTACCACAGTGGGCAAAGCGGTGACGGTGGAGGAGTGTGTAAAGGCGGTTGGATATTGCTCTTGTAATGTCTTTCATCATATAGTGTGTTGGGGTTGAGCTTTATTTGTTTTCTTTTAGAATATCCTGATAGAATGTATAGACTTGCTGTGCATTGCTCTCTTGGGTGTAAAGTTGGTTCACGACATTGAAAGCACGCTCTGTGTAAGGCCGATAGTAGTCAGCGGGACGTGAGGACACCTCTGCTAGTAGGCTGGCCAGTTCCTCCGTTGTCTCGTACCGCAGCCCTATCTCCTTACCCGTGACACGCAGCCCGTTGTCAAACTGCTCCTTTGTCCCGGCGATATTACGTCCTATGGCAAGGCATCCCTGGAACATGGCCTCAGGCATGCAAAAACCGAAGCCCTCACTGCGAGATGGGATGATGAGCGCCCGGGCATCGCGCATTAGCGTTGCAATATCATTGCGGTCGCCAAGGAAGTGAACATGGTCTAAGAGGCCATTCTTTTTGACATACCGAAGCTGCTGGTTGTAGTAGGCTATGTCGTCATTGCTACCCGCCACTTTAAGTGGCAGGACTTCGACAACGTGTTCTTTGTAGTTCTTATAAGCTTCCAGTAACAAATCGAGACCTTTAACCGGCTGAATGCGGCCAGCATAGAGGAAATAGCCCTTATTCAACGATGTGGGTTTTGTATGAATAGTGTTGAAAACGCCATCATATACAACGCGATTCATCCGTTTTGCATCCGTGAGGTGATAATGTGCCTCTACTGCCTTCGTGATGCAAATGGAATAGCAAGTTTCCAACTGTTTTTGGAAAGCCGATTTGCGGGGATAGTAGTGATATCCTATTAATTCAGCGAACTCCCGAATGTGATAAATGTGTGGGATTCCCAATCTCTTTGCTGCGTCGTATCCGATTCGCACTACACCAGTATTGGAGTGTACCAAATCTATCTTGTTTTCCTTCAAGAATCTTTCCAGTTTTCTGGTGGCCATCCCATTGACAATGATTCTGGCTGCCAGTCTTGGAGTGAAAAACAACTTCTGCTGCAAGGTATTGCTGTATGGGTAGGTGCAAGGACGAAAGGGTGTAGCCAATACGGGAATTCCCTGCTTTTTCAGTTCTATGTATATCCCCTGCCTGTTGGGTACGACAACGAAGGACTTCACGTCGTAGGTCTTAAGACCTTCAAGCATATTTACGAAGGCTTTTGTAGCTCCGCCGTTTACGGGCGTGTCGTTGAGTATGTATGCTATGTTCATTTATAATTTGCATATTTTGTCAAGGTTGGCATCTTCCGCAAACTGGAAGTATTCAGCTTTAGGGTGCTGCAGGAAGAAGCTTCTTATCTTTTCCTCCTCACGGAAGTTGTAGATACGGCGGATGCCTTGCTTCACAGGGCGTGCAGGGCATCCAGCAAGTACTGTATAAGGGGGGAGTGAAGAATAGTCTTTCGACAGCATGCTGCACGGTGAAGCAACAATCAGGTAGTCGGGAGTGACGGTACCCTTTTTGATGAAGCTATTGCTTCCAAACCAGTTAAAGCTTCCAATCCTTATTGGGGCACTATTGCGATATACCCTACGTGTATTCACATCGGCCACATAGTGATGGTCGCTATCAGTTACACGGCTCTCATAGCCGATAAAGGTGTTACATCCAATATCAAGCCGATTGTGGATGTTGATATCACACTGATTGCCCAGCGCATTATTGCCCCCAAAAACGACAATGCCTCTGTTTATAAAGACTGTGCCATAATTGATGATGACTTTCCCATAAACCTCTATTATCCCAGTGTTATAAAATACTGTGTAAGGTGCTGCCACGGTGTCATAATTTGTTCCAATTACGATAAGGTGACGTCTAATGGGGCAATGGATGTGAATGGTGCCAATGCTCCTCATCTTTATAGAGCCATAGATGAAGACAGGTAACCTGAGGCCTTTGGCAAATCCGAAAGCCTTGATGTTAAATCGTAGTGTTGCCAGTATGTTAATCATGTCTTTCTTTTTTAGGCAGGTATTTCTTGGACGGGACTGTCGGCGGGAATGGGTTCTTGTCGTATGGCCGTACCGTCACAATACGCTGCTGCATATAAAGGTACAATCACTTTTTCTAGCAGCATAAATGCCGACGGTAGGAAATAAAGTCCAGCAACAATGAGCGCAGAAACAGCGGCCCGCTTGTTGGCAGCATTTCTAAAGGCAATGAAATAGAAGGCAAAAATCAGTATGACGCCCACCAGTCCATGGTCATAGAAGAACACCTTATAACCTGCATTACCAAACTCAACACTCCTGTCATAACTGCGACCAAATACCACGTCGCCCGACCCAATGAAGTTCTCGTAGTCTTTCTCAAAGTTTCCTGTCACGCGATTGTCACCAGCCAGCTCTCCGTCGTCCATCTCCAGACGCAGCAATATTAGGTCATGTACCAGGTTGTTACCGCCATTATAGGTGAATGTTGCAGCAATGCCTGCTACGAAGATGGCAATGACAATGGCCAGTTTGCGAAACATGGCCTTTTTCTCTATCCACAGGTTCAAGAAGATGATTGCCGTGAGATATACGTATGCTCCAAGCGAGAATGAAAAAGCTATGGTGGCAATGAGCATCAGGTTATACCATTTCCGCCAATGGCCGCGCTGGGCAAATAGCAGAAATGCTGCTGCAGAGCCAACGTGGCTCGGTTCTGGAAAATAGGCCTGGAAACGAGGCACAATGGCAAATAGGTTGCGGTCGTCAAGAAGGAAAAGGTAATAGTTGGTGAATGAATAGAACTCGCCAAACTGTACTGACGACCCAGGCAACGGGAATCCTAACAGGTAGAGGAAAAAACCGGCAAGCGAGGCAGCCAGCAAAGCACCCATCACTTTGGCAATGAACGTTGCAAGACTCGATAGCCTTCGAGGATCCAGGGTGAACAAACTGAAGTAGAAAGCTCCCTTGAACAAAAGCATGATATAGGCATTGACATTACTTCCCGTTGACATACACTCGTAGGCCGCATACATAAAGAAAGCCATCAGTGGCAAGAAAAAGTCCTTGCGACAAAACACTGGATGTGCCATCGTGTTCGACACCATCAGTGATGATGTGGTGAACATGGCTGCCACCAATGGGTAAAACGTACCCAGAGGCCATAAGAACCACGGATGCATAGAGCCAAGAAAGGCGATGAGCATGCCAACGTAAAACAGCATGATGGCCAACCTCTCTTTCCGAATCAGATATAGGTCTGAAAGCCTGAATGTCCATGTCATCGTTTCAGTCTCGACTTCATAAGATTAACTATGTATTGTCGTTCGGTAGCACGCAGACTGAAAGTCCATGCCGCCATCATTCCAATTATGACAGAGAGAGGAATGGTAAGCATAAAGCGGAAAGGAAAGTGCAGCAGTCGGGTGCATCCCCAGCTGGACAGTGCCATTACGGTAATCAGTGGCAGCAACGGCCATACGGTGTAGCGCAGATAGTCGGAAATATTAAGACCTGCCGTCACCTTGAGGAAGGGAATACGGGCTACGGAGGTGACGGCTTCGATGATGAGTATGGCCCACAAGGCCGAAGCCAACGCATGACCCGTGCTCAACAGCCACCAGCTTATGGGGAGGCACAGCAGTTTGGGCGTGAACATCAGGAAGGTGTAGAGGCCTATCTTGCCCTGTGCCCTATTCACGGCGTTGAGTCCAATGGTCGTCTGGTCAACCAGACAGGTGGCTAGGGCAAATGAGCAGAACAGCACCGTGTTCTCTGGCACCTCTTTCAGCCAGACTGACAATATTCCGGGAAGTTCCGAAAGCACGGGTATCGCTGCAAGTGAGAGCAGTATGGCTGAGTACTTGCTTTCCTGACCTGCCAACATCAGCACACGCTTACGGTCGCCACCACCTTCTGCCTTCATGATTTGCGGGTTCATGGCATTGATAATGGAGGAACTGACAAACATGATGGCAGCGTCCACCTGTGCCGCGACACCGTATGCGGCGTTGGCTACGGTACCAATGAAGTGGTTGATGACGATAGCCATGCCCTGGTTTCTTGCCGCCAGCGTTCCCATACTGTAGATGGTCCAGCCGGCAAACCCCATCAGTTGGCGGATGATGTCGAAGGAGATGTCACTGCGACATATTCTTAGTCTATATTCCTCAAACCGTATGCGTCCGTAGACGGAGAAGGCCAGGAAGTTCAGAGCTTGTATACTGCACATCAGAAAGGCATAGACCATCAGGCGGTCGACCGTGACGTAAGCCAGTCCGATGGCGAACAGTAGCTTGATTATGCCGTCGCACACCTCTACCACCGAAATGAACACAATATTCTCGCGAGCGATGAACAGTGCCTTGAAGGGTGCTGTCACGATGGTTATAAACAGCATGGCAATGGTGATGAGGTACACGTTGCCCGCCGTTTCCATGCGTGCCGGAGGAATATTGAGCACACCTCCAAACAGCCAGCCCTTCAAAAATATCAGAACAAGGCCGATAGCCATTCCAAAAAGGATGTGGAGGAACAGGCTGTTGGTGAACACCTGACTGACGTATGAGCGGTCGCCACGTCCGTGGTAGAAGGAGATGTAACGCTGAGTGGTGACAACGAGGCCATTGGTAATGAAGCCCAGCATAGCAACCACTCCTCCCACCACGGCATAGATGCCATAGTCGGAGATGCTCAGTGCATCAAGTATCAGGCGTGTAGAGTAGAGCGATAGACCGATGTTGATAATCGCCTTTCCATACTGCGCCGCCGTGTTTACGATAATGCGATTTGTGGGGTTCATGAATGTTCTGCCAATGTATTATTGACGTACCATCGCTCTTTTCAAATAGTCTCTGAGGATATAGATAACAGTGCCAATGAAGGCCAGGAACACCATTCCCACCACAAAAACCATGCGCTTAGGCTTGGCTGCCTTCAGTGGCATCTCAGCACCTTTCAGCACGGTGAACACCGGCGTGCGTTCCTGCACCTTGGCCACAGCCTGGTCGAGCATATTGCACATGGTGGTATATTTCTGCTGTATGCGCTGTAGTTCTAAGCCCATGTCTTCCTGGCGCGATTTGTAGAGTTGCATCACTACGTTACTGTTAGCATCGACCATGGAGTTATACTCACGCCTCATACTGTCGTACTCCTCCTTGATGGTCTTTGACATCTGGAGGTAGTACTCCACATCGACACGCGCTTTGTTCGTTCGATACTCGGTAATGAATTGCTGCAGGTGTGCACTGACCGAATCGGCCACGGTTTTGCAGACGAGCGGGTCTTGGTCTGACACGTTGATGGAGATGACGCCCGTCTTCTTGTCAATATCTAAGCCTATATTGCCACGGATAACATGACATAAGTCATTGTCAGCCTTGGAAAGGATATATGGACTAGACTCCATCTCGTTGAGACCCGTGCTTTCTGTTTCTTTGCTTTTAAACAGACCTTTTATCCATAAAATGCCACCTGTCCACCAGGGAACAGACTGATGATGGCGAAGGTAGTCCTCGTAAGTAGTTTTCACACAGCCATCGCTTTTTTTTACTGTAATGCCAAACAATTCCACCACGAACTTGTTGTCCTCCATGAGGTCAGGATAGAGCATGGGAGTGATGGCATCGCTGGTCTCCATCTGCGTTAAGTCGATGCCGAAATTGCTAGCCAGCGACCCCAGCGCACCGCCCCCCGACATATTCATCTCAGGAGCTAGTCGGCAATTAGTAGTATAGGTACGTGGTATGCAGACGATGTAAAGGCATGAGAGCACAAACACAACAGGGAGCACTTTAACGAAAAGCATTTTCCGCGCCCAAATCTTCCGTGCCAGTTGTCTTAAATCAATGGTATCTGGATTTTTCTTTGTTTCCATTTCCTTGGGTATTTGTCACCACTATTTATAACGCCACCTTGCTTCTTTTATTGCGCTATCGTTGCAAAACAGTTAAATAATAATAATTCTTTACTATCTGACAAAGATAAGTTGTCGCTTTTGCTGTCTTGGACAGCATTTTTATTACCTTTGCAAAAGGATATGTAAAAGTAAAAAGTACTTTCGCTTTCATAAATCACAAGAATGAACGAGATAAAATGTCATCCCTATCATCACGCTCCTCGTACAGACCTCGAAGAAGTGCATCGCCAATAACAAGGCCGAGGAACTGACCATCAAGAAACTGACCTATCAGAACCCAACCATGAAGGCTGCGTTTAAGCAGGCGGCGAGCGATGCCCGCAACGACTCTCCCGAACAGGAGTAGTGCAATTTTTCTCACGAACTTTTTTTGATTTCACTATACATTCCTACATTTTTCTCATAACTCACATATATACAGAATGTTAGTTTATGTATAGACCATACATTTTATGGTGCCACTATACATAGGCAGTAAACGGACTTTTACAACCAACTTAACGTAGGAAAGTAGTAACAATAACAGACCTCTGTATTAGTTTCCTCCGTGGAAACTGTTTGTTTCTCCAGTAGAAACTGTTTGTTTCCACGGGAGAAACAAAATGAAACAAACTGATTCTCCGATACATAGATACGTTATTGTCGTCATCAACCTACGTCTTTTCTCAATCTGTGTATAGAACTCATCAAAAATGTATGCTCTATACACAGCCTAAACCATTTATCTTTAGATAGTTACAATAAAAATGTAGGAATGTATAGTGTTTTCAAAAACTTTTCGCCAGAAAAATTGTATCTTTTTCTTTACTTCGTTTGTCACAACGAAAATGTGCAACTCTCCATATATCTATGCCGTTTGTGATGACTAACTATTATACTTGCGCCACCTAAGTATCATACTTGCGTTACCTAAGTATCATACTTCTGTCACCTAAACACTATGTTTTCCTTTTTCGGCCTCTATATCGCAAAAAGTATTAAATCCTTTTCATTTCTTCGTTTGTTTCAGGAGAATTGTGTAACTTTGCATTCCAATAACGATAACGAAAAAACCGGTAATATGATTAGCAATATTACAATAGAAAACTACAAGTCTATAATTAATGTGAGTTTGCCGCTCGGAAGATTCAATCTCTTGATTGGTGCTAATGGGTGTGGCAAGACAAATATCCTTGAAGGCATCGCCTTAGGAGCAGCTGCCAGTTCCGACAAGCTGGATTATGAATACTTCGGCAATCGAGGCATCCGTATCGTTGAACCGCGCTTTATGTTGCCCGCGTTTGAAGATGTTGTCACCAACCTAATTCAAGTTTGTGTAACGGACAAAAATGGCTACGAAACTGTGCTTGATATACGTTATGACAAAAATGCAAAACCAGCTCGGTGGGTTAACGACAATGAGTATGACATGGAGGAAGAGGCTCAGTCCGAAGACATTAGCAATAGTGATAATGACGATGTTGTAAAGTATGTTATTCGGGGGAAAAAGTTATTTGCTATACCTACAAATGCGGATTTAAACCCTTTCATCATCTACTCCCTCGAAGAGTCTAAACTCCGTAGAGCCGATGACTCAAACCGAATCTATCCCCTGGGGCGGCATGGTGAAGGCTTATTCGCATATCTGAAAGACTTGTCACAGAGACCAGAAGGCGCAGAAATCTTCGCTGAAATCAAGGAGAATATGATAATCCTTGACTGGTTCGATGACATGCAAGTTCCTTCAGGTCAGTTATCTATGGAGTTCAATCTGAAGCTTAAAGACGGTTACTTGGACGAAACCATAAACACCTTTGATCAGCGCAGTACGAACGAGGGATTTCTGTATCTGCTCTTTTATTTCACCCTTGTTATTTCCGACGAGGCTCCAAAGTTTTTTGCTATCGAGAATATCGACACAGCCTTCAATCCCAAGCTCTGCCGGGAGGTCATCAAGCGACTTGTAGAACTGGCAAAGAAGCACGACAAGCAAATCATTGCCACGACCCACAATCCCGCGATTTTGGACGGGCTCGACCTCAGTGACGACGAACAGAAGCTAATGGTGGTGCAACGTTCCATCGATGGATATACAAAGGTAAGAACTCTTAAGAAAGAACAAGTCGTTAATAGCGATTTACCCTTATCACAACTCTGGTTACGTGGTTTCATCGGCGGATTGCCTAACAACTTTTAAATGAGTATTATTATGGTATCATTCGCAATAATATGTGAGGGAATATCAGAGAACCTGTCCCTTCATGCCATCGTCGAGAAAATGAGTCAGACAGACACATACTTTGCCGACATCCAGCCTCGCACCGACAAAAGTCACGGTCATACAGTGCAAGATGGTTCTGGCGGTTGGACGGAAGTGCTTTCTCATTGTAACACAGAGGTGTTTAAACAGGCTCTGGAGAGTAACGACTTCCTGATTGTTCAGATAGATACTGACAGATGCGATAATCAAGGCTTCGACATCAAGAAAACAGATGAGAAGAACCAGTCTCGGCCCGATGCGGAAATTTACGACGACATCGTTACTCGATTGCTACAAGGCGTTGACCAAAACTTCTATGAAGCGAATAAAGAACGTATCATCTTTGCCATCTGTTTTGAAGAAATAGAATGTTGGTTCCTGCCTTTGTTCTATTCCGACAAACGGGCTTGTGCTACTACTGGTTGCATAGACAAACTTAATCAAGAACTGCGTAAAGACAAGGGCGGTTACTACATACCAGAAAAAGGCAAGAATGGAGCCAATGCGAGAAGTACCTATCAGTATGTATTAAAGAAGATGAAGCGGAAGGACATCCCACATATCTCCCAATACAACTATGGCTTCAAAAAGTTCGTTGAACAGATGGATGCCATAAAAGATGAAATTGCAGAAGCAGAATGAATGTACGGCATATATTAGGCATATCAGGCGGTAAGGACAGTGCGGCACTCGCCATCTATCTGAAGCAGAATTACCCATCGTTGAAGATTGGGTACTACAATTTTCATTAATATACAGATTGGATTAATTATGATGATACCGAAATCCGAAACCCTCTCGACCAGTGCGATGAACCGTGTGTTCGACTCAACTACGGCGACATATAAGTTCTACTGGCTGCTGTCATTGCTTGACATGCACGTCAAGGAGCAGAAAGAGATGATGTTGGCACTCGACGTGGCTTCGCGGATGGTGGCATACGCATGGTATCCCATTGAATACTTCAAATTGTCGTTTGGCAAGGGCGATTCCATGTCGCAAATCATTCCGGACGTGGCATGGGGAACACGGGGACACGTCCCTGTCTCCAATGGGGTCATTGCAGAGAGTCGTTATCTGGATGAAGGATGGCCAGGAAATGGAAGTGTACGATAATCCAAAGGCATACGATATAAATTATGCACCAAAGATGACCAAGGACGATATTATGGCGAAAAACAATATTTTTTTGCCAAATATTTGTGTAATTCAAAATTTTGAGGTATCTTTGCACTCGCAATGAGAATAGTGTCACATAGGCGGTTGGTGGAGTTTTACAGTTCCGAGGGGCATGGCGACGCGAAAAATGCCCTTGAACGGTGGTATAGCATTGCCGAAGAGGCAGACTGGCGGAACCTATCGGACATAAAGGTTGATTTTCCCGCTACAGACTATGTAGGCAATCAGCACTATGTCTTCAACATTAGTGGAAACAAATACAGAATGGTTGTAGTAGTGAAGTTCACCATCGGGCATATATTCATTCGTTTTGTGGGTACCCACGGAGACTACGACAAGATAGACGCATCGACAATATAATATGGTAAGTTATTATGGAAAAGATAACAAAGGAACAATACGAGTTTGCACTGGCACGGATAGAGGAGCTTCTGCCGCTGGTCAGCGACGAGACGCCTGCTAACGACCGCAATGCGGTTGAGCTGACGATGATGTCAAGCGTGGTGATTGACTACGAGAAGGAACACTATCCGATAGGCAAGCCTACTGTGGCCGAACTGATAGAGACATCATTGGCAGAAAACGAGATGACCCAGAAACAGCTGGCCATACTGATTGGCGTCAGCCCTTCACGCATCAACGACTATGTTTCCGGTCGTGCAGAGCCAACGCTAAAGATTGCACGCCAACTATGTCATGCTTTGCATATTAGCCCTGCAGCCATGTTAAGCTACTAAAAGACAAGAATACTCCGAACCGCCTGGCGATTCGGAGTATTTATTTGAACAGTGAGAAAAGCGATATTTACAGCAGGTTGTTTCTCTCGATGTCCTTGAAGTAGCGGTAGGTGCCCACCTTCAGTTCTTCGCAGGCAGCATCGTCGGCAACGATGATGCCGTGCTGGTGCATCTGGAGTGCGGAGATGGTCCACATGTGGTTCACGCTTCCCTCCACGGCAGCCTGAAGTGCGCGGCACTTGGCATGTCCGTTGACGAGAATCATCACTTCCTTGGCAGCCATCACGGTACCTACGCCGACGGTAAGTGCCGTCTTGGGAACCTTGTTGATGTCGCCCTCGAAGAAGCGGCTGTTGGCGATGATGGTGTCGGTAGTCAGGGTCTTCTGGCGGGTGCGGCTGGTGAGGCTTGAGCCCGGCTCGTTGAAGGCGATATGGCCGTCGGGGCCGATGCCACCGAGGAAGAGGTCGATGCCGCCAGCCTCCTCAATCATCTGCTCGTAGTGGGCACACTCAGCAACCAGATCCTTGGCATTGCCGTTGAGGATGTGGATGTTCTCCTTCGGGCAGTCGATGTGGTTGAAAAGGTTGGTGAACATGAAGGAGTGGTAGCTCTCAGGGTGCTCCTCGGGCAGTCCGACATACTCGTCCATGTTGAAGGTCAGCACGTTCTTGAAACTCACCTTACCCTCCTGATAAGCCTTCACCAGTCCACGGTACATGCCGATGGGGCTGGAGCCGGTGGGAAGTCCGAGCACAAAAGGTTTCTCTGCCGTTGGTTTTGCGGCGTTAATCTTGGCCACCACGTAGTTGGCAGCCCATTGCGACATAAGGTCGTAGTTCGGTTCAATGATAACTCTCATAATTGTTTCGTTTTTAAGTTTGTGTTTGTTAGTTGTTATTTAACCTAAACATATAATGTTTAACGCTGATTTTCTATTATTTATTGTCTGCAGTCTTAAATATTTATTCATTCGCCATGATAGCGATGACAGCCGATATGTCGGCCACGTCAACGGTTCCGTCTTCGTTCACGTCACCCTTCTTGAAGCTGCCGTCTCTTATGTCCACGTTCTCGCCCGTCAACTTGCCGTCGCTCCAAGTCAGCGTGGCCTTCACGGTTTCAGAGTCGGCATATCCCTCAGCCGTAGCATACACGGTGATAACATACTGAGTGGAGAGCGTCACCTCTTCATCCTCATCCTCCATTGCGTTTCCAGCTGTGACCTTCGACACGAACCTTACTCCCTCCGTCTCGCACTCGAAGTGTATGCGTCCATTCTCGTAGACGATGGTCGGCGTTGCACACCTTGCCACGTCGGCCATGAAGTCGAAGGTGATGGTACCGTCTGCGTTCTGCACGATGTTGCTGATAGACTTCGACAGCATATTACTACCGCCCTCATTAGGGTAGTTCATCTTTGCCGGTGGTACCGATTTGTTGGTCAGCGAGTCGTTGACGACATCTGTGGAGTCGGTCGTCCAGGGATAAGGCGACGTGCTGAGCAGATAGCTGTTCAAGCGACCAGAGTTGGCGTACTGCTTCGGTTTGGCCCACGATGACACGTAGTCATACCACTTGTCATAGTCCATGTTGTCGGCGTGTATCAGCTCGAAGCGCCGGGCGTTTTTGTTGTTGTTCACCGAATTGCCCCTCCACACAGAGTTGTCGTAGTATACATGATATATCAGCAATCCCTTCCCTGGCGCTGCCAAGTCCCAGCCTTCCTGCTGTCGGTTCTCCAGCATCAGCCACTCGCTGGCGGAGTGCTTGATACGGTACACCTCGCCGCCATTGGCCACGGTCTTCAGGTTCCTGATGGTCTGCGGTTCCGTCAGTTCCACGGGGGTGAGCCATCCTAGGAGCATCTTCTCCAGCGGTGTATAGCTGGGCGGGCACCATCCGTAGTTGGTGAAGTTTCCACCGTCCATCAGGTCCCATTCATCCATGACGCTGTAACCAGCACTATCCGTCGTGGGATAGATATCGGGCAGCCCCAGCGAGTGGGTGAACTCATGGAGGATGGTTCCTATACCGCAAGACGCTCCATTTGCCCACTTCTCGCAGCTGGCGGTGAAATTACTGATTTTCTTGCCGTTGGTGGTAATAGTGGTAAAAGAGCTAGTGTTCGGCCAGACATGGCCGTAACACGCCTCCGCGTTCTGGTTTCCAGTCAAGCCAGCACAAACATAGATGACCTGGTTCACGTAGCCATTCCCGTTCCAGTCGTAAGGCGTGAAATCCACCTGAAGAGAGTCGATGAGCTTCTCCGTGGCCTCGATGAACACTTCGTGGCCATAGTTGCGTGTGTTTTCCGTGGGCTTGCTGTATGGCTGTGCCTTTCTGTTTACCTTTATGGGGCCGAAGACATCAAACTGCACGTTGAACAGCCCACCCGACTGCTCGCGGAAATACTCAGCTGCGCAGCCCGGTCCCTGACGCAGGTTGAATCCAGGACAGTTAAGCATGCTGTCGTAGGTCTCGCGAGGGTTCTCCAGCGAGAAGTCGGTATCAATATACGACACGAGTATCACCGCCTGGCGATAGACACGTGTAGAGTCCCATTGATTGCTGATGCTTGGCAAGCGCAACGGTCTGCCTCCACTCACCGTAGGTGTTTCTTCGGTATTGAGCAAAGAGGGAGTGCAGTTCTCTCTCACCACATCCATCAGCTGCGAATACATGACACTGGGGAAAAATGCTATGAAGCAAATAAGCAGGAAGTTTTTCATAATCTATAATACAATAAATATATAACGAGCACTATGCCCGATTTATTTTCTACTCTCAAAGTTATTGATGTCCGTGATCTCGGCACCGGGATAGTAGTGTAGGAGAATGTCGCGGTAGGAGTAGCCCTTTTCGGCCATCATGGCGGCACCGATTTGGCAGAGTCCTACGCCATGCCCCCAGCCACGGCCATGGAGACGGAAAATCCTAGACTGGACGTTGCCCTCCTCGTCGGGCAGGTCGACGACCTCAACGTCGAAGGCAGAGCTGAGGAGGTGGGTCTCGCTGAGTGCACGGCGTATCTCCAGTTCCTTGCCGATGATGAAGGTTCCCTTGGTGCCTACCAGCTGCAAGCGCCAGATGCGACCGCTCTTGCCCCTTGAGAGGGGGATGAGGTCGGTGATGATTCCCAGGTCAAGCTGTGTCTTGCGGGCGATGAGGTCGGAGAGTTCGTCCTGCGTGTACTCCACCGTCCAGCGGTAGAACGAGGGGATAGTCTGCTGGTCGAAGTCGCGGAGCACCTGTCGCAGCACATGCTCGTCGCTGGTATTGCAGAAGGGGTCGGCAACACTCTGCAGATAGGGCCGGGGGGTGTCGTCCCAGCAATACTGAAACTCCTCGGTCTGCCCGCCACAGCACTTGGAGAAGCGTGCGTCGCAAAGCTCCCCATGGTAGGTGAGCACCTCACCACGGGTGGCCCGGACAGCCTTTTTCGCTTTAACATGCTTACTGTCCGGCTCCAGACTACCATCGGTCATTCCTGATAGGTCAATTCCTTGATACCGCTGGCAGTGGTCGTCGGCACAGACATCGAAGAGCGTGTGCTCCTCACGGTCATACCAGCGAAGCAGCTCGCCGTCCTTGCGGATGATGGAAGGCTTGCTGCTCGTTTCCTTGCTCCTCTGCTCCTTCTGATAGAGCACCCAGGAACGGGAGATGACGGTGTGAGCCTTGAGCAGCTCGGGATGGGAATCGGCGCTCATCTCGCTACCAATAACGCTCTCCAGATAGTCCTCGATGGGCAATTCGTTGATGGCCAACACCTTGTCGCCGTCTACCATCAGACGCAGTGTGCCGAGGAACGTCTGTTCCTGCTGCTGTTCCCAGTGGAACCCCTTGCCGATGGTGACGTCGCGGAGAGTGAAGGAGTCGGGAGACTGTGAACTGTGAACCGGCGTAAAGCACAATTCCTGATACTGTTGTCCTCGCCAAAGAAGGCTGCCGCCGGTCAGTTCCACGGTCTGTGGGCCGCAGACGGTCTCACCCTTGGCCTGATAGGCTCCGTTGAGGTGGAAGTCTATGTAGTCGGCAGAAAGGATGCCGACAGAGATGGAAGTTGGCGTGGTGGGTGAAGCAGGTGTTGTAGTGATATTGGGAAGCGTTTCAAGACTGCACTCACGCAAGATGGCAACAGCCTTCTCTGCCGTGAGCCGTTCAAAGTCCTCACGCCTCGGGGTGATGATGAGCCCTGCCATGTCGAGGGCGCCAGGACTGACGAGCAGCTGGTCGTCGCCCGTCTGGTAATAACAGTCAGGGCGGTGCTTGGCGCGTGGGAACACGACCATGAGGAGGTCGCTACCGCTACGCCAGGCCACGATGTTCATCATGGGTTCACTCTGTCCTTTGGGGATGGGCAACGAGCGGTAGAGGCGACGGAAGAGCGTGAGGTGGTTGCTAGCCTTGGACGAGCGTATGAGCACCGCCGTGCAGGGATAGTCGTCGATGGTGGCCATCAGGGCATCGTCGTTTTTTGCCTGAGATGGCAGCTCCCCTCCAAGGGTCAGCGGCGTGAGATGCTGCGACAGGCGTGGCCATTCGCGCTGCAAGGGAAGCAGGCCACTGGTACCAGCCTGCAGATGGGCATGGTCGGGGGCAGAGGCTCCGCATAGCGGACCGTTATAGAACACGGTCAACTCAGGATGTTGCTCCAGCAGATGTATCATCAGCGGCAGCATGGGCAGTATCTGCTGAGGCTTGTGGTGACCGGCGATGATGGTGTAGTGGCGTGGAAGGATGGGGTAAGGGTTCACCAATAGTTCATAGTGCATGGGGCATGGCGCATAGTTATGCAACTGCGAACTATGAATGACTATCTCCGACGTGATTTGCTCCTCAGGACGGTTTGCCTTGCAGAGGAAGCAGGGACGCTTGCCAAGGGCTTCACGGGTGATGGAAGCGCCAGTGGAGCGTATGCGTGCGGGATTATACTGGGCCGTGAGGTTCAGCGGGGTTCCTGTGCCACTGGCGCTGTCTACCGGACTGCAAGCCAGGGGGCGGGTCTCCACTTGGGAGAGGTCGCGATAACGGCGCAGGGTGTCGGGCCAAAGGCGCATCTGGCGGTCGAAGAAACGCTCCAGCGACTTTGATGGCTCGTATGTCTGCAGACTGTTCTGCTGCTGTCGCGCCAGAATCTCAATGGTGCGCAGCTGGTCTTTATAGTGGTTGTTGGCGTTGATACGCTCCTGGCTGAGGTTGGAGTCGCTGTTGCCGCCCCACCGACGGCAGAGGTACAGTTCGTCGTAGATGCGGCCGATGCGGTATTGTCTCGAGAAACGCAACCCCATGGCGTAGTCCTCGCCATAGCTGGTATTGGGTAGCTGGAACTCGCGAAGCAGTGGAGTAAAGAATGCACGCGGAGCACCTAAGCCATTGATGCGCAGTGCGTTGTTGGGGCCGTTCTCCTCTGTCCACTCGCGGTGGGCAATAAGGCCCGGCGGCAGCGTCTGCAGGTTGAAGTCGCACATACGGTAGGAGCCTACAATCATGGCGGCTTGCTGCTCGTGGAAGGCATCGACGATGCGCTGCAGCGTCTGTGGCGAGGAGTAGAGGTCGTCGCTGTCTAGCTGCACGGCAAAGCGGCCACAACGAGGGTCGTTCACGGCCAGGTTCCAGCAGCCGCCAATGCCGAGGTCGGTGCGCGAAGGTACCAGCACTATCAAGTGGCCATTCTTGTTTCCGCTCTCCGATTTCTCCATTCCGGAGAGTATCTCTCCCGTCTTGTCCGACGAATGGTTGTCCACGACGATGACGTTGAAGGGGAAGGTGGTCTTCTGCGAGAGCGCACTCCCCACGGCATCGGCGATGGTCTTTTCGCGGTTGTAGACGGGGATGATGACCGAAGCCTCAACGGGGAAGTTCTGCTCGCTGAAGTTCACGTCGCAGAGCATCTTCGTGTCTATCAGGGCACCGATGGCCTGCAGGTGGGCGGTGGCGGCTTGCTCCATCTCCACCTGCACCTCGCGGTTGGCGGGGTTCACGTAGTCGAACTGCTTCTCTCCCGAAGCACGCAAATCGGTCTCAGTCTCCGTATAGAGCAGTTCGTCAAGGTGGAACAACTGGCCGTGACGGCTCAGCCACAGGCGCAGGTCGTAGAGACCGGCGTAGGTGTATGAGGATGCTTCGGCCGTCTCCTCTGCCCACTGGCGTAGCTGTTCGCCACGAAAGAGCAGTAGCGGGCCAAAGTCGAAGTCATCGCGAACGCTGCCCAGCTGGTAGTCGATGACGCGGTGAGGGTTGAGATTTGAGGGTTGAGATTTGAGGGTTGAGATTTGAGATTTGAGGTTTGAGATTTGCGGGGTAGTCCAGCGGTCGGCATAGACCATCGCAGCACCACTGTCGATGGCAGCCTGGGCCATGCGGTCGAGGGCGCCTTCACCAAGGTTTATCTGAACGGGCTTCGTCAGCAAGGCTACGAAGGGCGCAACTGACTGGCGGGCAACATTACGCAGGGACGCGCTGCTGCGTAATTCGTCCACCACCACAGTACGTGACACAATGGGCAGGTCAAGAAGTCCGGGGATGTCGTATAGGGCGTAAAAATCTATAAAAGCCGTCATGAACTATAAACTATGCACTATGAATTATGAAATATGAACTAAGAACTATGCACTATGAAATATGCACTATGAACTATGAACTATGAACTCCCGTAAGCTCCACCACGTTGTCGGCGAGGCCGATGATGCGGCCATCGTCGGTAGCCACGATGACATTGCGGCCTTCTTTCCGGGCCTGTTGCTGGAGATAGGAGGCCGATGATGCCAAGGGACTGTCTACGAGCAACACAGGCTTACGGCGCAGCACCGCCACGGCCAGCAGCAGGCCTTTTTGTTCCGTGTCGCCGATGTTCCGGCACTCCTCCATGATGTCGTCTTCAGTAACGCCGAGAGACTTGTTTGCATGTAGCGACAGGATGTCTTGGACCGTGGGAGGCTCGTATGGCACAAGGTCGCCCACCGTTTGGAGACTGGCTGGTGCAAAGGCGATGTGCTTGCGCAGATGGGCTATGCAACCGCCCACAAGCGGTTCGCCGTCGATGCTGACAATACCTGACACCGGGGACTCGAAACCCATCAGGACATGGAGCCAACGTGTGCGACGCTCGGCCGTCCCACCGGTAATGCATGTCAGCTGGCCTTCATCAGCAAGCATCGACAACGTCTGCTCCTCACCAGAAAGCAACGCATCGTTAAGTTCTATTGTCATGGCTGCAAAGGTAATACATTTTAGAGGATTACACATGCCCTTTAACTCCATTTAACCCAAAAAGACATCAGCAACAGGCAATTTCCAGCGATTTTTGTTTGGCATTTCAATTATTATACATAACTTTGCAGCGTCTATAAAATATACCTTGCATTATGAAGAAGAAACTATTGCTATGCATCGGGCTGTTTGCAGCCACCTGCCTCTATGCGCAGGGAACCACAGAGACATTGCCACAAGACCCCGCCGTGCGCACGGGTAAGTTGAAGAACGGGCTGACGTACTACATCCGCCACAACGCCAAGGAGCCGGGACTGGCTGATTTCTACATCGCCCAGCGTGTAGGCAGCATTCAGGAAGAGCCCCGCCAACGCGGATTGGCCCACTTCCTGGAGCACATGGCCTTCAACGGCACGAAGAACTTCCCCAGCAAGGGCAAGCGCCTGGGCATCGTGCCCTGGTGTGAGACCATCGGCGTGAAGTTCGGCGCCAACCTCAATGCCTATACCAGCGTTGAGCAGACCGTCTATCACATCGGTTCGGCTCCGTTGAAGCGTGAGGGTATCATCGACTCCTGCCTGCTGGTGCTCCACGACTGGAGCCACTACCTGCTGCTCGAGGATGCCGAGATAGACAAGGAGCGTGGTGTCATCCACGAGGAGTGGCGCACACGTCGTGCCGGTCGTGCCGTGCAGCGACTCATGGAGGAGGCCATGCCGAAGGTCTACAAGGGCACGAAGTATGAGGACTGTATGCCCATCGGTTCGATGGATGTCGTAGACAACTTCGCCTATCAGGACCTGCGCGACTATTATAATAAGTGGTATAGGCCCGACCTGCAGGCCATCATCGTCGTGGGCGACATCGACGTGGACAAGATGGAGCGGAAAATCCAGAAGCTCTTCTCCCCCATCCCCATGCCGAAGGACGCCGCCGAGCGCATCTACTATCCGGTGAACGACAACGACTCGATGATTGTCTGCATCGAGAAGGACAAGGAGCAGCCCATCGTGCTCTGCCACCTCTACATGAAGCGTCCCGCCACGCCCGACTCGGAGAAGAACAACGAGGCTTACCTGCGCGGCGACTATGTGGACGGACTCATCGCCACGATGCTCAACAGCCGTCTGAACGAACTGAAGCAGCAGGCCGTGCCGCCCTTCCAGAGCTGTACGGGCCGTGCCTCGGACTTCTTCCTCAGCCGCACGAAGGAGGCTTTCTCGCTCTCTATCAGCTGTAAGCAGGAGAACATCCTCGGTGGTATCATCAGCGCCGTGGCCGCTGCCGAGCAGGCCCGTCAGCAGGGTTTTACGCAAGAGGAGCTTGACCGCGCCAAGCTGCAGAAGCTGGGTCACGACGAGCGCAAGTGGAACGAGCGCAACGACCGTGTGAACTCGAAGCTCGTCAGTCTCTGCGTGCAGCATTTCCTCAATGGCGAGCCGCTCATCAGCATCGATAAATCATGGGAGCTGACGCAGAAGTTCGACCGTGAGGTGACGCTCGACGAGGTGAACCAGGCCACCCGCGACCTCATCACCGACCAGAACCAGGTGTGCATCATGTATGCCCCCGACAAGGAGACCGTCGCCCTGCCCTCCGAGCAGCAGATTGAGGACGTCATCCTGGCCACGCAGCGCCAGCAGTATGCACAATATGAGGACACAGAGTCAGGCCTGACCCTGGACGAATACTTCAGCAACCTTCAATCTCAAATCTCAAAGCTCAATCCTCAAATCATAGAAGAGAAGCCCTATAAGCATGGCTACACCGAGCTGACGCTGAGCAACGGCATGAAGGTGTACGTGCGCCAGACCGACTTCAACCAGAACACCGTGCAGCTCACGATGAAGGCCGACGGCGGCACCAGCATGTACAGCCTTGACGATCTGCCCCACTTCGGCATCATCTCGAGTGCCGTCACCGAGGGCGGCGTGGGCCAGTGGGATGCCATCACGCTGCGCAAGAAGCTCACGGGCAAGAGTGTCCGCGTGCAGACCTCCGTGGGCAGCCGCCAGCAGACCATCAGCGGTGGCGCCTCGCTTAAGGATGTCGAGACGATGTTCCAGCTTGCCTATCTGTACTTCACCTCCCCGCGCCGCGACACCGTTGCTTGGCAGGGCTTCGTGAACCGCAATTACTCGTTCCTGAACAACCGTAACGCTTCTCCGCGTGTCGACTATAACGACTCCATCTCGGCCATCCTCTACGGCCACCATCCGCGCACCACGCCGATGACGCAGGAGCGTCTGGCCAAGGCCGACTACGACCGCATCCTGGAAATCTACCGCAACGCCTTCAGCGACGCCTCTCAGTTCAAGGCCGCCATCATCGGCAACATGAGCCTCGACGAGTTGCGCCCGCTCATCACGAAGTATCTGGCTAGTCTGCCCATCTCCCCAAACCACCAAACCACCAACTCCCCAAACCCCTACACGGTGAACGAGCAGAACCTCCCCCACTTCCTCAAGCAGGACGTCACCCGCACCTTCCGCAAGAAGATGGCCACGCCGCTGGCCAACGTCAGCATCTTCTACGCTGCCGATGTGGACTTCACCCCGCGCAACGACCTCATCCTCGACGTGCTGAAGCGCACCCTCTCCATCGCCTACACAGACTCCGTGCGTGAGGAGAAGGGCGGCACCTACGGCGTCTCCGTGGACTTCGACCTCGACAAGGACGACACGCCCGATGCCACCCTGCGCATCAGCTACAACGCCGACCCCGACCGATACGAGGAACTGAACCCCATTGTCTACGGCCAGATGAAGGCCATCGCCGACAAAGGCCCTGAGGCGACGTCGCTGGCCAAGGTGAAGGAGTATCTCATAAAGCAGTACGACCAGGTGGCCATCACCAACGACTACTGGAACTACATCATCTGGCACGAGCTCGACGACGATGCCGACTTCGACACCGGCTACAAGGAACTGGTGCAGGGCATCACCGCCCAGGACGTCCAGCAGATGGCTCAGCGCCTGATGCAGTCGGGCTACCGCATAGAGGTCACCATGCTGTCGGAATAGTTAAAACGAATGCCCCGGTACTTTTGCTGAACAACAGCGGATTTTACGGATTTACCCCCCCCCGCTTTCTATACTTTGTAACGCGCGAAGCGCACGTATTATAAAATAAATGTGTACCTTTGCACGCGAATTGCGTGCGAAACTCGGCGGCGCCTCAGCATTTGGGACTAGCAACCTAACCAAGCAGACAATGAACGACAACTTCGCCATACAGCTCTTTGAGGGCAAGAAAGTACGCATCGTATGGGATGCGGAGAGGGAGAAGTACTATTTCGCCGTAGCGGACATAGTGCAAGTATTAACCGACAGCGAGGATGTGAAGCAGTACATCAAGCGGATGCGGGCGCGTGACCCCGAACTCAATTCCAGGTGGGGTACAATTTGTACCCCTACTCGAATGATGGCCGCCGACGGCAAGGTCTACAAGACCCAGGCAGCCGACATCGAAGGCATCTTCCGCATCATCCAGAGCATCCCCTCCAAGAAGGCGGAGCCGGTGAAGAAGTGGCTCGCCGAGGTGGGTGCCCAGCGCATCGACCAGATGATCGACCCGGAACTGAGCTTCCAGATGGCCGTGGAGGACTACCGCCGTCAGGGCTACAGCGACCGCTGGATCAACGAGCGCATGCGCTCCATCGAGATGCGCAAGGAACTGACCGACGAGTGGCACCGCTCCGGCATCCACGAACCGAAGGACTTTGCCACGCTAACCAACGTGCTCACCAAGGCGTGGAGCGGCATGACCACGGGCGAATACAAGCGTCACAAGGGACTGACGAAGGAGAATCTCCGCGACAACATGACGAACGTCGAACTGGCACTGAACACGCTCGCCGAGAAGACCGACTATCAGTTCCGTGTGAAAGCCCTTTACGGTGAGGAAGGGAGTATTTATCTGCCCATCAGCTTCGCCACCACCATGCAGTTGCCTCACGCGAACGGCTTTGAGAAGAGCATGAACGGATGGAGCATGGTGAACTGTGTAGTTGATTACACGGCAGACTATGAATATCCTATTTATACTGGTATCAGAAGCTATGCCAACCATGAAGGCAACTATGGATTCTTTTTTAATTCCACTTACCAAGAAACGGCTCAATGCATCGTTTCCCCCCAGTTTCCAGATACTACCCCCTTGATTGTGTCGTTCTATTACAAGGATAGCAATCCGGGTAGCGGTGCCTGGGAAACATTCTATGTGGGTTACTCCACCACGACCAGCGACCTTGATGCCTTTACTTGGAGCGAGGCGTTTTATGCCTATAACATTCCTTGGAAAAGATACGAAAACACCTTCCCTGAGGGCACCAGGTTTATTGCCATCAAATATAACACCACTCAAACATCCGGCTTGTACATCGATGATATCTCCGTTGAAAAGTATTTAGGAAACCCGATGCCGACAGGTCTCACCGTGAGCAACCTGACTGACACAGGAGCAACGCTCTCGAGGAAGGCGCCCGATGCAAATGTCACGGGGTATGCCTACCAATACCGAAAGTCTTCTGATGACAACTGGTCGGACGAGACCCCGGTACAGGCCACTACCGTCACCTTGAGCAAACTGACGGAGAACACCACCTACAATTTCCGTGTCATGGCCCTCTGGAGCGACAACTCAGCCAGCAATTATGCCACCACCAGTTTCCTCACAGAGGGCAGTGTGGTGAACCTGCCCTATACCGACGGCTTCGAAAACGGAATGGGGAGCTGGCGTTTGGTATCTACTGACCAGGCGTCAGGTATTGATTGGAGCGAAGCACATGACGGCGGACGTAGTTTCGATTTCCACAGTGCAGGTGGAAAAGACGAGTACCTCTATTCTCCTCACTTTGCAGGTGGAGTGCCCATAAAGAGACTGTTCTATTTTTATGAATATCAAGGTTGTCGGGAATGATGAGGTTATTTCGGGTGAGATAGCGTAAATCGTTGATATTGCGTCTATTTGCGACCGTTTGCGCTTTTGAGATTCTTTCGGATTGGAAAGAACGTTGAGCCTGTTCCGTTACCTAAGTGTTACCTTGGTTACCGCGTTTGGTAACTGGGATTCGAGCTCTGCTCGCTTCGCTCGTCGAAGAACACTTGGTAAAAACATGGAAGTCTGTACGAGATTTCCAACGACTCGGAAAAACATACATATTCTAGCATATTTTGCACGGCTGGGGACGCTCTGAGAATGTATAACTTTGCACCCAAAAACTCAGAAGCGTATGAAAAATGTGATTAAGAGAGAGCAATGCAAGCTTGCTTGCGGATTGCCGAGCGTGAACATTTTATCTAAAGTAAGCAAATTCAAGGTGTTGCTCTACCTTAAAAAGAGCGGATTAGACAAGCAGGGCAAGGCTCCTATCATGGGACGCATCACCCTTAATCGCTCGAACTTGTTCGCTTGCCAGAGCAAGAACTCAATGGCACAGTCTCATGTAAACTATCCTGTAATCCCAAGTTATGGAACTTTCGTTCTAGCAGACTGGATGGAAAGAGTAAAGAGGCGGTTGAGACGAATGCCATGATCGAGCGCATCCTACTGTCTGTCAATACCTCAGGGGACAATCTCACTAAGCGTAATGTGGATTTCACGGCTACGACGGTCAAGGAGATGATGCAGGGCAGCATCAACGGACAGGTAACGCTCCTTCAAGTTTTCGATATTCTGTTGGAAGATACGAAAAACCGTGTAGGCATAGACAGGACTCCTGCCACCTATACCTGTATCAGACAGGTAAAGGATTCACTTTCAGAATTCATCCCTGCAACATATGGGGTCAGCGACATGGCTTTCGGGCAAATGACCAACCAGGTTCATCAGTGACTATGAGCATTTCCTGATTGACGGACAAGGCAAAAAGGCAGCAACAGCCCACAAGCATTTCACTTATCTGAAACAGGCTTGTCATAAGGCATATAAGGACGGACTGACGGACAAGTACCTCTTTTCCCGCTATAAGGAGCCGACTATACCGAAAAGAACACCACGAACCATCACACCAGAAAACTTTGAGAAGATAGTCAGTCTGGAAATTCCTTCGGACAAACCATCACTCATGATCTCACGTGACCTGTTGCTGATAGCCTGCTACACGGGTATGGCTTATATTGATGCTGTATCAGTTACACAAAACAACCTGTCATACGATGAGCAAGGAAGCTTGTGGTTGAAATACAAGCGAAAGAAAACGGGAGTACAGGCAATGGTAAAACTGATACCAGAGGCCATTGAACTGATCGACAAGTATAAGGATGCAGGTCTGCCTACACTGATGCCCCGCCAGAACTATGCTTTTCTTCTGAAGAACCTAAAGAAGATAGCGGAAATGGCAGGCTGCACACAGCCAATCAGCCACCACATGGGTAGGCACTACTATGCATCTATCCTTACACTATCCAATGACGTGCCGATAGATGTTATCAGTAAGATGCTTGGTCACACGAATGTGAGAATGACACAAGTCTATGCAATGGTGACACAGGACAAACTCTTTGAGGAAGCCGACAAATTCATTGAAGCAACCAAGGACTTTGTACTAGTGCTCAATGCTTACAGCAAAGAAGTCGTAAACAAGCAAAGACAATAAATAATAGCAATTATGAACAGAAGTACATTCAGACTGATGCCCTATATCAACAGGGCAAAAACAAGGGCAGACGGTACAACAGCCATCCTGCTCAGAATCACCATTGACGGAAAGAAAACCGTCATGCAGACATCTTCAACCGCTTCTGCGAGTTAGTGGTAAAACACTATCGGGAGTCGCGAGAGGTCCAGTTCTATGCAGATATACTCAACTTTACACCAAAATATCTCAGTAAAGCGGTCCGCACTGCCACCAATGGCATCACGCCAGGCGAATGGATAGAGCAATACATAACGACACAGGCCAAGCGCCTCATTGACGCACGAGCCACACAGACACTTCAGGAAACCGCCTATATGCTTGGTTTCTCCGAACCCACATCCTTTTACCGCTATTTCAAGCGCGTTACTGGCATGACTGCAAAACAATACCGCGACAGGAAGAACAACTCTGAATGAGTATGAACAGCATAAAAAAAGTGGCATCTACGTGCCACTTTCTCTTTAACACTCATCCTCGTTGAAAACTTGGCTCGTAATTGACTATCAACAACTTACGCAATTCTTAACTATTTTTATCCAAACAAACCGCGCTATCAGAGGCGATGTAAGGCTATACTTTGGCGAGTTAGACAAACAAACTACATGCATTACAGCAAATCATTTTGGTAGGAATCTTCCGAGGCGGTTGGCTTTCTCCTTGATAGTCATCAGAAGGTGATGGTGCAGCTAGGAGTTGGCTTGGATGACGACGTAGCTGTATTTGTTATTACATTGCCTGTAGTTTTACTCCTATTGACAGGCCGATGATGTCTTTTAGCGGAATGCTGTTGTCTTGGAACTTGGAGCGGATATAGAGATCGCAGCTACTGACTTCGTAGAACAGGCTGATGCTCTTGGCATATTTGCGACGGTTGCGAGGGATGTCCCATGTGATGCGCTGGCCGAGGGCTATGTTCAGGCGGAACTTGGTGGACATGAACTCATAGTATTTGTCGGGGTAACGACTAGGCTGCGACTTCCAGAACTCGTGGCCATAAACGGTGTTCACATATATGCTGGCAGCGAGCGGGTTCAGCGACCAGCCATGCCTAAGGAAATCATCTGATGCATCTTGCGAGGCTGACAGACGTACATTCCAGGGGATGTAGTTCTCTTTCAAGGTCATCGTCAGTTTGCCGCGCGTGCTCTGATGCTTAGGAATGTAGCCGAAGAGCAGATGCGTCTCCCAGTGCCCGTGACCATAGCCCCAACCGGTACCCACTGACAAAACCCCCATGTTGCCGGCATTCTGAATGACAAACTGATTAGGAATGAGCGAGGCCCAACGGTTTTGAAGCCGTTCGACGCGATGGCGATACGCCTCGCTGTCCTGATGCTCCGCCTCACGCTTCACGCCAGTGCCGTCCTGCGCCAAAACGGCTGCTGCTATATGGAGGAACAGCACGATACTAATAACGAATCTGCTCCATCTCATAGCCGTCAGGGGTTATTGTCATGATACGATAGTTGCGATGCTCGGCACAGTCAATGCCGTAGAAGAGAAGTCCGTCGCCATAGATTTCATCCACTTTGTCGCTGTGGTTATGCCCGTATACGCAACTCATCAGGCCAGGAAAGAAGTCTAGGTAACGGCGGAACGCCTTGCATACATTATTATTAAACTGGTCGCTGTAGGGCGGGGCATGCATCACGATGACAGTGCGGTCAAAACGGGCAGAGTCTTTAGTAAACTCTTCTTCCATATAGTCGAAGTTGGGCACGGCAGCCATATAGTCATACTCCGTAGCGTTGGTGTTCAGGCAGACGAACTTCACCCGTGCCGCTATGAAACTGAAGTCCATCGCTCCGTACATCATGCAGTAGGTCTGGTCGCCGGTGCCTAGGAAGTCGTGATTGCCGACGAGTGCCACAAACGGATAGCGCAAACCGCCGAGGATGTCGCGGCTCCACTCATACTCCTTGGTGGTTCCCGTGTCGGTCAGGTCGCCACAGTGGATAACGAAGTCGATGTTCTCTCTGCGATTGATGTCCGCCACCTCATCTCTTGCATCAGAGTGCCACAGGTGGGTGTCGCTGATGAAAGCCACGCGCAGCGTGTCACTGTCGGCAAATCGGCGCTCAATTTCTGCCGTCTGCCTGACATTTATGCGAGTCTCGCCCTTGAAATCTACATCGTAGGGATGGGTCTGGAACACATCCTCACACGACAGCAGCAACAATGTGCATGAAAGTAACATCTTCTTCATATCGGCTGCAAAACAAGCTAATTGAATACAGATTCATCAGGAGTGACTTGTTCCATCGTGAGCTGACGTACATCGTCGAAGACGAAGGCGGGACGGAAATCGCGATCGCGAAGTGAAAGATGTACGCAATGAAACGTGATGCGGTTGACGTGACGTACATAGAAACCCCAAGCGGGCAACTCGCCTAACATGGAGAACTCTGGATATTTCCCGACTTCCTCTGGCACGTCGTCTAATCGCCACAGGGGCATATAGGCCATGCCCTTCGTGGCACGACCAGGATAACTGATGTCTACATTCTCTATAAGTACGTCTTCGATTTCGTTTCCTGGGATGCCACAAATGCTACAGGGGAAAGGGTTGTGAAAGAAGTCCACCTCCGGGCCGCGCAAGTCGTATGCCTCGTCTGGCCGTCCGAAAGGCACGTGGCGACAGTCGGTCACGTCGATGCCGTCGTTATTCCAGTAGGCACGGTTCTCCTCGTCGAGATGGCTCAGTGTCAGCCATTCGCAGCGTTCAAAGGAGCAGCCAAAAGAGCTTTTGGGGGTATATAAACTAGTAGTACCTCTCCTGATAGACATAAAAAGACGTGATGCCGTTCTGCTCGTCGAACTCGATTTTGTTCTCACGAGCAAGCCAACCGATAGCAGTACATACAGACTCTGTGTCGAGTCGTGTTTCACGCTGCAGATCCTCAAATGAGAGAGACCCTTTTTCGTTGAGTGCCCGCCAGACGATGCCAGCGAGGGTTCCTATTTCTTCTTTCTTCATATTACTGTCCTGTTGATTGTTTGTATTCAAGAATCTTGTTTTGTAGGTCTGCATAGGCATCGGTATGCTTGTCGCACGACTGCTGGTAGAGAAGCTGGGCTTCGAGGAGGTCGGACATCTTGCAGGTGCCGGCACGGTAGTAATCGCGGTGGAGGCGGAGGTTCTCTTCCGACTGCTCGATGCTGCGCTGGGCTATGTCGAGTTGCTGACGGGCTTCCACTACGCTGTTCCAGGCGTTCTGCATACGGATGGTGAGCAGTTGGGCGTTGTCGGCGAGTTGGTCTTGCGCCTGCTGGTAGGCGATTTTCTTGCGTTTTATGGCATGTGAGCCGCCCCACCAGTCGGAGATAGGGACGCTGACAGTGGCGAAGAGCATAGCGAAGGAGTGGTCGTTTTCGAGCAATGTGTGGTAGTTGTAGCCTACCCCCACGGCGACGGTGGGGAGATTCTTACCAATCTCCATCTTACGTTGTAAGTTGGCAGCCTCGACCTGTTTGCCAAGCAACTGGTACTCAGATGTTGAAAACAATGCCTGCTGATGGTCTTGTTTCAAAGGCACAGGAATCACAGCATCTGCATGGTGGCTGAGTGTAAAAGTCGTGTCACGCAATCCACAGTACTGGGCAAGCAACAGACGGACGATGCTGATGCCGTTCTGGAGTTTTAGTCGCTGGCTCTCCACCTCGTTCTGTCGCAACTGCACTTGCAGCAGGTCATTGCGGAGAGCAATGCCGGCACTGACAGCCGCATCGACATCCTTGTGAATGTCTGCTAGCATGGTTTCGACAGCAGCGACGGTTTTCATCTTCTCCTGAAGTGAGACGATTTGCCAGAAATACTGCTCGGCAATTTTCTCCACTTCATTCTCCGACAGTTGCAGTTGCAGACGGCTGACGTCTTCGCCGACCTTTGCCAAGCGGTTGCCGTTGACAATCAGGCCACCTGCAAAGACGGGCTGCATGGCAGTGATACCGGCTAGAGTGCCGTGCTTCATCAGTGAGAGGCTGACTGGATTCTGCAAAGCGGCCAAAGCCTCGGCTGGGAACATCTGGGCCAGTCCTGCCCCCATCTCAGGGGAAATCATCTCCGAAGGGTAGAGTGTTTTCTCTGCCGTGCCTTTGTTGGCATTAAACCACAAGCCCGTGGCGCTGACGTTGGGGAAGTATTTGGTGAAAGCCTCCTTGCGCTGCTGCTGGGCGGCATCTATCTCTTGTCTAGCATTGCGCATGGCGATATTGTTGTGTAGGGCAGAGTCGAGTATCTGCTCCAGACTATAGGTTTGCTGGGCAGACAAGCCACCACAGCAAACCATTACTGTTATAAGAAAGAGCGTTCTTTTCATTCGTTTACAGTTTTTTTATATATAGTATGCTTATTGATGGCATAATAGGCCACTGGGATGACGGTGAGAATGAAGAGCATGGTGATGAGCGTGCCAAAGAAGATGACGGAGCCCATAGGCACCCACAACTGACTGCCGCCTGTCACCATAGGCAGAACGCCCATAGAAGCGGCTGCCGAGGTAAGGAAAATGGGGCGCATACGTCGCTGGGCGGCATGCAGACAGGCATCGTACATTGTCTGCCCTTCTTCCAAGAGTTCGTTGGTATAATCGAGCATGATGATGCTGTTGCGCACCAGTATACCCAGAAGACTGATGACACCCATGACGCAGGTGCAGCCGAAGTCACAATCCATCAGTTTCACGCCGATGGCGGTGCCAGGCAGACACAGGGCAAAGCAGAATAGCAGCAGGGTGGCCGTGCGGGCATTGCGGTAGTGGAACAGAAGGATGAAGAAATTAATCATAATGGAAATGGCAAGTGCCCGCATCACCTTTGGCATATTGTCGTCCGACTCCTCGAAGTCGCCGCCGTATGTGACATTTACGTCAGCGGGCAGGAACTCGGGCCCGCGACTGGCAATCATTCGCTCCACCTTTTCCTTCTCCACCATGCCATTGGGTCTTTCGGTGCGGTCGAACTCGGCACTGACGGTGACCTGGCGCACACCGTTGCGATGGGGAATACTGCCAAGTTCCCATTCTGGCACAATGTCTGCCACCTGGCGCAGAGGCACGTTGTCGATGCCGCCCACTACGGGAATCTGCTCGCTGGACAGATCGGTAGCCGATGAAGCGTCTGCACGCGTGCTCTTGATGACCACTGGCACCTCGTCGTCGTCTTCATAGACACTTGCTACCGGCATACCGCTGCCGTAGCGCAAGGCCAATGTCGATTCTATGCCGATGTTGGTCAGGCCGAGACGAGTGGAATAGTCCTCTCGCAGCGCAATGTGGTATGTGGGGCGCGGCTCGTTCAGGTTCGAGCGCACCATCTTCAGTTCCGGCCACTGGCGCAGCACCGTCTGAATGGAGTCGGCAGCCAAGCGCAGGTGTTCCAGATTGCTGCCCGTCAGCCGCACCTCCAACGGTGAGACAGCCTCGGAATAGGACATCTGCTTGAAGCGCACGTATGCCTCGGGGAAGTAGTCTGCGTAAAGGTCCTGAAACTCGTCAAGCATATCGACCGTGTCGTCGTTGCTGGGCGTGTTGACGATGAACTGCGCAAAGTTTGTACCACCCATCTGTGGAGCGTAGGAGAACTGGAAACGCGGTGAGCCACTGCCGTGGAACGAGGCCACCGACAGCACGCGCGGGTCGCGGCGCATCATGCGCTCCAGAGAGTCGGCTATCATCGACGTCTTTTCGAGCGACGTGCCCGACGGCAGGTATATCTCTACGGCAAACTGGTTGCGCTCGGCAATGGGCATGAGCTTCTGCGGGATGCTGCCCATCAGCAGGATGCCCAGCAGCACACTGCCGATGCCCAGGGTAAGCGTGGTCTTCGTATGACGGAAACACCAGCCAATGACCTTATTGTACGACCGCTGCAGAAGGTCGAGCATCGACGGTGTGGTGTGCTTTTTCCACGTCAGCCGTCCTGTCTGCATCTGTATGTTCTCGCCATGCTCCTTCTCACGTGGTTTCAGCGGGTTCTTGATGAACGTGTATTGCAGGTAGGGCACCAACAGTTCTGCCACCAACAGCGACGTGAACAGTACGATGCTGATGGCCCACGGGAACGACTCCAGGAAGTCGAGCGGCATTCCCGTCACGGTGAACAAGATGGGGAAGAACGTCACAGAGATGGCCAGCGTGGCAGAGAAGATGCTGCGGAAGAAGTGTCGGGCACTGTCAATGCTGGCCTCCCGCCTCAGACGGTCGTATTCCTCTCGCGGCAGGTCTTGCGGCAGCAGTCCCAGTTTCTCCAGGTAGGAGTCAATGATGACGATGCAGTTGTCCACCACCATGCCTAATGACAGGATTAGTACACAGAGCGTGATACAGTTCAACTCCAGTCCACAGGCCATGAACAGACCTAAGGAAATGAATATGGTGATAGGGATGGTGCCAGCTGAAACCAGTGCCACACGCATCGGCAGCAGAAGCATCACCACGATGATGACCGCAACGACGGCAATGGCCAGTTCGCTGAGGAACTTCATCACGGCATCGTCCACCACCTTCGACTGGTCGGTAATGTTATACAGTGTGATGTCCCGTGGCAGGGTCTCCTGGAACTCGGCTATCTGCTCCTTCACCGCCTCCCCCATCGCCACGATGTCCTTGCCCTTCTTCATCTCCACCGACAGCAGCAGACACTTATGGCCGTTGTTCGTGATGTACGAGTCGGGCGATGGATATTCGCGCCTCACCTCTGCCACGTCCTTCAGCCGCACCACGTTGCCCGCTGGCGTGGAGAGCACTATCATCTCCTCGATGTCGCGAACGCTGGCCTCCGAGCGGTTCACATAGATGGGTTGCTCGCTCGCCTCGTCGCGGATGCGCCCCGCCGTAGTAGAAAAACCCTTCGAGAAGAGTGTCATGGCCAGCGTCTGGTCACTCAGGCCGTACTTCGCCAGACGGTTGTTGTCGAGGATGATGCTCACCTGGTCCTTCTGCATGCCCGTCACGGTCATGCGTCCTACGGCCTCCACCCTGCGCAGACAGTCTTTCAACTGGTCCATATAGTCCGACAGTTGGCGGTAGGTCTTGTCGTCGCTCTCCATCGTGATAAGCAGGGCCGACGAGTCGCCGAAGTCGTCCATCACCATCACGGCCACGACACCTCGCGGCAGTTGAGCCTTGAACTCGTTCACGCCGTGCTTGAACTTCGCCCAGAACTCCTCCTTGTCCTCTATCTCGTCGTTCAGTTGCACCTGCACCACGCTCATGCCGCTCATCGACGTTGAGGTCGTCTTCTCCTTGCGCACGTCCTTATACGTGAATATGTAGTCCTCCAACGGCTTTGTCACCTCCTGCTCCACCTGCCCTGCCGTCGCCCCCGGACACACTGCCACCACGATGCCCTGCCGCACGGTGCAGTCGGGAAACTCGTTCTTGTTGATAAACTTCAGTGCATACACGCCGCCCATCATCAGCACCGTCACCAGCAGGATGACGATGCGATGATAACTGAAAGATGTCTTGACGATATTCATAACTCTGAAACGACATTAACGTTACAACCTTCATAGACTTTCTGCATCCCCTCGACTATGACGGCATCGGCGGGAGAGAGACCAGCAGAGACAGTGACACCGCCTGCCCGCGTGCCACCGATGGTGATGTCACGGCGATGAGCCTTGCCGCCAGTGACAATCCACACGTAATGGGTGTTCTTCTCTGTCAGCATTACGGCACTGGCGGGCAGAACTCGGTTGCTGGTTTCCATAGTATCGGTTGGAGCAAGGGCGACACTGCACAACATGCCGGGCCTCAGTGCGCCATCTGCATTACTGATACTGAACTTCACTTCGTATGATCGTGTGAGCGGATTAGCCGTGGTTCCTTTCTCGCTGACCCTGACGGCATACTGGCGGGCATCAAGGGCATCGACGGTGGCTGTGGCACTGGTGCCGATGGCAATGCTGCCTATCTCACGTTCCGGCACGCTGATGGTCATTTTCACTGCCGACACATTAAGCAGTCGCAAAACCTCAAGGCCTGGGGCGACTGTTTGTCCTGGCTCCACGTTTTTCTTGCTGATGACACCACCGGCAGGTGCATAGAGCCGACCATCGGCCAACTGTTTGCGGGCAATCTCTTCCAAAGAGCGAGCTTGCTGCAACTTGCTCTCCACATCCACCCATTGGATGTCGGGCAGCGAACCATTGTCGTGCAGTTGTTTCATTCGCTGGTAAGCATCCTCGGCTTGAGTCAGAGCAGCCTTTGCACTGGCATGACTACTGCGGAGCGATGTCTCGTCAAGTACTGCCAGCAACTGTCCTTTGCTGACACGCTGACCTTCGCTGGCCATGATCTGTCTTACCGTCCCGGGTACGGCAAACGACAGCGAGGTGGCCGATGCTTCCTCAATCGTTCCCGAATAGACCTGCCCGTTCAGTGGAAATTGCATTCCCTGGCTGACATCCGTCATTGTCATCGTTTTCACTTTCACAGGCTCTGCGTCCTGTGTCTCTCCTTTCCGGCTGCATGAACTGACCGTCAGCAATGAAATCAGCCCACAGCAAAGCATCATTTTTTCCCGCATAATTTATCTGTTTTTGTTTTTTTGCTGCAAAGGTGAGGCTTTTTCGGCAAAGATTAGTGTCCGCTACGTTTGAAAAAGTGCCCGAAACGTATACTGATAGAAGTAGCGGACACAAATTCATTCAAATCGACAATGGAGTGTGGGAGAAAATGATTACCTTTGCAAACAAAAAGGGTTTCAAACAGAATGATTAACGATGATATGATTCCCAGTTTCGGCATTGAGGACATCAATCCAAACGATCCCAATGTGGACTATCTTGACAAAGACTTGGTGTTTGTCGATGACATGCGCCGGCTGCCCGATGCTGCCGCTATGAAGTTCAAAATGAACCTCACGCTGATATGCCTGCACGGCAGGTTATCGGTAGTCCTTAACGGACAACGGATAGAGGTGGGGGAACGGCAATTGTTGCTCAGTCACTCCAACGTGATTGCTGACGATTACATGGTCAGTCCTAACTATGAGGGGAAGTTACTGATGGTGTCCGACCGCCTGGCAAAGATGCTGCTCGGACAGTATATTGACATCTGGCAGAGGGAATTCTACGAGCGTCCCTATATCCTTGTCAGTCTCAATGACCGCGACTTCACAGGATTTACATGTTTTTATCAGTTAACCAGCATGAAGATGGAAGAAATAGGTACGCAATTACACCGCGAAGTAATTCTTGTCCTGCTGCAAGCGTCTTTGCTCGACCTGTGCAGCCGGTTTCAAAGTGCCCAGGAACAACAGGCGGCCTTGCCTTCACAGGCAGAAGCGGCACCGCTCAGGCAAGGCAGTCTGCTGTTCCATCGGTTTCTCGACCTCCTGACCAGTGCTGCTATCAAACGCCGTTCTGTCACTTACTATGCCGACCAACTCTGTGTCACGCCCAAGTATCTGTCAACTGTCTGCCGTAGGGAAAGTGGCAAGTCTCCTCACGAATGGATACGCGAATACACGCTTGCCGACATCGCCTACTATCTTAAAAGCACCACACTCACCATAAAGGAAATCAGTGACCGTCTGGAATTTCCAAACCTTTCGTTCTTTGGCCGTTTCGTCAAGGAGCATTTCGGAGTATCGCCCATGAAATATAGGGAGAACCTGCGTAGAGTCTCCTACACTGGTACTGATGCCGCCTCTTCCGACCGCCATGAGCAATAGACTTGCTATGTAGTAGTTTACTTATGTGAAAACTCGGTATCGCGCCATGTAGCGTAGCAGCACCTTAGCTTTCTGGATGGTGTGGCGGTTGAGCCACTGCATGATGGTAAGCCTGCTGGCCTTCTTGATGAAAGTTCCGAGATGTGCCGCATACTTGGCATTGGCAAGCGCACGGTACATGCCATGCGAGAGCGTGGCGAACTGCCCTACTCAAAGTTGGAGCATAAAATCTACTTTAGGACGGATGACATCATCCGTCTAATGGACTCTCATGATTCATGTGGCATCCCTACCGCGAATATCCAGAAAATATCTGAAAAAATTAAACCGTAAACAATCATGACAGAAGAGGAATGGACAAGTGGAATGATGGTGGCTGACGAGCAGATACTCGCCCACATCGAAGAGATTGAACAGACGATAGCAAGTGCAAAGGCTGCTTGGCGGAAAGGTACTCTATCGTGAGAGTGACCTGCAAGGCATCCTACAGCGAAACTATGTGCCAGCATCCAGACATATCCATTGATGATGCAGGTAATGGCAATTCTGAGTAAAGCAGTGAGGCAATCCCAAACTAATCGGATTGCCTCACTGCTTTATTTCTTGTTTGATACGAATTATATCATAATAGCGTAAGAATTGCCCCAAACATTTGGCTGTTCAACAGAAAATGATTACCTTTGCAACCGATTATGAGTGTTCTTTGATTTGGTGAGAAATGTGTAGGAATATGTAACCTACCTCGTTTCTAAAATGTTACCAGTCTCTTTCTTATTCAAAGGTAACTCGCTGATATTCAAATTGAAAATAGGAATTCTACTATTTTGGTGTCGTTCTATTATAAATCCGCTTCCGGCTATACTGCGAAATTTAGGGTAGGCTATTCTCCAAATAGGACAGTTGTCCATCTTAAGGATTTAATAACAACCAACAGCGGAGAATGGACGCTGTATGAGGCATACTTACCAGCTGAGACGCAATATGTCGTTATCTGCTGTCTCGGTGAAAGCGTCCTTCTCTATGTGGATGATTTTAGCTTCACGGCGGTTTCGAATATTGACCTTGCCAACAATGCAGACAACACCTCGACCATCACCAGCCATAATAGGGAGAATGTGACAGTAACCCTCAAAGACCGCACCATCTACCGCGACGGCGACTGGAACACGCTCTGCCTGCCCTTCAACGTCAGCAGCTTTGCGGGCACCCCGTTGATAAAAGCCACCGTGAAGACGCTGGAGAGTTCCTCCTTCAACGACGGCACGCTGACGCTGAACTTCAGCGAAGACCTGACCGCCATCGAGACCGGAAAGCCCTACATCGTGAAATGGGCCGATGCCGCGGCACTCCAAATCAAGACCGTGGATGATTGGAATGCGTTTGCCGCTGCCGTGGCGGGCGGCAAGTCGTTTGCCGGCAAGACGGTGATGCTGATGGACTATGTGGGCAGCGAGAGTGACCCCATCACGACCATGGTGGGCACGACAGAGCATCCGTTCTGCGGTACCTTCGAAGGCAACTGCCAGAGGATGTATGTCAACATAGATGGAGAAAGCGGCGAGGCTGTAGCACCCTTCCGCTACATCAACGGCGCCACCATTCAGAACCTCGTTATCTGGGGACCTGTGAAAGGAGGCAACTATAGTGCAGGTCTTGTGGGCAAGGCCTTAGGCGGCACCAACAGCATCCACAATGTCCTCGTACAGACAAATGTTGAAACCAGCAGCGACCACGTCGGCGGCATCATAGGCCACGGCTCTTCGTCCGCCACCACCCTCCGCGACTGTCTCTTCTGCGGCACCATCCTTGCCCCCTCATCCCAGCATTTGGGAATGCTCTAGAGCATCCTGTTCCTCGGCGCCGACAACACGCTCTACTATCCTGTGAGCGGTGCCACCATCGGCGCGCAGCGGGCGTACTTCAAGCTGAAGAACGTCGGTTCCGGCGTCCGCGAGTTCCGCCTGAACTTCGGCGGCGGCGACGAGGACACGCAGGGCATCGAAGTAATTGACAATTTAACGATTTACGATTTACGATTTGAAACCGACGCGTGGTACTCGCTCGACGGCGTACGGCTCAGTGGTAAGCCAACGAAGAAGGGACTGTATATCAACAATGGCCGCAAGGTCGTCATCCCCTAAGGATGGTCTTGGTCTAAGCATTGAATTTACCCCAATAAGGCGCAAATTCAATGCTTAGACAATAAAAGACCTCCGCGGAAGATATGCTCTAAGGAGTTAAGGAGTAAAGGAGTGTCGGCTTCGCCGATGACCCGCAGGAAAACTCCTAAACTCCTAAACTCCTTAGACAATAAAGCTCGTACTGAAAAATCTTTACATTGACCCCTCTGAGAATCCGATTTTTTGAATGAGGTGCTTGGTGGATGCGTATGGGCCAGTTTTGAGAGGGGTCGTCTCCGCGTTTCTCACGCTACTGCTCAGCTATGGGCTGATTGCCCCTTAAAACTGTTTCGTTTTAGTCGGTTTTTACCGAAAAAGGTGGTCTTGTAGTACAAGACCATATCT
>JAFVFY010000088.1 GCA_017475265.1 Prevotella sp. | reverse complement strand
TTCCTGCGAAATTTCTGGGTACTACAAATCAGATTCCAAACAAAGAAACACGTAAACAAAGGCATCCTGAAGGGCAATACTGCTCAAAACACCTCAAAATTTTCCGAACTTTTGACAAGTGGGGTCAAAGTTGGGTTAAGGATCTCAATCAGAGGCTCTGGACTTGCCCAACGTAGAAATCAGTCAAACCCACGCTATGCGTGGGCGTTGATGCTGATGTGTCTTCTACGTTGGTGGAATTGTCCAGATTCCTGATTGAAGCTACAAAAGCTTAACGCTCGTTATTTTATTGTTTCTGTTCTTGTCTGTTTTTACTTCATTGTCATTTGTAGATTAATGGTTTTTACATGATTACATGGCTAATACAATTATTAGTCATTGCCATAGCATGTGCAAAAATACGCTAAAATATTGAACTGACCAAATAGTTTAACAAATATTTATAGTCTCTATTGTTCAGTATGTCCTGCCATGATGTCGATAATGCTGGCAATGTCGGCAACGTCGACTGTGCCATCTTCATTCACATCGGCTGATATAACAGATTCCACGACCTTGTCGCCTGCAGCCATGACATCGATTACTGAGGCGATATCAGCCACGTCGACAATACCGTCATTATTGACATCACCTTTTATGTGCTTGTTTACCTTTATGCCGGTACAGAGTTTCTTTGAACTATCGATTTTATACCAACCGTTATCTTTATAATACAGATAGACCTGATAGACGGTCTGCGGTTCAAGGGTGGAGAGTTCAAAATGATACTCCATGTCGGCGTAGGGTTCTATGGTCTGGGTCAAATTAGGCGTTTCTGAATACCATTCTGACCCTTGCCAAAGCCAGATATAGACAGGCTTATCGAATGAGTTCATTGATTCGTTGTGGAGCACCACGTCGATGATTGCCGAATTATTTGACTTGACAGTAATCTGAGGCTCTCCTATCAGCGAAATGTTTAGGTTATTACGGTCGTTCATCTTGAACTGTTTGTACTCCGTCATCTGCTTTAAGTCATTGGTGGTGTCATCATCATAGTAGTAGAGTGCCACGTAGTAGACTTTGTCATCCTCCGTTCCTTGCAGGTCGAAGGTGACCTCTGTGGACTGTTGCGATGCCAGGTTCATGGTCTTTGCTTTGTTAATGACCCATTTGCGTTGGTCATTGTCATAGACCCAGGCTACGACTTTCCTTTTGTAGGTATTCTTTGAGTAGTTCTTGATGGTGGCGGTCACAGATATGGACGTTGCGGAGGTATATTTTATCTTCATGTCATCCGTTCCCAGCATGTAGATGTCTTGGTTGGCTATCTTGTTCTCAAAGTCGAAGGAGATGGTTAAGTCGTTGGCTTCATAGATGTTCGTCACCGGCTTTCCCATGAGCTTGCTTCCGTCGATGTTCATGTTGTAGAGCATGGCAGCGGGAGTAGTATCGTCGGTAAGCGCATGGTTCTTGTAGCCATAGAGGTCGCCGCGTAGGTCGTCGAACCAGTTATCGTAATTTTTGTAGTCAATGGTCTCGTCGTTGTCGGCATTAACGATGGCACATCGCGGATGCGTGTTGTCCGTGTCCTTGGTCTTGTTTGGGTTGTTGAAGAAGGCAGGGTCGTAGTCTATGTGGAGCACCAGCAGTCCGCCAGCGGCGATGCCAGCATCCCATCCTGTCTTCTGTCGGTTCTCTAGCAGGTAGTACTCGTCGGGGTGATTGTTGTTGCGTATCATGTAGAAGTCGCCGCCCTCGCTCGTGGGCTTGATTCCTGCTATATGGCCATTCTTTTCCAGGATGACGGGCTCCTGCCATCCCAGGGCCATCTTGTCGTAGCCAGTGTAGCCTGCTGGGGTATACCCGTTGTTGTTGTGAACACCGATACCCATTACGTCCCAGGACTTTGTGCCATAGTTCACGTCATCACCGTCGTACATGTCGGGCAGACCGAGACAGTGGGAGAACTCATGACACATGGTGCCGATTCCATCCAGTACCGGCTTGTTGTTCAACTTCCTCAGTTCGGGGTTGCAGCAGTAGGCCGACACGATGACGCCGTCGTGCAACTCAGCCGTCATAATAGAACGGTGTGCCCAAATCGTCTCTGTTCCGCCGCCTGCGGCCTGGCCATAACCAGCATACATGATGACGAACTGCTCAATTTCTCCGTCGCCATCCCAGTCGTAGAGCGAGAAGTCTATGTCCTTGTCGGCCAGCGCAACAGTTTCTTTCAGCAGTTCGTACATGTTCTTCTGGTGGTTCGTTCCCTCGTCCTCACCATAGTAGGCCTGGGTGTTTGAGAGTGTCACAGGGCCGTAGACGTCGAACTGAAGGTCGAGCTTTCCGTTGCTCTGTGCAAGGAAATAGTCGCGCACGCTGCCCTTCTGCTGGCCTAATGAGAATCCCTGTTCATTGAATTGGCGATGGAAGATTTCAGGGGTGGTGGAAGACTGGAACTTCACGTCGGAGAACTGCACCATGATGACGGGCACCTTCCTTTTCCCCTGCAGGATATTCAGCGGCAGTCGCCTGTATGGCGTCTTGCCTTCCTGCTGCTGGCTCATACGGATGGCTTTTCGACGTGCCCTCATGCTGTCTATAGGGACAAGGGTAAGTTCTCCGTCCTGCTCCTTGAAGCACAGGTTGCTGCCGTCATCGAGACGCCAATAGGACAGGAACTCGTCGCCAGCCAGCCGGGCCTCGACCTTACGTCCGTCAGGAAGGGTTATGGTTCGGTGTACTGAAGGGTCGGCGGGATTGGAAAATGTTTCCACAGGAAGCAAAAACGATAGTAATAAAGCGATGGAAAAGACAGTTTTCTTCATCATATATGAAATAAGAATTTACGATTTGAAAAACGTTTCTTTTAGTCGGTGCTCATTGCAGCAATGACCAGTTTCAGTTCTTCCCATCCCACATTGGGGGGGCAGAGGTTCTTGATGGGTGCAAGACCATTGTCGAGACCTACGGCATGCACCACCTTCTCTATTTTCTGACGACGTTCTGCTGGTATGACTTGTTCAATCTTCAGTTGTCCTTCTTGAACTAGCTGGGCGAAGTGCGTCATCACCGTATTTGTACTCACGTTACGTTCTTTGGCTATTTGCTCGGCTGACAATCCCTGATTAAATAGACGCAGGGTTACTTCTGTGGTCTTTTCTTTTTTCGGCTTCAGCAATCGGCGCAGGGCTTGGTCGTCGGCAGCATCGAGCATGGTCATCTGTCGCTCTTTCAGGTAGTCGGTAACGGTGAATGTTTTGGCGGCCATCTTGCTCAGCAGGGTACGGTGGAGGAACCATTGTTGTCGTAGTTCGGGCAGTATATCTGAGAGACGGCTCTGGGCACGCTTGTTCTTCGATTCGATGGTTGCAGAAAGCTGTATGGGCTTCATGAGTAGTGCGTCTATTTGCTGAGCGAAATAGGCCGCACTTCGCCCTACCCTATCAAGGAACGACGATTGGCGAAGGTCGTTCAGCGGCATGGCTTTTATCTGGGCAGTCCATTTCATGGCTACTTCTACGACGTTCTGTCTGAGACCGGCGTATGCTTGGTTGTGCAGTTGCATCAGGTCGCTATGGCTCCGCATGAAATACTCAGCCATAAGGCGCACCATCGACTCCTCGGCTTGAAAGAGCGTGTGGAAGTCGAAGAGCTGCAGCAGTAGGTGACGCTCGTATTCTTGTTTTAGCAATGGCAACTGCTCTATGCTCTCGCGGGCTGCTTGTTCTTGATGATCAATATAGTTCTCAACGCGCTGGTCATTGATAACTGCACGTGACTCTATGGGCGTGGCCAGGAAGAGGCCTTCCAGTGTGCGACAGCGGCTCAGGGCGACGTAGACCTGTCCTGGCGCAAACGACTGTCCGGCATCGATGACAACACGGTCGAAGGTAAGTCCCTGACTCTTGTGGATGGTGATGGCCCAGGCAAGGCGTAGGGGCAACTGGCGGAACACACCCTGTACGTCGGTGACTATCTCGCGCGTCTCGGGGTTGATGCTGTAGCGGGCGTTCTCCCACTCCAGCGGCTCTACCTCGATAGCATCATTATCTCCATCGCAGAGCACTAGTACCTTTTTAGGGTCGAGGTAGGTGACGTGGCCTATGCGTCCATTGAAATATCGATGTTTGCCAGTAGGGTCATTCTTGATGAACATCACCTGGGCACCCACCTTGAGTACCATCGTATTGGCCGTTGGGAAGCTGGTTTCTGGGAAGGTTCCCTCTACTTCGGCCTTGTACCAGAACATCTTGCCTGTCAGACGTGCCAGCTCTGATTCGTTATAGTGGTCAGCAAGCTGGTTGTGGGTGGTGAGACGGATGAACGACTGGCCCTGAGGCGGCATGACGTATCGGCTGTTGAGTAGCTGTAACGTCTGAGCAGAGGGATGGCCGTGGCGTATGTCATTAAGGATGGAGAGAAAGCTGTCGTCCTGCTGACGATAGACCTTCTCCAGCTGTATGGTGACGTAGTCAATCTGCTGGAGGGCCTTCGAACCGAAGAAATAGGGAGTGTCGTAATAGTTCTTTAACAGCCGCTCGTCGCTGGGCGTAACGACGGGAGTCAACTGGGCCAGGTCGCCAATCATAAGCAACTGGACGCCTCCGAAGGGCTTGTAGTGGTTGCGATACTTTCGCAACACATTGTCAACGGCATCGAGGAGGTCGGCACGAACCATGGAAATCTCGTCGATGATGAGCAGGTCGACGGAGGCGATGAGCTGGCGTTTCTGCTTGCCGAAGTCGTAACGTTCCTCAGTCTTGGTGCCTGGTACGTAAGGTGACAGCGGCAGCTGGAAGAAAGAGTGGATGGTAACGCCACCTGCATTGATAGCGGCCACACCCGTAGGAGCCAAGACGATGGGTCGCTTGCGTGAGCGCTCCACGACGGTCTTCAGGAAAGTTGTCTTTCCTGTTCCTGCCTTGCCCGTAAGGAAAATGCTGCGCCCAGTGTTCTCCACAAACTCCCATGCGGTACGCAGTTCTTGGTTTCGCTCCATAGTTCTATGTTTCAATAACCTTGCAAAATTATGTTTTTTTCCTGAAATGACCAAAGAATGACCATGAAAATTGGCCAAATCTCAATATTTTTATAAGATTTGGCCAAATTTGTGATAAGCAGAACTATAGTGAGCCTTCCTTCTGCTTGTTGATTACCGTGAATAATGCAGGTTAAAAAAAAGAGAGGTTGCCGCCGGTTGCAACCTCTCTTTTTGTTTGATGAGCCTCACTTAGACTGAAGAATATCGCTATCCGCTGATGCCGGAGCCCTTAGGGTCCTTGGTCAATTCGAAGCGGACGTCCTTCAGCATGATAGCAGGATGACTGTACACCTTGGCACGGTAGTTGACAATGGTGGCAGTACCGTCAATGATAACCGCACGGCGAGTCTGAGCAGTTTCTCCTGTTGCAACAGCCTCCGTCTCAGGGATGAAGTTGACGTGGCAGCTCTTCACATTGGAGGCTC
>JAFVFY010000086.1 GCA_017475265.1 Prevotella sp. | reverse complement strand
TGTCGTACGGTCGGATGGTCTTGCGATAGAAGTACCAGAGGTAGAACAATATCAGGACTACAAAGCCCTCGGTGACGTAAAACAATGTGGGGTGACTGCGGAACGTAGCGAAGAGTGCTACGCCGGCCAACAGGACAATGCCTACTGCAAGGAGGAGGAAATAATGCTTCAGTTTCATAGTCCGTGCTTTTCTATTTTGCGGTACAGGGCACCACGGCTGATGCCCAGTTCCTTAGCGACAAGAGAGAGGTTGCCGTTGTGCTTGGCAATGCAGGCTGCAATGGCGTTGCGCTCCATAGAGTCGAGGGTGGCGGGTTCTGTGCCCATCGGTTTCCCCGACGGAATATCCTTGGACAAGAGTACAAAGTCGGCGGCAGTGAGCTGACTGGCGGCGGGATCTTTCATCAGCAGAGCCCTCTCAACCAGATTCTTCAGTTCTCGGATATTACCAGGGAACGGAAGTGTCTGGAGATAGCCGATGGCCTCTGTCGAGACGGTGACAAGCGGGAGGCCGTTTGCCTCACAAGCCATCCGAAGGAAGTGATTAACCAATAGCGGTATGTCCTCACGGCGGTCACGCAGAGGCGGCAGATGGAGGTTGATGATATTGATGCGGTAGAACAGATCCTCGCGGAAGGTCTTTTCCTCGACCATCACGCGAAGGTCGGCATTGGTGGCGCATACCACACGGACATCCGTTCGGCGTGTCTGACTATCGCCCAGCACCTCGTAGGTCTGGTCTTGCAGCACCCGCAGCAACTTCACTTGGCTGGCCAACGACAATTCGCCAATCTCGTCGAGGAAGATGGTGCCGCCCTTGGCCAGTTCAAAACGGCCGATGCGGTCGGCCTTGGCATCAGTAAACGAGCCTTTCTTGTGGCCGAACATCTCGCTCTCGAACAGCGACGTAGAGATGCCACCGAGGTTCACTTTTACAAACGGCCCATTGGCCCGTTGGCTCTGTCGGTGGATAGCCTCTGCGATGAGTTCCTTACCCGTACCGCTCTCACCAGTAATCAAGACGGGCGCATTGGTGGGAGCCACGCGAGCCACGGTAGCGAGAATGCCAGAGAGGGATGTGCCGACAATGGGTGAACTTTGGACTGGCTGAGTCGCAGGACTTGCATTGTTTATCTTGATGGCCGTCTCAATCCTGTCTAACAGCACGCCATTGTCCCACGGCTTGGTGATGAAGTCGAATGCGCCGGCCCGCATCCCCTGCACGGCCAGGTCGATGCTGCCCCAGGCCGTCATCAGGATACACGGCACCTCGGGGCGGAACACCTTTACCTGCTTCAGCAGCGTCAGTCCTTCCTCGCCGTCAGTTACTCTTGTATAATTCATATCCATCAGCACCAGTTCCACCGCCGGAGTGTTGCGGACTATCTGCATCGCCTCCTTCGGCCCCTCGGCTAGGGCCACCTCATACTCGTTGCGCTCCAGTATGAGCTTCAACGAGAGCCGGATGTTTTTATCGTCATCAACTACGAGAATCATCTTGTCATTTCTTTTAGAGTTATTCTGACTGTCGAATGAAACGTGTTTTCCGCTCCTCAATGACACGCTTGTAAGTGCGTTTCATCTTGTCATTCAAGAAGGAGTGGTCGATGAGTGCGTATGTCTCTTGTGGAATCTCCATAAACATATCGAGCACTGAGGCAGCACGTTTCTTCGGCAATCCGATTCTTTCTGCGAATCGTTCAAAGTCCAGCCTGCATGGATGCAACGTCCTGTCATACACATCGCTTTTCTCAATATCAGGCGAAAGCCCGTCCATCAGTCCAAGGTCGCTGCCACTTTGGATATGGATGCAGGTATTGATAAGATCGTATGCAGGAGCCAGGAAATACTCGCCATTTCTGTTTATCAATGAAAAGTTCTTCATGTGGGCATCCTCGTTAGCAAACAGATAATCAAACACTACCATCCGGAAGAACTGCTCCATCTGTGGCATCCATGCAGGCACAAACTGCCGGATGGCATCTGCTATCTGCGCATAGTTGCCATGATATTTAAAATTGCTGTCGCTGCCTTCCTCCGTCATCTGCAGAACGGTGGCAAAGTCCTCCTGCGAACTCTCTTTCACGCCGTTTATCACGTCAAAGCGCTTCGTGATATACACCGACTGGCCACTGTTGCTGAAACACAGACCATTGCTGGCTGTGCGTATGCCATAGACCTGAGATGCTATCTGCATGGTCAGATGCTCGTTGGCTGGTATCTGTTTGCGGGTGGAGAGACTCAGGTTGAAAGGTGCCGGCTTCAGGATATAGGTGGCTTGTTCGCCTTTATGAGTCAGACGGATTTTCCCCTCATCAATAATGGCGGAAAATTTCTCCTGAGCACCTGAGATTGACATGTTGTTCATGTTCTCCATCGCCTGCTGCTGGTCGCGCTCGTTCTCGAAATCGATGTCAATAAAGGGCGAAACTGCCACGCCATCAAACAATTCCTTGACGGCTTGGGGCGAATAGGTAGAGAAACCTGACCGTAATGTCGATGGGCAAACTTCTATCGTCTTCATTCTTCTGGCCTTTTAAGTACAAACTTCCCGATGGCATCCATGCCGCAAATCATCTCCAGCATTCCGAAAAAATCAGTTTCGTCCACTTTCCTCATTCTGCACAATGCCCTGCGGTTAGCTCCTTCAGGCAACATATTAGTGAATACGGGGAAGATGCGCTCTGAGTGATACACCTTCTGGCTCTTGGGCAAGTTGACAGACACAGGAGGGGTGCTACCGTCGGCACGAAAAGCATCATCGTAGGTGAACTCATAGCTGCCCCTTGACAACTCAACGAGCTGCCCGGCATAGACATCACCGTAGTACACATTCACTTTTCTCATCCTCTATGCTATTTAACGGTCTGTTTTACCTGCAACACCATTTCCATACCCACCACATCCAGTATCTTCTGTAGTGTCTGTAGCGACGGATTGCCCACGCCACGCTCCAAATCCTTGACTGTAGAGATGCCTACTCCAGAGTAATCCGAGAGGTCTTGCTGCGAGATTCCCAGCAATGCCCTGCGCTCCTTAATCACTGTTCCTATATCCATCAGCGTATGATTTATCGTACTTTTGGTGCAAAGATACGAAGAAATAATGATTCGACAAGCCAAAAGTATGATTTTTCGTACTTCCTTAATTCAATTTAACTATATTTCTTTAATCTCTTCCAACTAATTGTGCCCCAAATACATTCCCCACAAACTTATTTCGACGAAATATGACAATCCCCACAAATTTCTTTCAAGAACCATCTAATCCCCACTCATTTCCTTTTTCAATGATGGTTTGCTTGTTCATGCTCGTTTCTAAATTATCTTGTCTCATTGATTCCTGACTGACTTACTTTCATTTCACCTAATCGTTGCAAGAACAAATCGTAGTTATTGGAAAAGTAGTTAAGCGAGTTGCGCATGATTTGGCCGTCGGGCGAGATGGTGACGTAGTGAGGAATGCCGCCAAACCGCAGGAGTTCCATCATCTGGCCAAGTTCCTTATGGCTGACGGGATAGCAGTCGGCACCGAGCAGGTTTTCACGGACATATTGCTTGTAGGCTTCGCTGGTCTCGGGGGCATCCTCTTGCGCAATGAAGATGAGCCGCAGGTCGGGATTGTCCTGAAGCTGGCGGCGCAGGTCACGACTTTCTTCTATGGCTTGCTTGCATGGGCCGCACCACATCGCCCAGAAGTCTATCAGCACGAACTTACCGCGATAGGGCTGGATGATTCTTTCGAGCAAGGCTTTGCCATCACCTTCGGGGATGGGATAGGCAATGGATTCGTCGAACGTGGCGGTGAAGAGACGTTCAGCCTCCTTGCGCAGTTCGGGCTGCGTGAATCCGTCGAGCGCACGATGGCGCACGGTGTCGAGCGGCACGTATGGGGACGCTTCCCACGCCGCACGGTCTTCTGCCGTCAGTGTCGTGTCAGCCAGTGCTTGCTGGCGATGAACGTATGCTTCGGCAGCTGTTGTCAGTCCTTTTGGCAGTATTTGCATCATGGCCATCTGAGTCAGCAGATTGTCCTCGTCGCCCGTCATTCTGTTCATCGCCTGACGCAGTTGCTGGATTTCTACGGCATAATACGACATGAAAGTGGCCAAGGCGCAGACTGGGGTCGTTGCCAAGACTGTTGCTAATGGGGAATAACGGTATGGAACGAAAAGGACGGGGTCATTCAATGGCAGGTATTTCAGTGGGGCATAGTATTCGGGAGCGCAGAGTTCGGCCCTGTACAGGCTGTCGGTAAAGGTGCGGTTCAAATCTGCACGGCATAATTCACCATGTCGGAACAAGAAGCCTTGGCAAATCGCGCTTGTTGCCATCGTTTGAGCCAGTTGCCGCTCGTAGGGAGTGAACTGTCGGGCATCGGCCATCGCCTCAATGTTCCCGAGCGTTGCCCGAATGAGACTGTCGCATAATACCGTGTGACGCTTTAAGTCGCTATTGTCCGCTATCATCATGCGGTACTCATTGGTATAGTCGAGGTTCGCTTTCAGCAGACGCTCCACCTTTTTCGCCGCGCTGCCGTCACCGTAATTGCAAGTCCAATGTCCGTCAGCATCTTGTTTCAGTTCCATGTGTAGCGTCTCGCCCGGCATGAGGTAAAACGGCACCATATTATTCTCGGAGATTACCAAATTGCTGAGTACAGGGTGATGCAACTGCATCCGACAAGTGAAATCGCCATCGGCAGATACATCAACCGTCTTGTCCCTCATGTTATTGGTCATGGCGTTGTTCCATGCAACGATAATCTGTTTAGGCATCACCTCTGTCTCTAATCCAGCAATCTTTCCGATGATGGATGCCGAGTCCGTTCGGAAGAATATCTCTTGCGCCTGCCCCGCCATTGCGACGATAGCGAGGAGGATGGTGATGATGGTTTTCTTGTTCATGTTCATTTCGTTTTATTTGAGTTTCTCTTTTAGTCTTTGCAATTCGTAGTCGAAGTTTTCGTAGCCATCTATGCGGAGGGCATCGCGAACGCGGCGGCAGTCGGGGGTGATGGTCTCGTAGTGCGGGATGCCGTTGAACTGGAACAGCTCTTGCAGGCGGGTGAAGTCGGCGTTGGTGACGCAGACAGTCTCTTCATTAGATAACCATTCGGCCACGTACTGCTTGTAGGCGTCGCTGCCATCGGCAGTGCGCTCCCCAGCAATGAATATAAGTTTCACGTCGTCGCGCTTGGCAATCTCGGCACGTAGTTCCTTACTTGCTTGGATGGCACCACGGCAAGGGCCGCAGCCCATACCCCAGAAGTCTATCATCAGAATCTTGCCTGGATATTTAGCGCAGAGTGAGCGGATGAGGTCGGCCATCGGCGCGTCGGGAATGGGCGT
>JAFVFY010000006.1 GCA_017475265.1 Prevotella sp. | reverse complement strand
GAATCTCTGAACTCGAAGATCAAAGGCTTTAGGGCACAGGTACATGGGGTAGCTGATGTCCCATTCTTCATGTATCGTCTGTGCACTATTTTCGGATAGTTGTCACAGGGTAGGCATCCACGGAAGAATTGAACTGCGCCTGCTACGGCGCGCAGCAGCTCTCCGTGTTCAACGGCTACTACGGCGAGTACTGCTACATGCCGCTGTTCATCTTCGAGGGCTTCAGCGGCAAGCTGGTCGTACCCATCCTGCGCCCCGGCCGCACCAACAAGCGCGACAACGTGGCAGGGCTGCTCATACGCCTCATCACCTACCTGCGCAAGTTCTGGCCCGACACGGTAATCGTCGTCCGCGGCGACGGAATGTTCTCCTCCAGCGAGTTCATGGAGTGGGCCAACGGCCAGAAGAACCTGCACTACGTGCTGGGATTCTCGGGCAACAGCCACCTGTCACAGCGCACGGCGGCATGGGTGGCCCGCGCCGAGGAGCAGAAGAGGCGGACGGGGCAGGACGTGAAGGTGTACCACCGCTTCATGTACCGCGCCACCCGATGGGAGCGCGCCCAGTGGATAGTGGTGAAGATCGAGTTCAACGCCGAGGGGAAGAACGTGCGCTACGTCGTGACCGACATGTACCACAAGCCGCCGAGGGACGTCTATGCCAACTGGTACTGCAAGCGCGGCAACTGCGAGCTGTACATTTATGACAAGTATTTCGTTATGAGAAGTTATAGCAAATGTATGTTTGATTATCAGAACGTTACAGCTCTACTTCTCGTTTCAGCTTTACATAATAATATGGCAGCAATGACGTTATTCCATCTAAATGTACGTACAAATGGGCATCATAAAGTTCCTTTTTAAGCATTTTAGTGCCATTTTTGCCTATTACAGCAATATCTTTATAACAAGTAATTATGAGAACCCATTTTGCAAGCACTTTATTTTCAGAAGGTTGCAAGTTGTATACTTTCGCAACTTTGCATAACGATAAACTTGCCATAAAACTCGTTATGTAAAGCTTCTCATAACGTGTTCAAGGAGATGAAGGACGGGCTGAAGGCCCACCGCATGTCGTGCGGCAGCTTCTCGGCCAACCAGTTCCGGCTGTTCCTGCACGCGGCGGCATACGTAATATTGTTGGAGGCCAAGCAGAAGCTCTTCGCCAGGAACGAGCTGCTGAGGAACGCGACCATCATCACCTTCGGCAAGCGCATACTGCTGCACACGGCTCGCATCACGGAGCTGAAGACGAAGATAAAGATTGAGTTCCAGAGGGACAACCCGATGAAGGCCGAGATACTGCAAGCCCTGACGGCGGCATAGCAGACTAGCGAAGCACTTACACACACATCCGGCGTTGACGGCAGGCAACGCCCTCTGCCGCATGGACACAGGCCAGAAAAACATGCGCCAAAACGCAGCGCAAGGGGGCGTGGGACGCGAAAAACGACGCGAGGCGACAAAATTTACCCCAGGAAAACGCCAACGGCCTTATCGGAGATCCAACAAAAAAATGATATTTTGGAATTCTAACGGCCAAAGTGGCGGGCTATGAATAATTCAGGCTATATTCCCAAGTCCGACGGACGGCATCGTCCTCTGGGCATCCCGACGGTCATAGACCGTGTAGTCCAGCAATCCGCAGCGCAGGTACTGAGCCGGGTGTATGAACCGCTGTTCAGTGACTCCAGCTACGGTTTCCGTCCCAATCGCAGCTGCCACATGGCAATAGCTAAGGCGTTGGGTTATCTGAACGAGGGATATGAATGGGTGGTCGACTTCGACATAGAGAAGTACTTCGACACGGTCAATCACGACAAATTGATTTCAATCCTGAGAGAGCAGGTCAACGACTCTGCCACTCTGCACCTGATTCGCTCCTTCCTCCGGGCGGGAGTGATGGAGGAGGGTCTGGTACATGCGACCGACGAGGGTGTACCCCAAGGCGGCTGCATATCCCCGATACTCTCCAACATCTACCTTGACAAGCTGGACAAGGAACTCGAAAGCCGAGGCCTGAGGTTTGTCCGCTATGCGGACGACTTTGACATCTTCGTAAAGAGCGAGATGGCCGCTGACAGGGTAATGGCATCCGTAAGCCGCTGGCTTGAGTCGAAGCTCCGTCTCAAGGTCAGTGCCAGCAAGACCAAAGTAGTAAGACCGACGAAAAGCAGTTTTCTTGGGTTTACTTTTTGGAAGGGCAGCAATGGCTGGCAGTGCAAGCCTACTGACAAAGCCAAGAAGAAACTGGAGTCCAAGGTCAAGCAGCTGCTCTTGCGCAAAAGAGCGAGTGCGCAACCCTTGTCCTTCGTTTTCACACGGCTGAACCAAATCATACGCGGATGGGTCAACTACTACCACATAGGCAGTATGGCCACGTACCTGCGCGATAAGTTCAGTCCTTGGATGCGTCACAAGGTACGGGTAGTGATAGTCAAGCAATGGAAGAAATGCGGAATCATCTACAAGAATCTGTTGCGGCTGAAACGGATAACCAACAGCAATATTGACGACACTTTAATCTATCAGGCCGCAATGACCAGACTGGGATGGTATCGCCAATGCGGACAATCCGTCTTCAACTACCTGCTCAGTCCCCAAGTGCTTGCAATGCCAAAGGTAAACAGGACTGATAAAAGAAAGAGCCGCCCAGGCTTGGTCGACCCTTACTCTTTATATCAGAATTTGCGAACTCCTATATGTATGTAGCGCCGTATAAGAGACCCGTATGTACGGTGCAATGAGAGGTGCTGGGGGATTACTCCCCCATATGTGGTTTGAAGGGCGTTATGCCAGTTTACGTGAACCGTCGCCGATGACTACGTCGATGACCTCTGGCTCGTGGCCGTACTTGGCGGCGAACTTGGCCTTGGCATCGGCGATGAACTTCGAGTAGAGGTCGGCACGGACGAGGTTGATAGTGCAGCCGCCGAAGCCGCCACCCATGATGCGGCTGCCGGTGACACCGTTCTCCTTGGCTAGGTCGTTCAGGAAGTCGAGCTCTTCGCAAGAGACTTCGTACTCCTTCGACAGGCCGTAGTGCGTCTCGTACATCTTCTGACCTACAGTCTCGTAGTCGCCTTCAAGTAGGGCGTCGCAGACAGCCAGAACGCGGTCTTTCTCACCCAGTACGAAGTGTGCACGGGTGTAGTCCTCCTCGCCCACCTCGGCACGAACCTCGTCGAGCTGCTCCCAGGTGCAGTCACGCAGGGTCTCGAACTTGCCCTCGGGGTGTTTCTTCTGGATGGCCTTCACCACATTCTCACAGGAGTTGCGGCGGTCGTTGTAGGGCGAGCCAGCCAGCTCGTGCTTCACCTTACTGTTGAGCAGGACGAGCTTGTAGCCATCGGGCTTGAAGGGGAAGTACTCGAACTCACGGCTGCGGCAGTCGAGGCGCATCAGGCAGCCTGCCTTTCCAAAGACGCTGGCGAACTGGTCCATGATGCCACAGTTCACGCCGCAGTAGTTGTGCTCGGTGGCCTGTCCAGCAAGCACCATGTCCCACTGCGATACCTTGTTCTCACCGAAGATGTCGTTGAGACCACAGGCGAAACAGCTCTCCATAGCTGCTGACGAAGACATACCTGCTCCGAGGGGCACGTCACCGGCGAAGGCAATGTTGAAACCCTTCACGGGAACACCCAGTTTCTGGAACTCCTTAGCGATTCCGTAGATGTAGCGTGCCCAGGAGGCGCGGGGGCCTGCGGGGTCGTTGAGGTGGAAGTCCACACGGTCCTTCAGGTCGATGGCGTAGGCCATCACGGTGTCCTCAGTACCGTTGGCGCGCATCTCAGCCATGATGCCCTTGTCGACTGCGCCGGGGAACACGAATCCTCCGTTATAGTCGGTGTGCTCGCCAATGAGGTTAATACGTCCGGGAGATGCGTAGACATTACCGGTTTTGCCATCAAAATGCTTGATGAAGCGACTTCTTACGAATTCAATATCCATAGTATGATTTGAGATTTAAGATTTGAGGCTTGAGATTTATGGTAGTCTCTTCTCTCAAATGGGTTAATAATTATTGTATTCCTTTTTTCTTATAACGTTTAAATCACATTATTATTATATAAGTTGTGAATCTTCATTCCTCCGCGTATATAGGTCAGAAGAAAACCATTGGGAGCGAGTGTTTCCTTTTCTGCGTCATTTCATTCTTCATCCGCTTGATGTCCGTCTTGAAGAAGAACTCCACCAGATACTCGTCGGTGCCCTCAACGCTGATTCGTCTCAGGGCAGAGATGTAGGCCGCCCGGTCTTCCAGACGGACGATGAGCAGCGGATGGCCGGCTCGCAGGAGGATGAAGTTGGAGAGCAACCGTCCTGTCCTGCCGTTCCCGTCGCGGAAGGGATGCAGGTATTCGTAATAGCCGTGCCATTTGGCAGCAACTATCATCGGGTGCTGGCCGCTGTCGATTGCCTTCTGTGTCGAGGCCATCAGTTGCGGCACACGAGCCACGAGTGTCTCATGGTCGCCAAACACGGTGTCGCCGGCAGCCATGTCTTCCGTAGTGTATTCCCCAGCGACGGCACCTGGCGCACGGTAGCTCAGCGTGTGCTCCGTCACCAAGCGGTTCACCTCTTTCAGCAATGCCTCGTCGAAGGGATGGTCTAGATGGCTTGTCATATAGTCGAACGCACGGAAATGGTCGGCCATCTCCGCACACTCCAACAGCGAGCGGCCCACGGGAATCATGGCCATGCCCTGCTCGCGCAATATCCGCGTGTCGTCTACCGTGAACGAGTTTCCCTCGATGGCGCAGGAATGGGCGGAGAATAGAATCTCGTTGTATTCCATCCACTGCTCACGACCCATCTTGTCGGCTACCTTCTCCTGATACGCCCGACGGACATCCTCGTATTCCTCTATTTCCTTCTTAAACATGGTCAGTTCCCAAAGTGTGGTGCAAAGGTACGAACAATTCTCCGAACAGCCAAGTAAATTCTTTTTTTTATTTGTTTAGCCTACATTATTCACAACAATATGGAAAAACAACGGATTAAAACTGATTTCACTGATTTTCACGGATTATTTATTTCTTACCATCGAATCTAGAAGAAATCTGTGAAATTCATTATAATCTGTATAATCCGTGTAATCCGTAAAATCCGTTGTTGAAAAGAGTGTGAATAATCTAAGTTAGTTTTTGGTTGGTTTGGAAGCGGTTTTACTGTAGGACTGATTGTTTCGCATTGGCGGGAGCAATCTTAATAATGTTTAAATAATAAACACAGTTGGGTTGTGTTTAAAAAATAAACATTATCTTTGCGCTATATTTTAGTGCAATCATCGTGTTTATGACTACTACTAATCGAGACAATGCTACAAGCGATGAACTTGACATCATCACCCGCATACGTGGCGAAGTGATGGGCAACAGAGTGCCTACGGGCGAGAACCTGTTTCTCGCGTGGGGCTATCCCGCGGCCTTCTTCCTGCTTCTCCAGTTCGTTGCGCTGCTTATCTGGAACGAAAGCTGGTGCTCATGGATTTGGTTAGGCACGGAGTTCGTGGGCATACCGTTGATGGTGTATTTCCTGCGCAAGGACTACGAACGCACAGGGCATCGCTCGCTCGACTCGAACGTCATTCTGCAGATGTGGATATACATTGGCTGTGCCTGTGTCATAGGTGCTGTCGCCATGGGGATGGCAGGGGTATTCGAATATTGCTTCTGCTCGTTGATAGCACTGCTGAGCAGCATGGGCTGCTTCCTCACGGGTGTCATCCTGCGCTTCCGTCCCAAGACCGTATGCGGCATCATTGCAAGCCTGCTGTCATTCATTCCCCTCTTCTTCCAAGGCGACCTCTGGCCGGGGCAGTTGCTTGTCACCGCCATCGTCTTCGTCGTAGCACTCATCATCCCCGGACATCTGTTTAAGAGATTTGTAGGGGAGGTAATAGGGAGGTAGTAAGGAGATAGAGGGGAGATAATAAGACGATAGAAAAGAAACAAAAGAAAGAAGCAAAAGAAAACTGATATAGTAAACAATATAAATATGACACACAAATTTGAAGATATTATTGCTTGGCAAAAAGCCCATGCATTTGTTATTCTGGTGTATCAAACCACACGTATATTTCCCGACTATGAGAAATTCGGGCTTACTTCTCAGTTTCAAAGAGCGGCAGTCTCTATTGCAGCAAATATCGCAGAAGGATATAAAAAGATAAGCAAGGCAGACAAGCTGCGATTCTTGAATATGGCTCAAGGCAGCTTGGAGGAATGTAGATACTACTGTATCCTATCAAGGGACATCGGTTATATTGACATCCAAACGTATGAAGCACTCAATAATGCTGTTTATCAGGCCAGCTCCTTCCTGAACGGATACATCAAAGGCATCGTCGATAATTCCGGAATAAAAGACTAACGTCCTACTATCTCCCCATCATATCTCCCTACTACCTCCCTATTATCTCCAAAACAGAATGAACACCTTCAAGTTTCCCGTCATCAATCCGCTGCTCCACAACGAGCTGCGGCTGAAAATCATGGTAGCCCTCGACAGCCTCGAGAGTGCCAACTTCATGTACCTGTGTGACATCACTGGTGCCACGCGGGGCAACCTCAGTGTGCAGATCAAGACGCTACAGGAGGCCGACTATCTGCATGTGGACAAGAGCGGCAGCGGATCCACCGCCCGCTCCGTATGCCGCATCACCCGCAAGGGCATGGAAGCCCTGCAAGCCTACGAACAGGGGCTGCGCCGCCTCTTCCAAGAGGGTGTGCCCGACATGGAAGGGGGACGGAAGGCAGGATAAGATTAGCTAATTCGTTCTTTGACTTACTGACACACAAAACGGATAAAAATCTTGGGGGATTTCTTTGGAATTCTCACAGGAAAGTCGTAACTTTGCACCGTCAAATCATTAACAGAAAGGATGAAGATATGAGTACGGCAATATTAATAGGGCTACGCGACTTCCTTTACGGAACGCTCTCGCCTGCCAATTTAATCTGGTTAGGAACACAACTTGCGGACTATGGCTACAAGCAGGAAGATCCATCGTTGAAGCCCTACACCATGGAGGAGATCAACGCTCGAATTGACCAGGCCGAGCGAGAATCTGCCGCTGGTCTTGGCCAGGACAGTGAAGAGATGTTCCGCGAACTGGAAGAAGAGTTCGCACGTGAAGAGCAAGAACTTGAACTGGCAGAAGTAAAATAATCCTTCTTCATCCCCACGAGATTTTTATCCGCCGAGACATCACAACGATGTTCCCGGCGGAGTCCGTTTTTGTGTATATACAATAATATATATATGAACTTTAATTATAAAAACTATGAACATGAAACTTAAAACAATCCTGGCGCACATAGTGGGCGACGCTTCCAAGCGTTGCGGCGTCGTCACGCTCGGAAGCGTGACCCACTACTTGGTGACGTTGCTCGTCGCCATGCTCGGCTCCTCAGGGGCCTGGGCACAGAGCGACCCTGTCGCCGTGACATCGGAAACGACGACATTTGAGGACGGCAACGTCTATGAGGTGACGGCCGACGTGAGCGTCAGCTCGCGCATCACCGTCAACGGCACGGTAACGCTCGTTCTCGGCGAGGGGACGACGCTCACCGCCACAAGGGGCATCACCGTGGGCACCGACAACCAGCTCACCATCCAGGGCCCGGGCGCACTAACGGCCGACTCTTTCAATTCCAGTTCGGGTATTGGTGGCCTTGAGAAGGGTGATTGCGGCACCATCATCATCAACAGCGGCACCATCACGGCCCAAGGTTACGGCACCGGCGCTGGCATCGGCGGTGGTGGCTATGGCGGTTCCTGTGGCACCGTCATCATCAACGGCGGCATCGTCACGGCCACGGGCAATCAGACAGGAGCCGGCATCGGTGGCGGTGGAGCATCATCATCGAATACTCCCGGCGCGGGTGGCACCATCACCATCAACGGCGGACAGGTGACGGCCACCAGTCCTACCGGCTATGGCATAGGCTGTGGCAAGAACGCAAATGGTGGTGAAGGCACTGCCGCCACCATCGCTCTCGGCTGGACTGCCGACACCGACTTCATCGCTGCCAACTCCATCGGCGGCACGGTGACCCTCAACAGCGACTTCCACTACTACGGCGGCGGGAGCGTAACGGTCAGCAACATCGCCGACAACCAGGGCAAGTGGCTGATGCCCAGCGCCTTCGTTAACCCCCTTAGTGGCTTGGGCACGCAGGACTCGCACATCCTTTTGGAGGATGTCGATGACTGGAATGAGTTCGCCAAGGTGGAACATGCCTCCTCGTACTGGGGCAGCGACGTGTATGTGAAGATGAGCGCTGACATCGGCACGACTGATGCACCCGTCACGACGATGATAGGCACCAGCGACAAGCCGTTCTGCGGCCACTTCGACGGCAGCGGCAAGACGCTGACCGTCAACCTCACAGAAAGCGCATCGTATGTAGCCCCCTTCTCCTGTATCAGCGGAGCCACCATCCACGACCTCACCGTGGCCGGTTCCGTTACCGGTAGAAGTGACTATCGTGGTGGTCTGGTGGGATATGCCAATGGCGGCACCAACACCATCAGCGGCGTCACCGTAACCGCCTCCATTGGCAGTATGCATTATGCGGGCGGCATCGTGGGCTATGCCAGCAACAATACGATGCTCACGCTGAACGGCTGCGTATTCGGCGGCTACTTCGATATCGGTAAATTTAACTATGCCGCCGGCCTGGTGGGTTATTGCGGATCCTGTACGCTCAACATCAGCAACTGCCTCTCCAAGGGCAGCTACAACGTGAATGGAAATAGAGTGACTTTCTTCCCCATAGCCAGAAAAGAGTATTACGCCACCGTGACGACCAACGTCAGCGAGTGCTACTACACCGTGGCCCCCACAGATGCAACCAGCAGTTACTATGTTGCTGCAGGCACGCAGGTCTATACCACCGCCCCCGACGGCGTGGTCTATCGCACGGTGAGGGCTGCCGACGGCGAGGACTACTACGGACCCGTCGCCGTCAGTGGCGTAGCCGACACCTACAGCTACACCGGCTCGCCCATCGACTTCAGCTACACCGTGACCGACCCCGACGGCGTCACCGCCCTGAGCAAAGGCACCCACTTCACCGCCACGGTCGCTATCGACGGTACGCACGTCGAGACCGTCGGCACCAAGGGCATCTACACTCTCACCCTCACCGGCACGGGCGACTACAGCGGCACGCAGGTGGTACACTTCACCGTGCGTCGCGACATGCTCCTCGGCTCCGGCACCGAGGCCGACCCCTACCTGATAGAGGATGCCGCCGACTGGTCAACGTTCTGCGACGAGGCCAACCGCGCCACCCTCTGGGCCAGCGGCGCGTATGTGAAGATGACCGCCGACGTGGGCACAGACGCTTATCCCGTCACCACCACGACAGGCACAAACTACCGTTTCTACGGCAACTTCGACGGCGACGGCCACACGCTGACCGTAGGCTATGGCACGGCCGAAGCTCCCCTAACGAAAGACTGCATCGCTCCCTTCGGCTATATAGAGGATGCCAGCATCAAGTACCTGCACACGGCGGGCCACATCTATACGTCGGCCAATCATGCCGCCGGCCTGGCTGGATATGCCTACGCCACCAACACCATCAGGAACTGCCGTCCCAGCGTGGTCATCACGTCGGCAAAAAGCGACAACTGCATGAGTGGCGGCTTCGTAGGGCACAGGAATGGCGGCGGCATGCTGACGATGATACACTGCCTCTTCGACGGCGAACTGCAGGGAACGGGCAGCTCGCAGTGGGGCGGCTTCGTAGGCTATCATAACAGTGGCTCTCAGACCTTCACCACCTTCACCAACTGCCTGTTCAAGCCCAAGGCAGTGAACATCGGCGGCAGCAACAGCGGCACGTTCATCACCATTCATTCATCCTACGTCGAGAATGTCACCTTCAACAATTGCTACTACACCACCGCGCTGAACACCGTGCAGGGCAAGGATGCCTCCACCATGAGCGACGCCCTGCTGGCCGCCACCCTCGGCGGATGGTCGGACGACGTACACCCAGTGACGGGCGACAGCAACCTGGGCACCACGTTGGTCACCGACGTTCCCTACTACTATCTGGACGACGGCGCCGTACACCAGCCCAAGCCCACCCTCACCGACATCAAGGGCAACGTGCTCACCGAGGGCACAGACTACACCCTGACGTGGAGCGGCGACGGCACCACGGCCGCCACCTACACCGTGACCGCCACAGCCCTTGGCACTTACACCGGCAAGGCCACGGCCACCTACACCGTGACCGAGGGCGTACCCGTGACGGCAAGCACCACCTTGTTTGAGGACACCTATGTCTACAAAGTGTATGACGACGTGACCATCAACGACCGCATCACCGTGCTTGGCGAGGTCATCCTCGTGCTCGGCGAGGGAACGACGCTCACCGCCAAGAAGGGTATCACCGTGGGCGAAGGCACGAAGTTGACCATCCAGGGCAGCGGCACGCTTACAGCCACGGGTGTAAATGAGTATTCTGGTATCGGAAGTTACTACAGCTATTGGGATATGCCCTCGACCGGCACCATCATCATCAACAGCGGCACCATCAATGCCACCGGCGGCTCTGGAGACGCAGCCGGCATCGGTGGCTCCCAGTATAGTGCTGCCGGCACCATCACCATCAACGGCGGCATCGTCACGGCCACGGGCGGCGGCGTAGGCAGCGCCATCGGTGGAGGCGGCTCACCCTACAACAGCAGTACGCCCGGCGCAGGTGGCACCATCACCATCAACGGCGGACAGGTGACGGCCACGAGTGCCAACGGCTATGGCATCGGCAAGGGCAAGAACGCAAAGGGTGAAGAATACGACGGCGCCGCCGGCACCATCACCCTCGGCTGGACCGACCTGGACAACGACTTCATCCTCGCCTCGTCGTTCGCCGGCAATGTGACGCTGGCCAAGACCTTCTTCTACGAGGACGGCGAGACGGGCGTGACGCTCGACAACCTGGCCGCCCACGCCGGCGAAAAGCTCATACCCAGCACCGTCGCCACGGAAAAGAACCTGGCCTACGCCACCATCATCGGCGTGGCCGACAACTATCTCTATACCGGAGAGGCCATCACCATCGCGCCCACCGTCAAGGACGTGCTCGGCAACCCCCTCACCGAAGGCTCCGACTACGACGTCACTATCGCGCTCGACGGTCCCCCCGTCGAGACCGTCCTGCCCCAGGGCGACTACACGCTGACCCTTACCCCTTCTACGGGCAGCGCCTACACCGACGCGCTCACCATCGGCTTCACCGTGACCGACTTCCTCGAAGCCGACGGCACCGACTACTTCGTGAACATGCCCACGACGGGCGCCAAGCAGGCCTCGCTCGTGGCACACAACCTGGCGAAAGTTTATGACGACGGCGGCAAGAGCAGCAACTTCAGCCGCTACTGTGACGGCACGCTCATGCTCTTAGCTCCCGCCGGCTATTCCATCCGCCTCTCAGGCACAATCGACCTGTCAGGTGCTGACTATCTACGACGGCGAGACGACCGAGGCCGATGTGCTCGGCACGTTCAACACCGACGCCACGGTGAATGTATTCAGCACCAGCAATAAGATGCTTGTCAAGTTTGTCACCAGTTCCTCTGGCACCGCCTCTGGCCTCGACCTGACGGCCAACGCCCTGCCTCAGATGGCCGTGGCCGACTGGAACATCCTGCAGCAGGCCTACACAGCCATGGGCAGCGGCGAGGGATGGACCAACACATGGAACTTCAACACCGAGGGTCGCAGTGAGCAGACACTGCCCGGCGTCACCACCTATCAGGGCCGCGTGACGAGCATCGACCTCTCTGGCAACAACCTCACCGGCGCGTTCCCCGTCGCCCTGCTCGCCCTGCCGCAGTTGCAGTCGCTCGACCTTTCGGGCAACCAGCTCACCGGCGATGTGGCCGCGCTCAGTGGTTTCCCCGCTGAAGTCTCCCTCACCTCGCTCAACATCAGCGGTAACCAGTTCTCGGGCAACATCGGCATCTTCGCCGCTAACCTGCCCAACCTGACCACGCTCAACGCCAGCAACAACTGCCTGTCGGATGTCGACCCGATGATTTCCACCACCGTGACGACGCTGAACCTGAGCGAACAGACCATGGCCAGCGTGGTCAATGTTGACCTCGCCACGTCCGCTGGTTTACCCGACGGGTTCCCGAGCATCCTGCTCTACAACCACGGTCAGCAGAAATACGCCACCTTGCTCAGTGCGACGGGCACTGCCACCGACGGCTGGAATGTCAGCGTCTACTTCAGAGACTCAGGTGTCTCCCTCAGCGGCGTCGCCTACCAAGGGGAAAACAATGCGAACACCTACTACGGCGCGAGCGGCGACCAGCTTCAGCTGTCTGCCGAGAACCCCTATTGCTCGCTGCCAGGAATCTGGTATAAGACCTCCACATTCGCCATGAAGCTCTCCTTTGCCCCCGGCGATGCCAACTTCAACGGCAAGGTAGATGTCACCGACCTGCAGGGGCTAATCAACTTCGCTTTCGAAGAATACGGCTTCCTCGGCTACCGTCTCTTCAACTTCACCGCCGCCAACCTGTGGTCAGCGGATGAGGTCATCAATGTCTCAGACGTGGTGAAGATGGTTGAACTGCTGTTAAGCCTCACCCCCAACCCCTCCCGCAGGGGGGAGGGGAGTGGTTACCTCCGAGTTCCAAGTCTGTCAGAGGAAGGAGCAAATGGCGGGGCTTCAGCCTCTTTCTACATCAAGGACAACCGCATCTTCGTCAGCACTGAAACACCTGTCGCCGCCTTCGAGCTGACGCTTGCAGCTGAAGAGGACGTTGAGGTGAGCGATGCTTTGCGTCGTCTCGGCTTCACCTACAAGACCAACCACGTTGGTTCGGTCACCCGCATCGTGGGCTACTCCATGAACGGAGCCACCATCCCCGTGGGCGAGACAGAGATTTGCACACTGAACGCTGGCAATGCCCAAATAATGCAGGTGGTACTGTCGGACACCAATGCCGACGCCATCCCTGCCACCATCGAGGCTGTCGCCTCAGGCATTGAAGAGATTGAAGATGGAAAATTGAAGATTGAAAATTCGGATGGCGCAGTCTACGACCTGCAAGGCCGCCGAATGGAATCTTCAATCTTCAATTCTCAATCTTCAATCAAGAAGAAGGGCGTTTATATTCAGAATGGGACTAAGATTGTGAACAAGTAACTAAAAACTGACGAGATATGAAAACACATAATAATAATGATTATCCGCAACCAGCCGACAGGTTCCTATTGTAGATGCGATGCTCAAACTCCGATGTGCAAGCGATGGAAGCTATCATAAGCCTGTCAAACAACTTGTCTCCAAAGTACCTGCGATTGAACTTGTAACAGAACT
>JAFVFY010000095.1 GCA_017475265.1 Prevotella sp. | reverse complement strand
GTTGGCGATGCTGGCCCAGGAGTGGCGTGCCATAGACATGGTGAGGGGATGAGGGAGGCCAAGCCGTTCGGAAAGCTTCTTCAGGTTGTGGTTGACGCGCTGCTGTGTCAGCTTGTACTGGTCGCGTTTATCCTCCTCACTTTTGATGAGTGGCAGCAGAAATGGTGACTGCCGGGGATAGCGGTCGACAATCTCCTGCATGCACGGCTCCCATTTGACGTGCAGTTCCTGACGGGGCTTCTGTCTACGATAGACGAGGTAGCCATTACGCAGGTTGGCCGTTGTGAGGTTGGCCATATCGGCTAAGGCCATGCCGCGGGTGTAGAAGCTGAACATGAACATGTCACGGGCGAGGGCCTGGGCGGGGTTGTCGGTCAGGTCGGCGTTCTTCAGCTGGCGTATCTGACTGAGGGATAAGGCCCGCTTCACGGTCTTGTCGATGCCTGTATAGACATGGGCGAAGGGAGTGCGCTGCGGTGTCAGCTGCTGCTCGATGGCCATGTTATAGACGGTGCGTAGGTTGCGCATGTAGAACGAGCTGCTGTTGCGGGCTACGTTCGTCAGCCGGAGATGTGCCTCATAGAGCTGTATCACGTCGCTGTCGATGGCATTGAGCATGATGTCCTGGCCTTTGCGGAATCGCATAAAGCTGTTAAGTGTCGACTTGTAACCATTGGCAGTGCCCGTTCTCCCCATCCTGATGAGTTTGGCGATGCATTGCTGCATGAAGTTCTGCAGCGAGGCATCGGTCCTGCGAGCACGAAAAGCCACCACCACATCGTCGGATGTGTAGCCTGACGGTGAAGCGGCCAATGTGTCGGCAACCTGACGTAGCCGCTGCATGTCACAGCGGATGCCCTCAGCGACAGATTTCAACATGCTGATTCGTTCCTCCGTTCCTTGGTGGGTAATGACTTTTCCCGCCTCTGAGTCCCACTCCGACGTGAACAGCTTGTATGCGGTGCTTATCTGCCGCACGGTGCGGTTGTGAATGACTTGGTAGTAGACGCTACCCTCTTTACCCTCAACGGTGGATGCCCTGAACTTTACTTTAAATGATGTTGCTTTCATTCGATGAATTCAAGGTTTTCTTTAGGAACCTTCGTGATGCCATTTGCCAAGCATAAGGTGGGAAGCTTGACGGTCACGATGCGATGGCTTTTGATGTACTTTATTTCACCTTCGATGCCGACAAAAGGGCCTCGGATGATACGAACCTTGCGCCCTGGCTTGGCAAGGTAGTCTTCATATTTGAGCCGGACACGCTGGTTGAGAGGGTCATCGCGGGTCTCGGCATCTATGAACAGCCTCATTTCTTTCTCTCGAACAGAGATGATTTCCGCCTTGTCACTTTTGTTCCGTTTGGGCTTAATCATAAACCGAAGCGAGAGCAAATCCTTGTTCGTACTCTTCAACTCCCGCATGATCTTTTTCTTGATACAGACGAAAATCAGGTTCCGGAATACGGGGGTGTACACATCCCTTAGCTCGTAATCCTCAGTTCTCTCAGCGTGTTCCAAGCGCAGATAGGTAGTGAATCCGAGGGCGTACAGCGCATTGCGTATGGAGAAAGCCTTTTTGTTGTTGGAATGCCAGATGTGCATGGGATACCATGTCACATCATTGTCATCGATTTCCTTGTCAGCCAGACTAAGATATTGTTCCGACTCATTGCAATCATACTCAGCTTCCAGAAGTGACGAAAGGACAGGTGCATAGTTCGGTGTGTCCGTACAAGTAGTACAGGCGACCGACTGTGTGGATGCAGCCTTGTGATTCGGATTCATACTTGCGCCGAATAAGGACAACTTTCTGAATGAATTTTATGTCTGCCAGAATACTGGCGATTTTGGCATAAAAAAGACGTGGAATCGTCGCTGTTGCCCGTTCCACGTATCGAGGCTCTCGCATTGCCTATCAGAATTGAACAGACAACTTGAGAGCCCACGCCGATATGAATATACTCCCAATACCGAAAAGGGTACACTAATCCCCTTTCCTTGGTAAAGTGATGCGTATAAACACATCCCGAGGACATCTACCGTTGCCATGTCCGAGATTCTGATCGATAATTTGCGAGATTCCGATACGTCTCAAACAAAGCGCCGTGTAAACGCCTTAATATGTCTGATAGCCTACTACCCACCCAACCGCTTCAGGGAGATTGTCTCGCCCCTCAGCCCAGCGTGAGCCATCATCATTCGTTGGTGCAAAAAGGACACGTCCCGACTCACCGCTGAGATGAAGCATATAGGAAATCGGCTACAAAGGTACGACTTTTTTTTCATCGGTAAGTGTTTTCCGTGAAATCTTCCTCAAAATTATAGATTTTTTAGAAATCGCTATTGAACGCGACAAATAACTTTAACTTGGATTATTCATACTCTTTTCAACAACGGATTTTACGGATTACACGGATTATACTGATTATAATGGATTTCACAGATTTCTTCTAGATTCGATGGGGAGATAAAAATAAATCCGTGAAAATCCGTGAAATCAGTTTTAATCCGTTGTTTTTTCATATTGCCGTGAATATACGTCATCAGTTACGTACGGGCTTGCTTTGTTTTTCAGACAATAAAAAAGAGAAACCTTTTTGAAGGTTTCTCTTCTGTCTTGGCGGAAGCTGGGGGATTCGAACCCCCGGTACGGTTACCCGCACGGCAGTTTAGCAAACTGCTGGTTTCAGCCACTCACCCAAACTTCCTCACGGCTTTTAAGGCCCTGAAAAGCACTTTCTCTCAAATGCGGGTGCAAAAGTACTAACATTTTTCCTAACCTCCAAAAAAATATACAATATTTCACAAATTATTTTCCCCCTGCATATTAATTGTGTTATTTTCTATAAAAAATTTGGTTGCGCCACGCTTTTTGCGTACCTTTGCCGACGAATTGCAACCGTAGCCGATGAAATTCGCCTTACGACATATATTATTAATGTTGTTAGCAGTGGCAAGTCTTTCAGTCAAAGCCACTGAGGAGCGGGCTTTCAGGGTTATCAATGCGGCTGGTGGACTGACCGACAACAGTGCTCAGGCGGTGTTACGCACCAAGACTGGCAGAATGGTTATCTCTACCCTCGGCAACCTGAATTTCTACAACGGCTCTTCTTTCTCTCATATTGTCACCCATCGCGAATATCGTTATCCATTGGCACAATACCGTGGTAACGATGTGTTGCGTTTCGACCGTCACCATCATCTTTGGCTAAAGTCTAACAACAGCGTGACCTGCTGCGACCTCATTCTTGAGCAGTTCTCTCAGAATGTGGATAGCGTGTTGCGCCAGATGGGGTGTCCCATGCCTGTGCTTGACATCTTCGTGGATTCCATAGGTCGTGTGTGGACGCTTGCCGACGAGGGGCTCTACGGCATGGAGCAGAAGAAATTCTACAATGTGCTGCGTGACCGTAACCTACAGGATGTAGACGTGTTTGACAACATGTTGCTCACTTTCTATGACAACGGCGAGGAAGTGGGGCAGGACCTTAACGTGGGCAACACCGTGCACCGTACTCGGGCATACGAATGGGAGACGGCACAACGTTACGCCAACACTTCGTCCATCCTGCGCTACAAAGACGGTTACTTCCAGCTGCGCAACGGAGACCGCGAGGCTGTGCTGCTTTATTTTGACGTGCATAAGCTTGAGTGGACGATACTGATGGAAATGCCATTCCACATGAATAGCATGGCGCTGAAGGACAATCATCTATACATTGCCACCGAGCAGGGATATTGCGTATATGATATTGCGACGCAGGAACAGAAGTGGACACACGAGCTGACATTGTTGGACGGAAAGAAGATTTCCGTGGATTGCAACGCCCTGGCCTTCGACCGACAAGGAGGCATGTGGGTGGGTACGAAGAGTCGCGGACTGCTCTACTCCAAGCCCAACCTGTCGCCCTTTAAGACCATCCCCATAGAAAGTCCCGAAGCTCAGGTGTATGTAGACAAGATGCGGGGGCTGGAGCAGACCATCACCGAGTTCCAAGGCATGAACGCCAACTGCATGTTCACCGACAGCCGTGGATGGTCGTGGATAGGTACTACTACAGGCTTGTACATGTATAAAGACCCACATCAGGAGCCGTTGGTATTCACGCGGAAAACGGGTTTGTACAATGACGTGGTACACTCTGTCGTGGAAGATGCCAGTCATAATATATGGTTAGCCACGTCGTCGGGGGTCTCGTACATAGGTTTCCAGGGCGAGCGTGTGGAGTTCGTCAACAGCTTCAACGCCAACGATAATGTTCCCAGCGAGGCTTTTGTCAACTGCAAGGCCATGCTGTTGCCCGACAGTCAGATCGTGATGCAGACCATTGACCACGTGCTGCTCTTCCGTCCTGAAACCTTTACTGTGAATACGCCGCATCCATACAAGCTCTACCCCAAGCTGACAAAACTCATGGTGAACGGTACCACCATTGAGCCTAACGTGCCGCTGGATGATAATATCGTCATAGACAGGGCTATTGCCAGGGCGTTGACCATCAACCTGACCAGCGACCAGACAACCCTGTCCCTGATTTTCTCGGCCCTGAACTATTTCCGACCCTTGCAGTCTTACTATAATGTACGCATTAAGGGTATGGGCAAGGAGGAGTGGCAGATGTACTCCTACTTCAACTCCGACAATGTCGACGACGAGGGTATGCTCCACCTGCCACTTTTCGACCTGGAACCGGGCGAATACGTCGTCGAGCTACAGGCATCGTTGTTCCCTTATCTCTGGGAAGGCGAGCCTTATCGTTGGATCATCGTCGTGAACCAGTCGTGGTGGCAAGCCAGGGGTGTGTATCTACTCTATGGCTTGGTGCTGTTGGCACTCTTCATCGCCAACCTCATATTATATATAAGGAATACGCGCATGCGCGTGAAACGCAACCATGAGGAGGGTGACGTCATCAACAAGATATGCATGTTTGTAGAACGTGCCGACAGCTTCTCGAAGGAGCCGCTCTCTCCGTCTGTTGACGAGATTGGTTCGGCGAGCGAACAACAGCTGGCACCAGAGTTCATCGACATCATGGAGAAGCTCATCCCATACGTGCATGAGAATAAGAAGGAGGACATCACCATGAGGAAACTGGGTGACGTGGCCAACGTGGATATCGTACACCTCTACGAGGTAGTGACGGCCAACATCTACAAGAGTCCGCGTGACATGGTCAAGCAGTTCCGGCTGCGCAAAGCCGCAGAGCTGCTTACCACCACCAATAAGACTATAGAAGAAATCAGCGATGAGTGCGGGTTCTACACACCCAACTATTTCATGGGTAACTTCTTCCATGAACATAAGCGTACCCCCGCAGAGTATCGCGACGAAAGACAATAAACAATAACCAATAAACAATAAACGTTCAGGACACAGACACTTTATTAAACGATAATAACAGCAATTATGGCAAAACAAAATCTCAAAAAGGTGCTCGTGCTGGGCTCGGGTGCTCTGAAAATCGGACAGGCAGGTGAATTTGACTACTCTGGCTCGCAGGCCCTGAAGGCTCTGCGAGAGGAAGGTATCAAGAGCGTGCTCGTAAACCCCAACATCGCCACCATCCAGACATCGGAGGGTATCGCTGACAAGGTGTATTTCCAACCCGTGAACACACACTTCGTCACCGAGATTATCAAGAAGGAGCGCCCCGACGGCATCCTCTTGGCTTTCGGCGGACAGACAGCCCTGAACTGTGGTACAGAGCTTTACCAGACAGGCGTGCTGAAAGAGTACGGCGTCGAGGTGCTCGGCACCAGCGTCGAGGCTATCATGAACACTGAAGACCGTGACCTCTTCGTAAAGAAACTGGGCGAGATAGACCTCAAGGTGCCCGTCAGCCACGCTGTGGAGAACATGGACGACGCGCTGAAGGCTGCCCACGAGATTGGCTTCCCCATCATGATTCGCTCGGCCTACGCCCTCGGCGGTCTGGGCAGCGGTATCTGTCCAGATGAGAAGGCTTTCCGTGAACTGGCAGAGTCGGCCTTCACCTTTGCCCCACAGATCCTTGTGGAAGAGAGCCTGAAGGGCTGGAAGGAGATAGAGTTTGAGACTATCCGTGATGCCAACGACCATTGCTTCACCGTAGCCTCGATGGAGAACTTCGACCCGCTCGGCATACACACCGGCGAGAGTATCGTTGTGGCTCCCACCTGCTCGCTCACCGAGGAACAGGTGAAGATGTTGCAGGAGCTTACTATTAAATGCGTCCGCCATCTGAACATCGTGGGCGAGTGTAACATACAGTTTGCCTTCAACGCTGAGACCAACGACTACCGCATCATCGAGATTAACGCACGACTTTCACGTTCCAGCGCATTGGCCTCGAAAGCAACGGGTTATCCCTTGGCCTTCGTTGCCGCCAAGATTGCCTTGGGCTACACCCTCGACCAGATTGGCGAGATGGGAACCACCTCGTCGGCATACGTGGCTCCGAGCCTCGACTATATGATTTGCAAGATTCCACGTTGGGACCTCACGAAGTTTGTAGGTGTCTCGCGCCAGATAGGTTCCTCGATGAAGTCCGTGGGCGAAATCATGTCGATAGGCCGTTCGTTTGAGGAAATGATTCAGAAAGGCCTCCGCATGATAGGCCAGGGCATGCACGGCTTCGTGGGCAATGACCACACGAAGTTCGAGAACCTTGACGAGGAGCTTCAGAACCCCACCGACCTGCGCATTTTTGCCATCGCCCAGGCTCTGGAGGAAGGCTACACCGTGGAGCGCATCGAGGAGTTGACGAAGATTGACGTGTGGTTCCTTGAGAGGCTGAAGCATATCGTCGATTTGAAGCATCAGCTGCAAGGCTACGACCGTCTGGAGGACATTCCTGACGACTTCCTCTTGGAGGTGAAGCGTTGCGGCTTCAGCGACTTCCAGATAGCCCGCTTTGTGCTGAAACCCCAGCGTGGCAACATGGAGAAGGAGAACCTGGAGGTGCGTAGCTACCGTAAGGAGCGTGGCATCATGCCATCTGTGAAGCGCATCCCCACCGTGGCCAGCGAGCATCCTGAGCTCACCAACTACCTCTATTTCACGTACTCTCACGTGCCCGCTTTCGGTAACCAGCAGGGCGAGCAGTACAAGCCCAAGCACGACATCAACTATTATAACAATGAGAAGTCGGTTGTCGTTCTTGGTTCCGGTGCCTACCGCATCGGCTCCAGTGTGGAGTTCGACTGGTGCTCGGTGAACGCCATCCAGACGGCGCGTAAGCTGGGTTACAAGTCCATTATGATTAACTATAACCCCGAGACCGTCTCCACCGACTACGACATGTGCGACCGCCTCTACTTCGACGAGCTGTCACTGGAGCGTGTGCTTGATGTCATCGACCTGGAGCAACCGCGTGGTGTGATAGTGAGCGTGGGCGGTCAGATTCCTAACAACCTCGCCATGAAACTCCACCGTCAGGGTGTTCCCGTGCTGGGTACCAGTCCTGTGGACATCGACCGTGCCGAGAACCGCGACAAGTTCTCTGCCATGCTCGACAAGCTTGGTATCGACCAGCCGGCATGGCGTGCACTCACCTCGTTTGAGGATGTGAAGGACTTCGTCAACCAGGTGGGCTATCCCGTGCTCGTCCGTCCTTCCTACGTGCTCTCGGGTGCTGCCATGAATGTGTGCTACGACGACGAGGAGCTGCATCGTTTCCTCAACATGGCTACCGAGGTGAGCAAGGAGTTCCCTGTGGTTATCTCGAAGTTCATGACCGAGACCAAGGAAATCGAGTTCGATGCCGTGGCCGATAAGGGCGAGGTGGTGGAGTATGCCATCTCCGAGCATGTGGAGTATGCCGGTGTACACTCTGGCGACGCCACGATGCTCTTCCCCGCACAGCACATTTATTTCTCCACCATCCGTCAAATCAAGAAGATTGCCCGCGCCATTGCCAAGGAACTGAATATCAGCGGTCCGTTCAACATCCAGTTCCTGGCCAAGAACCGCGAGGTGAAGGTCATCGAGTGCAACCTGCGTGCCTCGCGCTCCTTCCCCTTCGTGAGCAAGATTCTGAAGCGCAACTTCATCGAGACAGCCACGAAGATTATGCTCGACGCACCTTACGAGCGTCCCGACCGCTCGGAGTTCGACATCGACCGTATTGGTGTGAAGGCCAGCCAGTTCTCGTTTGCCCGTCTACAGAATGCCGACCCCGTGCTGGGAGTGGACATGAGCTCTACTGGCGAGGTGGGCTGTTTGGGCGACGACCTCAACGAGGCTTTGCTCAATGCCCTCATTGCCACAGGCTACCGTCTGCCGCAGCCAGGTCGCGCTATTCTCATCTCATCGGGCGGTGCCAAGGGTAAGGTGAGTTTGCTCGAACCGGCTCAACAGCTGGTGAAGAAGGGCTACAAGGTCTACGCCACTGGTGGAACGGCCAAGTTCTTCAATGATAACGGCGTGGAGGCTACGCCCGTCCGCTGGCCTGACGAGGAGGGCGAGAACAATGTGATGGACATGATTGCCGCCCATAAGTTCGATCTCATCATCAACGTGCCGAAGAACCACACCAAGCGTGAGTTGACCAACGGCTACCGCATCCGCCGTGGAGCCATCGACCACAACACGCCGCTGATGACCAACGTCCGTCTGGCAAAGGCTTTCATCGAGGCCTTCACCGCTTTGAACATCGACGACATCAAAATCAAGAGTTGGCAGGAATATAATTCTTGAGTTTAGAGTTTAGAGTTGAGAGATTAGAGTTTAGAGACTATAGACATTATACACTGCAATATGGAAAAAACAACGGATTAAAACTGATTTCACGGATTTATTTTTCTCTCCCCATCGAATCTGGAGGAAATCTGTGAAATAAATTATAATCCGTAAAATCCGTGTGATCCGTAAAATCCGTTGTTGGAAAGAGTATGAATAATCTAAGTTAGAGTTGAGAGACTATGAAAGAAAAATCACCGTGGATTCTTGGTGGTCTGGTTATCATTGCCGTGTTCGTGCTTTGTTTTTGGGCTATTGATTATGTGGGTAGTCCCGATGACCCGGATGATATTGAGGTTGAGGAAGTGGTCATCGCCACCGACCAGAGTAATGCGGAGCTGATGGCCTTGGCGCGCAGCCAGGGCTGGATAGCTTCCGATGCAACGGAGATGACCAGCATTGACGCCGTCAATGTGAAAGACCTTGGCACCGCTCTCCAGAACAGCAACTTGAAGCACTTTGACGAGTTCCGCTATTTCTTGGGTGTCCAGGAGCTTCAGCCTGAGACCTTCGCTGGCTCTGCCAGTTTGGAGAGCATCACCGTTCCCCGTAGTGTTGTCACCATCAACTATGGTGCCTTTGCTGACTGCCCGGGACTTACGTCTCTGAGTGTAGACACGGCCAATACCCACTATGACTCACGAGAGGACTGTAATGGAATCGTATGTACGTGGAAAGGCAAGCTGATGCTTGTCGCCGGCTGCCAAAACACGCGCATCCTCGACGGCATACGCTATCTCGCTCCCCAGGCATTCCGCGGCACACGCGGGATGACGGAGATAGCGCTGCCGGAGAAGATGGATGAGATAGGCGTGCAAGCCTTCCGCGACTGCACAGGGCTGACGGCCTTCGCCGTTCCCCAGGGAGTGCGCTTCGTCGAGGACAGCACCTTCATGGGCTGCACGTCCCTGCAATCCATCACCCTCCCGAAGAGCGTGGAACGTCTGCGCAAGGATGCCTTCAAGGACTGCACGGCGCTTAACCGTATTGTATGCATCAAGAAGTATCCCCCGATTGTGGAGGATGCCTTCGATGCCCGCACTGCCACGCTCGTCGTACCCAAGGGCATGCTCAACACCTACTACGTCAGCAAGTACTGGAAAGACTTCCCCCACATAGTAGAGGAGTAAGCCTTTGAGATGGGAACGGCGTTACTTTCAGTAGTCTTAGTCATCAACGAGCTGATGGCTAGTAACGCGGGTATCGTTATGAGTCCCGCGACAAATTTCGACAGCTGGATAGAGGTTTACAATCCTGGTGAAGAGGCCGCTGACCTTGGTGGCATGTACCTGAGCTACGATGCCGACAACCTGAAGCAATGGAAGCTCCCTACGAACATTGGTAAGGTGCCGGCCAAGGGGTTTAAGGTCTTATGGCTCGGCTCTAATGACATCCTTTCTACCCATGCCCCGTTCAAGCTCGACTGTGACGGCGGCACTATCTGCCTGAGCGACCGTCAGGGCAATCTAGTCGTGAGACAGGACTATCCTTCCTGCCTGAGTCGCGCCTCCTACGCCCGTACTACCGATGGTGGCGAGGAATGGGGATGGACGGCAGACGTAACGCCTGGCGCGAGCAATGCCAGTGCGCATTTTGCCAACACCTGCCTAGACCCACCCACAGTGAGTGTAGGCAGTTGTTTGTTTGACAAGCTTTTCAACGTCAATGTAGATATTCCCGATGGTGCCATACTGATGTACACCACCGATGGCAGTCTGCCCATGAGTACGGTGGAGGGAGATGGTACGGCTAAAAGAAGCACCACGGGCAAGTTCACCGTAAGGAGTACCTCGAGCTATGTGTTCCGTCTTTTTAAGGACGGCTATCTGCCGAGCGCTCCTGTGACGCGCAGCTATATCAAGCACGACAAGAACTACACCGTCCCCGTCGTCTCCATTGTCGGCGACGACCGTTTCTTCAATGACCCGATGTGGGGCATTGACGTTAAAGGCCAGAACGGCATTCCTGGCAACGGTCGCGATGATGCGGTGAACTGGAACCAGCCATGGGACCGCCCTGTGAACTTCAGCTACATCAGCCCCGATGGCAAGATGCTGTTCAATCAGGACGTGAACATCAGCGTCTCCGGTGGCTGGTCGCGCAAGGACGCTCCCCGCTCCTTCAAGCTGAAAAGCAGTAAGGTGTTCGATGGGCTTAACCATCTGGACTATCCCTTTTTCCCCCAGAAACCCTACATCCGTAACAAGGCACTTCTCGTGCGCAACGGTGGCAACGACTCCTGGAGCCGTTTCAAGGATCCTGCGCTGACTACTATCGTGCAACGCTCCGGCATCGACCTCGACGTGCAGAGCACCGTACAGGTGGCGGAATACGTCAACGGGAAATTCAAAGGCATGCTGAACCTGCGTGAACCCAACAACGACAAGTTCGTATATGCCAACTGGGGATATGACGACGAGGAGATAGACGCCTTCGAGAACGATGAGTTCAAGAATGGCACCGCCGAGGTCTATAATTATCTTGTAAAGCTGAGCGAGCGCATTAACGCCGAAGGTGTCTACGACAAGGTGAAGGCGCTGTTGGACATCGATGAGTTCACCAACTACATGGCCGCAGAGCTTTACTTGGGCAACAGCGACTGGCCAAACAACAACGTCAAGGGCTATCGCAGCAAGAAGGACGGTCGGTTCCGCTTTGTCCTCTTCGACCTCGACCAGGTGTTCAACTATTATTGCGCCATGACGAGCATCTCCACGCTCGAGACCAACAAGGAATTTGCTAACACCCCTTTGGTGAAGCTCTTCCGCAATCTTCTCAACAACGATGAGTATCGCAAGAAGTTCCTCGACACCTTCTGCCTCATGGGCGGCAGCGTCTTTGAGCGGCAGCGTGTCACGTCGATAGTCAACGAGCTGGCCGATGCCATGCGCCCCATGCTACAGCTTGAAAACCGTAGCCCCGACGGTTCTGCCAGCGAGATAAAGAACAGGCTGAGTTCTCGTTTGGACGAGGCCATGAACCAGCTACGGGCGTATAAGCCAGCTCAGATCGACGGGCTCACGAAACAAAACGTCCAGCTCAGTGCCGACACCGATGGTGCCACGCTTATGATGAACGGTTTGACCGTTCCCTATTCCTCGTTCAAAGGCTACCTCTTCGCTCCCGTGACGCTGGAGGCGAAGGCTCCCGCTGGCTATATCTTTACGGGATGGAAGAAGGGTGGGGCATCGCTCACCACACTCTCAGAGTACTCATCCCAATGGCACTATTATGACGACGGTGAGGCTCCTAGCGACTGGCAGGCCACCAACTTCGATGACAGCAATTGGAGCGTAGGGATGGCACCGCTGGGCTTCTCCATGAAGGGTGTCGCCACCACCGTCAGCTATGGTGATGACAGCCAGCAGAAGCATCCCACTACCTACTTCCGCCAGCGCGTGACCCTTAGCAAGGCACCTGCCGCTAACGACAGCTTCGTCATGAGTTATCAGGTGGATGACGGTTTTGTGGTCTATGTCAACGGTCAGGAAGCCGGTCGCGTGAACATGCCCAATGGCAACGTGGATTACGACACATTCTCACAGACATACGCCGGTGACACACCCTTTGAGGGTGACATTGAGCTGTCCGCCTCGCTGTTTCATAAAGGCAACAACGTAGTGGCCGTGGAGGTTCACAACACGAGCTATACCTCCAGCGACCTCTATTGGGCTGCTTTGCTACAGACCACCATTAGCGATGCTGATGAAGAGGAATTCGTGTCCTCCGACCCCGTCATCAACATGCCCGATGACGCGAAGCTGTCGCTTGTGGCTACGTTCAGGCCAATGACCGACGAAGAGCGCGCCGTCGGCAATATCGTTCCCGTGCGCATCAACGAGGTGAGCGCTGCCAACGCCATCTATGTCAATGAGTACTTCAAGCACAACGACTGGGTGGAGCTTTATAACACCACCGACCAGCCCATCGACGTGGCGGGCATGTATCTCTCCGATAATCCCGACAAGCCCAGGAAGTACCAGATAGAACCGCCCCTCTTCACGTCCGAAGACTTATGGGGCTACACCCCCTACGGTATGGAGACGGAGCAGGGCACCGTCATCCTCCCGCACGACTACCTCATCATCTGGTGCGACCAGCGTGAGCCCCTGACACAGCTTCATGCATCGTTCAAGCTCGATGCCGAAGGTGACGAGCTGATGCTCACCGCTGCCGACGGGTCATGGACAGACCACTTCACCTACGGTCCCATGAAGGATGATGAGACCGCAGGTCGTTATCCTGACGGTGCTGCCGACGTCTATACAATGAACATCCCCACCATCGGCAAGGCCAACATCACGTCGAGCTATGTCAGCGTCGTGGAACAGCTCCATTGGACGGAAATCAGCGACATGGCCATCACCGATGGTCTTAGCGTGCGTTATGTCAATGGCCGTCTGAAGGTGGAAAGCATCTACGACGGTGACGTGCGGGTAGGTGTGACGAACCTCTCGGGACAGAAAGTGCTGGCCGTCACGTCGCGTGTCTACGGTGGACATGCTGACGTGGGTGTCAGCCAGCTGCGTCGTGGTGTCTATGTGGCCGTCGTCAGCGACAGCAATGGCAACAAGACCACGTGCAAGTTTGTGGTAGATTAATAGAAGACCGTCCCACTGAATTACAGGGGACGGTCTTCTTGTAAATTATGTAATCGTGTTTGTGTTTTTGCTTACACGATTCCCTGCGGTCATCATTGCGTAGACCTTGGCTTCGCCGAGCTTACACAATGTGCCATCATTGCGTAGACCTTGGCTTCGCCGAGCTTACACAATGTGCCATCATTGTGTAAACCTTGGCTTCGCCGAGCTTACACAATGCCCTGTGCCATCATGGCCTTGGCAACCTTCATGAAGCCGGCGACATTGGCGCCCTTCACGTAGTTGATGTAGCCGTCGGGCTGCGTGCCGTATTTCACGCAGTTCTCGTGAATGTCGTTCATGATGCGCTTCAGGTAGTCGTCGACCTCCTTGGCTGTCCAGGAGAGGCGCTCGGAGTTCTGCGACATCTCGAGACCTGATACGCTCACGCCGCCTGCGTTCGATGCCTTGCCCGGTGAGTAGAGCAGCTTAGCGTCCTGGAAGATCTTGATAGCCTCAGGCAGGGTGGGCATGTTGGCACCCTCGGCCACGGCGATGATGCCGTTGTCGACCAGAGCCTGTGCCTCGTCAGCGTTAATCTCGTTCTGGGTGGCGCAAGGCAGGGCGATGTCGGCCTTCTCATACCAGGGGCGCTTGCCCTCGTGATAGACGGCTGTGGGATATTCCTCGACATACTCCTTGATACGTCCACGCTCCACGTTCTTCAGCTCCATGATGTAGTCGAGCTTTGCACGGTCGATGCCGTCCGGGTCATAGATGTAACCGTCGGAGTCTGACATGGTCATAGGAATGGCTCCCAGCTGGATGCACTTCTCAGCGGCATACTGTGCCACGTTACCGGCACCAGAGATGAGCACCTTCTTGCCCTTCAGCTCTATGCCACGGGTAGCGAGCATCGAGCAGAGGAAGTATACAGTACCGTAACCGGTAGCCTCGGGACGGATGAGTGAGCCGCCGAAGGGGATTCCCTTACCGGTGAGCACGCCCTGGAACTGGTGGGTGAGCTTCTTGTACTGTCCGAAGAGATAGCCTACCTCACGTCCGCCAACGCCGATGTCGCCTGCGGGAACGTCCTCATCGGGACCAATCACGCGGTAGAGCTCGTTCATGAATGCCTGGCAGAAACGCATCACCTCGGCGTCGCTCTTGCCACGGGGCGAGAAGTCGGAACCGCCCTTGGCACCGCCCATAGGCAGGGTGGTCAGCGAGTTCTTGAAGGTCTGCTCGAAAGCGAGGAACTTCAGGATGCCCAGGTTAACACTCTTGTGGTAGCGCAGTCCGCCTTTGTACGGGCCAATGGCGTTGTTGTGCTGGATACGGTAACCCATGTTGGTCTGTACCTTGCCCTGGTCGTCTGTCCATGTCACACGGAACTCCAGTACCCTGTCGGGGATGCAAAGACGCTCGATAAGGTTAGCCTTCTCGAACTCGGGATGCTTGTTGTACTCTTCCTCGATGGTGGGGAGAACCTGACTCACGGCCTGGATGTACTCCGGCTCGTTAGGAAAGCGCTGTTTCAGCTGCTCTACTACTTGTGCTGCATTCATAATTTTTTTGTTTTAAGGGTTTAATAATATAAAGATGTGTAAAGTATCTGGTTGCAAAAAGAATAGGGGAGTACCTTTTTCTTTTCGCTTGCAAAGGTAAAGCAAAAATTTGAATTACCAAACATTTTATCATAATAAAGTGCTAAAAAGTGTCGTTTTGTTATTAAATACTTGTTTTATGTCAATTTTTGATAGGTTTTGGAACATCGCTTCACCTACTAAGTGACCTAAATGGTGGTGGGTTTAAAGCATGACGGAGCTCCTTGCCTGTGCTGAAATCCTAAAGTATTGTAAAACTGTTAGGAAAATATCGCTTTATCGGTAAATTATGTTTATCTTTGCCCTCTGAAATCAAGGTATCAATAAGAAGTATATGGAATACGATAAGACAACGGGTACACTGGCCAAGCGCATCATCCCCTGCCTCGACGTAAAGGACGGCGAGACGGTGAAGGGTGTGAACTTCGTCAGTCTGCGTAGTGCTGGCGACCCCGTGGAGCTGGGCAAGGCATACAGCCTTCAGGGGGCTGACGAGCTGGTGTTCCTTGACATCACTGCCTCTTTTGAAGGGCGCAAGACGTTCACAGACATGGTGACGCGCGTGGCGGCAGAAATCAACATCCCGTTCACCGTGGGCGGTGGCATCAACGAGCTGGCCGACGTGGAGCGCATGCTCTATGCCGGAGCCGACAAGGTGAGTATCAACAGCGCTGCCATCCGCCACCCGGAGCTGATTGAAGAGGTAGCCCGCCGTTTCGGTTCGCAGGTATGTGTCGTGGCTATCGACGCTCGCCTGGACGAAGAAATCGAAAATCGAAAAGAAATCGAAAATCGAAAATTCGTAAATCGTAAATCAGAATGGTTTTGTTATCTCAAGGGTGGCCGCGAGCGCACAGAGCGTGGACTCTTTGAATGGGCACACGAAGCACAGGAGCGTGGAGCGGGCGAGATACTCTTCACGTCGATGAACCATGACGGCGTGAAGCAAGGCTATGCCAACGAGGCCCTTGCCCGTCTGGCTGCCGACCTTAGCATACCTATCATCGCCAGTGGCGGCGCAGGTGCCAAGGAGCATTTCCGCGATGCCTTCACCCTGGGGCATGCCGACGCGGCTTTGGCTGCCAGTGTGTTCCACTTCGGCGAGATTCCCATACCCGAACTGAAGCAGTACCTACACAGTGAGGGCATTAACGTCAGACTATAACTCCAATAAACAATAACCAATAACCAATAAACAATAATCTATGAATAAACTATTCCGAGGATTATCCTTTATTATTTGTTCATTATTCGTTAGCCACGCAGTGGCGCAGAACCCCTATTTGCCCCTGTGGGAGCATGTGCCCGATGGCGAGCCCCGCGTGTTTGAAGACCCCGACAACCCCGGCAAGCTGCGTGCCTACATCATCGGTTCACATGACGTGACCTACACGGCATACTGCGGCCCAGACATCCGTATGTGGTCGGCTCCCGTTGAGGATTTGTCACAGTGGCGTGACGAAGGTCCCATCTTCTCGTGGTACGTCAATGGTCAGTGGGACACGATGTATGCCCCCGACCTAGTCTGCACCACCGACCGCCAGACGGGTAAGAAAACCTACTGGCTCTATCCCCATAGCCGTGGCTTTGGCCGTATCGCTATGGTCTGCAAGGGCGACCGTCCCAATGGTCCTTTCACACCCGTGAATCTTACGTCCGATGGCACCCGCTGCGTGGAAGGTTCGCTCATCGACTTCGACCCCTCGGTGTTCATCGAGAACATCACCGACAAGAAAGACCCCGACTATGACAAGGGTTATCGTGCCTACGTGTTCTATGGCTTCCAGCACAGCACCGCCTGTGAGCTAGACCAGAACACGATGTACAGTAAACGCCCCGGTACGGAGCTGATAGATCCCTTCATCCCTGCCAGTAGTGCCGACGGTCGTCTGCTCGACAAGGAGGGTAGTGAGTATAAGGCGCTCTACAAGGGTCAGAATCCGTTGGACTTCAATTTCTTCGAGGCCTCGTCTATCCGTCAGGTGGGCAACAAGTACGTGATGGTGTTCTCGGGTTACTCTGGCAAGGAATACGGCCTGGGCAATACGAACTCCGCTCTGCGCTATGCCTACGGTGACTCGCCCCTCGGCCCTTGGCGGTCGGGTGGGGTACTGGTTGACTCCCGTGGCATTGTTCTCAATGCAGACGGCTCGAAACTGATAGAGACCAACGCCGCCCACAACACCCACGGCTCCATCCAGGAAATCAACGGTCAGTGGTACGTCTTCTACCACCGTCCGCCGCGTGGTTTCGGCAATGCCCGTCAGGCTATGGTGGCCCCTGTGAAGATTGAGTGGGACAAGAAGCCTGTGGCCAAAGGCGGACAGGTGCGCATCACAGGCTACGACCCCTTCCTACCCAATAATGAGTGGACGGCAAAAGCTTCTGACGGCAATGAGTACACGGGTGCTGAGGTGACCAGTGAGGGCTTTCAGATTTACGGTCTGCCGCCCTACGCCTACTACTCCGCTGGCATCGCTTGCTACATGTATGGTCCCAATGCCAACCAGTACATGCAGGACAACCACGACGTGTGGAATAACTCGATGGACCTTGCCGGTATTCAGAATGGCGGCATCATCGGCTTCAAGTATTTCGGCTTCGGCGGCCTCTCTGAAACTTCAAAGGGTGTTATGCCATTCCAGGGAACCAAGAAAGGTGACGGCACCGAAATCTTCCTCAACCTGACACATGGCCGACATGGTGCTTTCAAGATTCACATTCGTCTGGATGACCCGTGGAAGGGTGAGGAAATAGCTACCATCTCTGTTCCTGAAAGCGATGAAAGGAAGGCTACTGTCTTTAGGGCTAAAGTTCCTGCCGTTGAAGGACTTACTGGCAAACATGCCATCTATCTCATTGCTGACGGGCCTGAAGTAAAGCAGCCCGAACAGCCACAAGGACCTTGGGGACGCCGTCCGCAGCAGCCCCAGCGTCCGCAGGGACTCTTCGACCTTCATGGCATTGGCTTCAACTGGTCAGGAGGGGACGTGAAGGTGCCCGAGGTGCCGCAGATTACTATTACCGTAGACGGCCAAAAGATTAATATCCCCGACACCCCCGTCCGCTTTACCAATCAGAACGGATATATGGACGCTACCACCTACCAGTGCTACGCCCCCAGAAAGGCCAATGCCAAGATAGAGGTCAAGGCCACCAACCCCGGCGTGACTTCCGTTATCGAAACCGGAAAGGAATACCGAGCCACCGTTAAGGCTACATACAATGGCAAGACAAAGGTGTTCTTAATCAACTAAGACATTTTTCAGCTGCCCGAATCTTTCTATCTGCACCATCTGCGGATGCTTTATCTCCTCGGCATGCTCCAGCTGCCAGGTGACGTGGAAGGGAATGTAGACGGCAGGGCAGCCAATGGCGAGAGCAGGGGCAATGTCGCTCTTCAGCGAGTTACCCACCATGAGCATCTCATTAGGCTTCACGCCGAGTTTCGTGCACAACTGGCGAAACTCGGCGTCGCTTTTATCGCTGGTGATTTCTGTATAGCAGAAGTATTTCTCCAGTCCGCTACGTTCCAGCTTGTGCTGCTGGTCAAGTAGTTCTCCCTTGGTGAACACCACGAGCCTGTACCTTGTGTTGGCCTTCAGCCACTGCAGCGTCTCCTCCACCTCGGGTAGCGGTGTGCAGGGAAACTCCAGCAGCGTGTAGCACTCCTGTAACAGATTGCTAATGGTGGAGGCAGGCATCTCGTTATGGCTTACGCGCATAGCCGTCTCCAGGATGGACAGCGTGAAGGCTTTCACGCCGAAGCCCAGCAACCGCATGTTCTTCCGCTCGGTGGCAAACAGCTCCAAGGCCGACGTCTCGCGGTCGGTCCAAGGTACAAGTTCATCGTAGAGTCGTTGCATGACGCGCTCGAAATGCCCCTGACAGTCCCACAGGGTGTCATCGGCATCGAAAGCAATCACTTTTATATCCTTTGTTGAAATCATAACTGGCATTTTGGCGACAAAGGTACGAAGATTTCCCCACACAGCCAATTATTCCACCTTTTTCTTTTCAGCTTTCTATCATTTCCCTCCTTTTCCGTCCTTTTCCGTCCATTTCCATCCTTTTCCGTCCTTTTCATTGTCTCGCGCTGCAATGTCAATACACTAACAGGGACACCTCTGCAATTTTTCTCACGAACTTTTTTTGATTTCACTATACATTCCTACATTTTTCTTGTAACTTACATATATACAGAATGTTAGTTTATGTATAGACTATACATTTTATAGTGCCACTATACATAGGCAGTAAATGGACTTTATCCACATACATAACGGAGGAAAGCAGTAACAATAACCGACCTTAGTTTCAGTTTCCTCCGTGGAAACTGTTAGTTTCTACCGTTGAAACTGTTTGTTTCCACGGGAGAAACAAAGTGAAACAAACTGATTATCCGACACTTAGATAAGCTATTTTTGCCATCAACCTACGTCCTTTCTCAATGAATGTATAGAGCTTATTAAAAATGTAGGCTCTATACATAAGCTAAATCTTTTATCTTTAGATAGTTACAACAAAAATGTAGGAATGTATAGTGTTTTCAAATACTTTTCGTGAGAAAAATTGCATCCTTTTTCTTTACTTCGTTTGTCACAACGAAAATGTGTAACTCTCCATCAATCTATGCCGTTTGTAACGACTAACTATCATACTTACGCTACCTAAGTATCATATTTGCGCTACCTAAGTATCATACTTTTGTCACCTAAGTATCATACTTCTGTCACCTAAACGCCCTATTTCTGCTACTCGCCCTCTCTATATCGCAAAAAGTATTAAATCCTTTTCATTTCTTCGTTTGTATCAGGGGAATTGTGTATCTTTGCAGTGGCATTTATAAAAGAAAAAACAAGGAGCCATGCAACACCCCACTACAGGAAAGAAACGATTGCCGGATTTGAAGGAGAAGGGGCTATCGCTAGAGTAGGGAGCAATATGACTGGACATTGGGAGAATATGCATGTGATAATAAAGAACATATCACAGACTAATAGATACTGAATATGAGAAGTAAATTTTTCAATAACGATACAGGTCATACCCTTTTCGACAAGTTGAAGGGTATTGCCACAAACATGGCCAACTTCGACCGTTTCCTGGCAGTTGTGGGTTTCTTCCGTTCTTCTGGATATTTCAAACTACGCAAAGAGTTGAACGATGTCGAAGAGATCAAGATATTAGTTGGTATTAATATTGACGATATTTTCCGTCGCCACAATAAAGCTATGCTGATGCTGGAAAACGAGGAAAAAGCAAAGATGGTCTATGATGAGGAATTCCGTCAGGATATTGTCAATGCCCGGTATGCTCCAGAAGTGGAGGAAGGTATCTTGCAGATGTGCCAAGACCTCATAGATGGCAGACTCCAGATGAAGATTCACGCCACCAAGAATCTCCACGCAAAGTTCTACCTCTGTCTTCCCCATAATCACAATGAGAATACTGATGGTTGGGTTATCATGGGCTCTTCCAATATTTCAGATTCTGGACTTGGCACCACACAGTCACCCCGATACGAGTTGAATGTAGCCATGAAGGACTTCGATGATGTTGACTATTGCCATTCTGAGTTTAAGAAATTATGGGAAGAGGCCATCACATTGACTATCGATGATGTTGAAAGTATCAAGCAAAAGACCTACTTAGGTTATCAGCCTACACCATACGAAATATATTTAAAGGTACTCATTGATACTTTCGGAGACCAAATTGAAGATGATTTCTCCATTCAGTTGCCCAATGGCGTGATGGAATTGAAGTACCAAACGGACGCAGTGATACAAGGATTCCAGATGCTCATGCGTCATAATGGTCTGTTCCTTGCTGATGTGGTAGGTCTTGGCAAGACTATGATAGCCACCATGATAGCCAAGCGATTCATAGAGGCCAATGGTAAGAATACCAGCATTCTGGTGATATTTCCTCCTGCTTTGCGAGAAAACTGGGAGAACACTTTCAAGTTGTTTGGTATTAAGCATAAAGCACAGTTTATTACCAATGGTAAACTATCGTGTGTATTAGATGGTAAGGAACAATACAAGGCAAAGGAAGAATACGATTTGATTATCGTCGATGAAGCACATGGTTTCCGTAACGATGGTGCTGGTAAGTACGACGAACTACAAAAGATATGTAAAGCTGATTGCGTAAACGCTGGTCTTCTGAAGAACCAACGTAAGAAAGTGATGCTGCTTTCTGCAACACCTCTTAACAATCGTCCTGATGACTTACTTAATTTGCTATTGTTATTCCAAGACAGTCAAAACTGTACCATCGATGGTATTCCCAATCTGAAAGGCTTTTTTGCAGAGCATATCAAGGCATACAACCTGTTAATGAAGGAACGCGAGACACGCGATGTGACCGCTGACGTGGACAAGATCTATGAGGCTATTCGTGGGAGGGTGATTGACAAGGTGACGGTTCGTCGAACTCGTCATAACATCGAGAACGACCCGGAATACAAGAAAGACTTACAGGCGCAGGGTATCATCTTCCCAAAGCCACAGCCTCCAATCTCGCTTGAGTATAAGATGGATGCTGATACAAGTCAACGATTCTTTTATACCTTGAACGTCCTTTCGGATGACAAGTTTGATCCGCATCTGTATTATGCTCGTTATCGTGCGGTGGAGTTCCTAAAACCTGAATATCGCGCCAAGTATCGCAACGCAGTTCATGTTGGCCAGACGTTGGCAGGTATCTATCGTGTTCACATGGTGAAGCGTCTGGAAAGTAGTTTCCATGCCTTCAAGCTCTCGTTGGCTACCTTACTTCGTATCACCAACGATATGCTGAAGATGTTTGCCGAAAACAAGGTGATTATTGCACCAGAATTGAATGTGAAGGAGTTACAGGCAAAAGGTATGGAATTAGACCAGATTATTGAACTGGCCATGAAGAAAGGCTATCAAGAAAGCGATATTCTTTATAAGTCTGACGATTTCGAACCTGATTTCATCGAAATGCTCCGTCACGACAAACAGGTACTTGAAGCCTTGAATGACGATTGGCAGAAAGAACACGATGACCAGAAATATGACCTGTTCCGTAAGAAACTTGAAACAGAATTCTTCGACAGCCGGAACGTATCAGGAAAGTTGGTGGTATTCTCTGAAAGTGTTGATACCCTGAATTACCTCAAAGGCCGATTAGAAAATGAATTGGGAAGGAAAGACATACTGACCATTACTGCTGACAATCGCGACAAGAAGGCCTCTATCATCAAGGAGAATTTCGATGCCAATAGCGAAGTGCAGGACGACCAATACAACATCATTCTCACTTCTGATGTTTTGGCAGAAGGTGTAAACCTGCATCGTTCTCATATCATTGTCAACTATGATTCTCCGTGGAATGCCTCCCGGTTGATGCAGCGCATTGGACGTGTGAATCGTATTGGCTCTGTGGCAGAGTTTATCTATAATTATATGTTCTACCCCTCTCCCCAGGGTAATGAGCAGATTAAACTCTATGAAAATGCGCTTGTCAAGTTACAGGGTTTCCATTCTGCTTTTGGCGAAGATGTGCAGATCTATTCCAAGGAAGAAATCGTCAAGCAGTTCCAGATGTTCGACAGCAACGTGAAGGACAGCATGGACGAGAAGTTAGCATTGATACGTGAACTACGTGAGGTCTATCACAACAACCGCGAACTATACGACAAGGTTAAGCAATTGCCGTTGAAGAGTCGCGTGGCCCGCAGCACAGACAAACATACGGATAAGTCTATTGTCTATGTCTCGTCCGATGTCAAGACTGAGTTCTATCTTGCTACCGATAAGACCGTAAAGCCTATCGATTTCTTGGAGGCCATCAAGTATCTGAAGGCAAAGCCGGAAGAACAAGCCGCTCCGTTCCTGGCTGACAGTAAGAATTACGAACATGTGAATCGTGCTTTGAGCAGATACACCAAGGAATATGTAGAGGCTGCCGATGAGTCATCCATCAATCGTACTGACCTTGATAACATCTCAAAGACTGCCCTCAACTTCCTTCGTAAGATTACTCAGGTAATTCCAGACAATACAACAAAGGTGCAGTGCCATATTCTTACTGACTATATTAATAAAGGTATATACACCCAGTTACCTCGCCGTTTGCGTGACTTGTCAAAACCTTACAAAGGCGACAAAGTGCAAATCAAGACCGACGAGGCAAAACTGAAGAAAACGCTGTCAGAACTGATTGGCGAATACCAGACCATGAGTGAACAAATGCAAGAACAGGCAGTTCCAAAGGTCAGCGACCCGCAAATCATTATTTCCGAAACATTTATATAACCCCCTAAAATCGGCAACTAATGGTTACTGAAATAAAAGAAACCTATGACAGACCTACAACTAATACAAAACAAGATATTTGAAATACGTGGTCAGCGCGTCATGCTTGATCGCGATTTGGCAGCCTTGTATGGTGTAGAGACCAAGCGCTTGAACGAGGCTGTAAGACGAAATGACAAACGTTTCGAAGGTGATGACTTTATGTTTCGTTTGACAAAAGATGAAACAGAACGGATTGCATTGAGGTCGCATTTTGCGACCTTAGAAACGCCTTTAGAAACAGGGGATTTGGACGATTCTATTCGTTTAAGGTCGCAAAATGCGACCTTAAACAAAGGGAGAGGACAACATTCGAAATATCTTCCATACGCTTTTACTGAACTTGGCGTAGCTATGCTCAGCAGTGTGCTTAATTCCGAGACCGCTATCCATATAAATCGTGAGATTATGCGAGCCTTTGTTGAGTTCCGCCACATGGCCACCTCTCTTGCTTTGCCCAATTCAAATGCCGACATCGCCCAGTTGCGTAAGGACTTCGAAGAACTGAAACTTGACATTGAAGACATCCTTCATGACCAGAACGACATCAACGAGAGTACTCGTATGCAACTCGACAATATTACATTAGCACTGGCAGAACTTCAATCCAAAGAGCCTCGTCAGAAACCGCGACGGAAAATAGGCTTTATACAAGACGACAATCAATAAAAAGTAATTACCGCTATGACCTATACAAAAGACAACCTCCGACAGATATTCCAGCAGCCGTTCAATCAGCAGGAATGGCAGACCATGCTGCGCAGCTATTTCCACGCTACGGAGTTGAAAGCAGCACCTGAGCGCATTGAAGGAACTGCCGATGACGAGCAAGGCTACTACCTTGGAGCCATCGACACCACCGACAGCTACCGTATCGGCTTGTTCTATTATCAGATTCAGCATGGCAATGTAGCCCGCAAACGTGTCGGCTTGCGCAATCTTGTCAAGTCATTCATCAATCCCAATTGGGGTGAGTTTGATGCTGCCCTCGTAGTCTTTGACAGCAGCTCCGCCAAAATCGTAAATAGTAAATTCGTAAATAGTAAATTTACTTGGCGTTTGTCTTTTGTCTGCGACATCAAGGGCGAGAACACTGCTGCAAAACGTTTTACTTACGTATTCGGAGAAAGTGACAACTACTATAATACCCCTGTCGGACGCTTCGATGCCCTACAGCGCAACGGCATCTCGTTTGAGAACATCAAGGATGCCTTCTCGGTGGAACGCCTAAACAAGGATTTCTTCAATGGCTACAAGGAGCGTTATGTGAAGTTCCTCAAGCACATCAATGACGACACAAAGGAGAACCGTGACTATGTGAAGAAACTCTTAGGCCGTCTGGTATTCCTTCAGTTCTTGCAGAAGAAGGGCTGGATGGGTGTGCCAGCCAACCAGCAAGGTTGGAACGGTGGCGACAAGTTCTATCTGAACCACTTAATAGAAAGTTATGAGGGTAATGACCGTCTGCTGAGCGATGTCCTTGAACCTCTTTTCTTCAACACCCTCAATGAACGCAGAACTAATGACCTCGCTGACCCTCGCTTAGGTGATAACATCAAAATTCCTTATCTTAATGGTGGACTTTTCGACAAGGACGAGTTAGACAAGAAAGACATTGATTTCCCATACGACTATTTCAAGGAACTCATGGACTTCTTCGCCATGTATAACTTCACTATTGACGAAAACGATCCTGAAGACTCAGAAATCGGCATCGACCCGGAAATGCTTGGCCACATCTTCGAGAACTTATTGGAGGACAATAAAGACAAAGGTGCCTTCTACACTCCCAAAGAGATAGTGCAGTATATGAGCAAGGAGAGTGTTGCCCAGTATCTGAAAAGCAATACGCCTGAAGAGTTGCATACCGCCATTGACTCCCTCATCAAACAAAGAGTGGTGGAGCCGATTCTACAAAACAAAGAGAATGCAAGACTGGTCAACAAAGCCTTGGCTGTAGTAAAAGTCTGTGACCCTGCCATTGGCTCAGGGGCATTCCCAATGGGTGTGCTGAATGTCTTGTTTGATTGCCGTCATCTGTTGTATGGCTTCATAGGCAAGAATGAAGATTTCTCATACGCAAAGGTAAAACGTGACATCATTCAGAACAACATCTATGGTGTAGATATAGAAAAGGGAGCCGTAGATATAGCCCGCTTGCGCTTCTGGTTGGCACTGGTTGTTGACGAGAACGAGCCGCAGCCACTACCCAACCTCGATTATAAGATTATGTGTGGTGACTCCCTGCTCCATCGTTTCCCATTAGATGCCCCATTCCAGAATGTACTGAAAGACTACAACCAAAAGAACGGCACAAACTACACCTTGGATGACTATCGCCAGTGGGTATATGACTACACGAACATTTCTGACCATACACAGAAAGACGATTTCCGCCAGAGAATTGAAGACATCAAGCGGGCTGTCAAAACCAAACTCAGCAAAGAAGAAATGGGAAAGATTGCAAAAGTTCGCGGAGCCATAGATAACTTGCAGATGGGTGATTTCTTCGGTAATAAAAAGAAAGAGAACGAGAAGAAAATCAGGGCTCTCCAGAAAGAGCTCAAAGTATTAGAGCAACAGCGTGAAGAAATAGAGTCCAACAAAATCTATGACCAAGCTTTTGAGTGGCGTTTTGAGTTTCCTGCATTATTGGATGAGGAGGGGAACTTTACGGGATTTGATATTATTATAGGTAATCCTCCTTATGTGTTACTACAGAACTCATCTATCCCTTCAGAGATACAAAACAAATATTTAGCTTTATATAAGTGCCCTCAATATAAAGTAGATCTATACCATCTGTTCATGGAACAGTCTTGTTATTTGTGTTCGAAAAATGGCATTATTACATTGATTACTCCAATTTCATACTTGATGAATGAACATAATGATAAGTTACGCAATATATTAGTTTCTCAAACTTCCATTCTATGGTTGGTAAGATTTCACATTTCTTTGTTTGAAAACGCATCTGTTGACAATGCTATTTTTATAGGCCAAAAATGTTTCAACACTAAATGTGCAATTAAAGTCGTAGATATAAAAAAGTCTGTTACTGAAATAAACGACCCTGTATTCTCTGAATACAATCAAATGATGATACAACCGCCAAAATATTTTTATGAATTTAATACAAATAATGGATATAATAGTGATTTTATAATAAAAAAGATAAACAAACACCCACTACTATGTGAATTTGCATCAGCCTATTTTGGAATACAAACTTTTGATAGGAAAACTTATGTGGCGACATACAAAGTAAACAGTGAGTTTGTTCCTGTGGTAGATGGGGTGAATGTTAAACATTATTGCCTTCTGCCTCATAACGAATATGTCAATTTCCACCCCGAAGCAATAAAGAGTGGAGGGAACCCTATTGTCTACTCAAAAGAACGTATTCTTGTTCGCCAAATTGGAGAATATCCCGATGGATGTTTATGCCCGCCACATATATATACAATGAACACCATTTACAATATTTATCTTAAGAATGATAAAATAGACATTAAATATCTTTTGGGCATTATTAATTCAAAAGTTATGCACTATTATTGGAAAGTTAGATTCTCTGATTCAAAAAAGACGTTCCCCAAAATTAAGAAAAGACCTTTGGAGTCTTTGCCTATTGCCATTCCTAATATTGATATTCAAGCTAACCTCATTTCACTAGTTTGTGAAATAATTGAAGCCAAAACTTCTGAAAATAGAGACACATATGCTTTGGAATCAGAAATCGACCTTCTCGTCTATCACCTCTACGGCCTGACCTACGATGAAGTCCTCATTGTAGATCCAGAGACTCCAATTACACGAGAGGAATACGAAAAGGAGCAATAATCAATCATTAAGTGTCGTTTGAAGAATATGAACGCAGAGAATAAAAGCATACTGACAGCAGAATTAAAACAAGCTGTTCAAACTATCAAAGGGGCTATTCTACAGAGCCAGTCGCGTGCTGCAAGAATGATTAGCGGTACGCAACTATCACTGTATTTTGGTGTAGGACTTTATGTTTCAGCAAACTCTCGTAAAGGAACATGGGGTACAGGAGCCATCAAGGTAATCAGCGAACAACTGCGAAGAGAACTGCCGGGTTTGCGAGGATTCTCAGAAGAAAGCATCAAAAAGATGCGTATGTTTGCAGAGTTTTGGTCACAATACCTAAATCGCTCGCCAATGGCGACCGAATTGACATTGGACAGCGCAAGAGAATCCATAACACATGATTATTTCTCGTTGACAAAATGGTCGCCGACGGCGACCGAAATCAATCGCGAAGAGTTTCTTGGTATCAGTTTCTCGCACCACATGGAGATTTTGCATAAGACAAAGGACATAAACGAGGCATTTAAGTAAGATTTAAGCGACTTTAAGTAAGATTTAAGCGACTTTAAGTGAGAATTTAAGTGACTTTAAGTGGAATTTTAAGCGAGAATCCTTGGAAAGCCCTTTATATAGGACATTTGCACTGAGAAAATTTAAGCGACTTTAAGCGAGATTTAAGCGAGAATTTAGACGAGATTAGACGAGAATAGACGGACTTGTGTGTGATTTCAAGCCCGTTGAGAGTATCATTTCTGATGCAAGCTGGCCTATACGTGTTACAGCGATGTCCCATTGGAATCTGCCGATACTGCCGACAATGGAATCTGCCATATCAGCGATATCATTTGCAGCCTTTATACGATCAGACTCTTGGTAAGGATTGAGACCATTAATATGGCATTGGGCAATAATACCCTGGCCAATAGTGCGTTCATCTGCGCAGATAAAAGGGCGGATAAATAAGCAAACAAGCAAGTAAGCAAATTGTTTTTAACCAGCTGAAAATCAGCTAATATGAAAGGGCAGATAAAAGGGCAGATAAACAAACCATTACGGAATAATTGATTCGCTCGACCTTTGGTCGCTTTCATAAAGAAAGAACTTTGCAAACGCAATATGAATATGGAAACAGACAAAGGACAATTACTATTATACCAGACGCCAGACGGTGAGGCACGTATTGAGGTGAAGCTAAGGATATGGTTGATACTGACAGCCGCCCTATTGAGGAGCAGATGGCCGCAGTAGGTATGTATGATATGGAGCACCAATGCCCCACGTATGCCGCTATGGTATTGTTTTGTAAACATCCCCGTCGTTTCATGCCTGGCCTGTATGTGCAGTATGTTAAGTTTAAGGGAGAGGATGGTAGATGTGACAGCCAATGTCGGAGATGTCGTAAAGAATGTCGCAAACACAGATTTGTCCCAAGCTGTCCTAAGCTTGTCGCTTTGTCCCAAGTTTGTCCTAAGATGTTTTTTAGGCATAGGGAAGATGCTATAGCTATAATGCGTGCGGTAAAACTAGAGGCTTTACCTACGACTGCATTAATGAAACTGGTCAACGAAAAAAATAGGAACAGATTCAAACGTAACTTATTATCACATCTGATAGACGCAGAATTGGTTGTTCCAACGTTGACAGATGCGCCAAGTAGTCCTAAACAAAGTTATTCACTTACAGAAAAAGGAAAAGAATTGCTAAACAACAATGAAGTTTAAGTTCAAGCTTGCCGGGCAATGTCTCGTTAACTTATTCAACAGAAGAGCCATTGCTTACAGGTGAGTGAGTAACTATTGAAAGGACGCAGATATACTATAATTTTGTTTTGGAAATCAGCACAAAAGAAGGATGAAGCATCACAAATGCCATCACAAAAGGATGGGTCAGCATCACAAAAGAGTGATAATACATCACAAAAGAAGTTAGGCGCATCACAAAGGGAGTTCGCGGAATCGCGGGGACGGTCCATCTGATTCACTATGGTAAATGAAAGTGCAATGGGTGCCTGTCTATATGGTGCCTTTTTGTGATTTAGGTCAACAACGGGCTATGGCGTTTCAAGTTACAGTCAACTTGCAGCAATGTCGAATTCGGCACAATTAATAAATTAGATCGCGTCTACTGAAGAGACTACTAAGGTCTTTGTTGTTTTTTCCGTTACCTTAAAGCGGTCGTCCATGCGGCGGCCGATGAGCCAGATGATGTTGCCGTGGGCATCGCAGAGAACGAGCTGACGGCGCTTGTCGATGATGGAGAGGTGCAGGTCGGTAAGGAAATCGCTTACCAGTCGGGTGCCCTTCATGCCTAGGGGACGGAAACGATCGCCCTGGCGAATGTGACGAAGCTCCAGGGGGAAGGCGATGGTGGAAGCGTCGGCACAGCAGACGTTGGGATTGTCGCGCTCTATGTGCTGGCCTTCATGGATGGTGAGGCGGAACTTCGTCTTGTCATCGTAGACGTAGGTCCCCGGCTCTGGTATGAGCAGGGGGCCTCTTTGCTCTTCTATGGCAGAGAGAAGGAGATGGCCGGAGTGACAGACGAGGGTGTGGGTGGCCGATGACCATTCGCGACCAGAGCTGATAGTGGGGAGCATCTGGCTTAATTGGAGAATGGTGTGCGAAGAGAAGCCTTTGGGGCTGAGCCACTCGAAGAGGAGGCTCTCTGGCGAGGGCTCGTGCAACAGTTCGTCAATGCTGATGGAAGAACCGTCACCAGCTATAAGGCGTAGTTGCTCGCTGATGGCATGGTCGTAGACGCGTAGGGCCTCACTGACGAGATGGGCCGTGGAAAGGATGTTGCTGTTGGCTTGTGGGAAGACGTCTTTCAGGCGGGGGATGATGTCGAGGCGGAGTTTGTTGCGAACCACGTCGGCCACGGTGTTTGTGGAGTCGGTGACGAAGGGCTGGCCCTGTTCGTGCAGCCACTGCTCTATCTCTTCGCGGCTGACGCAGAGCAGGGGGCGGACGATGTGGCCACGCCGGGGCTGTATGCCCTGCAGACCACGAAGACCAGTGCCCCGCAGGAGGTTCATGAGTATTGTTTCTACATTGTCATCGCTATGGTGGGCCACGCAGATGGTCGCTGCCCCTAGGTCTCGCCGCAACTGTTCGAACCAGGAATAGCGCAATTCGCGGGCCGCCATCTCAATGCTCACGTGGTGAAGGTCGGCGTAGGCACGGGTGTCGAAGTGTGCCAGGTGGAGGGGCACGCCTTTATCTTGACATAAAGACTCCACGAAAGCCTCGTCGCGGTCGCTTTCCTCCCCCCGCAGGTGGAAGTTGCAGTGCATGGCCTCCACACGGTAGCCCAAGCGCAGCAATAACAACAGCAGACACACACTGTCGGCACCGCCGCTGAGGGCGACGAGGTGCAGGACGTCAGGGTCGAGAAGATGATGACGGAGGATGAAATCAGAAACACGTTTTTCCATTGACCATAGACGATTGACCTTAGACTATAGACCTTAGACTATAGACTTTAGACCTTAGACTTTAGAACTTAGACTTTAGACCTTAGACTATAGACCTCAGACTTTAGACCTTAGACGATTGACCTTAGCTTGGATTATTCATACTCTTTTCAACAACGGATTTTACGGATTACACGGATTATACAGATTATAATTGATTTCACAGATTTCTTCCAGATTCGATGGGAAGATAAAAAATAATCCGTGAAAATCCGTGAAATCAGTTTTAATCCGTTGTTTATCCATATTGCCGTGAATAATGTAGGTTAGAACTTAGACTGTGTTGGTATAGTTAGCCACGGGAAGCCTTTTCCCATGTACCGCTTTTGCTGTGGGTCATAAGGTAGCGGATGCCGAGGAATACGTTGAAGTTCATGAAGAGGAAATAGGAGGGGACGTTGAGCAGCTTGTTCTGGTGACCGCTTCGGGCGAGGAACCAGCCGGTGAGGGCGGCGAGGTAGAAGAGCAACTGAAGGACAAGGATGACGGTGTAGAGGGTTCCTGCACCCATGGCCACGAGGGCGATGTTCAGCGGGATGAGGGCGAGCATGGCGAAGGGCGTGATGGTCCAGCGTAGCACACGGTGGGAGACGAACTGGAAGGCCACCTTAGGATAGCGGAAGGGGTTCATCAGACTGCGTAGCCACCATGAGCTCTGCAGTCCACCGGCAGCGATGCGGCGCTTGCGCTTCGACTCCTCTTGGAGGTTTGCCGAGCCATATTCCGTGGCGTAGGCATCGCTGGTATAAGCGATGCGGTGGCCGTCCTTGACGATGAGCATCGACATCATGAAGTCATCAAGCAAGGCGTTCTGGGGAGGACGGCGATAGTGCTCCATGCGCACGGCGAAGAGCTCTCCGGCGGCTCCCATGGCGGAGTAGAGGTCACTGTCCCACTGCTTGAGAGCGCTCTCGTAGCGCCAGTAGAGACCTTCGCCCTCGGCAGCGGTCTGAGCTGCAACCTCTCCACGCTGGGAAGCGTGGGCTACTACGGTACGGGCGGTGACGCGCTTCTCACCCGCCACGCAGCTGACGCCGGGCTTCATAAACTGACGGGCAATCTCGCGCAGGGCTCCGGCATTGAGCATGGTGTTGGCGTCGGTGAAAGTTACGAAGGGGGAGGTGTTCACACTCAGGCCATGTTCCAGGGCTGCGGCCTTGCCGCGTCGCTCTGGAGAGAACACCAGCGTCACCTCTGGGTACTGACGGAGCAGCTCGTTGGTATGGTCGGTCGAGCCATCGGTGATCCACATCACGCAGAGTTTCTCACGAGGATAGTCCAGCTGGCGGATGTTCTCCATCTTCTCATGGATGACCTCTTCCTCGTTGTAGGCACAAATCATGAGGGTCATCTGCGGCAGCTCTTCGTCGGTGACGGTCACGCTGTCTGCCCCTCCAGAGGGAGAAAACAGCCGCTTGATGCGTATGATGAACCAAAGCAATGCCCCGTAGCCTACGTATGTGTAGACCACGAGGACAATGCAAATCCAGAAAATGATTTTCAGTGTGAGCATAAGTCTGACATTATTCTCCTGCCATGATACTAATTACAGTGGAGATGTCGGCCACGTCGACCGTGCCGTCGCCGTTAACGTCGGCCGCTGCTTCGTCCACGCTGGTATCACCCGCCATGGCACTGATGATGGACGATATGTCGGCCACGTCGACCGTGCCATCGCCGTTAACGTCACCCTTGACGGCAGTGATTTCCTTCCCGAAGAAGTGTAGGCGGAAGTTGTCGAAGATGGTCCAATAGGAGGTGGGCTGCGAGGTGGCGCGTATGCCTATGCGCAGCGAGCTGCCGTCCTTCTCCACTGTGGCATCAATGCTGTTCTCATAGAGTCCCTTTGCGAAGTAGGCTGCTGCGGCCTCCATGGTCTGGGGGATGTACAGATTGCCGCCCACGGTGGCCTCGCTGCCCTTGCCCACTTTCTTTGTCTGGGCGTCGTAGATGATATGGGCAAGCTGTGTATTGTTGTTGACATTACCAGCGTAGAGCGAGGCCGTCACCTTGTTGTTGCCAGCGGTATAGTCGCTATAGGCATCGGCAGAAGTACCGGGACGCTGGAAGCCTTGTGCCAGCACCTGATAGCTACCGCCAGGAAGGTTGTCGATGTTCTGGAAGAAGTTGAATGTCTTCTCGTAGAACTCTGCACATGAATGGTTTATCGTTGGACTGCCCGTCCATCCATCGGTGCTGTCCATACCTTGACTTTGTATCATGTAGGTCAGGTCGAAGGGCTTTGTCTTGTCCGTGGCACTGACGTTGCAGAGGAACTGGAAGGCAGCCTGGTTGGCCTCGTCCTGCAGGGTCATCACATCGGAGAGCTGAGTGGCCTCGTCGGCTCGCTTCTCTATGTCGTCGAGAGCATTGGCGTATGCCTCGTCTGTACCATTAGCCAGTTCTTTGTGGGGCACCATTGCCAGCTGTCTGATGTTGGCCAGGGTGGTTTTCACGCTTTCCTTCATGGCTGTGACGGCGGCTTGTTCCATCTGTGTCGTCTGCTCGGCGGTGAGGATGAGCCAGCGCTGCTTGGTGGCACTGTTCTTGATGTCGAAGGTGGAACTGCCCACATTTTCGTTGGCATTGGCTTGCAGACAGGGTGGAGTCCAGTCGCTGGTGGGATGGATGATCCAGTAGCCACGGTTAGCACCCTCAACAGCTGAAGCCACGTTGATACGTCCTCGCATGAAATGGAAGTTGTCGGCATTGGTGGTTGTGGTGCGTTCCACGGTCTTGAATCCGCTGGCGTAGGTCAGGTACTGACCAGTGGCAGCATTGCGCAGCTGGTAGTACTGGTTGTCGGGCGTGAAGGTGATGTACCATGCGACACTATCGTTTGCCTGTGCCTCGACAGCGGACATGGCAATCCACTTCAGGGTGCCGGTCTTCGTGGGCATGAGGTAGCTGGTGTACAGTCCGCGCTCCTCGTCCTCACACTTCAGGTAGTACTTCGTGTCGTCTTCCTGGTTGAAGGCGTAATAGGGTTCTGCAAAGTGAGTGTAGGTGTGCTGCAGTCCGTCCTCGCCCAGTGCCTGGCATACAAGCGAGTTGCCTATATAGAGCACGTCGCTGCCATTGTCCTCGTTGGCTCCGTTGATACCGTAGGGCCATAGGTGCTGGTAGTCACCGTTGAGCACCGATGTCGTGGAGTTGTCCCAGAAACGCAGCACTTCCGTCACACGGTCGCCGAGCCACTGGCCCGTTCCATATCCATCGCCGTTAACACCAGAGCGGAGGGTATGGCGGCTCCACTCGGTGTCGGCCCAGGGAATGACGCCAACGCCATGGAGCATCTCGTGCATGATGGTACCAGCGCGCTGGTAGCTCGAATTAGAACCCACGCGAATCCATCCACCGTAAGAGCAGTCGGCGGTAGGAGTGCCATCAACGAAGCCCACACTGGGACTGAAGTCCTTTATTTCGGTCAGGTTGTTCCACCAGTCAACAGCCGTCTCGGCAGCGTTCTTGATACGATTGTAGGTGGCTTGGTCTCCGCCGTCGCGCACGCTTAGCCTTATCTGGCCTTTAGGCAGGGTGTAGAACTTTATCACGTCGCCGTAGCCCACCTTACCATAGCTGTTCTTCGCGTATGCACGCATATAATATAATGTGGCGGGGGTGAGGTCTTTCAGCCAGTAGATGTTTCCGTTGTTTGACAGATACTCTGTTGTCGTGTTGTCGTTGATGGTCGGTTCAGGCGTCACTCCCCAGCAGAATCCCTGCTCGGCGATGCTTTCGCCAGTGACCTTCTTGATGCGCCCGAAGGCCATGGTGGCACCGCGTGCAAAGCGCATGTCGCTTATAATCTCTGGAGCGGGCACTAAGTCATCCTGCGGGCCGTAAGGGGTGTCGCGCAGCAGACGCACATTGTCCACGGCAAGCATGGCGTTCTTTGTCGTGGTGCCTGTGCATTTGATGCCTATTTGCAGCTGACCATTGGTGACATCATCGAGGGTGAAGGCGATGGTGTCGGTGCGCCACTCTGAGAAACCAAAGGTTGTGGTCTCCGATAAGATGTTGTCATCCTTCGAGACATACCATCCGCACATATTACTTACAACCGTCTCGGCGTCAGGGTTGCAGTTGTAGTAGGTGACGAGCATCTTGTAGTTGCCCGCAGGCATCTTTGCTTTCTGATAGAAAGCCATGTAGTTACCGAAAGAAGCACAGAGTGTCAGGCAGGCACCGTTGGTCGTTCCGTCGGGACCTAAGGCCGGGATGTTCTGGTTTCCAAACGTTGCCTTTGTGCCATACTGGAACGTAGCAGCCACGGCAAGGGTAGCCTTGGCACCGTCATCCTTTTTCCACCCCTCTGGGGTGTTAAGTGTATTGTTCTTTACATTCTCGGCGGCGGCATCGATGCCGTAGTCCACATTGGCCGTAAAGTCGGCGTTCTGGATGTAGTTCTCGGTGATGTCGTAGAATTCTTGTGCCTCGGCGGTGGCTAGTGCCAATGCTGCAACAATGGCAGTCATAAAGTGTCTTTTCATAGTCATGTTAGTAATATTTATTGTTAATTGGTGCAAAGATACGGTTTTTTGCATATATGACCAAATAATTAAGGGATTTTATAGTGAAAGTATGCGAAAAGTTTTGTCATTTCGCGAAATAGATGTAACTTTGCACCCAATATTTAAAGGAAAAAGATTGATATGGGTAAAATCATTGCATTAGCCAATCAGAAAGGTGGGGTGGGGAAGACCACTACCACCATCAACCTGGCAGCCTCGCTGGCAACGCTCGAAAAGACCGTGCTGGTGGTGGATGCTGACCCCCAGGCCAACGCCTCCAGTGGTCTCGGAGTGGATATCAAGGAGGTGGAAAGCTCGCTCTACGAGTGTATCATCAACCATACCGATGTGCGTGAGGCCATTTACACCACAGACATCGAGGGACTGGACATCATTCCAAGTCACATAGACCTCGTGGGAGCTGAGATTGAGATGCTCAACCTGGACAACCGTGAGCGCGTCATCAAGAAACTGCTGGAGCCTATTCGTGCCGAATACGACTACATACTCATAGACTGCTCGCCGTCACTGGGGCTTATCACGGTGAACTCGCTGACGGCAGCCGACTCAGTCATTATTCCCGTGCAGTGCGAGTATTTCGCCCTTGAGGGAATATCCAAGTTGCTCAATACCATTAAGATAATAAAGTCGAAGCTGAACCCGAAGCTGGAGATTGAGGGCTTCCTTCTCACCATGTACGATTCGCGTCTCCGTCTGGCTAACCAGATTTACGATGAGGTAAAGCGTCATTTCCAGGAGCTGGTATTCAAAACCGTCATCCAGCGTAACGTGAAACTCTCCGAAAGTCCCTCGCACGGTCTGCCCGTGATTCTTTACGATGCAGAGTCCACGGGTTCGAAGAACCACCTCGCCCTGGCGAAGGAAATAATATCGAAAGGGAGTTAAAGGGAGTTATGGGGGAGTCAAAGGGAGTTAAAAGACATATCTCCCTACCTCAATTTGAAGAATTACGTAAGTCGCTGGAAGAGACGAGTATGTTTTTAAATTCATATTGTAAAGGAATTATCAATAACAACGGAGTGAAAGAAGAGTGAAGGGCAGAGGGGAATAGTGAAGTACGTTGATTACCAAATACATTGATTACTAAAGTGACGTCCTTTAACTCCCCCATAACTCCCTCTAACTCCCTTTAACTCCCCTAAATAGAAATGGCTGTAAGAAAGAAATACGATAAGAGCGTACTAGGCCGCGGCCTTGATGACATTGGTAGTGGCCGTGGGCTGGATGCGCTGATAGACACGAGCGAAGTAAAGACACAGGGGTCATCGAACCTCAATGAGATTCCCATCAGTCAGATAGAGCCCAATCCTGACCAACCGCGTCGGGAGTTCGACCCCGAGGCGATGGAGGAGCTTGCCGGCAGTATTAAGACCATGGGTATCATTGCACCCATCACGCTGCGCGAGGTGAGTCCTGACCATTACCAGATTATTGCAGGAGAGCGACGCTGGAGGGCATCACAGATGGCTGGCTTGACAACCATCCCGGCATACATACGCACTGCCGATGACGAGAGCGTCATGGAGTTGGCCCTTGTGGAGAATATCCAGCGTGAAGACCTCAACGCCATAGAGATTGCACTGGCCTACGAGCACTTGGCCGAGACCAGCGGCATGACGCAGGAGAAAATCTCGGAGCGCGTGGGCAAGAGCCGCACCGCCGTGACCAACTACATGCGTCTGCTGAAACTTCCCGCACAGATACAGATGGCACTGAAGAACCGCGAGATAGACATGGGACATGCCCGTGCGCTACTCTCGCTCGACTCACCCTCCATGCAGCTGAAAGTCTTCCGCGATGTGCAGAAGAACCAGTACTCTGTGCGCAAGGTGGAGGAGATGGTGCAAATGCTCAAGAGCGGTGAGAACGTGCAGACGGCTAAGAAGAAAATTGTGGCTCAGACACAACTGCCCGATGAGGTGGGACAACTGAAGGATAAGCTGTCCAGCATCCTGCAGACCAAGGTGCAGGTGACCTACGGTGTCGGAGGAAAGGGCAAGATAAGCATTCCCTTCGGCAGTGACGAGGAACTGAAGCGATTATTAAGCATTATACATTAATTAAACCTTAAAGATTAGTATTATGGCATTTATCACAAACGACAAACTGGTCATCGTCGGCGCAGCCGGCATGATTGGAAGTAACATGGCTCAGTGCGCCCTGATGATGGGCCTTACAAGTAACCTGTGTCTCTACGACGTGTTCTCACCCGAGGGCGTGGCCGAGGAGATGCGCCAGAGTGGCTTCGACGAGGCCACCATCACCGCCACCACCGATGCTGAGGAGGCTTTCCGTGGTGCTAAGTACATCATTTCTTCCGGCGGTGCTCCCCGTAAGGAGGGTATGACCCGTGAGGACCTGCTGGCTGGCAACTGCAAGATTGCCGAGGAGCTGGGACTGAACATCAAGAAGTACTGCCCCGACGTGAAGCACGTGGTCATCATCTTCAACCCCGCCGACCTCACTGGTCTCGTAACCCTGCTTTATAGCGGACTGAAACCCGGACAGGTGACTACCCTCGCTGGTCTCGACACCACCCGTCTGCAGAGTGCACTTGCCAAGAAGTTCGGTGTGCTGCAGAGTGAGATTAAGGGCTGTGCCACCTACGGCGGACATGGTGAGCAGATGGCCGTCTTTGGCAGTCACGTGACTATCAAGGGACGCAAGCTGACTGACATCATCGGTACGCCCGAGTTCTCCGCAGAGGAGTGGGAGCAGATGAAGACCGACGTTACCAAGGGTGGTGCCGCCATCATCAAGCTGCGTGGCCGCTCTTCCTTCCAGAGTCCTTCATATCTCAGCGTCGAGATGATTCGTGCTGCCATGGGTGGCGAGGCTTTCCGCTTCCCCGTTGGTACCTACGTCAAGACCGACAAGTACGACCACATCATGATGGCCATGAAGACCACGCTCACCCAGGATGGTGCTAAGTTTGAAGTTCCTCAGGGAACAGCCGAGGAGAACGCAAAGCTCGACGCCTCCTACGAGCACCTCTGCAAGATGCGCGACGAGCTGGTGACCTTGAACATCGTGCCGCCCATCAGCGAGTGGAGCAAGATTAACCCCAATCTGTAATTTACTATCATCAATATAAAGTGGTCATGCTCAGCGGCATGGCCACTTATTATTAATCATGAACTATATCATTGCCATCGACCAGAGCACGAGCGCCACGAAGGCCATGCTCTTCGAAGTAGGGGCAGACGCTAGTGTCAGCCCGTTCCGACTGCTGGCCCGCGCCGACAAGGAGCACCAGCAGTACTACCCTCAGGAAGGATGGGTAGAACACGATGCAGAGGAGATCTATGAAAATATGGTGGAGGTCATACGGAAAGTCATTGACCATTCACCATTGACCATTGAACATTCAGCTATGCGCAGCAATAATGGTCAATGTTCAATGTTCAATGTTCAATGTTCAATAGCCCTCACCAACCAGCGGGAGACGGCCGTCGTGTGGAACCGCCATACAGGTTGTCCTATAGCGCGTGCCGTGGTGTGGCAGGACACCCGTGGCCGCGACCTCTGCAACCGTCTTCAAGGGGAGGGCTACGGGCCACTGGTGATGGAGCGTGCCGGTCTGCTCATCGACCCCAACTTCTCAGCTTCTGGCGTGGCATGGCTGCTCGACAATATCCCCGGTGCACGCGAGGCTGCAGAGCATGGCGACCTGCTGATGGGAACCATCGACACCTGGCTCATCTGGAAACTCACGGGGGGAAAAGTTCATGCCACGGACACGACGAACGCCTCGCGCACCATGCTCTTCAATATTCACACGATGGATTGGGATGACGACCTGCTGCGGCTCTTCCGCATACCCCGCACGATGATGCCCCAGGTGCTGCCCTGCGATGCTGTCTATGGAGAGACTACCATCGAGGGACTCTTCCCTTCGCCCATCAAGATTGCAGGTGTGCTGGGCGACAGCCACGGTGCACTGGTGGGGCAGATGTGCTTCGCCGAGGGCATGGGAAAGGTGACCTACGGCACGGGCTCCAGCGTGATGGTGAACATAGGCACTAAACCTCTACCTGCCCCCAAGGGTCTCGTCACCAGTGTGGCCTTCTCAGCCCTCGGCAGCCACTATTACGGTTACGAAGGAAACATCTACAGCACGGGGGCAACACTGAAATGGCTTGCAGACCAAATGAAGATGATTGCCCACCCACGCGACATCGAGGCCGAGGCCCGCAGCGTGGAGTCGTCGGGAGGGGTCTACATTGTACCGGCCTTTAGCGGTCTGGGAGCCCCTTGGTGGCAGAGTGACGTGCGTGGAGCCGTGTTCGGCCTCACCTTCGCCACGACCCGTGCTCACTTCTTGCGTGCTGCCTTGGAGTCGATAGCCCTGCAAATAAAAGACTTGGTAGACGCCATGACCCGTGCTACGGGAGCACCGCTGCGCGAGATTGCCGCCGACGGCGGACCTACAAAGAACCAGCTGCTCATGCAGCTACAGGCCGACCTCCTGCAGACACCCGTCGTCTGTACCGAGGTGGAGGATGCCTCTGCCCTTGGCGCCGCCATCATGAGCGGCTTTGCCACCGGTATTTGGCACACCTTCGACGAGGTGAAACCCCTCCGCAAGGTCACCCAGGTCTTCACTCCCGGCCCCGACAACCACGAAGCCCTCTACGCCGGATGGCTGAGGGCAGTACTTTTGTTGAACAAACCATAGCTTTTGCTGTACAACAACGGATTAAAACGGATTTCACGGATTAAACTTCGTGTTCACTTCACGCTACGGACTATAATCTTTCTAAGGAGTTCGGGAGTTTAGGAGTTTTTCCTTGCGGGGCTGTTGTCTAAGGAATTTAGGCGCTCGGCCCAAAGGGACGCTTGCCAAAGCAAGAATTTAGGAAGCTGCGCGCAGCCACTCCTTGACTCCTTGACTCCTTAGACCATTTCTTCTGCGGAGGTTTTATATTTAACATGTAATGGCCACGAATGACCCACGAATTATCATTAATATTATATGAGACATTCGTGGGCCATTCGTGGAAATTCGTGTTAAACTCTACGGACTATTTTTTCTACGGAGTTTAGGAGTTTAGGAGGGCTGCGCGTGGATTCTCCTTATCTCCATATCTCCGTAGACATAAATTATTCCTTAGGGGATAACGACCTTCTTGCCTCCGTGGATGTATAGTCCCTTCTTCGTCGGTTTCCCGTCGAGGCGCACACCGTCTATGGTGTACCACGCGCCAGCCTTATTCTTCTCTTCTATATTTATCGTAATTTGGCCACAAAAGTGCGAAAAAATGCTGATATAACCAAAATCTCTGCGAAAAAACAGAAAAATTTGCGTATGTTAATGATTTTCATTACCTTTGCAACCATGAGAATGAGAAAATACCTTGCCGTCATCGCCATCTGTGCAACGGCCATGCTGTCAGCCTGCCACGAGGGGCTGGCGCTGAGTGAACCCCTTCCCGCAGAGCCCGACTACAGCGACTCCACGCAGTGGTACGTCACCAACCGTCAGGCCCCGGCCGACGTATTCTACATCATCTCCACCGAGACCGGCGACTACCAGCTGCCCGGCGGACAGGTGTGCCACTATGCCGACACCTATGTCGACAGCCTGCGTGCACCCCTCTACGGCGAGATGCTCGGCGTCGACACCCTCATCAGCGGACGCCTGAACTACTACGCACCCTACTACCGCCAGTGCTCCCTGCAGTCGTTCCAGAGCGACAGCCTCGCCGCCACACGACTGCCGGTGGCCCTCGGCGACGTGCGACGCGCCTTCCGCTACTACCTCGACCACCAGAACGGCGGACGACCCTTCGTCCTCGCAGGCTTCAGCCAGGGCGCACACATCCTCCTCGAGCTGCTGCGCGAGATGGACGACGACACCTATAGCCGCCTCATTGCCGCCTACGCCATCGGCATCGCCATCAACGACACCATCGCCCACATGGTGCCGGCACGAGGCGCCGACGACACCGGCGTCACCATCTGCTACAACTCCGTCCGCGGCACCGCCTGCACACTACCGGGGTGGGGTAAGAGCGACGTCGCCATCAACCCCGTCAACTGGCGTACCGACAGCACCGCGGCCACCCTCGTCACCGAGCCCTCGCCCCTGCTCCCCGTCGCCGAACAGCAGAAGGACACCATGACCGTCCGCCTCGACACCGCTTCAGGACTGCTCCTCGTGCAGGGCTTCACCGCCCAGGACTACATCCTCCCGCTGCTCGGTGTCGACGGCAACTACCACACCCGCGAGATCTGGCTCTACCGCGACCAGCTCCGCGAGAACATAGCCCGCCGCGCCGCCCGCTGGCTCGCCACACACTAATTCGCTCGGGGGGACCCTATGCCATCCTGATTATTAAGCTAAAGTGTCATCGGTCCTGGTACGTGACACACTTAGAAACGATCAGGTTCTCCGACCCCGTGATCACGCCCTTTCAAGAGGTTATGCGATCGCTCGATGTCAGGCCAAGACAACTCTCAAGAGTTACTTGCATGAATTACGAGAACATCAGGAATATAGCAAAAAAATTGCCATGAAAACAGGCACCCATACCCAGGTGCCTGTCCCCATGACTATACGGCAGTCCCTCGGCGTCAGCGCCCGTCAGGGCAGAACGCGAGGCAGGCACGGACAAGTTCGGCGAAGGCCTTAGAATTTTCTATCCAGGAGGTACTGCCATCCTTGAGGTACACGGCGTAGGCGTAGGTGTCGTGATCTTTACCAGACACCGTCGATGATGACCAGTAGTGCTCGTTCTCCTCCAAGGCTGTGCCTCCGGCGGTGCGGATAGCAGAATTCAGGCCGCTGTAGCTTGAAGCGTCACCGCCGTTGGCACTGAACATCTGCTGCCACTCGGCCTGACTGGGGAACTTCCATGAATAGCTGCCGATAGCAGCTTTGCCTTCGCATGTCGATGTGGCATTATTCCAGTGAATCTCGCCTTCATCGGCCAGGGCTATAGCCAGTCCTTGCCCAATCCCGCTCACGTATGCTATCATGCCTGCTGCGGTCTTGCTTGCAGCGCTTGCATCAGCTACGGTAGCATAAACGGTTCCGTCGGTTGTCACTACACTTCCGATATAGTCACTCGTCACTTCATTAAGAGCGATGGGGTAAGCCCTCGTCATCTTCACCGTGATCTCGTAGTATCTGCCGTTGAGCATCGTCACGCCGGCCTTCTCGTAGGTGTAGGTGTATTTGCCGTCAGTGGCGGTGAGGTCGAAGGTGAAACTGGCCTGGCTGCTGAACGGCAGCGCTGCATAGACGACATTGCCGGTGGGTGTGGTGCGGTTGATGGTGATGGTGCCAAGCGTATAAGTGTCAGGGTATGTGAGGCTCTGTATCAGGCGCGACTCAACGCCGACCTTTGCGTCGATGGTGAGCTGGGTGGCGTTGATGGGCGAGCCGGTGGCCTTGTCAATCAGCGTGAACTTCACGATGGCCTGGCTGTTGGTGAACAGCACGGGGCCGCCGTAAGAGGAGTCTTCTGCCCCAATGGTCGTGCCGTCGACGCTCGTCACCTGGGCGACGCCCGTGGTGTAGTCGTAGCGCTGGGCGATGGTCTCCAGTGTGCCGTCCTGCCCGGTGTAGTCGGCATCGACCGACGGCCACCGCAGGTAGATGATGTCATCAACGGCGACGCTGCCCGTGAGTGAACCCGTGAGCGTGGCCGACACGCCACTGCTCTGGGGCTTCAGACTGCCGGTGAATGCTGAAGACTGGGTGTGGTTATACGCCTTCACCTCGTTGCTGGTCTCCCACGTGGCGTTCAGTGCGCCACTACCGTCTATCGAGAGTGCACGGGTAGCGGCATCGCTGCCACCTCCCTTGCTGGCCTCAATGGTCATGGTGTAAGTCTGCTGTGATGCGGGCTGCCCGCCGATCATATTGTCTTCGCTTGAGCAGGCGGCAAAGGCGGCTCCTGCCATCAGCAGGGCGGCCAGGGTCTTGATGCTTGAAATCATGCTCTTATCCTCCTTCCGTTTAGTTCCATTCCCATTCATTGTCCTCGTTCAACTCATCTGGACTAACATCATTGTTGGCTTTACCATAGCTATTGCGCTTGGCTTGTACGCTGCCTGTGAGCAGCTGTGTTCTGTGTTGCATCACGACGACCGTTGTCGTCGGTTTCTCATACGTTTTCCTTGTCTTAATTTCCTTCATTGTTTGTATTCAGTAATATTAATCAATTTACATTTTTCCTTCTTATATACTAAGAAGCATGCAAAGGCCAAATTCACTGTTGTTCCGACCACTTGGGTTCTGAGTAGTCCATCCGTCGGTGGCGAGGTTGTTGTCCTCGAACCCGTAGCTGTACGGCATTGACTTCTGTGCCCATGCAGGCCTTGTCCCCACGACGAGCATCGTCAAGAGCGTCAAGAGTAGCAGTTTGCTCTTCTTGAGATTGAAATAATTTTTCATTTGCATTTTGTTTTAAAATAAGCTTATTGTGAATTAAAACTTTTTGTTGTTATATGCGTCCCCGCCACAGTCGTCCGACGGGAACAAAAAACAAGCCGACTTCTCTTGCTGGAAAGCAAGAAAAGCCGTATATTGCCCTTTCGGGCGAGGGCAGGCTGCGCCTCGGCATAGCCCAAGCAAGCTTGGCTCTGCACTCGGCTTGCACTGCCCTTGACGCGGGCGACCCGCGCGTAAAATAATAGGTGATACTGTCTCTCTTATAGGTAGGCGAGCGCCTGAGAGAGTAGCAAAATATTGTATCGGCCAAATGTTTCGGCCATTATTTTCGCTGTGTTGTGATTATTTAACGTCTCTCTGCGTGGCATAAAATAAAGGAAATTATTTACGCATTTCGAGCAAGTCGTAATACATTAGTCGTGTAGTAAGGACAACAGGTTGACCTTTCTTACCGCCTGTATAAAGGAATTCCTGCTCTTCAGAGGAAAAGAGACAGTGAAAGCCATTTTTCTCATAGAATGCAATAACTTGTGGCTCATTGACAGCATCTACGATGACAAAGCGACAGCCAGTTTTGTTACTACTGGAGAAGAACCATCCCTTAATGAACTGCAATGCCTCGCTACCTATGCCCTGACCTGCAAAATCACGACTCACTCCAAGACGGCCAATCAGCACACCAGGATAGCGACGCAAGGGCTTCTCATGGTGAGTAAGGCTTTTCATGTAATCGCGGCGACTGCGAGGCAAGTCATAGATACGAATACTGTCGTTAGATATGGTCAGAGCGCAGACTATCTTTGAAGGATCGCTGCCAGAACGGAAACAATAAGTCTTGCCCATCAAGAAGTGGGCATATCGTGTGGCATCATGAGCGAAGAAGTCATCAAGGTCTTCATTGCCACATGAAAAGGGTCGACAGGCGGCAAGAATATCGTCTGTCAGTTCTGGAATGTGCAGCTATCAGATAAAAACGCCATGCTACAATGTGTCTAATATTAAAGCATACCAGCCTTGCTCAATATGGCATGAGCCATCTGGCAAAAGGAATGGTCGTCCCTGTTATTGGTTCCCTTGTAGTTGCGTTCAGCCTCCTCTGCATGGCGGAGGAATTCACGTGCCTCCTTGCCTTTCAATGTGGGGATTGCTTTTATTGCTGTTGCCATAGTTATATAATCTTTCGTATATCAATTATAATGTTGACCGTTATTGCGAAAAGAGAACAGCGCTTGTTTCATGCCTCCTGTCTTATCGCTTTAGCGGCGTTCACGCCGCAAAGGTACAACTTTTTTTTCAATTAACGGTAAAAATTAAAGAATTTAACTTGAATTTGTAACCATCACCACATTGCAGCAGGATTGATATTTGAAGAAGCCTCCCCATCGCTTGCGGCTGCAAACAGATGGGGAGGCACGTCTTCATGATTACCACTCATATTTTCTTTTAACTTCCAAGTTTTTTGAGACACTAATTACTCATTAATTTAATTTTTGAATAATTTGTGTTTAATTCGTGGTAATTCGTGTTAAGAATCAAAGCCATTAGATTGATCCTCGTAATTCTTATGAATAATTCAGGTTAATTTTTTTATAATTTTGAGCGAAGCGACTATAGGAAAAGTTTACCCGCCTATTTTGCTGAAATGTAAAGAAAAAGTACAGAAAAAAGTGTTCCTAAAAGTTGAGCATCTAGCGCAAGAACCGGCCCAAACCGGCTGTTTTTTGCAGGAATCGCGCTTCATAACCCTGCACAAATCACCCTCTTTTGTGCAAAAAGTGACTTAAAATTACATAAACTTAACACTTGTTTGCCCCTATTTCGCTCAAAACTGGCGTTTTTCGCGGTTGGGAAATAC
>JAFVFY010000085.1 GCA_017475265.1 Prevotella sp. | reverse complement strand
CCAGCATGGTGTATCGTTGCAGTTCACTATTTGCTTCCATGGGGGCAAAGGTACTGCTTTTTTATAAAATATGTATCGTCTGTGCACTATTTTCGGCAGTTGTCACAGGGTAGGCATCCACGGAAGAATTGAACTGCGCCACTTTTTTCGATAGCCGTTAGCTCTTACCAATATTTATCAATGTTCAGCGGTCAATGTTCAATGTTCAATGTTCAATGGTCAATGTTCAACGGTCAATGTTCAATGGTCAATGGTCATCCGTATTCCCACTTGCAGCCGGAGACTGGTCGGCTTGTCCTTAAAGAAGTTCTGAACGTTACTGCCGTTGTCGAAGTAATGGCTGATGCCCGGTTCGGCATAGAGGGCTAGCTGGGGCATGAGGTTGTACTGCAAGCCGAGGCTGGCGTTTACCGACCATTGCATCTTATCTTTGTCCAGATGGCTCTCCACGCCCTCGGTGTTCTGTCGTGCGTCAACATTCCAGTCTGCCTGGAAGCCGGTGGAGACGTAGGCTGTGAAAACACCATGCTTCTTTGCGGACGAGGATGACCGCGCTCCTAGCTGCCACAGACGATAGTTCAGGCCGAGGGGTATGCCGACGTAGTGGAGCGTCTGCTCCTTGTTGATTTGCTGGGTGCGGATGATTTGTTCGAAGTCCGACCGCATCTTCGTATAGACGATGCCCGATGTGAGTGACAGCCGCTGGGTGAACGGATAGCTTACTGATAGTCCGAAAGAGACGGGCTGGCGGTGGTGTTCCCTTTCTTCGTAGCCTGTCAAGAAGATGGGAGACTGGCGTCTGGAGGTGTAGGCGTTGGCCATCGTGTTGGCATATTTCTCTGCCAGGGCATCGGCCATCATCACGCCATTACTATTGTCCTTTGTGCCCAAACCGTTCATGGCGTAGAGAGAAAGGGACAGGTTACGGTTGGTGTGCTTCACACGATGAGGACGGTATACCTTTGTGGGAGACTCAGGCTGAGAAGGAATTACCTGAGGCTCCTCCGACTTCGGCTGGGTAGTCTGAGGCTCCTCCGATTTTGGCTGGGTAGTCTGAGGCTCCTCCGACACATCCATTCCCCTCCCCTCAAGGGGTGGGGTTTGGGTCTCTTCTTTTAGAGGTATTGTCTCAGCGATGCAGGTGTTGGAGTTACTGACCCCACCCCTGGCCCCTCCCCTACATGGGAGGGGAATGGCTGCGCTCTGAACTTCGTTCTCGGAGGGTAGGGGAGTTTCTTCGTTCTGTTCTTCAACATCTATATGAGTCTCTTCGTCCTGTTCTTCTAAATTATTAATACAGTCTTCTTCTGCCATACTTACCAGCGACTCCATCTTTTGACTCTCCTGTCCCCACCATATCATACCACCGCCGCAGACGAGAGCTGCTATTGCTGCCGCTGTCGCCCACCTCCGCAAAGCCACGAAACGAGTACGGCCACTTTGGGCTGGCGTGGTCTCTTCCCCTACACCGGCGAGGGCGGCCTCGAGGTCATCCCACAGACCGTCGGGAGCTGGCGTCTGGTAGTCCGCCAGCTTGTCGTGCAGCTGTTGTGTCAACTTGTCCGGTTTCATGTTCTTTGCTTGTTTTGGTATTCTGTAATCATTTTTGCCAGCATCCGTTTCGCCCTGAAGAAGATGGACGACGACGTGTTCTCCTTGATGCCCAACAGCCGGGCTATCTCCTTGTGAGGCCGTTGCTCGAAGACGAAGAGGTTAAGCACCGTTCGGTAGTTTGTCGGCAGCCGGCCAATCATCTCCGTCAGCACGTCAGGTGGCAGGTCTCCGATGTCGGGTTCCTCGTCCTCGTCGTCGAGGGCATCAAATCCCCTCCAACTATTGTCTGTGAGCAAGAATCGGCTGTTTGCCTTGAGGTGGTCGATGGCCAAGTTGCTGACAATCCTGCTCACCCATGCCTTCAGCGACCCCTCGCCGCGATATTCAAACTGGCCAATGTTGGTGAGAATCTTCACGAAGCTGTCCTGCAGCACGTCGCGCACATCGTCGTGCTCGGGCACATACCTCAGCCCCACGGCCATGGCATAGCCTGAGTAGCGGTCGTAGAGCCGTCGCATGGCAGCACGCTCGCCGCTGCGTATCGCTTCCAGCAGTTGCTTCTCAGTTTCCACCAGCCTGACTTATTCTATCCTTCTCTTTGTATTATAATAGATGGTGACAGTCTGGGGCAGTTCCACCAACTCCGTTTCACGGCTCGAAAGGAAAAGATTCGTGAGAAGGAAACCGTCAATGGGAATGCTCAACGTCCATTGTCCCGTTGTGTTCTGTATAACGGCCGTAGCATACTCTCTCGACAGCAGTTGGATAGAATAGGGTGTGCGGTCAATGGCCGCCATAAATGAGCTATTGATGAAGAATGTTTCTGCTTCATTGGTCTGTGTCATATCAGAACCTATGGACATATATTGCGACGTTTCACTATAACCTTGCTCATGTACTTCTATTAAACTCGCTGAGTTACTCGTTTCTATAGCCATGTCTGTTTTATCAGGAAAGCACAGACTGAGCAGATAATGCTCCGGCAGACGGACTTCTATCTTTCCATTTTCTCTTAACTCCATGCGTGCCGTGTCCACCACCTGACGGTTTACCGACCATTCGCCATCGAAGTTATAGATAATCTCAGAATCATCAGCTATACGTGGTCTTAAATCAACGTATTCTTCATCATTGACGTGGCAGCCCACCATCATACTTATCATGCAAACCAGCAATGACGGTAGTAACATTTTCATAATCTTCTTATTCATACCTGTGTTTTTTTCTATTAAACGGGAAAAAACGAAAATCTTGCACATCGAAGACAACTTTTTTTGCGGCACCCGCAATTAACATTTTTTACGCTTTCATACTGCAGGATTTCCGTCCCCTCTTCGTTAGATTGACAAAACAACAAAAAATTATGAATAGAATAGTTCTTTACTTTTTCCCCTTTATTCTAATATCGGGATTATGGGGTGCCTGTTCGTCAGATGAGGAGTATGTGAATATTAAAGGACATGATCATCCTACAGAAGGCCAAGAAACCTATGCAAATAAATGGAATAAATCTTTAGACGGTCCATTTATGGTTATTTATGCTGGTGGAGGAAGAGTAGATATAGAGATGTGTTTTTATGATTTATTATTTAAAGGTCGCCCCGCATATATAAACACAATCAGAAACTTGTCAAAGACGAAAGAAGGGCTGGACTCTCTAAACGTCATTTTTGAACCTTACTATTCGGATTGTTATGAAACTCCATTAGACGAACCTTATCATTTTGTATGGTTCACTTTAGGAAGTGACAGTATTTCACATGGCGACAAGATGTATCTCAGATGCAGCAATAACGGTTACAGTTATGATGGCTTTGTATCATTAAAAGGTAATGGCCACGGCTATGTGGAAATAGAAATGCACTCGGCCCAAGACAATGCTGAATAAAGGGAATCTCGATAGTCTCCGCCCTCTCAGAGAAAGAACGGCTTTTTCCCAGAGAAAGAACGGCTTTCTCTCATAGAAAGAACGGCTTATTCTCATAGAAAGAACGGCTTATTCTCAAAGCGAGTAATATTAAACAATAATATCGAACGATTATGAAAAAGATTTTTTTGTATTTCTCCCTGGCCTCACTGAGTGTGCTGGCCGTGGGTTGTGGAGTGTCTGGCGAAAACGAAGTGGCGTATGTGGAAACTTCAGACTATTTGGCTTACAACAGCTACGCCCTTGATGAAAGCCTTCCTGGCTTGAGCGGCGACAAGTTCGGGGAGTTTACCGACAACCCCTTCGTGAAGACATCGCTGCAGCCCGTGTCGACCTTCTCTGTCGATGCCGACGGCGCCTCGTATGCCATCGTGCGCCGATACCTCAACTGTGGGTATGACGTCAATCCGTCGAGCGTGCGAATCGAGGAGCTGCTCAACTATTTCACCTACGACTACGCCCAGCCTACCGACGGCAACACCGTGGCCATCAATGCTGAGGTGGGAGTCTGCCCGTGGAACCAGCAACACTACCTGCTGCGGCTGGGCATCAAGGGCAAGGAGCTGACCGAGGATGAGATACCCCGAGCCAACTTCGTGTTCCTGGTCGATGTATCAGGCTCCATGTTCAGCAGCGACAAGCTCGACCTGCTGAAGTCGGGTCTGAAGGAGCTGGTCTACCAGATGAACCCCGACGACCGTATCTCGATTATCACCTACTCAGGCGAAGTGAAGAAACTGTTGGAGTCGACGCTGGTCAAGGATGCGCCAACCATCATCCAGGCCATCGACCTGCTCAATGCCAGTGGCTGCACCAACGGCGGCGAGGCTCTGAAGATGGCCTACGAGGAGGCTATGGCGAACTATGACCCGAAGTGCAACAACCGCGTCATACTGGGCACCGACGGCGACTTCAACGTAGGCGTGACCAGCACCGAAGCACTCACCGAGATGGTGGAGAGCTACGCCAAGAAGGGCATCTACATGACCTGCCTGGGCTTCGGCATGGGCAACCTGAACGACGTGATGATGGAGAGCATCAGCAATCATGGCAACGGCACCTACCACTACATCGACAGCGAGGACGAGATGATGAAGGTCTTTGTGCATGAGCGTGAACGATTTGTCAGCGTGGCCAACGATGCCAAGTGCCAGGTGACGTTCGACAGCACGCTGGTCAGCGAGTACCGCCTTATTGGCTATGAGAACCGAGTGATGAGCAGCGAGGACTTCGAGAACGACGAGAAGGATGCTGGGGAAATCGGTGCAGGACAGACCATTACGGCACTCTACGAGCTGGTGCTCAACGCTGATCACTCATCCCATAACACCCCATTTGCCACCTTCGACTTCCGCTACAAGAAGTCGCTCGGCAGTGAGAGCATCCCCCTGCAGAAGGTGCTCAACGTGGAGCATATCTTCAACAAGAACGGCCGTAGCGACGACTTCTACTTCGCTGCCGGCGTGGCTGCCTACGGCATGGTGCTGCGCGACTCGCCCTATAAAGCCGACGCCTCGCTCGCCATGGCCCGTAAGCTCATGGAAGGCCACCTCGGCAAAGACCCTCACGGCTATAGAGCCGAGCTGCTACGACTCATGAATAAGTAATGGATAAATAAAAGTGAAATAACGGCGAATTGTTTGGCAGTTCGCCGTTTTTGTAGTACCTTTGCGGCCAAATTCGTAAATCGTAATTATCACGGTAACAAATCGTAAATCGCAAATTCGTAAATCGTAAATATAAAGATGTATAGAAGCAAGACTTGTGGCGAGCTTCGTCTCGCCGATGCCGGCCAGCAGGTGACGCTTGCCGGATGGGTACAGCGCACGCGTAAGATGGGAGGCATGACCTTCGTAGACCTGCGCGACCGCTATGGTATTACACAGTTAGTGTTCGACGAGTCGAAGGACGCCGCCCTTTGTGAGAAGGCCAACAAGCTGGGACGCGAATGGTGCATCCAGGCTACGGGAACCGTCAGCGAACGTGAGTCGAAGAACCCGAAGATGCCTACGGGCGACATTGAGATTCTCGTCTCGGGACTGAACATTCTCAGCGAGAGCATCACGCCGCCCTTCACCATCGAGGACAATACCGACGGTGGTGACGAGTTGCGCATGAAGTACCGTTACCTCGACCTGCGCCGTCAGGCCGTCAGAAAAAACCTGGAGCTGCGCCACCGCATGACCATCCTCATCCGTAACTTCCTCGACAGCCGCCAGTTCATCGAGGTGGAGACGCCTATCCTTATCGGCTCCACGCCCGAGGGTGCCCGTGACTTCGTGGTTCCCAGCCGTATGAACCCCGGACAGTTCTATGCCCTGCCGCAGTCGCCCCAGACGTTGAAGCAGCTCCTGATGGTCTCCGGCTTCGACCGTTACTTCCAGATTGCGAAGTGCTTCCGCGACGAGGACCTGCGTGCCGACCGCCAGCCGGAGTTCACGCAGATAGACTGTGAGATGTCGTTCGTCGAGCAGGAGGATATCCTCGAAGTCTTTGAGAGCCTTGCCCGCCACCTGTTCAAGGAGGTGCGCGGCGTAGAGCTTCCCCCGCTGCAGCGCATGACGTGGCATGAGGCCATGCGCCGCTTCGGCTCCGACAAGCCCGACCTGCGCTTCGGCATGGAGTTTGTCGAGCTGATGGACCAGCTGAAGGGCACCGGCACCTTCCCCGTGTTCAACGACGCACAGTACATCGGCGGCATCTGCTGCCCCGGCTGCGCCGACTACACCCGCAAGCAGCTCGACCAGCTGACCGACTTCGTGAAGCGTCCGCAGGTGGGCGCCAAAGGGCTCGTCTACGTGAAGTTCAACGCCGACGGCACCGTGAAGTCCAGCATCGACAAGTTCTACGCTCCCGAGGTCTGGCAGAAGGTCAAGGAGGCTTGCGGCGCCAAGGACGGCGACCTCGTGCTTATCCTCAGTGGCGACAACGCCAACAAGACACGCATCCAGCTCTGCACCCTTCGTCTGGAGATGGGCGACCGTCTCGGTCTGCGCGACAAGGACAAGTTCGTCTGCCTATGGATTGTCGACTTCCCCCTCTTCGAGTGGAGCGACGAGGAACAGCGCCTCATGGCCACTCACCATCCGTTCACCCTTCCCAATCCCGACGATATTCCCCTGCTCGATACCGACCCCGCCAAGGTTCGTGCCGTGGCCTACGACTTCGTGTGCAACGGTGTAGAGGTGGGCGGTGGCTCTCTGCGTATCCACGACGGCAAGCTGCAGGAGAAGATGTTCGAGATTCTCGGCTTCACGCCCGAACGGGCTATGGCGCAGTTCGGCTTCCTCATCAACGCCTTTAAGTACGGAGCACCTCCTCACGGTGGTCTCGCCTTCGGTCTCGACCGCTTCGTCAGCCTCATGGCTGGTCTCGACAGCATCCGCGACTGCATCGCCTTCCCGAAGAACAACTCAGGGCGTGACGTGATGCTCGACGCTCCAGGTGAGCTTGACCCGAAGCAGCTTGAAGAGCTTCAGCTGAAGGTTGAGCTGAAACCTACGGAGTAAGAGGATTCCATTGCATGACGTTGGCAGGTGCCTGGCCGCAAAGCAGTTCGTTTTTCATGAAGTCCATATAGGGAGCTACGTGAGCGAAGAACTGCTGGAAAGCCGGGCACAGGTAGTTCAGACCGGGCTCACCATCGGCTGTCTGGCAGAAGCGGTCCTTGGGACAGCCGCCGTTACAGGCGAAGAGCCATTGACAGTCGAGACACTGGTGGGGTAGGGCATCGCGCTTGGCCTGGCCGAACTGAATTTGCCGTGAACTGTACATCATTGAGGTGATGGTGTCGCGATGGATGTTTCCCAGCAGATAGTCGGGATACACGAAATGGTCGCACGAGTAGACATCGCCGTTTGCTTCAATGACTGAGACATGACCACAGGTCTCGCACATAGTGCACACACCTGGTGTCTCGCCCGCCCAGCATGCCAGCGTGGAGTCGAACAGCTGTACGAAGACCTGTCCCACGTCGTGGCGCACCCATTCGTCGAAGATGGTGCAGCAGAAGTGGGCGTACTGCTTAGGACTGACGGAGAAGGGAGCAATCCTCATTCGATTCTGATAATCTGAGGTCTCCACGATAGGGGCGAACTGTATGTACTGACAGCCTATCTCCTTGTAGAAATGATAGACTTCGAGGGGGTAGTCGGCGTTGAAGTCATTGACCACTCCCATAGCGTTCCACTCCACGCCATGCTTCTGCAACAGACGTATGCCGCGCATCACTTTGTGGAACGAAGGCTGACCAGTAGTGTTTGAAGCTTCCGGGCTTTGCATTTGCCTACTGCGCCGGTACTCGTCGTGGAATTCCTGCGGGCCGTCGATGGAGATACCTATCAGCCAGTTGTTCTCACGAAAGAACTCGCACCACTCTTCGGTGAGCAGCGTGCCATTGGTCTGCAGACAGTTGTCTATCTGTCGTCCTCGTGCATACTGTTTCTGTAGGGCCAGCGCACGTTTATAGAAGTTCAGCGGGCGCAGCAGCGGCTCGCCACCATGCCAGGTAAAGAGCACTTGCGGTTGTGTCTGTGCCTCCAGATACTGACGGATGAACTCCTCTAGTGTACGGTCACTCATGTTGAACCGCTCCCTCTGTGGCAGGTGGTCGTAGAGTCGGGCTTTCTCCAGATAGTAACAATATTTGCAGGCCAGGTTACAGAGACTGCCAACAGGCTTGGTCATGACGTAGAGCGGTCGGGCAAAGGGGGAGAGATAGTTCATGATTCTCGTTAGCAAAGAATTAGGGCTACAAAGGTAACATAAAGTGTAAACAATTCCAAAAAATCACAATAATTATTGGGCGTAGGGCACAAAAAAAGTTGATTACTTTGCAGTTTGGCTTTTTTGTTGTACCTTTGTCGGCGAAACATAAAAACCATAAGGCTATGAAACGACTACTAACTATCGCGGGCACGCTGCTCCTTGGGACGGCGGCCACCTTTGCACAGTACCCACAACTTACTGACGAGGCCAAGGACCTCATCGATTCACTCCAGACGCGCTGGAAAGCACATGCCGACTCTGCCTGGGAGGTGGCTTTCCCCCTCGTGGTCGAGGAGGCTAAGAAGGGACGTCCATACGTGCCTTGGGCTGGCATGCCCTACGACCTGCGTCAGGCCCACATTCCTGCCTTCCCCGGTGCTGAGGGGGGAGGCATGTTCACCTTTGGCGGTCGTGGTGGCAAGGTGCTGACGGTGACGAACCTCAACGACGATGGGCCTGGCTCGTTCCGCTGGGCTTGTGAACAGGGTGGGGCACGCATCGTGGTGTTCAACGTCTCGGGTATCATCCGCCTGAAGTCGCCTATCTATGTACGCGCACCTTATATTACGATTGCCGGACAGACGGCTCCTGGCGACGGGATTTGCATAGCAGGAGAATCATTCCAGGTGGACACCCACGACGTCATCGTCCGTCACATGCGCTTCCGTCGTGGTGAGACGCTGGTATGGCATCGCGAAGACAGCTTTGGCGGCAACCCCGTGGGAAACATCATGATAGACCATTGCTCCTGTGAGTGGGGACTGGACGAGAACATCTCGTTCTACCGCCACATGTTCGACATGCACAACGGCAAGCCCAATGAGAAGAAGCCCACGGTGAACGTCACCATACAGAACACCATCTCGGCCAAGGCCCTTGATACGTGGAACCACTCCTTCGGCTCGACCATCGGCGGAGAGAACACCACTTTCATGCGCAATCTATGGGCCGATAATACAGGCCGTAACCCCAGCGTGGGATGGGCAGGTGTGTTCAACTTCGTGAACAACGTGGTGTATAACTGGGTACACCGGACGGCTGATGGCGGCGAGTACAAGTCGATGTTCAACTTCATCAACAACTATTATAAGCCCGGTCCGCTCACACCGAAGGACAGTCCTGTAGGCCATCGCATTACCAAGAGTGAGAGCCGCTCGGAAGGTCTCTTCCCCTTCAAGCAGTTCGGACGTATCTATGCCGTCGGCAACGTCATGGAGGGCTACCCTGAGATTACCGCCGATAACTGGAAGGGTGGTATTCAGACGGCTGACAAAGATGGTGAGATGGACGAGACGGAGCTGGCTCTGATGCGTTCGGACGAGCCTTTCGCTATGGCACCGGTGAGCATCATGGGAGCTGAACAGGCCTTCAACTGGGTGCTCAGCAATGCTGGAGCCACCGTGCCCTGCCGCGACATCGTCGATGAGCGTATCTGTGAAGAAGTGCGTACAGGAGTGGCCTACTACGTGCCCGACTACGAGAAGAAGTTTAAAGTGAATCCTTACGGCGACATGTGGGGGCTGCACAAGAAGAGTCAGAACGAGGAAGGATATTTCAAGTACCGCCGTCTGAACAACGACAGCTATAAGCAAGGCATCATCACCGACCCGCGTCAGATGGGAGGCTACCCCCAGTATCGTGACTGGCAGCCCTACAAGGACACCGATAACGACGGTATGCCCGACGAATGGGAAGTGAAAAACGGCCTGAACCCCAACGACCCAGCTGACGCCAATGGCGACCTGAACGGCGACGGATATACAAACATCGAGAAATACATCAACGCCATTCCCACACAGGGACGCGTAGACTGGCGCAACCTCAACAATAACTACGACACGCTGGCCGAAAAGGGAAGGCTCATGTAAATGAATTGAGAGTTGATTAGCTTGGATTAATCACACTCTTTTCAACAACGGATTTTACGGATTACACGGATTTTACGGATTATAATTGATTTCACAGATTTCTTCCAGATTCGTTAGGGAGAAAAAATCCGTGAAATCCGTGAAATCAGTTTTAATCCGTTGTTTTTCTAAATTTAATGTAGATCAGAATTCCGTGAACGACAGGGGCATGAGATTGTGTATGCCGTCCATCACGTAGACACACCGCTGACCGTAGAGGAGTATGTGTATGGGCTGGCCGAAGCGTTTCTCGGTCTCTATCATCACCTGTCGGCAGGTGCCGCAGGGTGAGACAGGTTCCTGGGTGAGTTCGCCCTGAGTGCCGCGGGCGGCAATGGCCAGAATCTTTACCGCCTGGTCAGGATGTTGTGCACCGGCGGCAAAGATGGCACTACGCTCGGCACAGATACCGGCGGGGAAGGCGGCGTTCTCCTGGTTGCAACCTCTCTGAATGGTACCATCAGCCAACAAGACACACGCTCCCACCCGGAAATGCGAGTGAGGAGCGTATGAGGTGTCGGTGGCTTCAATAGCCATATTGATGATGGAGCGGTCGATGTCGGACAGCTCGTCCAACTGACATTCCTTGATTTGGATATTCAGTTTTAGGTCTTTCATAGCGGTCTGAATCAAATTGTCGCTGCAAAGTTAGTGCTTTTTTGTGAAACGACAAAACGATTGCAGGACTTTTCTTCCTTTTTGGGATGCAGATGCCTGTTTAACGTGGCTTGGCTCATGGTTTTACAAGTCTCACGCCATAGATTTCGCCAACCTGCTTACCAGGCTTTGCCACGAACTTCACACGCACCTGAGTCTTGTCCTGAAGCATTTCGGCGGGGATGTCAAAGGTCTCGTACTTGAACTCGGAGATGCGATACTTGCCTGTGTTGTTGACGCTGGTCAGCAGCTGGTCGTCGATGAAGATGTCAAACTCATGGGTCTTCCACTCTCCCACGCCCCAAAACTTCAGGCGCAGCTGTAGGTCTGTACGGCCATCGGTCTGCATCAAATAGCTGAAGTAATGGCCATCGCGGGCGTCACGCCAGAACACATCATTAGTGTTGCCTGTATTCGAGCGGTCGGTCTCCATGTTGTGGTCGGTCTCAGGCTGTTGCTCACCCGGCTGCACCTTGTCGATGGTGCGGGCCTCCAGTTCCTGACGTTCCCGCTCTGCCTTTACCAGACCGTCGAGATAATCCTTATAGCTGTCCTCCGAGAGGGCGAGCCAGTACATCATGTAGCGAGCGTCGTGAATCTCGAAGAAGGGCCGTAATTCAATCTGTGATTTGAGATTTGAGGGTTGAGGGTTGAGATTTGAGGTTTGAGATTTGAGGTTTGTCTGCGTGTCTTGGAGGTAATTTAAATTCTCAATTCTCAAATCTCCATTCTCAAATCCAAAGGTGAAATGGAGTGGCTGGCCTGGGATGGGCGTCAGCTGTTTGGCAATGTCTTCGATGTTGTTGTTAATCAGGATGGGAGCCTCGTTGATGGGCAGCTTCTTGCCGCTGGCATACTGTCCGAAGCGACTGTCATCGGCCACGAGGTGAGCCAAGTCCTCCGTACCCGTCTTCATGCCAAGCAGGATGGGGCCGTGCATCAAGGCGATGTATTGCGGCTCGTTGGGCAGATACTTGATGCTGTTGTGCATGGGGAACGACACTTCGACGACGTCGCCCTTCTTCCAGTTACGGTCGATGGTGACGTAGCTCGACGGGCCGGTGATGATGCTGACCTTCTGGCCGTTGACCTTTACCTCAAACTGTCCGGGTGTCACCCACCCTGGGTAACGCACCAGCAGGGGGAATTGTCCCTTGCCATTGGCGATGGTGATGCGGCTGCTCTCGCCGTAGGGGAAGGCAGTCTCCTGACGGAGTGTGACGCCCTTTTCCTTCCAGTTCAGTTCCGAGCTGACGAAGAGGTTCACGTAAAGGGCATCGCCCACATGGGTGTAGATGAACTGTCCGTACTTGCCGTGATTCTCCATGCCTGTGCCCACGCAGCACCACATGGCCTCGTTAGGCGCAGAGTAGTTGCGGTAGTGACGCGGACGGGCGGGGGTGAAGTACACATATCCTCCATGCTCAGGATGCTGCGAGGAGAGGATGTGGTTGAAGGTTGCCAGCTCGTAATAGTCGGCATAGCGGGCCTCAGGATTACGGCGATGCATGTCCTCCGTCAGCTTCAGCATATTGTTGGTGTTGCAGGTCTCCGGTCCGTCAATGTCGTTGATGAAGTCCATGCAGGCCTCTTTGCTGGGGAAGTGCTCACGGCGTGAGTTGCCACCAAAGGCGAGTGACCGTTCACCCGTCACTATGTCCCAGAAGAAATCGGCTGCATGGTGATAGCTCTCGTCGCCACTCAGTTCGCTGATACGCTCAAAGCCCACCACCTTGGGCACCTGTGTGTTGGCGTGCATATTGTCCAGGTTGTCCACACGCTGAGACATCGGGGTGAGCAGCCTACGGTGAGAGAAGCGCTTGGCCACGTCGAGGTATTTCCGGTCACCCGTGATGGCGTAGCCATCGGCCAGCACCTCGTTCATGCCGCCGTGCTCGTTGCCCAGCATCTGCTCCATCTGCGCATCACTAAGACCAGCCGTCAGGTCGATGGCCCAGTCACAGAAACCCAGGAAGAGCGTCTTTGCCTGTTCGTTACCACAGTAGAGCCAAGCATCGCGCAGGCCCGCGTACATCTTATGAAGATTATAGAACGGAGCCCACGAACCGAAGTATACCCTGAAGTCACCCTTCTTGAAAGTGCTCCAGATACGCTCACTATTGGGCATACCACCCACATAGCCCTTGCCCCACTCAGGGTGGTTCTTTGCATTGGCATCGGCACAGAGCTGCAGCTCGCCAATCATGTACTCCATACGCTGGCGGCACTCCTCATTGCCCGTGGCAGCATTGATGGCCATTGCCGTCAGATAGTGCCCTCCCACGTGTCCGTCCAGCCCGTCCCAGTTGGGATAGGTCTTGGCCCTCGGTTCCAGTCCTGCCTCCTTGCGGTAAGGAGCCAGCAGCCGGTCACAGTCATACTTCAGCAGCGTCTGTATGTTCAGGTCACGGGCTTTCTTCAGCGGCCCATCCAATAACGTGACATCGCCGAGGGGGAACTCATCGGCATACAGTTTGTCTTGTGCATTGCCAGCCACCACCGCAGCAGCCATGTATACTAATGCTAGGATTCTTTTCATTTTTATCTGATTGTTTTAAGTTGAAGAGTGAAACTGGGTGCAAAGATAATGCTTTTTCCCCAATTAACAGGAAATAATCCGAAATTTATTTGTGGCTATAAGAAAAACTCAGTATCTTTGTCTCGCCATGATGCTCCTGCCGATGGTGGCGGGGACAGAGAGAGTGGAGGTTGATACGTCCGAAAGAAGATAATATAGAAATAAGACACAAATTAAACACTAATAAAGGTCGCCGATGCTCACGCACCAGCGACCTTCTTAAAAAACTTTACTTATTACACCCCGCCGCAATTTGCCCTCGGCAGGGGTGCGGGGATACGACCACGGTACCCTCGACTGTAGACTTCAGACCTTAGACTTCAGACCTTAGACTTCAGACCTTAGACTTTAGGAGGGTGCTGTAGACGTTATAAGACTATTCAAACTCGTTGTCATCATCGTCACCCCAAACGTCGACCCTCTGGCGGGAGAGCAGGTCTTCCACGTTATTGGTTTTTCCACCTACTTGTGGTGTCGCGCCAGGTGAGGCACACACCATCTTATGCATGTTCACGATGATTACTTTTGTTTCTGGTTTCTGATATATTGTCTTCATAATTGTTATTCCTTTCTATTTTAATGTTTACTTCATTATCACCTTCTTGCCGTTCACGATGTACAGACCCTTCGTGGGCTGTGCCACGCTGCGGCCCTGCAGGTCGTAAACCACATCGTTCATTGTTTCCTTATTCATTAGCGCAGCGCTAATGCCCTGTGTATCGCTCTCAACGAAGTGTAGCATGCGAGCACTTCCGCCTCCCTGCTCGATGGAAAGCACCAGCACTACGCGGCCTTTCAGCGTGGAGGCATCGCCTGTCCACTGCTTGAAGCCAGCGCCGTCGCCGTCTTTGGCCAGTACATAGTTGTAGTAGCCAGAAGCAGGGGCCGAGCCAGTGCCGATACTGAGGAGGTTAGTGGCAGGGGGCTCTGGTGTGGTGGTGGGTACGCTGATAGTCTTCACACCCACACCTTTGACCAATAGCGGTGTGTTGGCAGGAACGGCAGTCACATCATCAATGGTGATAGCACCTTCTGTCTCGTCGACATCAGTAACGACATAAGCCGTCTCGTCGGCAAATGTCATAGCGGCGGGAGTGATGAACGTTGCCCAGACGTTAGAAGTAACATAGATGTTGGGCATGATGACAATCTTCTCAATCTTCATTGCGCCAGAATTGAGATTCTTAACGGTGAAGGAGGATGATTTCGATGATGTAGTGGCAAGAACTGTATTATCAGCACCCGACACAGTTACGGCATCCTCGCTTCCAATCTGAAGAGTAAGTTTGCCAGAAGCATTGGAGCCGGTAGCAGTAGTGAGAATGACGGTGTATCCATTCTCGGACTTAATTATAGGCGAAGTAAGTACACCATAAGTGGCTTTCAACTGTAAATATGTTTGCTTGCAGCACTGATACAGATTGAACTTCACACCATCAATTGTTATATCAGTAGCAGTTGTATAATAAGAACCACTAACTGGAGTCCAGTTGCTTACTACTATTGTCTTATTGAGTTTCAGGGAAGTACCAGTGGCGACGGTCATTGAGAGTGTGGCGTTTGCTGCCTTGAATTCTGCGGTTGCGGGACCGCTGAAGGTGAATGTCACGCTTCCTGCTGCCTTGGGTGAGATAGTCCACTGGTTCGGTGTGGCGGTGGCGGTGATGGTGGCCTTGCTTTCATCACTTGATGTGGCGGTGATAGTTCCGTCATAGTCGGTAGTCAGGGTCAGTGTCAGGTCTTCATCGTCGGTAGCCAAGGTAGGAAGCGTGGCAGGGTCGAACGTGAGTGTGGGTACTGTGCGGCTGTCCGTCACAGTCAGGGTATAGTCGGCAGAAGACTCTTTATATGTATCTGCCACACCAGCGTATGAAGCAGTTATCTTAGCTTCACCTTCAGCTACGAGGGTAACGACACCTGTGGTCCCGTCAACAGTGGCAACGGCTGTGTTGTTGGATGACCAGGTGACAGGGGCACCTTCGATTGTGGTTTCGCCTGCAGCGACTGTAGCTGTAAGTGTTCCAGCTGCCGTACCCTTTTTGACATCGGTGTTCGTGATACCCGTTGAGTTTATGGTCACCGTGGTGGCTACGGCATTAGAAGCAGCTGCAGTTTTGACAATTACTTCAATATCGTCAATTCGGAGATTACTGCTTCCTGTGTTTGTAAATGTGAGCTGTAAGGTCGTAGCACCATTAGTTGTGATAGTAGAACCTGATGTAGAACCGGAAATAGTCACACCATCCGTAGTGCTGCTAATAGCAACAGTTCCCGAGCCAGACTTAGCATAAGATACAGTTAATTCAGTGGCTTGGCCGGTAGATATTCCAGACACAGAAAAAGTACCGTTACTCTTCGAAATAAGCAAATTGCTGTTACTATTCGGACCACCATCTGTATAAGTTTGGGTGGTACTACCACCATTTGCGCATGCATAGGTAAGAGTGACATTGCCATATACGGTAGTACCAGTGTGGCTGTTGGTTATTTCACCAGAAGGTTTACTACTTGCGGCATAGCCGCTAAAATCTTCCGACCATAGTACTGTACCTACAGGAGCCTGTGCCCACGCACTTCCACCTCCTGCCATGAGGGCACCCAGCAGGAGCATTGTTTTCGTTAATAGAGATAGTTTTTGTCTCATAATAGATAAGGTATTAATTAATAATGTGTGAATAAAAATAGTTTCCTCTTCCTCAGCATCCATCGAGAATTACCCACACAAGGCGTGGGGCAACCTCTAATTCTCTTAGCTGAGGTCCTGGAAACTACCTTTAAAGAAAGAATATAGCGACATACCACACGCCAGTACAGGCGTACAGTAATCACTATGCTCTCTTGTCTTTTTGAAATTTTCCAGGTTTCAGCTAACAAGTTCAGCATATAGCCGCGCACTTTTCTCGGTGCGTGGGTCGATAGTTTTCACATACGACGGTGCAAAGGTACTGACTATTTTTGAATCTGCCAAATAAAAAGTCGAAAAAAATTGACCTGTACGGGTCAAAACCCTAGTCAAAACCCCGAAGGGGTGGCAGAATAGTCTGTCGCATCTTCGGCGCTGCTATGATCAATATGGACAAGAAGCAGGGGACATATTCAGTGTCTGCCCTTACATTAGCGGTATACACAATTTTGTGTAGAAAAGTTTTTAAAAACACCATACATTCCTACATTTTTGTTGTAATTTTTTAATTATAAGTTATTTAGGCCGTGTATAGAGCATACATTTTTGATGGGCTCTATACATAAATTGATAAAAGACGTAGGATAGTGGCCACAATAATGTATCTAAGTGTCAGAAAATCAGTTTGTTTCTCTTTGTTTTCCCTGTTGAAACAATTTGTTTCCACTGGAGAAACAAATTGTTTCTCCCATGGAAACTAATTCAAAGTCATGTTATTTCATCTTTTTTCCTCCGTTATATTTGTTGAAAAAGTCCGTTTACAGTCTATGTATAGTGGCGTCCAAAAATGTATGGTCCATACATCATCTAACATTCTGTATATATGCAGGTTACGCGAAAAATGTAGGAATGTATGGTGTTTTTAAAAAAACTCTGTGAGAAAAAATGACAAAGTGTGTGATATTTATCACGAATTCCCCATCTATTAAATTTTTGAATAATTTGTGTTTCATTTGTGGCCATTTGTGTTAAGAATCTAAACGGCTTTGTTTGGGAGAAAAAATGGCATCGTTTGGGAGACAAAATGGCTTTCTTTAGGTGGTAAAAGTAAAGTATGTGCTAATTAAAGCTAATTTTCTTTGGTCATATCAAATAAAAGTTGTACTTTTGCGACTTGAAGTGTGCATAAACGTATAAAACCATTATATAATGCTTTGCGAAAACTGTAAACAGGAAAACAGAATCATCGCGAAATTCTGCAAATGGTGCGGGCAACCGCTCGTGTCGCAGCACGTGCTCGACAAGCTGGTGGGCCTCGAGGAAGTGAAGGAACAGCTGAAGACCATCGTAGACACTTACACCTTCCTGCGCTCGCGCAAGGACATCGCCACCGTGAGGCTCTCGGTGAACACCATCATCATCGGTGACACGGGAACGGGAAAGACGGCGCTGTCGGAGGTGATACGCGATTATTTCTTCCAGCACAAGATAATAGACAAGCCCAAGTTGACGATGGTGGACGCCGTGGACTACCAGCGCTTCGTGGACAAGTGGGACGACAACATCAAGAAGGCCCGTGGCGGTATTCTCTTCTTCGACAACGTGCAGAAGCTGCTGCCCGACCGCTACTCCAATCAGGTGAACCCTTTGGACAAGCTTTTCGTAGAGATGGACAAGTGGAACGATGATCCCATCGTCATGATGGCCGGTCTGCCCAAGGGTCTTGATGACTTCCTGGAGAGCAACCCTGCGGTGAAAAACCGCTTCAAATATACCTTCCGTCTGCCGCAGAGAGGCTATCAGGAGCTGTGTGAAATCACTAAGATGGCGCTGAGCAGCAAATACGGTCTCAATGAGTTCAGCGAGGATGCCAGCCACCAGCTGATGCGATACTTCAAGTATCAGATAAAGATGAAGGACGAGACCTTCGGCAACGCCCATCTGGCCATGAAGACTGCCGAGGACATCTTCACCGCCTTCATCAGCCGCGGCACCCACAGTACGGTGGTGGAGAAGGAGGACATCAAGGGCTATGTGCCCGACGAGCGCCCGCTGGAGGACATACTGCGCGACATGGACAACTTCATCGGCATGGACTCCGTGAAGCAGGCCGTGAGAGAGATGGCCTACTCCGTCCAGAACAGCGTGCAGCGTGCCGAGCGTGGCCTGGGCGAGGCAGAGAAGATGTCGATGCACATCGTCCTCACGGGTAATCCGGGTACGGGTAAGACCACCGTGGCCCGCAAGCTGGGCGAAATCCTTGCCGCTATCAACTACCTGGATTCGGGACATGTGGTCGAGGTAGACCGCTCGAAGATGGTGTCGCAGTATCAGGGCGAGACGCCCAAGGTGGTCAACGAGCTGTGTGACAAGGCCATGGGCGGTATCCTCTTCATCGACGAGGCCTACACGTTGGCTCCTGTGAGCGAGGCCGGCGACCGCGATACGCAGGGAGCACAGGCCCTGGAGACGCTGATGAAGCGCATGGAGGACGACCGTGGGAAGTTCGTGGTCATCGCCGCCGGCTACCGCACGGAGATGGAGAATCTCTTCCGTGTGAACCCCGGTATGAGGAGCCGTTTCAACTATAACCTCGACATCGAGGACTACACGCCCGAGGAGCTCTTCCAAATCATGAAGCATTTTGCCCACGAGAAGAACTATGTATTCTCGGAGGATGCGGAGAAGCTGGCCCGCAAGCTGATTGAGGAGCAGTACAAGAACCGCGACAGCACCTTTGCCAATGGCCGCACCATGCGCACGCTGTTCGACGAGATGATGAAGCGCCAGGCCATGCGCCTGCAGAAAGAGGATGCCTCGCTGATGACCAACGAGCACCTGATGACCATCGAGGAGGCCGACGTGCCCTACGAGGCTCCGAAGACGGTGGACTACACCGAGTGCCTGAAGAAGTTCGACGGCATGGTAGGACTGGAGGGCGTGAAGAAGGAGGTGGCCAATCTTGCCGCCTACCTCAACCTGCAAATCAAGCGCGGCGAGACCAACACCTTCCTGGGCAAGCACTACGTGTTCACCGGCAATCCCGGTACGGGTAAGACCACCGTGGCCCGCATCATGGCCGACGTGTTCAAGACCCTCGGCATCCTGTCGCGTGGCCAGTTGGTGGAGGCCGACCGCTCGAAGCTCGTCTCGGGCTACAGCGGACAGACGGCCATCAAGACCAACCAGCTGATAGACACGGCCATGGGTGGCGTGCTCTTCATCGACGAGGCCTACACCCTGAAGGGTGGCGACCAGGACTCCTTCGGCAGCGAGGCCATCGACACGCTGCTGAAGCGTCTGGAGGACGACCGTGGGAAGTTCATCTGCATCGTGGCGGGCTATACCAACCAGATGCACGACTTCATAGACTCCAACCCCGGCCTGAAGAGCCGTTTCACGCAGACCATACACTTCGACGACTATAAGCCCGACGAGCTGACCGTCATCTTCATGAACATGGCGAAGGCCAAGAACTTCATCATCGACGAGCCGACACAGGCTGCCATACGCAGGCTGTTCGACCAGCTCTACTTGCGCCGCGACAAGAACTTCGGCAACGCCCGTGAGGCACGCCGCATCTTCGACGAGTGCGTGGAGCGCCAGAGCCAGCGACTGGTGGAGAGGATGAGCCACCCCGACGTGGCCATCACCGACGACGATGCCGCCGGATTCCTGCTCGACGATATGTACCGCCTGACCATCGACGACCTGCCCGCAGGACAGGCTTCGCTGGCACGTCCGCTGGAAGATGTGCTCAAGGAGCTGGACGACTTTATCGGCATGCGCTCGGTGAAGAACGCCATACGCCGTCTGGCCGTGCAGAGCATGTTCGTCAAGGAGCGTGCAGAGGCTGGAGCCGGCGACGTGAAGCAGCTGGCCATGAACTTCATCCTCACCGGTAATCCCGGTACGGGTAAGACCTCGATAGCCCGCAAGATGGGCGAGGTGCTGCAGTCGATGGACATCCTGCCCACGAGCAACGTCATAGAGACCAGCCGCGCCACGCTTGTCGGAAAGTACATGGGCGAGACGCCCAAGATCGTTAACCAGATGTGTGACAAGGCTATGGGCGGTATTCTCTTCATCGACGAGGCCTACACCCTCAGCGACCAGAACGACCAGTATGGCAAGGAGGCCATCGACACGCTGATGAAGCGCATGGAGGACGATAGAGGTAAGTTCGTCGTCATTGCTGCTGGCTACCACGACAAGATGGAGGAGTTCCTGCAGATGAACGCCGGACTGGCAAGCCGCTTCACCCACAAGCTGCACATCGAGGACTACAACGAGGACGAGCTGCTGGCCATCTTCAAGAAAATGGCCTCGAAAGAGAACTACGAGCTCTCGCCGCTGGCCGAGTTCAAGGCCCTCGACGTCATCTGCAACATGCTGATGGAGAAGAAGGAGGGCTTTGGCAACGCCCGCGAGATGCGCAACATGCTCGATGCCACCATCCAGCAACTCTCACTCCGCGTGAGCCAGCTGCCCGAAGACCAGAAGACCAAGGAGGCTTATCAGCTGATACTCCCCGAGGACATCAAGGGAGTGAAGAGCGAAGAGTGAAGAATTTGCTACCGCTGTTGTGACAAATCGTAAATTGTAAATCCGTAAATCGTAAATAAAAATGATAGTCTGTCCTAACTGTAAAGAAGAGATTGATGAGCAGTCGTACTATTGCGACCAGTGTGGCCAGAAACTGCTTTATTGTGAACGTTGTGGCCGTGTAGGCATAGGCCGTCGTTGCACCTCTTGCGGAGGGCTTATGTCGGTTCCTGGCGAGAAGTCGGAAGTGTCTGAGTATCAGGTTGACGACTCCGTCTCCACGGGTTTCGTCTCGCAGGTTTCCAACACCAAGTCCAACCCCTCAGCTCCCCGCCACCGCAACGCCGCGACACCCCAGCTGTTGCTCTTCAACGATTCGCTGGGCATACGTATAACGGGCATCAACGGTGCCATCATCGGTCGTCGTCAGGGACCATACTCCCAGATGCTCCAAGGGCAGGGCTACATCTCGGGAGCCCACGCTCAGCTGAAGTACGCCCATGCCACGGGGTGGAGCATTGCAGACAAACATTCCTCCAACGGCACTCGCCTTAACGACCATCAGTTGCAGCCCGACGTTGAGATGTCGCTCAAGAACGGAGACATCCTCTCCCTGGCCAACGTTCCACTAAAGGTAAGTATCTGCTAATTTTTGAACTGTTAAGAACATGAACTACGAACTGAATATCACCGCATCTAGTCGCGTAGGTCTGGTACGTAGCAACAACGAGGACATGATTCTCGTTGGCGACCTCCTCCTGCGCAATGGCAAGATGAGCAAGCATGTGGAAACGGTAGACTCCGACCGCTATATCATCGCCCTTGCCGACGGTATGGGAGGCCATGCCGGAGGAGAGGTGGCAAGTGCTGAAACCTTGGCAAACCTCAAGTACTTCTTCAGCGACCTGCCGAAGGGACTCAGTCCCGGTGACTTCAACGAGACCATGAACGATTGGCTTCGCAGCATCAACCACGTCCTGGAGGCGAAGGGCATTGACAACTACAGCTACCGGGGCATGGGAACCACACTCGTCGCGCTGGCATACTACGAGCATCGCTTCTTCTGGTTCAATTGTGGTGACAGCCGCCTATACCGTCTGCACGACGGCAAGCTGGAGCAACTCACCACCGACCACTCCTACAGCAACCTCATAGGGAGCAAGGAGAAAAATTCACCCATGATTACCAACTGTATCGGTGCGGGGTGTAAGACCAGCTACTTTGACTTGGTGGAGTGTTCCGACAAGGTCATGCCTGGTGACACGATGATGATTTGCAGCGACGGGCTCTCCGACCTTGTGGAAGACAAGGAAATTGAACGCCTGCTCGTCCGTGAGTTCGATGCCAATGCCCTCTGCCAAGCAGCCGAAGACGAGGGTGGACGTGACAACGTCTCGGTCATCGTGGTGAAGATAGAAAAGGGATAAATCTCAACCCTCAAATCTCAACCCTCAAATCTCAACCCTCAACCCTCAAATCTCAAATCTCAAAACAGAACAGTGTTTCAGATTGACCGTTCATACATAGAGCCCATCGAGTCGCTGGAGTCGCTTCAGGGTAAGATATGGGACATTCGCACAGACCACAAGGACGACCCGACGCTCCCACGGATTGACAACTACGGCATCACCGAGGAGCAGTTCGAGGACTACCTCGACCGCAAGCAGCATTTCGAGGACTTCAAGGCTTCGTGGAAGAAACACCGTATGCTCATCCTCGTGCTTACCTTCGCCGTTCCCGTTGCGCTGTTCAGCCTTCTGGTCAAGGGTCGGAACACCGGGATGTATGCCTACGCCACAGGCTTGCTGCTCTGCACGCTCGTTTATCTTGTCTACCTGTCTATCGAGTCCTACCGCTCACGGCAATTCCGCAATAACCCCTGCGAGACCTTCATCAAGGCCCTGTTGTCATGGGATAATTCGCGTCAGATGTGAGTAAAGAGACCCTGAAGGAGAAAACCGCCAAAGGCATAGCATGGGGAGCGGTGAACAACGGCACGGTGCAGTTGCTCAACCTTGTGTTTGGCATTGTGCTGGCACGCCGCCTTTCGGAAAGCGACTACGGCATCCTCGCCCTGCTTACCATCTTCACCACCCTCGCCGGCTGTATTCAGGCAGCGGGGTTCTCCCAGGCGCTGGCCAATCTGAAGCCGCCCACGTTGCGCGACTATAGTGCCGTCTTTTGGTTCAACACGCTGGCGGGCTTCTCCATGTACATCTTATTATATATAGCAGCCCCGCTCATCGCCGCCTTTTTCGATTTGCCAGAGCTCACCAACGTTGCCCGTCTGACGTTCCTCTGCATCCCCGTCTCGGCCTTGGGTATTGTGCCTAACGCGAAACTGTGGATAGAGCTGCGCAACCGTGAACTGGCCATTGCTGCCATTCTTTCCTTGGCTTTGTCGGGCTGTGTGGGCATCTGGCTGGCCTATCACGGCTATGGCTACTGGAGCCTGGCGTGGCAGCAGCTGTTGTTCATCTCCCTGAGCAGTATCATCAAATGGTGCTTCACCCGCTGGCGACCACTCCTGCCCATCGACATGAGCCCCATCCGCAGCATGTTCCGTTTCTCCTCGAAGCTCCTGCTCACCAACATGCTTACCGTCACCAGCCAGCATGTGCTGACCTTCATCTTCGGTAAACTGTTCCCCATAGGTGTCGTCGGACAGTTCAACCAGGCCAACAAGTGGAACACCATGGGCAGCTCCTTCATCAGCAACACCATGCAGCAGGTGGCTCAGCCCGTCCTGACACAAGCTTCCGTAGGGGCAGAGGCCGTGCCAGCCCGTACAGAGACTGTGCCAGCCCGTACAGGTTCCGAGCCAGCCCAGGACAATGTCGAGAGCCCTCTCCAGCGTCAACAGCGTGTTTTCCGCAAGATGCTCCGCTTCACCTCCTTCGTCGTCTTTCCCCTCATGTTAGGTCTTGCCTTGGTGGCCCGTGAGTTCATCGTGCTCACCATTACTGACCGCTGGCTCCCCTGTGTGCCCCTTCTCCAGATGTTATGTATCGGTGGAGCTTTCATGCCGTTACACACGCTGTATCAGAACTTTATCATCTCCTGTGGACGTAGTGATATTTACCTTCGTTGCATCGCCCTGATGATAGTCCTCCAGATAGTCGTCACCCTTTCCCTCTCTTCCTTTGGCATCATGGTCATGGTGGCAGCCTTCTCAGCCTTGAACGTTCTGTTCACCCTCTGCTGGCACTTCGCCCTGCGTCGCGTCACTCCCTTCCCCCTTCTCTCAGCCCTGAAGGACACCATGCCCTTCTTCATCGTAGCACTCCTCGTGATGGCCACCACCTACTTCCTCACCGTACAACTCTCATCTCTCAACTCTCATCTCTCATCTCTCAACTCTCAACTCTTAACTCTCTTGCTTTCCCGCATCCTCATAGCCGCAGCACTCTACGTCGGCCTGATGAAACTCCTTCGTTCCAAAACCCTAGAAGAATGTATAAAGTTTCGGTTATAGTCCCCGTTTACGGTGTTGAGCGTTTTATCGGAGCCTGTGCCGACTCGCTGTTCAGCCAGACCTACCCTGAGTTGGAGTATATCTTTGTCGACGACTGCTCCCCTGATGCCAGCGTTGCCGTGCTCGAGGAAGTCCTCTCCCGCTATCCTGAGCGCAAGCCCCAGGTACACATCATCCACAACAGCGAGAACCAGGGTTCAGGAGCCACCCGCTCCATTGCCCTTGCTGCTGCCACGGGCGACTTCGTGATGTATGCCGACAGCGATGATTTGCTCATGCCCGATGCCGTGGAGAAACTTGTCAAGGCGCAGGAGGCGACGGGGGCAGACATTGTCGATGGGGCTTACTGCCGACTGTTACCCGATGGTAGGCTAGGGGAGACCACCACCCCGTTCGAAGGCACGAAGGAAACCATGATGCGCCTCTTGCTGGCACAGAACACGCTCACCCACCAGGTATGGGCACGGCTCATCCGCAGAAGCCTCCACACCGACAACCACGTAGACTTCATCCACGGCATCAACATGGCCGAGGACTATTGCATCATGCCCCGGCTGCTGTTCTTCGCCACCCGTACTTATATTAAAGATGTGGTTTACCAATATCGAGTAAACCCCAGCGGAACATTTGCTTCCTGGCTTAACGAGCGTCACATCGGCTCCTATCTTAGTGCCAGCCGCGTAGTGGGAGAGTTCCTGCGCGACCACGACACCACTCATGCCTATACCTACGCCTACGAGCTGGGGCTGCTTAACACCATCCACCGCGCCCTTGGCATCGTCGACTTAGACACCATCTACCATTGGTGTCCCTATCACCCCACACACACCCTTTTCCGCATTTGCCGCGCCCTTCTGTGCCATCCTTCCACCCGTCCGTTGCTGCGTGCCGCCTACCTTCTGTTGAAGGGTCTTTACGTGCGAAGGATTTGTTCCTGAGTTGTTATTATCTTTGGTTTTTGTCAAAAGACCTTGTTTTTTCACTTTTTCTTTGTCTGTAAGGAAAAAGATTCGTAACTTTGCGAAAACTTTTAAACCTCAAAACTAAAACTTCAAATCGCAAACTAAATGAAAGCTAATCTGATTGAACAAGCATACGCCGTAGCGAAAGAGCGTTATGCAGCCATTGGCGTCGACACCGACGCAGTACTTGACCAGCTTCAGAAGCAGCAGCTCTCCTTGCATTGCTGGCAGACCGACGACGTGGTGGGCTTCGAACGCAACGAGGCTCTTAGCGGCGGCATTCAGACCACGGGTAACTATCCCGGTCGTGCCCGCACCATTGACGAGGTTCGTCAGGACATTGAGTTCGTGAAGACGCTGCTCGGCGGCAACCACCGTCTGAACCTCCACGAGATTTACGGCGACTTCGGTGGTAAGTTCGTTGACCGCGACCAGTGTGGCGTGGAGCATTTCCAGAGCTGGATTGACTGGGCTAAGGAGAACAACATGAAGCTCGACTTCAACTCTACGTCGTTCTCTCACCCGAAGAGTGGTGACCTTTCGCTCTCCAATCCCGACAAGGGCATCCGTGACTTCTGGATTGAGCACACCAAGCGCTGCCGCAAGATTGCCGATGCCATGGGTAAGGCTCAGAACGACCCCTGCATCATGAACATCTGGGTGCACGACGGTATGAAGGACATCCCCGTACAGCGTAAGAAATATCGTGAGATTCTCGCCGCCTCGCTCGACGAGATCATGGAGGAGAAGCTCGACTGGGTGAAGAACTGCTTCGAGGCCAAGCTCTTCGGCATCGGACTGGAGAGTTACACCGTGGGCAGCCACGACTTCTACACCGCCTACTGCGCCACCCGCAAGTGCATCTACACCCTCGATACCGGCCACTACGAACCTACGGAGAACGTCTCTGACTTCGTCTCGACCCTGCTGATGTACGTGCCTGAGCTGATGCTCCATGTCAGCCGTCCTGTTCGTTGGGACTCCGACCATGTGACCATCATGAATGACCAGACTCTCGACCTCTTCAAAGAGCTCGTCCGCAGCGATGCCCTCGATCGTGCTCACGTCGGCCTCGACTACTTCGATGCCAGCATCAACCGCATCGGTGCTTATATTATAGGTTCGCGCGCGACTCAGAAGTGCATTCTCCAGGCTCTGCTGGAGCCGAAGAAGAAACTGCGTGAGTATGAGGATAACGGACAGTTCTTCGAGCGTCTCGCTCTGATGGAGGAAGCTAAGTCGATGCCGTTTGGAGCTGTGTATGATTACTTCAACCTGAAGAACAATGTACCTGTAGGTGAGGAGTTTATCGCCGCCATCCAGCAGTACGAGAAGGATGTGACGTCTAAACGATAAGCCTTACCCCCAATGCCCTCTCTGAATGGGAGGGCATGCCTTACCTCAGGGTGTAGGAAAGAAACATTTGCTCGTCTGCCATCCTTGTGGCAGGTCCGTGACCCGGATAGAGCACCGTCTTCGGCGGAATCATGGAGGTCAGCCTTTTCAGGCTGGCCTTCAGTTTTATCCATGAGCCGCCAGGGAGGTCGGTTCGACCATAGCTCATGCGGAAGAGGGTGTCGCCGGTGAAGGCTACGTTTTCCTCGGCACAATAGAACACAAGACCGCCCTCTGAGTGGCCGGGGGTATGAATGACTGTTAGCGTGTGGTTCCCGAAGGTGACGGTATCGCCTTCATCGAGTAGTCGTGAGGCCTTGACCGATGGGCGAGGGTAGGGCTCCCCAAGCATGTCACGGTACTGCTGGTCCATGTCTTCCACAAAGTGACGGTCGGCATCGTGTACCTCGGGGGCAATGCCAAATTCGTCGAAAATGGTGTCGGCACCATAGACATGGTCGAAGTGTCCGTGGGTGCAAAGTAGATGACGCAGGGTGAGGCCGTTGTCGCGGATATAGTTGACGATGGCCTTGCGTTCAGCCTCATAATAGGCGCCGCAGTCGATGATAACGGCATCGCTGGTGTCGTCACTAACGATGTAGCAGTTTTCCTGTAACTGATTTACTACTAAACATTTAATGTTGAGCATTGAACAATGACTTTAGACCTTTCACTTGTTGTTGATGGGAAGATAGAGACTGTATTTCCCCTGGAACCATTCTTCGGAGAAATAGCTGCTGAGTTCTGAGGTCTGGATAATCTTGTGGAAGGGCTTTGCCTCTGCTTGCAAGTCTCCGCCTTTCAGGCAGATAATACCGTTGGGTAAGGCGTTGATTTGTTCCTTGGCGATGTTTTTCCTGACGAGTTTCACCAAGTCGGGTAGGGGCATGACGGCACGGCTCACTACAAAGTGGAACTTGTCTTTCTCGTCTTCGCCGCGCAGGTGCTCAGGGTGACAGTTGGTCAGGCCGATGGCTTGGCAAACCTCCTGTGCCACGCGAATCTTCTTTCCCGTTCCGTCGATGAGCTTGAACTCACAGTCGGGGAACATGATGGCTAGGGGAACCCCAGGAAAACCACCACCGGTACCCAAATCGAGGATTCGGGTGCCGGGGCGGAAGTGAATGAATCGCGCTATGGCCAGCGAGTGGAGCACATGGTGTTCGTAGAGGTTGTCGATGTCCTTACGTGAGATGACGTTAATCTTTTCGTTCCACTCACGGTAGAGGTCTTCGAGAGCCGCGAACTGCTCTTGCTGATGGTCGGTCAGCGCGGGGAAGTATTTGTCAATCAGCTGCATTGAACAATGACACTCTTTAGGAACAGTGATTTAATTAAGTAGTCAAATGGTTTTCACTTTTTGTTTTTTAGAAATACAGGAAAAAACAAGAAATACTGAGAAAAACAATACGAATGGTTTTTATCTGTTTTTGTTGTTTATCTGTTTTACTAAAAACATCGTTTCCAATTGTAACTTTATTTAGTGTCAGTTCCTTAGGAGTTGAAGAGATGGTCGCTGAGACTCTGGAGGGCGCGGCGCTTGTCCTCCTCGCGGATGAGGAAGGAGATGTTGTAGTTGGAGCCGCCGTAGCTGATCATGCGCACGGGAACGTCCTTCATGGCATCCATGACGCGGGTCTCGAAGCCGATGTTCGACCAGTCGAGGTCGCCGACAACGCAGATGATACACATGCCGGTATCGACGGTAACCGTGCCGTACTTCTTCAGCTCGTCCATGATTTCGCCAAGATGGGCGGAGTTGTCGATGGACATGGAGACACCGACCTCTGAGGTGCAGACCATGTCGATGGGCGTCTGGTAGCTCTCGAAGATTTCAAAGACCTTACGCAGGAAACCGGTGGCAAGGAGCATGCGGCTGGACTTGATCTTGATGGCCGTGATGTTGTCCTTGGCAGCCACGGCCTTGATTTTGCCATACTCGGTAGCGTTAGAGATGGTCGTTCCCTCGGCGTCGGGCTGCATGGTGTTGAGCAGACGAACGGGGATGCCGACATACTTGGCGGGCTGCACACAGGTGGGGTGCAGAATCTTGGCACCGAAGTAAGCCAGCTCGGCAGCCTCCTCGAACTGCAGCTGGTGTACGGGCTGGGTCTTTTCCACGATACGCGGGTCGTTGTTGTGCATGCCGTCGATGTCCGTCCAGATCTGAATCTCCTCGGCTCCGAGGGCGGCACCGATGAGCGAGGCCGTGTAGTCGGAACCGCCACGCAGCAGGTTGTCCACCTCGCCGTAGGCATTGCGGCAGATGAAGCCCTGGGTGATAAACACCTGAGGTTCGGACTCGGCATAGCTATCGAGAATGGCCGTGAGCTTCTGCTTGATGTAGATGGGGTCTGGCTCGGCGTTCTTGTCGGTACGCATGAAGTCGAGGGCGTTGAGCAGCACGGCGTTGATTCCCTGCTCCTTCATGTAGTTCGCCATCATGTTCGTCGACATGATTTCTCCCTGGGCCACGATGCTCTTCTCCTCAAAGCTGGTGAAGAGCTCCTTGGTGAACGAGCGCAGGTAGTTGAACTCCTCCTTGAGGAAGTCGGTGGTCTGCTTGCGGTACTCCTCAGTCTCGAGAAGCTCGTTGACGTGGCGCATGTACTTGCGCTCGAGCATGTTGATTACTTCGTGGGCGCCGTCGGGGTTCTTCTTGTAGAGATAGTCGCTGATCTCCACGAGCGAGTTGGTGGTGCCGCTCATGGCCGAGAGGACTAAAAACACGGGCTGACCCGACTTCGTGACCAGAGCGGCCACGTCCTTCATTCGCTGGGGCGTACCTACGGAGGTGCCGCCGAATTTCATTACTTTCATATTTGGTTTGATTTGAGATTTGAGATTTGATATTTGAGATTGAGAATTGAGGTTTAAGATTTGAGGCTTGAGGTGCTCAGGGCTTTTCAGAAAATATGATCTGTACGAGGGTTTGGCCGACGGCCTTAAGCGTGTTGGCATCGATGTGGGCCATGTCATCGTTGATGGTGTGCCACGTGGGGCCGAAGCTGCTCTCGCGGCAGTCGGGGTAGTGGGGGATGATGTCGATACAGGGAATGCCGGCGACGTTGTTCACAGGGCCGTGGTCGTCGGTAATGGCGTGGCCGTCTTTTTGGAGGAAGATGGAGCCATAGCCAAGGTCATCGGCAGCGCGCCAGACCTTCTCCACAATCTTCGGGGCGTAGTACATCGAGAAGCCTTCACGGTAGAAGCGTGCCCCCTGGCCTCCCACCATGTCGAGGAGGATGCCATAGCGGGCGCTGTAGCCCTCACGATGGGGATGTGCTGCCCAATGCTGTGCGCCCAAGGCCCAGGAGTCGCTGACGTTGTCGCTTCCCCAATCCTCAGCGTCGAAGCAGATGAAGTCCACTCCGATAGGAGGTAAAGGAGTAGAGGAGGTAGAAGGAGTGGAGGAGGTCTGAGGTCTGTGGTCTGAAGTCTGAAGTCCGAGGTCTGTGTCCTGAGGTCTGTGGTCTGAAGTCTGAAGTCCGTGGTCTGCGTCCTGAGGTCTTTGGTCTGAAGTCTGAAGTCCGTGGTCTGAAGTCTGAGGTCTTTGGTCTGAAGTCTGAAGTCCGTGGTCTGAAGTCTGAGGTCTTTGGTCTGCGGTCTGAAGTCCGTGGTCTGAAGTCTGAGGTCTTTGGTCTGCGGTCTGAAGTCCGACTTCTGCGTCCTGAGGTCTACAGCCTGTGATAATCCGTGCCAGCTCCAGCATCACAGCCACACCACTGGCTCCGTCGTTAGCGGCTAAGACCGGCTTCGTCCAGTTGGCCTCGTCGGGGTCGTTGTCGGCCCAGGGACGGCTGTCCCAGTGGGCACAGATAAGGATGCGGTCTTTCAGTTCAGGGCGGTAGCTGGCGATGATGTTGTTCGAGAGTAGGGGAGTACCGTCGAAGCCCTTCAGCGTGGCCCTTTGCTCCGTAACTTCAAGGCCATAGCTGGCAAACTTCTGGGCAATCCACTGTCCGCACTTCTCATGGGCCTCGCTGTTCATCGTCCTGGGGCCGAAGTCACATTGCCGCTGGCAGAAGGCGTAGGCAGAGTCGGCAGAGAACGTCGGACCCACCTGCTGGGAAGCAGTACTGCCTTCGCTCTTAGCCGGAGTATTTCGTGAGTTTCCACAGGCAGCCATCGTGGCTGCAACCATCACAACAAATGCTTTTGTAATAATGGAATTCATATCTTTCTTTCGCACATCGTGTTTAAGCGCCGCAAAGGTAATATTGTCGTAAAATGATAGATACTATCGTTCCGAATTGTTGCAAAATGATAGATACTTGTATCTTTGTCAATCACTCAACCGACCTGTGAGCCGGGCTTCACGTCCTTCGTTGTGGTGACCACGCTGAGGCTCTCGTCGCTGTCCACGGCGGAGAGGATCATGCCTTGGCTCTCGATGCCCATCATTTTGCGGGGGGCGAAGTTGGCGACGAAGAGGATGCGGCGGCCGATGAGCTCGGAGGGGTTCTCGTAGAACTGGGCGATGCCTGAGCAGATGGTGCGGTCGGTACCTGTGCCGTCGTCGATGGTAAACTGCAAGAGCTTCTTCGACTTCTTCACGGCCTGACAGTCCTTCACGAGGCCAACGCGGATGTCGAGCTTCTCGAAGTCCTCGAAGCTGACGGTGTCCTTGATGGCGGCGGGAGCCCATGCAGCGGCCTCGTTGGCCTTCTTGGTCGATTCGAGCTTGTCGAGCTGCTTCTGAATGGTCTCGTCGTCAATCTTCTCGAAGAGCAGCTGCGGCTCGTTGAGCTGATGACCGGCTGGCAGGAGGTCGATGCTGCCAAGCTGCTCCCAGTCGAGGTCGTTGGTGTTGATGAGCGAGCGCAGACGGTTGCTCGAGAAAGGCAGGAACGGGCCGAAGGCGATGCTCAGGTTAGCCACGATTTGCAGGCAGATGTTCAGGATAGTCTCACAGCGCTTCGGGTCGGTTTTCCAAACTTTCCAGGGCTCACACTCGGTGATGTATCGGTTGCCGATACGGGCGAGGTTCATAGCCTCGAACTGTGCGTCGCGGAACTTGAACTGCTCCAGCAGCGTCTCCACCTTTTCCTTCACGTCCTTGAACTCGGCGATGGCTTGACGGTCAACGTCAAGCAGCTCTCCACGGGCGGGAACGACACCCTCCCAGTACTTCTGAGTGAGCTGCAAGGCGCGGTTCACGAAGTTGCCGTAGACGGCCACCAGCTCGTTGTTGTTGCGGTCCTGGAAGTCCTTCCACGTGAAGTTGTTGTCCTTCGTCTCGGGGGCGTTGGCCGTGAGCACATAGCGCAGCACGTCCTGTTTGCCGGGGAAGTCCACGAGGTATTCATGCAGCCAGACGGCCCAGTTCCTCGAAGTCGAAATCTTGTCGTTCTCCAGGTTCAGGAACTCGTTGGCGGGAACGTTGTCGGGCATGATAAACATTGAACATTGACCATTGACCATTGAACATTCATTCCACGCCTTCATCATCACGGGGAAGATGATGCAGTGGAACACGATGTTGTCCTTGCCGATGAAGTGCACCAGCCGGGTGTCCTCGTCCTGCCACCACTTCTGCCACGAGCCCCAGCGCTGCGGGTCACGCTCACAGAGCTCCTTCGTGTTCGACACATAGCCGATGGGCGCGTCAAACCACACGTAGAGCACTTTTCCTTCTGCTCCCTCCACAGGCACGGGGATGCCCCAGTCGAGGTCGCGGGTCATGGCGCGGGGCTGCAGGTCCATGTCGAGCCACGACTTGCACTGTCCGTAGACATTTGGCCGCCACTCCTTGTGCTCCTCCAGAATCCATTGCTTCAGCCACTCCTGATACTCGTTCAGGGGCAGATACCAGTTCTTCGTCTCCTTCAGCACAGGCGTCGAGCCGCTGATGGTCGACTTCGGGTTAATCAGCTCCGTGGGCGAAAGGTCGCGTCCGCACTTCTCACACTGGTCGCCGTAGGCACCCTGGTTGTGGCAATGGGGGCACTCGCCCGTCACGTAACGGTCGGCGAGGAACTGCTTGGCCTCCTCGTCATAGAGCTGCGTCGTCGTCTCCTCCGTTAGCTTGCCCTCGTCGTAGAGTTTGCGGAACCACTCGGCGGCAAACTGGTGGTGCGTCTTTGAAGTCGTGCGGCTGTATACGTCGAAGGAGATGCCGAACTCGTCGAATGAGTCACGAATCATGGCGTGGTAGCGGTTCACCACGTCCTGCGGTGTGATGCCCTCCTTGCGTGCGCGGATGGTGATAGGCACTCCGTGCTCGTCGCTTCCTCCGATGAACATGACCTCGCGCTTCTTTGCCCTGAGATAGCGCACGTAGATGTCGGCCGGCACGTAAACCCCGGCCAGGTGTCCGATATGCACACCGCCGTTGGCGTAGGGCAGCGCCGAGGTGACGGTGTAACGTTTGTACTGTTTCACTTCCATATTTCTTTTTTACTATTATTTAAATCAAACTTTTCTAATATTAGCGGTTAGATAATATGATTGCATCGGATGGTTTGGAGTTTCTGGGTCGCCCGTTGTTTTCTTTACTTCCAACGTACGGGTTTCATCGCCTTTTATAATAGTTCTTATATCGTCAATTATAAAAAAAAAATAACAACACGTCAAATAGTTTTTTACGGTAATCCTGCTAATAATATAAACAGTGTTGACAAGGTAAAGCAATGCTCATTACCGATGGGTTTTGAAAAAGCTGTTAAATTTACCATCCCATTTTGTCCAATTGCGCGGCATGATACCACTGCATCTGCTTTATTTCGCTGTTCATCTGGCTCATGCTTTTGTTCAGGTTTATCTGGTAAAACCTGTTCCACCTTGCTTGGTCGGCGTCGGTCTGCGGAACATACATGCCGATGGCACCCAGCCGCTCCTCGGTGATGGTGAAGTCGGCGAACTCCATCTCGTTATAGGGTGAGGGGTAGACGTGGTTTGCCATCCACACAGTGGTAAAGGTGTGGTAGGGAACGGCCTTGTCGAAGACGCGCTTCCATTCCTTGTATTGTGCTTCCGAGGCAAAGCGTAGCATGAAGTCCTGCATGTCGAACTGTGTGTGGTCGTAGTAGAAGATAAGGTCGCTGACATCGGGGTATCGGCATCCGTCCTCGTCGAGCTCAATGTGATTGGCGAAGGACTGGAGAGTTGCGGCCGTTGTGCTTGCCAGATTGTCAAGTTCGCTGGTTTTGACGGCGGCCAGGGGCACCTTGTAGCCGTTAGAGGTCTGCGCGAAATATGCGCGGACGACATGCTTGTAAAAAGTGCTATCTTGGCTAAACATGGCGGGCACGACGGTTTGGTAGGGAGCACCCTCGGCCGGAATCTCCGCTGCCGATCCGATGATATAGTCGGCACATTTGCGTAGTTCGTAAACATTCTCCACACACAGGAAATTGCCGCAGTCGGCGAAGATGAACTTCAGCTTGGGCAGTCGTTCCAGCGCCCTTGCCATATCAAGGATGTCCATCCAAGTACGGCCTTCGGTATTGTCTAAGCCAAAAGCCTTATGAGGAGCCTTGTTTGTAGAGGAAGAAGGACTATTGTGAATGAGCCAACTGTCGGCAATTCCCCAGAGGACGAGTCCGTAGCTATCTGCAGGGAAAGATTCTTGAGCGTATTTCATGGCCTCATATAGTGTTTCAGCGTTACTGCTTTTCACTTCTAATGGCATAGATTCCAGTCGCACAGTATCACCATTTTCCAGTTTTAGGAAATAAGGATTTCTACCGTATTCATCAATGAATAATATTAAATTATCATTTTCGTCCAGCCTTCGTGAACCTTTCATCATCTCCTTGAGGTCTGTAGTTAAATAATTATGACCGTTAGAAGTAAGGTTATTGTCACCAGCAACATATACCAGAACAGTTTGATTACCTTTTTCCTTTAAATAATCATAAGAACTGTCTCTCATCATAGTTATAATAGAAGATATGTCAGCCACATCAACCGTTCCGTCATCGTTCACGTCATTTCTGTCTTTAGAACCGATCCTATTAGACATGAAGGAGATGACAGAGGATATGTCAGCTACGTCAACACTGCCATCTTCGTTTACATCACTCTTTTTTGTGACACCAATTTCAAAAATATTTGGGAAAACATTCCAACCGTCAATAGTTTCATAAAGATGTTTGGTTCCTTTAGGAACGTAGAGGTCAAAATCCAAATATATATTACTGAAAGAAGAAGCCTGAATTTGAACTTTAGTTGGTTCAGTAATGTAAGAATAAACTGTTTTCAACTGATCGCAATCACCAAATGCATAGGCTCCTATGTTTGTTATAGAATTTGGAATTGTAATTGATTTCAGGCGAAAGCAATCTTTAAAAGCATAGTTCCCGATAGTTGTCACGCTGTTGGGAATATTTATTGATTTCAATAGAAAACAATTCTGAAAAGCACTTTCTCCTATACCCGTTACACTATTAGGAATAACTGTTTTCTTACATCCTAAAACTAGTTTATTTGTTGCTGTCTCGATGATAGCATTACAATCGTTACGAGAGTCAAAAACTTTGTTGCCGTTTTCCACCTTAATAGAGCCCAGGTCATTGCCATAGAAAGCATTCTGGCCTATGTTCGATACACCTATACCTATTAATATAGAGGTCAGGCAGCTGCAACCAGAGAAAGTTTCACTTCCTATTGTTGTCACATTGTTGGGAATTGTGATGGAGGTTAGGTTCCTGCAGCCCATAAAAGCTTGACGTCCTATGTGTTTCACGCTGTTAGGAATCGTGATGGATGTCAGACCGCTACAACTAGAAAAAGCTCCACTGGCTATACTTATAGTTCCTTCTTCAAGTGTAATTGTAGTATTATCAGGCATAGAACCTTTGAACTTATATGCTACCTTTCCTACATAAACCAAACCATTGGGCAAATTATCTTCCCATGCTGTTCCTGAGAAGGCCCTTAAGTCTATACTCGTAACACTGTTGGGAATAGTTATGGTCTTCAATTCAATACATTGCCAGAAAGCCATATATCCTATACTAATTACGCTTTTGGGAATGGTGACAGAAGATAATTTTACGCAAAACGCAAAAGAATCAGATTCTATTTCTTTTAGACTGTTGGATATCGTCACAGAGGCCAATTGAGAACAACTGTAGAAAGCATGATGTCCTAGTTTTATAACACTGTTGGGAATAGTAATGGAGACTAATCTGCTACTTCGAAAAGCTTCGCTTCCAATGTTAATAACACTAGTTGGAATTATGATGGAGGTTATGCTACTACCTTCGAAAGCGTTGTCAGCTATTCCCAAAGTTCCTTCATCTAAAGTGATTTTGGCGTTACTGGATATAGTTCCTTTATACTTTAATACAACTTTTCCAGCATAAATAAGACCATCAGGCTGTTTGTTATACCAAGCAGTACCTTTGAAAGCCGTAGCACCTATACTTACCACACTTTGGGGAATAGTAATGGAGGTTAGGTTGGTGCAATCATAAAAAGCAGCGTATCCTATGCTAGTTACACTATTAGGAATCGTGATTGAGGTCAGCCCACTGCAATTAGAGAAAGCACCGTTTCCTATGCTAGTCACACTGTATTCCAGTCCGTTGTAATTCACTGAGCTGGGAATCACTACATTGCCTGTGTACTTGTTGGGATTATTAATAACTACAGCTATTTTGGTATTAGAGATAAGACTGTACCATATACCATCAATTTCCATGGTATTATCTGCCCTTGCAAACAACGCTAAGAACATCGAGACGAATAATATCGTTATTTTCATTTAGTAATTAAATTTCGCTAACCTTTTCTTTACGTTTATCATCTCCCCCCAATGACTTAATGGTAAAAAACGCAATAATAGTTAATGGGCAGGCTGTACTACATCTATTATCTATACACCATATAGGTTAAATGGTAAAGAGTATATTGTCGCCTGTTGATAAAAGTTGAGGGGGGCCAGAAAAGTGCCCCAACTCCAGTCTGTCAGTGTAGTTCTTTTCCATAAGCATAAGACTAGATTGTATAACAATGTCTATTTATGTTCGATGCCATCCATAGAGGGAAATCTTCATTTAGAAATACCTTAAATTGTGCTTGTAGAGATTGGCGTTAAGGAAATGGCTTCGTATTTTTGTTCGATTAAAATGTCCGTTGTTTTTGAATTTCCGTGCAAAGGTAATGTTTTTTTTATAAATGAAAGAAAGTTTTATGAAAAAATAGCTTTTTTCCGAAAAAGCCTAGACTTGGGACGGCTCAAATCCTGACTTTGAACGGCTTAAACTATAGGTTTGGACGTCTCAAACCCAGGGTTTGGACGTCTCAATGTTTTGTGAGCACACAGCCACTGATTATGTCGGGAATAAAGATTGACTGACTCCTGTAATAAAAGTGTGCGGAATCAGACAAGCTAAATGGTGGCCATGATGTCGATGATGGCAGCTATGTCGGCCACGTCGACTGCTCCGTCGGCGTTTACGTCGGCATTGCCCGATGCTGACGCATCGGGAACGGTGGCCATGACGTCGATGATGGCAGCTATGTCGGCCACATCGACGGTGCCGTCGCCATTCACATCGCCGTCCTTTGTCTTTTGTAAGGGGATGAGCCGAAAGGGAAAAGCGGTAAGCTGGGTGCTCGTGGTGAGCAGGGTGCCGTCGTTATCGACTGTCCAGTATTTGCTTGTTGCCGATGATGTGCCGGAGTGAATGGCATAGCGGTCAGTACCTACGGCAGAGTCAAGGTAGAAAGAGTAGTAGAGGCTGCTGAACAGTCTTGTCGTAGTGCCCAGGCCCAGGCTGTCGGGAAGGCTGATAAGGGCATAGCGCGTGCCGTTGGTGTCGATGAACCACGTTTGCCCTTCGCCGGGAACAGGGGACTGCAAATCCCCTCCAGTCATGAGGCCTTCCTCGAAGGTGACGGGCTGACTCTTCCCGTGACCGGTGAGCAATCGTCCGTTCTCGGCCTCTTGAATGAGATAATCGCCTGGCTGGATGATAGTTGTGGCAGCTTTGACAAAAACGTTGAAGGTGAAGACGTAGTCTGTGCCGCCAAGGTTAAAGGAGGCCGTGTATTGGCCGCTGGTCTGCAGGTTTTCCAGGGTGAGCGTCTTGCCGTGATAGTCAGCTAAGTCGGCGGAGCCTTTGCCGTCGCTCCACGACACCTTCGAGGCGGTGATGATAGTGGGTGTGGTCAGGCCGAGGGTCACGCTGGCGCCCTGCTCGACTATGATGTCTGTGCCTTCGATGGTCTTTTCGCCAATGGTGTAGTAGGGGGTGGCCATGATGACATGGATGTGGAACGACTGGGTGGTAACGGCTCCTCCCTGATTGGTGAAGGTGACGCTGATGTCTCGGTCTTCCTTGATGTTAGTGATGTTGACATTCTCTGTGGTGGCTCCGGTGGTCCATTTGTAGGTGCCCCAACCCACGGTGGGCTTTACGCTGAGGGTGGCTGTCTTGCCATAGAGTACCGAAATCTCTGAGTTGGCTTCATATACCGTACCGTCGTAGGTGATGTTTGGCGTGAGTCCGTCGGGTGTGCAGTCGCCTTTCGCGGCGATGGGGAAGCATAACTGACTCTGGATGCCGTTCCGGTTGGTGTAAGTGACGCGGTAGACGAAGCTCTTGTCGGTGGTGACGGTGATGTCGCGCGTCGTCTCGCCCGTGTTCCAGAGCCAGCGGCCAGTGTCCTCTTCGCTGTCAGGCAGCTGCGGCATGAGCTTCAGCGTCTGTCCAGAGGGCGGGCACGTGTTGTTGTTAATGGCGAAGGTGTTGACGAGGCCTCCCAGTTCGTTGTGCAGGAGCGTCTGGCCGCTGACCATTCCTCGGGCTTTCTCTTTGGCAAGGCTGGGGATGAGGCTGGCCGTGAGCGCCTGACTGTATTCCATCTTCGGCGACAGTTCTGTGGGAACCTTGTCGGCAGGACAGAGCTGCTCGTCGCGGGTGTTCATCAGCACGCTGTAGCCCATGTGGTCGTAGCCTCCGCTGGTGCTGCCCAGAGCGCCCTCGTCGATGCCCATCTGGGTATAAGATATTTCGGAGAAAGGCATTCTAACGCCCTTCACCCCTTCGTAGATGCCGATGACGGTGCCCCAGTAGGGACGCGTCTGTGCGCCGAGGGCAGGACCGGTCATCAGCCAGGCACGCCCGTCGCTGTAGAAATAACCGTTGCTTCCGTACAGATAGTTTGTCCACGGAAGCCCTTCCACACTCTGGGTCTGTGCCGCCACAAACTCGATGCCAGAGACCAGCCGATGGTCCAGATAGGCGAAGAGGTCGTCACCCTGGTTCCAGCCCATCTTGGCCAAATCGATGGCCAGTCCCAGGGCCATAGCAGAATGGCCTGTGTCTCGTCCACTCTCGTTCATCTGCCCCAGACGTCCGTAGGCAGCTGTCTCCAGAGGGCTCTCCACATCGGTCACCACGAGATTGCCGAGAAACTCTGTCAGTCCGTCGTTGTGGATGCACAGGGTTCCGTCGGATTCGCCGTGGCCTGTCACCTCGTGCATCGTCGGGGGATTGGTGAAGTTGCCCACTTGGTCATACTTGAAGAACGACAGCCCTTGGTTGTAGATGAACACGTCGTCGCAGAGCACACCGATGCTGACGAGGCAGAGGGCGTTGCACAGCCCCCAGTTGCTCCAGTAGTGTCCCGGCGCCTGCCACCACTTGCCGCCGTTCTCCCACGTGCCGTTACGCCCACGAAGGAACCCCAGGCTGGAGGGATACCACAAGGTGAGCATCCACTCCTGGAACGTCTTGAAGTCCTCGCGGCTCCAGCCCTCGTAGTCGCGCATTAGTTCGGCAGCCTGGGCAAACTGGTAGCCGTAGAGTCCTGCGGCCAGGGCGTAGTTGGTGTCGCCGCCTATGGCCTTCGTCGTCCTGGCCCAGGCCATGAGTATGCGCACGGCGGCCTTGGCGCATTGAGCGTTATCCTCAATCTTCCATCGCAAAGCGTTTTGATAGGCCATGGCAGCACCTCGGGCGGCGTTCATGTAGTTCTCGCCGCTGCCGCCTCCGCGAACGATGGTCTCCACGGGGTTAGTCTGGACTGACGGCTGGGCGTAGGCTGCGGCCTTCAGCTTGGCGAAGGCCTGTCCTACTTTCTCGTTGCCGTTGGCCAGCTGAGCCTTAACACGATCGAAGTCGGCCTGGGTATGCAGTCCGCCGGGGTGAATAAAGCCACGGTCGACAGGCTGCGACGAAAGGGAAAGCGAAAGATTCAGGAAGCAGAATGCGAAAGTGAGGAAACGTTTCATAGCCAGTCTTTTCTTGAAATATGGTTTTGTCGCTGCAAAGTTACGAACTTTTTCTCACTTACGTGTAGTTATCGGCAAAAATTAATGCATTTTGAACTGACATTCAACACAAAGACATCCGTTGCGACTGACACAAGGATACGGTCAGTCACAGAGAATAACCGGACTATAAAAAAGTAAAACAAGTTGTTTTACCTGAGAAAAGTCCGTCCTAACCCATAGAAAGAACGGCTTTTTCTCGACCAAAACAACTTGTTTTACTTTTGCAATGCCGGATGTTTCTGAAAGAGAATACGTTAGTCCCGCTGACTTTGAGTAGTTCAAACCGGCCGGAACAATGGCGTGTTCACTTTAACTTCGACGTCAACTCTGAGCGTACACCCTCGTAGCTTTTGAGGAAGGCCTTGGCAGAGCCGAAGGAGAGGAACATGTCGAGGCGCACGGGGATGTGGTTCTGGTCGTCGGTGACGTAGAAGCGGATGAGCTCGTGGGTCTTGCCGTTCTCATGCTCGTAGAAAGAGAAGACGAGGCAGCGGAACTTCTCCTTGGTTGAGCTGACCTTGAAGGTGTCCTTGCCACGGTACTCCAGCCAGGAGTTGGAGAGACTCTTGGCGTCGCTGATGGGCATGGGCACGATGTCGCCCTTCTTCATCTTCGAGGCGTCGAAGTTCCGGGCACGGAGGAAGATGCTCATCATGTCGTAGATACACGAGGCATACTCTTTCTCCTGCCAGATGTGCTCGCCCTCGTCGGTGATGCGGTGCATCTTCAGGTGGCAGTTGCCACGCGGGTAGGTGTACCACAGCTCGTCGACGTAGTAGCGCTTGCCTTCGCGGGCACCTTTGCGGAAATAGAGGGGTGCGAGGTCTTTCGCCGAGCAGAGCGAAAGGAGCGTGTCGCGCATCATGAACACATTGTCGAGCTTGCTGTTGCCTCGCGTCACGAGGCTGGCTTTGTAGACAGGCTGACCCTCGAACGTGCTTTGCGTTGTCTGCATGGTGGCACTACCCACCTTCAGCCACACGAACTTCCAGTTGAAGTGGAGGTCGTAGTCGAGCTTCTCACCTGCCTTGAAAGCGGTGTTCTCGATGCCACACTGCGCCACTGCGTGGCTAAAGAATAATGAAAAAATAATAAATAATAAACCTATTCTGTAGTTCATTGATTTGAGATTTGAGGGTTGAGGGTTGAGATTTGAGGGTTGAGGGTTGAGATTTGAGGGTTGAGATTTAGAGGTTCACTCCTTTTTCCTTGATATATTCTTTTCCCAGTTTCTTTGCCCTTTCCAGGTTCATGTTTTTCTGTTTCCTTGCCGCATCGGGCTTTTGCTTGATGATTTTCTCGGGCTTCTGCTTGAACAGCGGCATGGCGGTGAGGTTCCATTGTCGCTTCACGTCCCATTTCTGCTTACACTCCACTTCCTCGTTGAAGTAGAAGACTGGTTCTGCCTGTCGGTCTTCGTCGTAACATCCTGTGTCCCAGATGTCGTTGCCGTTCATGTCGATGAAAGCCCTGAGGTAGTACGTTCCCGGCTTCAGGTACAGGAACTTAGCCTTTCCTGAGGCGTCGGCCTTCATCTGCTTCGCTACTTTGTCGGAGCCGTCGATGAGCAGCACGGTGACAGAGGTGGGGTCGGTGTCTACCATTGCCCCTTGGCCATCGGCCGTCGACCATTGCTTGGGTATGCCGGAGAGTTCCACGAGCAGGGTGCTGTAGTCCTCCTCTCCTTTCACCTTGATACCCACTTTCAACTTATCGGAGGCAATGCCGTAGATGCTCTGGAAGGCAGCCGAGTCAATCTCCAGGCTGAGCGTCATCTTCGGTTGCGTGTCTACCTTCAGCTCGTACCTGCGCGGCGAGATTTGCCGCAGCTCATGCGGACAGTTATACCACGCTGAGTCTATTTCCTGATAGAGGTGAATGCCGGCGGTGTCGAGCCGTGCCAGTGGTTCGGGCACTTCGATGAAGATTCTCTGCTTGGGGTCAATGGTTCCGTTGGCGCTGACTTTCAGGTCGAGCTTCTTAGGCGGCATGATGCTGTCGTATGGCTCTCCTTTTTTCTTGTTCTTCTCCTGCTCCTTCTGCCATTTCTCCAGCTCCTTCTGCTGTTCCTTCATGCGCTTCTCGTAGCTCACCTTGGCGTATGCGCTGACGGTGTCCACTTTCTCGACAAGCAGCCCTGTGGTGTCGGTCATGAGGTAGGTCATCTCAATGTCGAGCGTGTCCTGATTGACAAGCGTGGTGTCGGTAATCCAATACAGAAGTGTGTCGTTCTTCTCCGACGGTTCGAGCACGAAGGCATCGGTGCTGTCGAAGTTCAGGCCGCGCAGTCGTGGCAGCGAGTCGTTGCCGTAGGTGAAGAAGATTCCTATCTTGTTGGGCTCGTTGCGTTCAATCTTGAGGAACGAACGGTCGGTGACAGGCTCCTGAAAGCAGAGCAGCGTGATGTCGTCGGGAAGGAAGTGCGTGTAGCCTATCTGCTTGATGTCGAGGATGTGAAGCGAGTCTCGCCAGATGGTGTCTTGCCGTGTGTCGGGCTTCCACGAGGGTTCAATCTTGTCGTGCGAGAATCCAATCATCTCGCTTTTCTGGCTGAGCACGAAGTCGCCGTCGGCATCCTGCAGGGCAAAGGCGCGGTAGGCTCCCGGGGCGACACCCTTGATGGTGAACTGTCCCCCGCCGTTGGTGCGCGAGATACGTATCATCGGCTCCTTGTGGAAGATGCTGTCGGGGGCATCGTATGGATAGAGCCCCACGCTGATTCCCTTGATGGGCTCCAGGTTCTCGGCGTTGAGGCAGTAGCCCGAAACCTCCAGGGTGTCTATCTGGTCGCCGGTGGAGAACGAGAAGGTGTAGTTACCCATGGGGTTGCCCTCGTTGTTGTCGGAGATGGCATCGCTGAAGTCCACGGTGTAGGTGGTGTTGTCCTTCAGCGTGTCTTTCAGCTCCACGATGATGCGCTTTCCGGCGGCCTTGATCTCTGCCTGCTCCAGTTGTGGCGGCGAGACGATGACCTTTTCCTGTGCGTTCTCAATCTTGATGAACTCGTCGAAGTTGATGGTGATTTTCTTTGCCTTCACGTTGGTACCCTTGTCTTCGGGTGTGGAGCCGACGACCTTCGGCGGTGTCTCGTCATACCAACCACCGTCGGGGCTTCCCATGCGGGCGCAGGAGACCACGAGCAACATCAACAAGACATAAAGACATTTCCTCATATCGAAAGCATCTGGCGCAGTTTGGTGATGGTGGCCTGGATTTTTTCGTAGTTGTCCATGAGCGACACATCGAAGATGTAGCGTGCCTGATTATAATGTGATTCACGCGCGCGCACCTGTTCCTTAATAAATTCCTCCAGCTCTTCAGGGCTTTTCCCTTTCAGCAGGGGCCGCTCGGTGCGCCCCATGCGCAGATGGTCAATGAGCACCTGTGGCTCGGCTTTGAGGTAGACCACCTGTCCCTGCGCGTTCATGTATTCCATGTTGTCGAAGAAACAGGGAGTGCCTCCTCCGCAGCTGATGACCACATCCTCAAACTCCGCTACCTCGTGAAGCATGTTGTGCTCTATGCGGCGGAAGGCCTCCTCACCCTCTTCGGCGAAGATCTGTGCCACGGTCTTGTGGCGGCGGCTCTCTATGTACCAGTCGAGGTCGTAGAAGGGCACATCCAGCTCCTTGGCCAGGGCGCGGCCGATGGTGGTCTTGCCAGCACCCATGTAGCCTATCAGTATTATCCTTGTCACTCTGCTTTCACTCCTTTGTTGACGAGGTTCATACAGTCTTCGTAGGTCAGGTCCTTGGCCCGCTCGTGCATGGATTTCGGTATGCGGATGTTCTTGCCGTCGTAGTTCAGGTAGGGGCCGAACCGACCGTTGAGTATCTCCAGCTTCGGGTCTTGCTCAAACGACTTCACGTGTTTCTGGGCGTCGCTCTTGCGCTTCTCCTCGATGAGCTTGGCAGCCTCTACGATGGTTATCTGCAGCGGGTCTATGTCCTTGGGAATGGGGGTGTAGATCTTCTTGTGGAGCACGTAAGGGCCAAAACGGCCAGAGCCCACGGTGACGGGTTCACCCTCATACTGACCCAGCATGCGGGGCAGCTTGAACAGCTCCAGGCCTTGCTCCAGCGTGACGCTTTCCATGCTCAGTTCCTTCGGCAGGTGGGCGAAGAGGGGCTTGTTCTTCTCGTCGGCAGCACCTATCTGAATGACGGGACCGTAGCGGCCTATCTTCACGAACACCGGGCGGCCGCTCTGTGGGTCGATGCCCAGCTCACGCTCGCCGGCCTTGTGCTCCGATCGGGCGTTGATGGTATCTTCCACCGTAGGCTTGAAGTCTCTGTAGAAGTCTCTCATCATCTTCTCCCATTGCGTTACACCTTCGGCAATCTTGTCAAAGTCCTGTTCCACCTTTGCGGTGAAGTTGTAATCCATGATGGTAGGGAAATTCTTCATGAGGAAATCGTTGACCACGGTGCCAATGTCGGTGGGCAGCAGCTTGCCTTTCTCGCTTCCCACGGTCTCCACACGCTGCTTGGTGGTGATGAGCTTTCCTTTCAGGCTGATGACGTCGTACTGATGCTCCTCGCCTTTCTTGTCGCCCTTCACCACATACTCACGCTGCTGGATGGTAGAAATGGTCGGAGCGTAGGTCGACGGACGTCCGATGCCCAGCTCCTCCAGCTTGTGCACCAACGATGCCTCGGTGTATCGCTGCGGCCCCTGGCTGTTGCGCTCTGTGGCTAGTATCTCGCGGCGAATGAGTTCCTGACCTTCATCAAGCGGGGGAAGTACGTGGCTCTGCTCGTCGCGGTTGTCATCATCGTCATCGACGCTCTCACGATAAACCTTCAGGAATCCGTCGAAGCGGATGACCTCACCGGTGGCTATGAATTGAGCTTCGCCAGCAGCCCCTTTCAGAGTGGGGGTGAGGCTTATCTCGACAGTTGTCTTCTCTATCTCTGCGTCGGCCATCTGGCAGGCGGCGGTACGCTTCCAGATGAGGTCGTAGAGGCGCTTCTCCTGCATGGTGCCATCAATGCTCGTCTGGTCCATGTAGGTCGGACGAATGGCCTCATGAGCTTCCTGGGCACCCTTGGAGCTGGTTTGGTACTGGCGCACCTTCGAGTAGTTGGCACCGTAGAGTTCGGTGATTTTCTCCTTCGAGGCGTTGATGCACAGGGAGCTGAGGTTCACCGAGTCGGTACGCATGTAGGTGATGCGTCCGTTCTCGTAGAGGTGCTGTGCCACCATCATTGTCTGGCTGACGGTGAATCCCAGTTTGCGGGCAGCTTCCTGCTGCAGCGTTGACGTAGTGAAGGGTGGGGCAGGAGTGCGTTTCATCGGCTTCTTCTGCACGCTGCTGATGGTGAATGTGGCATCCTTGCATTGCTCCAGGAATGCTGTCACCTCCTCCTTCGTCTTCAGGCGCTGGGCCAGTGTGGCCTTCACCTCGCTCTGCGAGCCGTCGGCGTTCTGCACACCGAAGATGCCCTGCACGCTGTAGTAGGTCTCACTCTTGAATGCCTGAATCTCACGCTCACGCTCCACAATGAGTCTCACGGCAACGCTCTGCACACGTCCTGCCGAAAGGGCTGGCTTCACCTTGCGCCAAAGCACCGGTGAGAGCTTGAAGCCTACCAGACGGTCGAGCACGCGGCGAGCCTGCTGGGCGTTCACCAGGTCCATGTTCAGCGTACGAGGATGCTCGATGGCCTCTAAGATGGCCGGCTTCGTAATCTCGTGGAAGACGATGCGCTTGGTGTGCTGCTCGTCAAGCCCCAGCACCTCACACAGGTGCCAGGAGATGGCTTCTCCCTCGCGGTCTTCATCGCTTGCGAGCCATACCTGTGAGGCTTTTTTCGCATTGGAACGAAGCTCGCTCACCAGCTTTTTCTTCTCTTCGGGAATCTCGTATTCGGGTTCAAGCGTCTTCTCGTTGATGCTTAGTTCTTTCTTTCTCAGGTCGCGGATGTGACCGTAGCTCGACATCACTTTGTAGTCAGAGCCAAGGAATTTCTCAATGGTTTTCGCCTTCGCCGGCGACTCCACTATTACCAGGTTTTTTTGCATAATTCTCTTTTTGTAGTTGCTTTTGGGGTGCAAAAGTACACAAAAAGTTTACTTCCACATTATTTATATATACCTTTTTGTGTTTTCTTAACGATTATGGATAATCGTGGGTGAGGCTTCCAAGGTCAGTATACAAAACTGACACGGCTTGCCGAGAAACCATGTCAGTTCATTGGATGAGTGAGCTTTATCCTCTCTATTTTACAAGATTGCCCAGTATGTCGCGGGTGAGTTCACGGGTGATGGTACGGGTGGCAGCGGAGGTTGCGTTCTTCACCACTTTCTCCTTTGCCGACTTCGAACTCTTGGTGGTCTTTCCTGACACCTTGTCGCTCACCCAGGTGCCTAAGATGGTGGCGAGGGTGGAGGTGACGGCGGTGAGGACGGCCTTCCATACCTTCGACATCATGCCCGGCTTCTTCTTCGCCTCCTTTTCCTCTTTTTCCTCCTTTACCTCTTTGCTTGCCTCCTCAAGCGCGGTGCTCTCAGCAACAAGCATTTCGTAGGCACTCTCACGGTCTACCATCGTGTCATATTTTCCGTAGATGCGGCTCTGGCGGATGATGTCGCCACGCTGACCCTCGGTGATGGCTCCTATCTGGGAAAGTGGGAAGAGCACCTTGGCGCGCTCCACGATGCCCGGAGCACCCTTCTCGTCGAGGAAGCTCACGAGTGCCTCACCCGTCTCCAGGTTCATGATGGCTTCGTCGGTCTTGAAAGCTGGGTTGGGACGGAAAGTGTCGGCGGCAACCTTAACGGCTTTCTGGTCCTTGGGAGTGTAGGCACGCAGGGCATGTTGCACACGGTTGCCCAACTGTCCGAGAATGACTTCTGGAATGTCTGTCGGGCTTTGGGTGATGAAGTAGATACCCACACCCTTCGAGCGTATGAGGCGGATAACCTGCTCAATCTTGTCGAGCAGGGCTTTCGATGTGTCGTTGAAGAGCATGTGGGCCTCGTCGAAGAAGAACACCAGCTTGGGCAGCGGCAGGTCGCCAACCTCGGGCAGGGTGGAGTAGAGCTCGGAGAGGAGCCACAGCAGGAAGGTGGAGTAGAGCTTCGGCTGGAGCATCAGCTTGTCAGCAGCAAGCACGCTCATCACGCCCTTGCCTCCCTCGGTTTGCATCAGGTCTTGAATGTCGAAGGCCGGTTCGCCGAAGAAACGGTCGGCACCCTGGTTCTCCAGCTGGAGCAATGCCCGTTGAATGGCTCCTACTGACTGTGTCGAGATGTTACCGTACTTCGTGGTGTACTGCTTGGCGTTCATTGAAACGAAGTCGAGTACTGAGCGCAGGTCTTTCAGGTCAAGGATAAGCAGCCCTCGCTCGTCGGCTATGCGGAAGGCAATGTTGAGCACACCGTCTTGCGTGTCGTTAAGCCCCAGAAGGCGCGAAAGCAGTTGCGGCCCCATCTGCGACACCGTGGCACGCATGGGGTGTCCCTGCTCTCCGTAGACGTCGTAGAAGCGCACGGGACAGGACTGAAAGTCCATGGGTAATTGTTCTCCACCGAAGAATTCCGGCAGACGCTTCTCAATGAATCCGCTCATACGTCCTGGTTGTGAGATACCGCTGAGGTCGCCCTTCATGTCAGCCATGAAACAGGGCACTCCTGCCTGACAGAATGTCTCAGCCATTACTTGCAGCGTTACTGTCTTTCCCGTACCCGTAGCCCCGGCAATGAGGCCGTGACGGTTGGCCATCTTGCCTGTGATGCAAAGATTGCCGTTGTCGCAATGGGCTATGTATAGCCCTCTTTCTTTGTCGTACATATAAGTTGAATATTAATTTGATTTCCTGTTGCTGGTAGATAAAGCTGACAATTTGGTGCAAAGTTACGAATATCTGCCGACACGGCAAAAGAAAAATCAAAGCAGCAATGTTAATTATCATTAAATCATTTTGCCCTTACAAATAATGGCACTACCTTTGCAGAGCAAAACAAGAGAAAAGCGTTTCTCCTGCTAGGCCAAATCGTAAATCCGAAAATCGGTAAATCGTAACTAAACAATGGGGTTGACTGGATTTGACGGCGAGATGAGATGGTACGTAAGCACGCGGAGCGGCGACTGTAGGCTCCATAATCACTTCGGTCGAAAAATTAATTGGCAACAACGAGTATGCTCTCGCTGCCTAGTCGAAGTACAGTAGACTCGAGGCTTAATTCCACTACAAGGTAGAGGAACGAGACGTCGCCCCAAGGGTGTGGTTCCGAATCTGAGGACAAGGCGGCGCAGGTAAATCGGAAATAGTCACGTCAGGCCCCGATGCCGTGATGAAGCTTTAGGGGATAAGGTCGCGGTTGGTGGCTTGGGTCTTGCCACGGCACGAAAAACTAGTCCAAGATAAGCGTGTAGAAAGCGTATGGTTTCCTCGTGCGGACGAGGGTTCGACTCCCTCCAGCTCCACAAAAACATACTGAAAATCAGTATTTTACAAGAAAACCTCCCCCCAAAACCTCCCCCTCAGTATTAATATAAGGGGGGAGGTCTCATCGTTTTATTGGTAGCACATTGTTCTCAGTCCTTCTTCGATTAGGTTTCTTAAACATACTATTGTGGGGACGTGGTTCCGAATACAATAACTAAGCGGTGCAGATAAATCGAGAATAGGCAGATTGAGCCTCAGCAATCTTGTGAAACCATACAGGATATGGATGCAGTTTGTGGCCCCGTTCTTGCTGTGTCACTGAAAATGAAAACTTAGATAGGTTTGTAGAGAGCGTATGGATTCCTCGTGCGGATTGAATGAAGTTCGACCCTCCGCAATTCCACCGAAATGAAGCGAATAATGTAGGGATTGCATTATCCGGTTTAGTTGCGTAATCCGCCCCATACCCGTTCACTTTCCGGGGGCTATTTAAAGCCCCAATGAGGCATGAAAAAGCCTCGTTTTGATGTCCATTCATTCTGAAAAAGAACGAAAAAGTGGACATTATGGACATTGAAACGACATTTTT
>JAFVFY010000084.1 GCA_017475265.1 Prevotella sp. | reverse complement strand
ATACAACAAAGACAGATAAAAACCATTCGTCTTGTTTTTCTCAGTATTTCTTGTTTTTTCCTGTATTTCTAAAAAACAAAAAGTGAAAACCATTTGACTACTTAATTAAATCACAGTTCCTAAGAAAATGTTTAGGTGGTTGGATTACGAAATGTAAAGAAAAAGTGCAGAAAAAAGCACTCCTAAAAGTTGAGCATCTAGCGCAAGAACCTGCCCAAAACGGCTGTTTTTTGCAGGAATCGTGCTTCATAACCCTGCACAAATCCCCCTCTTTTGTGCAGAAAGTGACTTAAAATTACATAAACTTAACATTTCTTTGCCCCTGTTTCGCTTAAAACTGGTGTTTTTCGCGGTTGGGAAATACCCCGAAAAAGGGTGTTCGAGGCGTCCGTTGCGGCCTTTTTGGAGCCAAACAGCCAGTCTAATGGTAGTAAGTGTGCGGGTTTGTAGTAGAAAAGCACTGGTTTTGTTCAACAAAAGCACTGGTTTTGTTCAACAAAAGCTATGGTCTTGTACTACAAAAGATATGGTCTTGTACTACAAAAGATATGGTCTTGTACTACAAGACCACCTTTTTCGGTGAAAAACGACAAAAACGAAACGGTTTTAGGGGGCGATCAGCCCATAGCTGAGCAGTAGCGTGAAAAATGCGGAAACGACCCCTCTCAAAACTAAGCTCATACGCATCCAACCAAAGAACTCATTCAAAAAATCGAATTCTCAGAGGGGTCAATGTAAAGATTTTTCAGCACGAGCTTGCATCAAACACCCCAAAAACTTCCGTACGATTCATACAGCAAACCGGCACGCTTTCGCCCGCTTTTTGTTAAACATTGCAACTTTTTATGCACGATAGTTTATTATATCCCTAAAAATTATTACCTTTGCAGGGAAATATTACTAAAATACGTATTTGTTATGGCAAGACCAATTAGAGAAACCCCCGTGCTGAAGGGTGAAGACGCCTTCAACTTCGAGATGCGAAGGCTGGAGGTAGAGCACATGAGCAAGGAACAGAGGGCTGAGAACCTCCGCAAGTTGGAAGAGCGTATCGCTAATTCACCTATTAAAATCGAATGGTGCTGTACTTCGACATGATGGAAATCGGATAATCCCCCACCGACATTAACCGAGACGGGATTTCAGGGATGAGAAAGATTGAGGTGAAAAATTTCTAAGGTACGCGCGATTGAAGAGAGGCCTCCGCGTCAAGTGCAGCGCAAGCCGAGAGCAGAGCGGAGCTATGAAAGGCTGCGCCGAGGGCGTAGCCTTTCCTGTTTCTAAGGACGGCTCTCTCTATCAGTGCCCCTATCCTTTGGAACGTTTCTTTTGGGGGCGCTACCCATTTTAGCCTGAATTATTCATTGTACCGCTTCGCGGTGTTACGCAAAACCCCATAAAACCAAACAAAACACGATTTGATTGATAATCAAATCTTCAAAAACCTATATTAACTTTGATTATTCATACTCTTTTCAACAACGGATTTTACGGATTAAACGGATTAAACAGATTATCATGGATTTCACAGATTTCTTTCAGATTCGATGGTAAGAAATAATTAATCCGTGAAAATCCGTGAAATCAGTTTTAATCCGTTGTTTTTCCATATTGCTGTGAATAATGTAGGTTAAATTGTTTTTTCTTGTTTTCTTTTGTTTTGCTGGAGACCGCAAAGCGGTATGAATAATCCAAGCTTATACAATAATTATAATGTAGAAGCAAGTATTGAGAGGTACTTGTCGTAGGCGGCATCCCATTGCGCCTTATCCTGGGGCTCATACTTCACCAGTTCGATGCTGTTGGCGATGATGGCGCGCATCTGCCAGATGTCGCTGACCAGACGGGCAGCCTTTGCTTGTAGCATGATGTTACCGATGGCCGTACACTCCTGCGGGCCGGCAAGCACGGTGGCACCGGTCGAGTTAGCGGTGAACTGGTTGAGGTACTTGTTCAGCGAGCCGCCACCGATGATGTGGAGCACGTCAATCTTGAATTGAGAATTGAGATTTGAGAATTGAGAATTGGCGAACTCCTGCAGCCACGTGAACACCTGACGGTAGCGCAGGGCCAGCGAGTCGAAGATGCAACGGCAAATCTCGGCGGGCGTCTCGGGGATGTGCTGGTTGGTCTTGCGGCAGAGGGTTTGTATGGCGGCAATCATTGATGCCGGGGCTGCAAACATCTGGTCGTCAGGATTGATGATGCTGCGGAAAGGCTCCACCGTCATGGCCTGGCCTTGCAGTTCGGGGTGCGACAGTTTCTGCACCTCCTCTGGCCACTCCAGTCGGCAACGCTCATAGAGCCACATGCCGCAGATGTTCTTCAGGAAGCGCGTCGTTCCCTCTATGCCACCCTCGTTGGTGAAGTTCCGTTCGTAGCTGAGGTCGCTGATGATGGCATCCTTCGTCTCAATGCCCATGAGGCTCCACGTGCCGCTGCTCAGGTAGGCGAACTTCTCGTCCTTCGCAGGAACGGCGGCTACGGCACTTCCCGTGTCATGACCGGCCACGGCGATGACGGGAACTGCTCCTAGTCCTGTCAGGCGCTGCACCTCGTCGGTAAGCACGCCGACGACCGTTCCCGGTTGCACCATCTTTCCGAACTTCGCCCGGCTAAGTCCCAGCGATGCCAGCAGACGCTCGTCCAACTGCTTCGTCCTCGGGTCAAGGAGCTGCGATGTCGAGGCGATAGTGTATTCACACACCTCGTTACCCGTCAGCATCCACGACAGCGCATCGGGCACGAAGAGAATCTTCTTTGCCTGTAGGAACGCCGAGTTCTGTTCGCGCTTCATGGCATAGAGCTGGAAGATGCTGTTGAAGTTCATGAACTGTATGCCCGTCACGTCGTAGACCTCCTTACGAGAGATGACATGCTTCAGGTAGTCGTCCATCGCGTCGAAGGTGATGGGGTCGCGATAGGCACGGGGATTGCGCAGGATGGCTCCGTCCTCGCCGATGAACACGAAGTCCACGCCCCAGGTGTCGATACCGATTGACGTAATCTCCAGGCCACGCTTGGCCACCTCCTTCAGGCCACGGATAATCTCGAAGTAGAGCGCGTGGATGTCCCAGTAGTAGTGTCCGCCCTGCTCTATGAGGTTATTGGGAAAACGGGTGATTTCCTCGAGTGAAAACTTGCTGTCGGTGATGTCGCCGATGATGGTACGGCCGCTTGTGGCTCCCAGGTCTACGGCAAAGAAATACTTCTTCTGTTCCATTATTGTATTAGGGTTTGGTTTAACGCTTGCAAAGTTAGCCAGATATGGCCATCCGTAGCATTACATTTTGATTTTACCCCTAGTCTTTTTGATATTTCAGGCCGAATTGCGTTAATCTTTCAAAATCCCTCGTTTGTTACAAGCTTTTTCCTTAATTTTGCACTCGCAATTATGCAATAACAGATGTGAACATGAAGAAAACAATGATTACCATGCTGCTCCTAGCCCTGACAATGGGTGTAGCAGCACAAAGCGCAGACAGCACTAGCGAGAAGAACGACACAGCAAAAAGCGAACCGTTCGTTTGTCAACTGGTGGAGCAACAGCCTTCCTTCCCTGGGGGTGATGAAGCATTGAAGAAATTCTTCAAGAAGAACCTACATTACCCCCGGCTGGCTGAAGACTACGATGTTGAGGGCACGGTCATCATGACGTTTTTTGTTGAAAAAGACGGCACGCTGACCAACATTTCTGCCCATGATTGCAAGATAGACCGTTTCAATACAACGAAGTTCAGTCAGGAGACGGAAGCCAAACAGAAACAACTGAAAGAACAGTTCGCCCTCCTCTTTGCAAAGGAGGGCGCCCGTGTCATTCGCAAGATGCCGAAGTGGATACCTGGCAGATATAATGATGATATTGTAAGAATTAAATTCAATCTGCCAATTCGTTTCCGTGACCCCAGCAAGTAATACGTTACTTCCCAGCCATGATGCTGATGATTGACGAGATGTCGGCAACGTCTACTGTTCCGTCGCCGTTTACATCGCCCTTGAGGTTGTTGGAACCCTCGGCCATGATGCTGATGACGGATGATATATCAGCTACGTCTACTGTGTTGTCGCCATTGACATCGCCATTGACATTGGTGCTTTCCTTGTACTCAAAGCGTATGGTGACCATAGGTCCGTAGCCGATAACATCGGTGCCGGCAGATTCCGTGATCATACCGAACATGGACTTGATGATGATGTTGAACACGTGTATCTGGAGCTTTGCCTCCCAGGTGGCATAGCTTCCTGTCTCTGGAATCCATTCTGTCTGGATGCTTTCATTGTAGTCGCCAGGGACGACGTTTTTTGGAGAGTAACCGTTCTTGGTTAGCTGCATACAGTTGCCGAAGGCGCAAGTCTGCCATGTGCCATTGGGCAGTTGGTCGATGGTCTCATAAAGACTGACGGCAGCCTTCTCTTCTGAGACATTCTTCACCCAGAGGGGTACGACCATCTGGCCTTCCGAGTTCAGTTGGTTCACTACGATGGTACTTCCGTCGGAGACCACGTTTCCATCGGCATCGACAAACTGGAATGTCTCGTCTGTCTGTGCCGTGGCCATTGCTGCGAGGAGCATGGCGGTGCAAAGAGTAAACAGTTTTTTCATTTGTTATTTGATATTTGAGATTTTGTCGTCTGTATCACCCTGTCGTCGTTGTAGGCAAAAGCCACAATGTGGAGATTGTCCATGTTCCACTTCTCAGGGATGTCATAGCTGTGGGTGAAGGTCTTCAATTCTCCATACTCCAAGACGAAGTCCTCTCCCCAGGCACCATTCACCGCATCGCGCAGCACGTGGTTGTGCACGTAGTCGCTTTTCTTGGTGCCGTCGGGCATCTTCTGGTAAGCAACGATGCCGTCTTCCACCAGCCATAGTTGCAGTTTTGCACTTGCAAACTCCAGGGCTGCGACAGTAGTCTCGATGTTGACCTTGCGGTTACTGCCAGCAATAGCCTTTACCCAGATGTTTACTGATGGGTCGGGCTGTTCAGGTGAGAGGTCCCAGTTGACCTTTGCCGTCCACCAGTCGGTGGAAAGAGGACCGTCGCTGCGGTTTATCACGCCGTAGGGTTGCATCTCTATATGCCAGAAATTATAATAGGTGTCGCCAAGGGCGGTAGCCAGACCTTCCGGGTCTTTCTCAGGCTTTACGCCCAGCGGCCCGGAGTGTACACCCACGGCGATAATCTTGTCTTCACCGAGCATGTCCTGAAGCTGGACAATGAGGTCGGTGGCATTGGGGCAGTTCACACATTCCTGACCGGTGAAGTCTTCTATGAGCACGTGGCGGCCAGTAGGGGCGAAGTAGTCGGTGGTGTCGGGCTTGATAGTGTCGGAGGGTATCGTGTCGGGTTTTGCAATGGTGTCCCTCTCCACGACGTTCACCACCACGAGCCTGTCGCTCTCGTCTATGTTCGAGCAGGCCACTGGCATCATGGTTGTTGCCACCAATGCCCAAAGCACCAATACTATATGCAGTCTTTTCATATCTCGAATGTTTAGAAGCTATAGTTGTAGGATAGTGTAAAACCTTTCTGTGCGGGAATCCATCGGCATACGCCGCCAGAGCAGTTGAAGCCGGGACGGGTGCGTCCGTAGCCTGCCTGTAGTCGGTGTGCACCGATGTTGTAGGTGATGAGGCCTTGGTAGTAGTGGTGGTGCGTGTTTTCGGAGTGGGTCTCTGGGTCGCTGTCTCCGCAGTTCCACTGGTCGCTAAGGGTGAACATCCAGTGGGGTGCCAACGAGAGTTCTGCCAGCAGGAAGGCCCAGTCGCCCTCGTCCTGACGTGTGGCCAGGTATTGCGCCTCCATGCGCAGGGTGGTCTTCGGGTTGAACTGGTACTTACCGTCGGCCACGAAGATGTCGCTGTGTATCATTCCCCCCTCGCCCTCGACTACTGATTTGTTGTAGCGCTGATTCATGTACATGAGGTTCAGACGGAAGGCTTTTGAGAGTCGGCGGGAAATCTGTATGTCGAGGTCCTGATAGTACGTCTGCGGCCCCCACTTGAAAAATTTCGAGGTGTAGGCTTCCGTTCCTGCGTATGTCATGTTGGTTTTCGTAAGCGAAGTGACGTTGGCCCCGTCGGTAAACTGGCGGTCGATGGCCCGCACGTAGGAGTAGTTCACCTTCACGTTCATGCCATACTTTCCGCCGAGGGTAGTCTTGCGCTTGAAGTTGTAGCCCAGCTCTGCCTGATATGCCCATTCGCCGTCGGCCAGCTGCGTGGCGTAGGGGTAGAGGGCTGCCAATGCGTAGGTCTGGTCCTGGGTGAATGAGGGCAAGTGGTTGATGGCCGCAGCGGTACCCTTTCGTGACCGTTCGCTCTTGAACGACATGTTCTCTGAGCGTTTTGCCTGCAGCAGTAGGCTGAGTCCTTTCCGTGAGTAACTGGCCGAGAGCATGGCCACGTTGCCCTTGCCGTAGATGTAGCCATTGGCCTGTGAGGGGTCGTCGCCTTTCTGGGCATACTCCGCGAGCAGCGACACGTCGCCAGCGTTGATGTTGGCCCGTACGTCCCAGGCGTTCACGTTTCGTGGCTGTGTCAGCTGGTAGGTGGTGTATCGGTATCCTGTGGCCGTCGCTTCTTTTTGTGGCGGCAGCTCTATGTAGTCCTGTGGCTCGTTCTTGTTCACCCACGAGGCTCCGAGGGTGACGTTCACCCCCTTGCCCTGCATCGCCGGCATCCATTCGTTGAGGCTCACCTCTGCGTCGGCTCCGCTTACCCAGGCCTTCGTCCAGTCCCAGTAGGTGCGCTGCCGTCCGGAGAGGGCTTTCAGCACAACGCCCTTCACGGGCTTCACCTGCACCCGACCGCCGAACAGCGAGTTGTCTATGCCCAGCGTGCGCTCCTCGTAGGTGCGCAGGATGAATCCTGAACCAAACTGTTCGTAGAAAGTACCGGCGGTGAGTTCTGCCGAAGGCTTGTTGGAGGCAGTATTGCCCAGACGTCCCTTCACATAGAAATGGGGCACGCCCCAACCCTTGAAGTCGTTCTCGAACCCAGGGAGGGGATGCTCCAGATACTCCAACCTTGCACCCGCCTCGAAATACTTGTGCTGAAGGCGCAGGTCTATATAGGTGTTCGTCAGGAAGTCTTCGGTCTTCTCGGCACCGATGACGCTGTCGCTTTGTGGCAGGAGCATGTCACTCTGTATGCTACCGCTAAGCGTCAGTTTGTTGTCGTTTTGGGCCGGCACCGTCAGCGATGCACAGCACGACAAAAGGATGATTAGTCCTTTCATGGATTATTTGTCAGTTTTCTTACTTTCTCAATCAGCTCTGTCTCAGCCCCGTCGGTATATCCAGTATGGCGATAGACGATTTTCCCATCCCCGTCAACGATAACGGTGAAGGGCATAGCTCCAGAGTTGTTTCCCAGAGCCTTGGAGAACTCATAGTTTGGGTCGAGCAGCACCGTCCCGAATTCCCAGCCGTGGTTGTCCACGAGGGGTTTCACTTTGTGGGTGTTGTGGGCCTGGTCGTTACTCACGATAATCATCCTCACTCCCGTCTCCTCGACCCATTCGTCGAACACCTCGGCAATGGCATCGAGTTCACGGTTGCATGGCTTGCACCAGGTGGCGAAGAAGTCAATGATGATGGGTTTACCGTTGTTTGACAGGGTGTCGGTACACACAGCATTGCCAGCAATGTCTTTCAGCATCGTATTTGGCAACTGGGCGCTTGCCGTGCATGCTAGAAGCGTCATGGCCACATAAAAGAATAATCGTTTTTTCATTTTCATATTATAGTTTTGTTTGTCGCCTATTATTTATTGTATATTAAAAAAACGCTGCAAAGTTAAACATTTATTTATTATTTGGCCTACTCTCCATTTCTTTTTAACTTGAATAATGAAAAATTTAATATTCTTGTCGCTCCTTATGCAAACCCATGAAGGCCTACGTATAAAAGTGTTTTTCTTCTGGCCTTCGTGTTGAATAATGGTTAAATTAGGTATAAAACTGATAGTTTATTTTGCCGTTTCGCTGCAAATCGTTACCTTTGCGGCGCAATAAATAAAATGTCCACTGCCGCGTTCTCGTGCAGGACGTGGATGAGACCAACAAGACGACGGCTCTCGTGTTCAGGGCGGGCATGGCTCAGTGGATAAACAATAACCAAATAAACATTAAACAAAATGGCAGAAATGAATTTTGGTGGCGTCATCGAGACTGTAGTCACCAGCAAGGAGTTCTCTTTGGAGAAAGCACGTGAGGTATTGAAGAACGAGACCATCGCCGTCATCGGCTATGGTATTCAGGGACCTGGCCAGGCCTGCAACCTGCGCGACAATGGCTTCAACGTCATCGTCGGACAGCGCGAGGGCAAGACCTACGAGAAGGCTAAGGCCGACGGATGGGTGCCGGGCAAGACGCTCTTCAGCATCGAGGAGGCCGCCGAGAAGGGCACCATCCTCTGCATGCTGCTCAGCGATGCCGGCCAGATACAGCAGTGGCCCACTATCAAGAAATATCTCACACCGGGCAAGACCCTCTACTACAGCCACGGCTTCGCTATCAATTGGAGCGACCGCACGGGTGTCATTCCCCCGAAGGATGTCGATGTGATTATGGTGGCTCCTAAGGGAAGCGGCACTTCCCTCCGCACGATGTTCTGCGAGGGTCGCGGACTGAACTGCTCGTATGCCGTCTATCAGGACGCCAGCGGCAAGGCTGAGGAGAAGACCATTGCCTTCGGTATCGGTATTGGTGCCGGATATTTGTTCAAGACAACGTTTGAGCGCGAGGCTACCAGCGACCTTACTGGTGAGCGCGGAAGTCTGATGGGTGCTATACAGGGACTGCTGCTGGCACAGTACGAGGTGCTGCGCGAGCACGGACACTCACCCTCGGAGGCTTTCAACGAGACCGTCGAGGAACTGACCCAGAGCCTTGGCCCGCTCTTCGGAGAGAGAGGCATGGACTGGATGTACGCCAACTGCTCAACCACTGCACAGCGCGGTGCCCTCGACTGGGCTCCCCGCTTCCACGATGCTATCAAGCCCGTCATGGAGTGGCTCTACCTCTCGGTGAAGAGCGGCATTGAGGCACAAATCTCCATCGACTCGAACTCTAAGCCCGACTATCGTGCCGGACTGGAGAAAGAGCTGGAGGCCATGCGCAACCAGGAGATGTGGCAGGCAGGTGCCGTCGTGCGCCAGCTGCGCCCAGAGAATAGTGTAGATTGAGAATAGTATTATTCATTCTGACAGTACTGGCGTTGGTGTCGTGTACAGACAGCGGCTACGAACAGGCCGATGCCCTTAACGATGCCGCCTACGCTTGGCACTATCGCGACATTGACTCCGTGGAGGCCTGTTCAAGACAGGCCTTCATGGTTTCGTCACATTATGCCAGTGGACGAGCCGAGGCCCTCAATAACCTGGCCTTCGTCAGTCTGGTGCGTATGGACTACGACCTGGCGCGGCAACAGCTGGACTCCATCCCCCTTATTACCGACAATCAGCTAGAGCTGCTCGTGTCCTACGTACAGCAGATGCGCCTGTGCCAGCGTCGCTCTGCCAACCGTGAGTTCTACGACTACCGCGAAAAAGCGCTGCAGAGTCTGCAACGCATAGACGAAGACCGTGGCTCGCTCAATGACCGCCAGCGGGTCCGATTGTGCTATGCTGAAACAGAGATGGCCGTCGTCACGTCTACCTATTATTATTATGTAGGCCTGGAGCGGCAGTCGTCGGAGACCATGCTCGCTGTGACAAACCTTGTAGAAGAGGACACGGCGCAGCTGATGAACTACCTTTATAACGTAGGTGCCGGCGGCATCATCATCACCGGCACACAGGCTGAGGTGAACCAGCAGGAGTTCGACCACCTGATGCGTTGCTACCTCATGGCCCGGCATACGGGTAGTGCATTCTTCATTGCCAATGCCCTGGAGGCTTTGGCCGAGCATCTGATAAACGATGGCTATCGTGAGCAGCTCATCAACGACAACCTGCCCGCGATGAAATACCTGAACCCTGAGGGTGTCAGCGACGACCTGCTGCCGATGTGGCTGGCTGAGGAGGCGCTGGAAGTCTTTATCGATTATGGCGATACGTACCAGATTGCGGGTGCTTACCGCACGCTGGCTTCCTGTCACTTGGCCCAAGAAGACTACGAGGGTGCACTCTTCTTCCTCGAAAAAGCACTTGAAGACAGCGCTATCTATCAGGCTCCCGACCTGGTGGCCAGCATCCGTGAGCAGATGAGCGTGGCATACGCGGCCATCGATGACAAGGCAGAGAGTGACCGCAACCGCAACATCTACCTCGACTTGCAGGATGGCACACGACAGGACCGCCAGTTGGAGGCCCGTGCCGGACAACTGGAACACTCGCTGCGGCAGACGGAACGTTTGATGTGGGCCGTGGTGGCTGTGTTGGTTGTGCTGGTTGTTGTTATTGTACTCTATTACCTTCGCCGTCGTCGTCAGGTTTGGCATCCCGACATTCAGTTGCAGGAGCAGGAGGAAGAGCTGCGTGAGCAGACGGCCATGATGCGCCTGAACGTGGAGCGTGGAGAACGTCGCCACCTGGAACAGCGTGCCAAGGTGTCGCTCGTCATGGGTATCATTCCCTTCATAGACCGCATGATTTATGCCATTGACCATTCCGGGCAATTGTCATACGTGTGTGAGCTGACCGACGAGATAAACCGCCAGAACGAACTGCTAACCAACTGGATTCAGATGCGTCAGGGCGAGTTGAGCCTTCGCATAGAGACCTTCGCATTGCAGGAACTCTTCGACATGGTGAGCCGCTCAGAGCGAACCTTCGCCATGAAGGGAGTCTCCCTTGTAGTTCAGCCTACGGAGGCCACGGTAAAGGCCGACCGGGTGCTGACACTCTTCATGCTCAACACCTTGGCTGATAATGCGCGTAAGTTCACTCCTGAGGGTGGTACGGTGACTATCTCGGCCACTGAAACCGAGGATTACGTGGAAGTCTCCGTTGTTGATACAGGTTGTGGCATAAACGAGGAAGAGTTAGCGCAATTGTTCACGCAACATCCTGTAACTACCACCTCTCATCCTTCATCCCTCACTCCTGAGAAAGACCACGGCTTCGGACTGTTGAACTGCAAGGGCATCATTGAGAAATACCGTAAGACGAGCAGTGTGTTCAGCGTCTGCCAGCTTTCGGCAGAAAGCAGGGTAGGGGAGGGCAGCAGGTTCTTCTTCCGATTGCCAAAGGGTGCTGCTGAACGAAAGGGAAACGTGGGGCGTTTTGGGGTTATGGGTGTTATGGGTGTTATGGGTTTTATGGGTCTAATGGGTCTTATGGGTTTTATGGGGCAGGTTTGGGCCGCTACTGCTACTGAGCCTTTCAGCAGTCTGACACAGGCTGCCATCTATGCTGACTCGGCTTATTTCTCAAACATTAACGGCGACTATGAACGCACATTGCTCTTTGCTGACTCTTGCCGCCGCTGTTTCAACGACCACTACCGTCTGCAGTACCCAGCGGGAACCGACACGCTGCTGACCATGGACGACCTCTCGACTACGCCACCTGAAATAAGATGGCTACATGACAGCCTGACCACCAACTTCAACATCATTCTCGACATGCGCAACGAGAGTGCGGTGGCAGCCTTGGCCCTCCACAAGTGGTCGCTCTACCAGTATAACAACCGTATCTACGTGCAGTTGTTCAAGGAACTGTCTGCCGACACCACCCTCGATGATTACTGCCGAAAGATGCAGCAGTCGCAGACCAACCGACAGGTGGCCATCATCATGCTCGTGCTTCTTTTCTTGGGTATTCTTGCCGCCGTAGCTTGGCAACTGATTCAGGCCATGAAGGTATCAGCCAGTCGCCAGCGGGAACAGGAGGATCGCCTGGACATGATGGGAGACGAGTTGCAACGCCTCACATTGGAGAGCAATGCCCTGCATGTGAGCAACGCTGTTCTGGACAACACACTATCTACGCTGAAGCACGAGACCATGTATTATCCTAGCCGCATACAGCAGTTAGTTAATAATGCACCGAATAATGAACAGATAAAGGAGGTCGTGGCTTACTACCGTGAATTGTACGGTCTGCTGAGCCAGCAGTCCATGAGTCAGGTGGATGTGGTGAGACTGCACCTCAAGCCTTTGGAGCATGGTATCCTGGGCGACGAGAACCTCATACGCTATCTCTTCGAGCTACTGCGCAAGGAGAATGGACAGCAACAGCCCGCCATGACTTTCACCGAGCGCGATGAGCGTTACGTGGAGTGTCGTGTGGAAATGCCGACGCTGCAGCGTGCAGACCTTTTTACCCCTACATCGGAGAAGAACATCCCTTGGCTGCTTTGTCGGCAGATAGTTCGAGACCACGGCGAGGCAACGAACCGGCGAGCCTGTGCCATCAAGGCTGAACAATCGGAACAGGGCGTGACCATCATTATTACACTACCTAAAGCTAACAGAACAACAAGACAATAAGAGCGATATGGAAAAGTTTAAAGTAATCATTGTAGAAGACGTGCCCCTGGAGCTGAAGGGCACGCTGGGTATCATCAGAACCGATATTCCCGAGGCAGAGGTTATAGGTACCGCTGACGCTGAGCCAGCCTACTGGAAGTTGATGAAGCAGCAACTGCCTGATCTCGTGCTTCTAGACCTGGGCTTGGGTGGGAGCACCACCGTGGGAGTGGAGCTGTGCAGACAGACAAAAGAGATGTACCCGCAGGTGCGTGTGCTCATCTTCACCGGCGAGATTCTCAACGAGAAATTGTGGGTGGACGTCCTCGATGCCGGGGCTGATGGCATCATCTTGAAAACGGGCGAACTGCTCACCCGTCACGATGTCGTTGCCGTGATGGACGGCAAGCAGTTGGTGTTCAATGAACCTATCCTACGCAAGATTGTGGAACGCTTCAAACGCAGCGTTGGCTCTCAACTCTACAAGCAGGAGGCTTTGGTGGATTATGAGATTGACGAGTATGACGAGCGTTTCCTCCGCCACCTCGCCCTGGGCTATACCAAGGACCAAATTACGCAGTTACGCGGTATGCCCTTTGGCGTGAAGAGTCTGGAGAAACGTCAGAACGACCTTGTGCAGCGGCTCTTCAGGGACACGCGAGGTGTAAATGCTACACGCCTCGTTGTGCGAGCTCTCGAACTGCACATACTGGATATAGACAACCTGCATCCCGATGACGAGTAGAAAGTTCTTGACTGTCGTGACCGTGATAATCATGGTGGCGTGGTGCCTGTTGGTGCTGTCGTCATGGTTGTTGTCGGCCATGATGGTCGAAGGTGTGCGATCGTTACTTACTGGCGAGGGACTGCGCTGGCTTTTTGGGAATATGGCATACGGGTTGCTGTCGCCGCTGCTGGTATGGTTGCTCATGGCGGCTATGGCATGGGGATGCCTGAAGGAATGTCGTATTTTTGCATCAAATGATAATGCCTCCAATCGCCGTAAGTCTGTGGCGTTTCGTGTGGCCGCTTTGTTTACACTGGCCTATGTCGCCGTTATAGCCCTACTCACCCTCCTGCCTCATGCCGTACTTCTCTCGCCAACAGGAACCCTTTGGCACTCACCGTTCAGCCGTGCACTGTTGCCGTTGACATTCCTTGGCACGATGCTATTCGGTGTGGTGTATGGCCTCGTGGCCCGTACGTTCACCTCGCTCCACGACATTATTGAGGCCATGCTTAATGGTCTCCGTTCCACTGCGCCGCTGCTCTTTGCCTATATGCTGCTCATGCCGCTGGCACTGGCGCTCCGCTATGTTTTCTGCTAGAGTTTGAGGATGATGCTTGTCGCCCCGATGGTGAAGAGCGTTCCATCCTCGATGACACGTTTCTCGCGGGGAGTAATCTCCGTGTTGTCTACAAAAGTGCCTGTATTGCTGTTCGCATCGCGTAGGGTATATACGAGTTTGCCCTTCTTGTTGCGGCTCACGTTGACCACACAATGTGTCAAGTCCACGCTGGGGTCTACGGTTTCTATCGGGGTGTTGATGGGGTTGCCCTTCTGGTAACGGCCTATCTCATTGTCGCCCATACGCAAGGGCAAAACTTGCTTGTAGTGGAACACATTCTCAATGACCACTAAAGAACCATATTCTCCTGCCGAAGGCTGCTCTTCTGAATAGAGCACCTTGTTTTCCTCCTTCTGCGTATCACGCAGGCGGGAAACACCCATGCGGATGCTGAATTGCTTGCCACACTCAGGACACTGGAATACCAGCGACTGGCCAGCTTCGTATTTCGTTTCATCTTTTTTTTTTGAAACTATCGCACTTAGGACAACGTACCCTTTTCAATTCTTATTTCAAAAATCTTAACTCCTACTTGCGAAGCGATAACTCTCAACTCTCAATTCTCAACTCTCAATTCTCAACTCTCAATTCTTCATCACCCATCCCTCGCCAAAGAGCTTACGGCTCTGTTGCCTTAACTGTCGTAACTGGTTTAAAGCATCGTCCTTCGTGGCGAAATGTCCATAGACCACGCGGCGGAACCTAACGTTGGTGATGTAAGCCTCGTTGAAACCTTTCTCGTTTAGAAGCTCCATGAAGCTGTCGGCATTCTTCTGGCTCACCTGACTGGCCAGCACGATGCAGTATTCCTCTTTGGGCTGTATGATGGATGCCTCCGTGTCAGACTTTGCAACCTCAGGCTCTGTCGTTGCTACTGCTACGTCGGTCTCAGTATTGGCAGCAACGTTGGTGTTGGCCTCTAGCTGCTCTTCCCACGTTGTTGAAGCTTTTTGTGTTGAGAGGGGGATGATTGAACTCTGTTGTAGTCCAGAGTCGAGGTTACTGTTCGAGACGGGCGTACCAATCATAAAGAACGCCAACACTGCCGCTGCAACGGCAACAGCATTACGTAGCCAAGACATCTTTATTACAATGGTGCGCTCTGGCTCCTCTGTTACGTTCTCACTGTCTTCAGCCTCTTGCTGGGTTTCTGCCTCGGCTGTCTGTGTCTCGGCTAGCAGTGTCTGACTATCCATCACAGGTGCTTCTACCGCTATCACCTCAGGCTTCTTCAGCGGTGCCATCTCAAATGTCCCCAGACCGTATAGGCTTGGCGTGAGGATGCCGGCCTCGCAGGGGTGGAATTCGATGTTCCCTTCGCCGTTTAGCGACAGAACACCAATATCGTTCAGTTCATACTGGCCTTCGGCTTGCAGGTGCTGGCGCAGCTCATTCACCTCATCCTCAATGCGGCGAAGAGCTTCTGGATAACTAACATCGTAACACTCTATGTATGACTGCACTAGCAGCGAATCATTCATCGTGAGGTTCTGATTAAACCCCAGCGTGCGAAGCGGCGGAACGAAGGTGTTGTCCTCCTCGTCGAAACGTGCCTCAATATGATGTGCCATAAATCCTCCCAGTCCAGGCACAATAACGCAGTCGTTGGTTAGGAGGAGTATCTCTATATGTCGTTGTAACTCAATCATGGCTGCAAAGTTACGGCTTTTTCTTGAATTGACAATGGAAAATGAGGATTTTTTTCAGCTTATTTTGCTCTTTTTATATTAGGCTCTTTTTATATTGGGCTATCTGGATTATTTTCATAAAAAGTACAAAAAATATCGTCAATATTTCGTTATGTTGTGATTAATGTATACCTTTGCACAGTATTTTATCTTACAACCCTTATTTTATTAGATGTTTTTAAATTAAAGATGAACGTAATTACAAAGACCCTTCAATTGGCTGATGGAAGGACCATCACCATTGAAACCGGGAAAGTGGCAAAACAGACCGACGGGAGCGTCGTTCTCCGTATGAATAACACAGTATTGCTTGCCACTGTTTGTGCCGCAAAAGATGCAGTTCCCGGAACAGATTTCATGCCGCTACAGGTAGACTATCGTGAACAGTACAGCGCAGCCGGACGTTTTCCCGGCGGATTTACAAAGCGCGAAGGCAAAGCCTCAGACAATGAAATCCTTACATCGCGACTCGTGGACCGCGTTCTCCGTCCACTTTTTCCCAGTAACTATCACGCAGAAGTATTCGTAAATGTCATGCTCCTCTCTGCCGACGGAGTGGACCAGCCCGATGCGCTGGCCGGATTCGCCGCCTCGGCAGCACTGGCATGTTCAGATATACCCTTCGAGTGCCCCATCAGTGAGGTGCGCGTGGCTCGCGTTAGAGGCGAGTATGTAATCAATCCAACTTACCATCAGATGCGTGAGGCCGACATGGACATCATGGTCGGTGCCTCGGCTGAGAATATTATGATGGTGGAAGGCGAGATGAAGGAAGTCTCTGAGCAAGACCTGCTCGGTGCCCTGAAGGCCGCCATGGATGCTATCAAGCCCATGTGTGAACTACAGACCGAACTCAGCAAGGAGCTGGGCAAAGACGTGAAGCGCGAGTATTGCCACGAGGTGAACGACGAGGAACTTCGCGAGCGCATGAATAAAGAGTTGTATCCGAAGGCATACGAAATAACCAAGCAGGCCCTGGAGAAGCAGGAGCGTGCCGATGCCTTCGAGAAAATCCTCACCGACTTCAAGGAGCAGTTCTTCGCCGACCGCAAAGCCGCCGATGCCAGCGCCTCCGAGGCCAGTGCCCTCGACGGTTCCCCCGTCGAGATTAGCGACGAGGAATACGAGGCCATGATGGAACGCTACTACCACGATGTGGAGCGTGATGCTATGCGCCGCTGCATCCTTGACGAGGGTATTCGCCTCGATGGACGTAAAACCGACGAGATTCGTCCCATCTGGTGCGAGGTCAGCCCGCTGCCCATGCCTCACGGAAGCTCCATCTTTACCCGTGGTGAGACACAGGCGCTCGGCACCTGTACGTTAGGAACCAAGCTCGACGAGAAACTCGTGGACGACGTGTTGGAGCGCGGCTACATGCGCTTCCTGCTCCATTATAACTTCCCGCCGTTCTGCACCGGTGAAGCCAAGGCTCAGCGCGGCGTAGGCCGTCGTGAGATTGGTCACGGCCATTTGGCATGGCGTGGTCTGAAGGGGCAGATTCCCGAAGACTTCCCTTATACTGTGCGTCTGGTGAGCCAGATCCTGGAGTCTAATGGTTCTTCGTCAATGGCTACCGTTTGCGCAGGTACGATGGCACTTATGGATGCTGGCGTGCCCATGAAGAAGCCTGTCTCGGGTATTGCTATGGGTCTTATCAAGAACCCCGGTGAGGACAAGTACGCTGTGCTCAGCGACATCCTCGGCGACGAGGACCACCTCGGTGACATGGACTTCAAGACCACTGGCACACGTGACGGTCTGACCGCTACGCAGATGGATATCAAGTGCGATGGTCTCTCCTTCGACATTCTGGAGAAGGCACTCATGCAGGCCAAGGCTGGACGTGAGCACATCCTGAAGTGCATCACCGATACTATCAGTGAGCCGCGTGCAGAGTTCAAACCGCAGGTTCCCCGCATCGTTCAGATTGAGATTCCGAAGGAGTTTATCGGTGCTGTCATTGGCCCGGGCGGAAAGATTATCCAGCAGATGCAGGAGGACACTAACACTACTATCACTATCGACGAGACCGACGGCGTGGGCAAGGTGCAGGTGGCAGGCCCCGACAAGGAAGCCATCGAGAGCGCACTCCAGAAGATTCGTGCCATTGTTGCTGTTCCCGAGGTTGGAGAAATTTACGACGGTGTCGTACGTAGCATCATGCCTTATGGATGCTTCGTTGAGATTATGCCTGGAAAGGACGGACTGCTCCACATCTCCGAGATTGACTGGAAGCGCCTCGAGACTGTTGAGGAGGCTGGCATCAAGGAGGGCGACCACATCCAGGTGAAGCTGCTTGAGATTGACCCGAAGACAGGAAAGTACAAACTCTCACACAGAGTGCTCATTGAGAAGCCCGAGGGCTATCAGGAGCGTCCACCACGTCGTGAGCGTGGCGACCGTCCAGAGCGTCCTGAGCGTGGTGACCGTCGTATGCCTCGTACTGACCGTCCAGACCGTGGAGATCGCCGTGCACCACGTGGTGACCGTTTTGACCGTCCTGAGCGTGGCGACCGCTACGACCGTGGAGAGCGTTACGAACGCCCTGAGCGTGGCGATTTTGACCGTCAGGATAGATATGAGCGCAGCGACAGCGACCGTCATGAACGTGGAGAACGATACGACCGTCGTCCCCATTACGACCGTGAGGACGAGCAATCTTACCGTGACCCTGCTGCCAATAGTGAACCGAAGGACTTTAGTGACGCATTAGACCACATGGATTTCTAAATAGTACCGTCACACAATTATTTACAAAAAGGATATGGATGAGCACATACAGCAATCCATGTCCTTTTTGATATTATAGTTTTTCGTTTTATATTTCATTCAGTAACGAGTGTAAGTAACAGGTATAGTTCAAAAGAAGTTTTTGAAAATGAACGTCAATGAAGTCTATAGTCTGCGTAGGCAAGGAAAAATTGAGGAGGCATACAATGCCATAAGGATGATATATGCCACAGACAAAAGCACGTATGCTGCAAAGGCCATGTTCTGGACTGCTGTTGATATCCTGAGAAAAAGGGTAAATGAAAAACGTATGGAAGATGCCGAAAAGATTTGTCTGGCATTGGAGAGGCTTCTTGGTAACATTGTTGACGATGATGGATGGATGGAGAACTCGCTCAAAAAATGTAAAAAACTACTAGAACGAGAGAATTCAAGGCAAAAACTACTTGATAACGGACCTGAACATCTACAATCGGGCGTCTGGGGGGAAGAACTTGCTTCAGCCTGGTTACGCGAGAAAGGTTACGTTATCTTAGAACGTGATTGGCACTCTGGTCATCGAGATATTGACATCATCGCTCGACAAGGCGAGTGTACGGTGTTCGTGGAGGTGAAGACGCGTCGCAACCGGATATTTGGAGAGCCAGAAGAGGCTGTCAACTGGAAGAAACAGAAAAACCTTCTCCGTTCCATCAACCACTACTTGAACTACAAACACATAGAAACACCTTGGCGTTTCGACGTCATCACCATCATCGGTGTGCCTGGATGTTCCTCACCAGAAATAAATCATATCGAGGATTTCATGTTGCATATATAGATAGAATGAAGAAAGCCCTTTCACCAGCAATGATGAAAGGGCTTTACTTTTGCCTTTCGGCTCTTAAAGATGGCGGCCTCCTACTCTCCCGCATTGCATTGCAGTACCATCGGCGCAAGCGGGCTTAACTTCTCTGTTCGGAATGGGAAGAGGTGGAACCCCGCCGCAATAACCACCTGATGTTGCGCTTCGCTAAATAACAATGAATAAAGAACAAAGAACAAACCTGTCCCGACATCCATCATCACCGCGTATAAGGCGACATATCAACACAAGAACTGTATGTACAGACCATAAA
>JAFVFY010000083.1 GCA_017475265.1 Prevotella sp. | reverse complement strand
GGCATCCTCAGGAATGTCCGTGTTGGCCAGGAAGTAGCACCACTGCTCCAACGGTACCTTCGACCAACGGTTAAAGTCGTTCACCTTTAAGATAATGTACTCCGGGAACAGCTTATATACGCTGTCCACGCCAAACTTCTGTTTCTGGAAGGTCAAGAGCTGCAAGACGTCGTCGTAGTGCTCACCCCGAAACTCGGTACGTCCGCGATAGATGAAGTCCTTGCCCTGACCAAGGTCGAAATAGACAATGTTGATGCTATAGACCTTTTTCACGTTCTCGTAGTTCTTCCCGCTGTCGATGTACTCCGTAACCAGTTTTGACGCACCAAAGAGTATGCGCTGGAAGTAGGCATACTCCGACTCTCCCTGCACCTCGACCAGCAGCAGTTCGCCGTCTTCGTCCTCGGCCAGCAAGTCAACGCGGTTCATCTTGCTGTCGTCACGCTCCTTGTTGCCCTCACTTTCTAAAAGACGGTGAATCTTCACTGGCCGTTCCAGCAAGGTCGAAACGAACCCTTCCAGCACACCGAAGTTGGCCTTGTCGCGCAACAGACGCTTCAGGGCCCAGTCGAAACTGATAAATGTCTTGTCTCTCATTGTCGTTTCCTTTCTGACTACTTTATCTCTACGTCGCGTACGCTATAGTCGGCACGGGCGGGGAAGAGACCGGCGCGGAAGAAGATGAGCTGGCCGGGGTTGGGTAGCCAGCAGAAGTTGGAGAAAGCACGAGGCACGCCGCTGCTACGCGGGTCTATGCACAGGGCATAGAGCGTGCGGATGAACGGATAGTAGTTGTAGGCGATGTTATACTGGTCGGGCGTGTAGCTGTTGGCTTTCGTGGCTTCGCTGGCACGGCTGACGCGCATCACCTTGACGGTGCGGTTGTAGATGAGGTTCGTAGAGTCGCGCTGGTCGTCGAGCCAGATACTGCCTACCACGCCGATGGCGTTCTCATGGTTTTCCACGTAGTCCACCACCTCAGCGCTGGTATTGGCGGCCTGCACATTGCCGCCATCGGTCTTGATGCCCCTGCCCTGCATGATACTGTCGGCACAGAAGCGCACAGTGGCCGAGCGCGGGTTATCGAACACCATCTTTATATTGCCAAGCTTAGAGGTGGGGTAGAGGTCGGTCCACTGCGTAGCCTCGCCAGCCATAATGCTGCGGAACTGTTCGACGGTAATCATCGAGTCGGGGTTGGCCTTGTTCACGATGAGCGCCAGTCCGTCGTAGGCAAGCGCAATGGTGCGAGGGTTGTACTTCAGGGCCTTCAGCTGGCTTTCCTCGCTGGGTGTCAGTGTGCGTGTGGTGAACACCAGCAGCACCTCCTGGTTCATCAGCTTCTCGATAGCCTCCTGCTCACTGATGTAGAGCGGATGGATGGAGTCGCGCTTGCTCTTCATGTGGAAGATGTCGAGCTCCTCGTCGATGACTGGCGACAGGCTCTCGTCGGCCGCGAAATATTTACACTGCTCCTGATAGGCCGTGTCCTGCTGCTTGTTGCCGCCGCAAGAGGCCAGCAGCCCCAGCGTGAATACTGTCAATAAGGCGGCGCAAGTACGCTTCATCGTCACTGTCTTTGCTGCCTGGATGCCTACGGGGTGTTTTCTCTTTGTTTCCATAATCCTATTGTTTTTAACTATCTGGCTGCAAAGTTACACAACTTTTCCGGGAGATTATGGCCGAAAAATCGTAAAAAAACATAAAAAATGGACGCAGGGAGGAACAGCGACAACAACCTCACCGTCAAAAACGATGTAACAGGCTTTCACCAATCCATTCATGAAATCGGCTTCACGATGAGAAATTAGTGCATAGATAAAAATCTTGGGGTGTCGTAGCCATTGCTTACCTTTGTGCTACAGCAGGTAGCCGTGTTTCTTCAGCTGGGCCTCGAATTTTCGCAGGTCATCGCTCTTTACGAGTATGCGGTAGCCTTCGGCGCGTACAACAATCTGTCGCAGCACGGGGTCGGTGGTGATGAGGTGTATGAGGTCACTGTTGTCGGGCTGCAGGGTATAGTGCTGATAGGTCTGCTTGTCCTTTTGCAAGGGGTTGCAGTGTTGCAGCAGTGAGTGGAAGAACTGCTGCCAGAGTGGCGGCAGGTCGCTGGCTATAAACTGGCGGAAGATGCTGATTTTGTCCTCCACGTCGTTGCGGTTGTGGCAGTTGGCCAAGAAGGAGTTTGCCGATGTCTGGAAGCGGTCCTTGGAGATGGGCGTGGCAGTGTCCATGAGCAGCTGGGCGTATGGGTTGGGCGAGAGTAGCGAGCGGATGATGAGGCGGTCGGGATCCAGTTCGAAGCAGGCTTCGTGCTGCTGAGTGGGCGGCTCGTAGCTGTCGGTGACGCCGAGCACGTAGTGGCCCAGGGGTGTGAGGCGCACGTATTCCAGTCCGTCGAAGGGTGACATGTTGTGTTTTGATTTTTCGTCGAAAGCCACCTCTGCCATGCCAAGGCTTGCCATGACGAGTGCGTAGGACTGCAGGCCGGCGACCCCGAACTCCTGAGCGTAGGTGTTGACGGCAACAACGCGGCCAGTGTATTGGTTGGTGATGCTCGCCGTGGTCTGCTCGTTGTAAGGGTCGAAGACCAGGGCGGTGCGTATGGAGTGGCTGCCGTCGCTTTCAAGGCCGGCTATGTAGGTATAGATGTCGATGATGCGAACCCACACATTGGGGTTGTTTTTTAGGTAGCCTCGGGCATAGGTAAGAAGGGGACTCAGGTGGCTGAACTGTGTCTGGTTCTGGCGAAGGCCCTTGATGTGCGGGTAGAGGATGGCGGTGATGTATTCATTGAGCCTTTCACTGTTTCTGATGATGTCGCGCAGTGTGTCCTGGTAAGTGAGCAACTTCTTTGCCATGTAGGCAGTCTTCTTGTGCTCATTGATGGCGAGTATCTGCATGTAGCTGTAGGCCCGCAGATGCTCCCGGAACTCGTTGTCGTCGTCGGGAAAGATTTCCTGAAGTGCCATGATTTTCTGTGCACGCTTCATGTCGGCAGCGGTGATGCCCTTTTTCTTCATGGGCAGCTGACCCTGCTTGAAGATGCTGGTGAAGAGTGGGAAGCGCGCCACGCTGTCGGTCTCGAGGCTGACGGTGCGGAAACGGCCCTCGGGTAGCTGGCTGAAGGTCTGTGTGTAGGTTTTCCGTGGAAAGAATACGGGGAAGAATAGTCCTCTCACCTCGTCGCTGATGGTGATAAACGATTCATATTGGCGATAGCCGTAGCGGTCGGTTTTGTCGGAGCGTAGTCGCTCTACCATGAACCAGTGCATTTCAAGACGGTTCCATTTGATGCTGTCTGCGAAATAGTAAGAATAGCTCTTCCCGGTGAAGAGCTCTTCCTCGGTGCAGAGTATGCTCTGGGCTTCTTCGTGGGATACATAGTCATAGAGGAGCACGGTTCGCCAGAGGCTTTTCATTCTCTCGTCGAAGTTATCGACGTACATCTTGAGGTTTTCCGTACTGGCTATGATGAGCAACAAGCCGTCGGCAATGGTCTGCCATGATGCCGTGCTTTTGGCTAAGGCAATCTCTGTTGCCTCCGTAATGCTGCCGTCGACTCTCTCTTTGCAGATTTTCCCGTAGTTTTGCAGCCATGGCTTAAACGTTTTGAAAAAGTCCCACAGGTTTTCCTTAGTGCTTCTCCTGTATAGTGCTGCCTGCAGCGCATACACGCTTTTATGGTTAGGTTCTTTAAGCACAAGGATATTATCGTTGTCCCTCTTTTTGTTCTTTGCTGTTGCCTCTGCCATCTTCTGCTCTTTAGTTCTTCTGGTTTTAGTATTTATTGCAAAGGTAGCGAACATTCAGTAACTAAGCAAACAATTTCATTATTTTTACGAATAAATTTGGTGGGATGGGAGAATATTGATAATTTTGCCGAAAATTAGTGCAATATGAATGATTTCCTTAGTCAGTTTCATAAGACGGTGTTCCGTACGATGGAGAGGGCAGCGAGCCGGGGCAGCCAGAAAGTGCTGTTTCAGCTCTCGTTTGGGCAGAGTGCAAACTATAATTCCCTTCCTGTGGCTACCGTTGCTGTGGTCGACGAGAAGGGTAAGCTCATAGCTCCCGACTATAAACAGTATCAGGGAGAGACCTTCAACGTGCTGCGCATCATCGACAGCATACGCCAGGAGCAGGCCATGCGCATCAGCTGGGGAACCGTCGCCGACGAGGGCATACCCTTGCATGACTACCAGTATCTGCTCTTCGCCTTGCTGCGCTGCGACAACCTTGTGGACAGCCTCATGCAGCCGCTGAAGGTGAGCCAGGAACCTGCCACCATTGTCCTGAAAATTACCACCGACAACGGGCTGTGTACACCCATTCTGCAGGCTCGCACGGAGGATATGACCATACAGTCGTTCCAACTGCTGAGCGATGTCTTTGCTCTTGTGGGCGACACCATTCACCCCATTGCCTCGTTGGGCGAGAACTACTTGAGGTTAGGATTCTTCAGCGAGCAGTTTCCACGGACTTTGTTGGAGCAGTATCTCTCCGTGTTCTACTCATACGTGGACAACGTTGCCCTGGAGCTGGACGACTACGAGCTGGTGCACAGCCCGCAGACGGTTGACACCGTGCCCACCATTATCATTGAGAAGGTTGACTCCGACATGGCTCTTTACCTACGGCTGACACACACCCTGCCCGATACAGATGCCGACTTTGCCGACCGCTTTGACCTCACACACCTGGCCACGCTCACTATGGAGAAGCAAGTGCTGCTGCGCCGCATTGTGCATACCGACGAGGCGAAGGACGTGGCCGACCTGCGCAGGACCATACAGAGCTTCGCTCCCACAAAAATGCTGGCGAAGGAGGTGTGGGACGAGGGTGGAGAGTTCATCATTCCGCAGGACGTGGCCGGCCCATTCCTTCTCGGAGCGCTGCCCACCCTTGTGCTGCACTACCAGCTGCTCGGGGCAGAGCGGCTCAAGGAGTACAAGGTCAAGCCCATCGTGCCGAAGATGAACCTGAAGCTTGCATCGGGCATCGATTTTCTTGAAGGCACTGCCACCATCGATCTTGACGGAGAGGAGATGTCGCTGCGCAAGTTCCTCCAGCAGTATGGCAAGCAGAAGTACGTCACCCTGGGTGACGGACAGCGCGGACTCGTAGATGAGCACTATGTGCGCCGCCTGGAACGAATATTCCGCAAGGTGGAGAAAGGCGACAAGGTGAAGGTGTCGTTCTTCGACCTTCCGGAGATAGAGAGTCTGCTCAACGAGAAGCTGGAGGGAAAGACCTTTAAGCACTACCGCGAGTTCTACGAGGGATTTAACCAACTGGCCTCGAAGCGCCTTACCACTACCAGTCTCGTCAAGGCCAAGCTGCGTAACTACCAGAAGGAGGGCGTGAAGTGGATCAACTACCTTTACGACAACCATTTCGGCGGCTGTCTGGCCGACGACATGGGTCTGGGAAAGACACTGCAGGCCATCACGATGCTGGCGAAAGTGTATGCTTCGAAAAAGGACTTAAAGGGAGTTAGAAGTAGTAAAAAGGAGTTAGAGGTCCATTCCTCATTAATTGTCATGCCCCGCTCGCTCCTCTTCAATTGGCAGGACGAGCTGCGCAAGTTTGCACCGCAGCTGACCTACTACACCTACTATGGTACGCAGCGCGACCTGCAGGAAGCCTTGAAGCACCAGCTCATACTCACTACCTACGCCCTGGTGCGTAACGACATTGAGCAATTCCGTGAGCAGCAGTTCCACTACATCATCCTCGATGAGAGCCAGAACATCAAGAACCTGCAGTCGCAGACCACACAGGCCGTCTTCCTCCTCAATGGCGAGCACCGCCTGGCTCTTAGTGGTACACCCATTGAGAACAACCTCACTGAGCTATATTCCCTCTATCGCTTCCTCAATCCCGCCATGCTGGGTACGTCTGAGGAATTCAACCGCACCTATGCCACCCCCATACAGCATCAGGCAGACAAGGAGGCCACTGAGGCGTTGCGCCGCAAGATTTTCCCCTTCATGCTGCGCCGCCTGAAAAAGGACGTCCTCACCGAGCTGCCCGACCGCACCGAGCAGACACTCTACGTGGAGATGGAGGCCGACCACCAGCGCTTCTACGAGGAACGCCGTCGCTACTACCAGCAGACCATCAAGAGCAGCATCGCCGCTCAAGGCATAGAGAAGTCGCAGATGATGATGTTCCAGGCCCTCTCCGAGCTCCGTCGCATAGCGTCCGTGCCCGAAAGCCTCAGTGACGGTGTCATTGCCTCGCCGAAGATTGCGCTGCTCTGCGAGCAGGTGGAGGAGGCCGTTGCGGGAGGCCATAAGGTGGTCATCTTCTTCAACTTCATTGCTGGCATAGAGCTGGTGGGAGAGCGCCTCACAGAGTTGGGAATCGACTACGCCACGATGACTGGCTCTACGCGCGACCGGCGAGCCGTCATAGAGCGCTTTCAGAACGATGCTGGATGCCGCGCACTGCTCATGACCCTCAAGACAGGCGGCGTGGGACTGAACCTTACCGTGGCCGACACTGTCTTTATCTTCGAGCCGTGGTGGAACAAGGCCGCCGAGGAGCAGGCCATCAATCGTCTGCACCGAATAGGGCAGAAGGCTAAGGTCATGAGCTATGCGCTCATCACACGTGATACAATAGAGGAGAAAATACGCCTGCTGCAGCAGCAGAAGCAGGACTTGGCCGACAGTCTCATCACCGGCGACAGTGCCATCACCAAGCGACTCACCGAGGAGGATATCAAGTATATCTTCGGAAGTTAGGGAATTGCAATTCCGCTGTAGGAGCCACGGAAAGACACAAAATCAAAGCGGGCCGCACACAATTATATTGGTGCGGCCCGCTTTGGGGTTGTTGTTACAAATTCGTGCGGTTAAATCCGTTGAATTTGTTTGTTTAGACAAATTACTGCAGGCGGAATGTCACAGGCACGGTGTACTTCACGCGCACGGCCTGACCGTTCTGCTTACCAGGAATCCACTTAGGCATGGACTTCAGCACGCGGACGGCCTCCTTGTCGAGCGAGGGGTCAACCGACTTGACAATCTTCACATCGGTAATCGAACCGTCGCGCTCAACCACGAAGGTGGCAACGACACGTCCCTGAATACCGTTCTCTTCAGCCACAACGGGGTACTTGATGTTCTTCGAGAGCCACTCCATCAGGGCAGCATCGCCACCCTTGAATGACGGCATCTGCTCCACGACGTCGAACACCTTTGTCACCTCCTCTGCGGGCGGCACCTCGTCAACCACCTTCTCATTGACCTTCAGCACGTGCTCGGCCTCGTTAGAGCCCTGGTCATAGTCGATGGCACCGATGGCCACGTCGCTCGTTGCGACTTCATCCTGCGTCTTGGTGACCTGCTCGGGGGCATCGTCCTCCATTTCGTAGGCAGTAAACTTCTCAGAGTTCATCACCGTCTCCTCAGCGACGAGCTGCTCGAGCTCCTCGATTTCATAGACGATTTCCTCGTCGTCCTTCTCTTCCTCAACCTCCTCCTCGATGGCTTCGAGGGTCACTTCCGTCTCGTGCTCTGCGTTAGCAGCGGCGATGGCGTTCTGTGCCACGTTCACGATGAGGAAGAGCGCCACGATAGCAATGAGTCCGCAAATGAGTGCGATGACGGCCAAGAGGTTTCGATGGCTAGTGTCACGGCGAATGGCGTATGCACCGTATGCCTCGTTCTTTCCTTCGAATACGAGGTCAATCCATTCTCTTTCTAATAGATCTATCTTTGACATAGTTCTTTTCGATGTTTAATGGGTTATTCAACAGTGATACCGTTACCAGTCAGAATTTCCATATCCTTGTCGTTGATCTGGTCGATCACGTACTTACCGATACAGCAAATCTGCATTTCGTCGAGAATAGTCACAAGGTTGTCATAGCTGGAGTTGTTCAGCGGCTTGATGTTCACGGCGAGCGTGGGCACCATGTCGGCGGGGTTCTCCGTGAACTCCTTCATTTCCTTGTCAACCTTATTGTACTTAGCCTGATCAAGCTGGTTGTTGCTGACTACGTCAACATGTCCTTTCTTGATCATGATAAGAGCGCGGTTGTAGACCGAGTCGTTAGCCTCCTGCTGGGTCTTCGGCAGAGCGTTGAACCAGTTGTCGAGCTGCTGCTTTGCGTCCATGAGCACCTTTACGGGAGCGTGCTTGTGGTTGCGCAGGGCATTGCGAATACCATCCTTGCCCCACGTGGTCTCCTTGAGGAACTCGGGGTTACCGAAGTCTTCCTTTTTGTCGACGATGTAGTAGTAGAGCTTGTCGTTGTCGGCGAGGTAGATGGTAATGGTCTGCTCAGTCTTCGACTTGTCCTTGTCCTCGGCTTGCATGTTCTCGTCCTTTGCAGGCATGGTGAGGTGCATGGCCTGAGGCTTAGCGAGCGACGTACACAGCATGAAGAAGGTGATGAGAAGCATCATCATGTCCACCATTGGCGTGAAGTCCACGCGGACATTCATTTTTTTCTGCTTGCTTTCTTTTTTCTTTGCCATAGCTTAGTCCTCCAACTTTTTGTACTGTGTAACGAGTTTGTAACGGCTCTCGTTGATGTCCTGCAGTTCTGCAATGACCATCTTCACCGAGCTGTAGGGAGTCTGCTTGTCGGCCTTGATGCAGATTTCGAGCTTGTTGGCTACGCCGCTCTTATCCACGTCGTCGAGGTCGTTGTACCACTCCTTGTAGCCGTTCTTCATTGCTTTCACCCAGAGCTGGAACTCACTCATCTTGTCCTCGCGGGACTGGATGCTGTCGGTAGGTATACCAGTGCTCTTGAGCACCTTCACCTGCTCCTCGTGCGTCATGTCCAGGAACTGGGCCAGATTCTTCACCGGCACGCCAATTTGCGTTTGGGCGAGGAATGTCTTCTTCTGATCGGGGGTGAGCGATGCTTCGCGCTCCTTGAGCATCTGGTCAAGGGCTTTCTCCATCGTCACCACTTTGTCTGTGGCCACGAGCACCTTGCCCTCCGGGTCGATAGTGATATCGAGGGTGGCAGACGACGGGACCTTCGCCATGGTCTGCGATGCGGGCGTGACGACCTTCACCACTTCATTCTTCACGAAGTTTGCACTCAGCATGAAGAACGTGAGCAGCAGCACCATCACGTCTGACATCGGGGTCATGTCGATCCAGACATCGTTTTTCTTAATTTTTATCTTACCCATAGCAGTAACGTTTAGTTTAAAGGGTTAGACAAAATTAAGCCTCGTCTGGGTGTGTGGTGTTGTAGGTCTGTGCGAGTGAATAACCAATCTCATCCAGTGCAAACGAAATCTTATCGATTCGGTTGGTGAAGAAGTTGTAGGAGACAACGGCGAGCCAAGAAGTACCGATACCGAAGGCCGTGTTGATAAGGGCCTCAGAGATACCAGCCGACAGCTCGACGGAGTCACCGCCACCGCCCTGTGCCAGGGCCTGGAACGACTTGATCATACCTACCACAGTACCGAGCAGACCAGTAAGAGTACCCAGTGTAACGATGGTTGCAATCATCGGGAGGTTCATGGTCAGCGTAGGCATCTCAACGGCGATAGCCTCTTCATGGGCAGCCTGGATGCGGGCAATCTTCACTTCCTTCTTGATTCCCTGAGCAGCGTCGGCCTCTTTGTAAGCCTGAACGGTAGCGCGGACAACATTAGCAACAGAACCACCCTGGGCAGCGCAGTGCTGCAGAGCAGCGTCGAAGTTAAGGGCCTTCAGGTCGGCCTTGATCTTGGCGAGGAACTTAGCCAGCTTCTCTTTACCGATACACTTGCTCAGAGCGATGACGCGCTCGACGGTCATGGTGATAACGGTGAGCAACAGAGTGTGAATCACAGGCACGATGATACCGCCTTTGTAGATGGTACCCCAGATGTTCAGAGGAGAACCGTTAGGATCGCCACCCTCGAAGTTCGAGGACTGACCAAAGTTAAGGAAGAAGTTGCAGAATGCAATGACGGCGCAAATAACGATCACCCAAATTGCATCTTTCAAACCGATGCTGCTCGTGCCCTTCTTTGCAGGAGCAGCTGCTTTCTGTGTAGTTGCCATAATTTGTTTTGATTTTAAAGTTTTAAGTTATTAATTAAAAAAAAGAAAATTTTCAACACGCAAAGATAGTAATTAATTGTCAAGTTGTAAGGGCAATTAACTACATTTAACTTGATTTTTCAGTTTATTTCATGTTTTACGTCATTTCTGACCATTGTTTATTCCAGTTTTGCCAATGCCTCGGCTATTCTGCGCATAGCTTCGCGGATGTTGTCATCGCTCGTGGCGTAGCTCATACGGAAGCAGTCTGGGTCGCCGAAAGCATCACCTCCGACGGTGGCAACATGAGCCTCTTCGAGGAGATACATGGCGAAGTCGGTGCTGTTGTTGATGGTTGTCCCGTTGGCAGCACTATCTGCGCAGCTCACCGAACGACCGAAAAACGAAGAGCACTTCGGGAAGAGGTAAAAGGCACCCTCGGGCACGTTCACCTCCAGGCCTGGTATTTCGCGGGCAAGGCTGACGATGAGGTCGCGGCGGCGCTCGAAGGCCTTCCGCATTTCCTCGACACACTCCTGGCTCTGGGTATAGGCAAACTCGGCAGCCTTCTGGCTCACGGAGCACGGGCCACTGGTGTACTGTCCCTGAAGTTTGTTGCAGCCTTTCACTATCCACTCCGGTGCAGCGATGTAGCCGATACGCCAACCCGTCATGGCGTATGCTTTGCTGACGCCGTTGACCACGATGGCGCGCTCCTTCATGCCGGGGAACTGAGCGATGGACTCATGGCGGCCCACGTAATTGATGTGCTCATAGATTTCGTCGGCCAGCACGTAGAGATCCTTATGAGATAATATAATGTTTGCGAGCGCGCGTAATTCCTCTTTATTATATACAGAACCTGTGGGGTTGCTGGGCGAGCAGAGGATGAGCATGCGGGTCTTGGGTGTGATGGCTTTTTCCAGTTGTTCGGGTGTCATCTTGAAGTTCTGCTCGAAGGTGGCCTCCACGAAGACTGGGTTGCCACCAGCCAGTAGCACCATCTGCGGGTACGAAACCCAGTAGGGTGCGGGGATGATGACCTCGTCGCCAGGATTGACGAGTGCCAGAATGGTGTTGCAGACACTCTGCTTGGCACCGTTACTGACGAGTATTTCTGCGGGCGAGTATTCCAGTTGGTTCTCGCGCTTCAGCTTGTCGCTGATGGCCTGGCGCAGATCCATGTATCCTGGTACGGGTGAGTAGCGAGAGTAGTTGTCGTCGACAGCCTTCTTCGCAGCCTCCTTGATGTGGTCGGGGGTGTTGAAGTCGGGTTCGCCGACGCTCATGTTAATCACGTCTATGCCCCGGGCCTTCATCTCGGAGCTTTTCTGCGACATGGCCAGCGTGGCAGAGGGTGCCAGTCGCTGTAGTCGAAGGGATAATTGTGACATAATGTATGTGATTTTGATTTAAGAACGTGCAAAATTACACAATTATTTCGTTATGACGTAAATTTTGCACGTTTTTTTTGGTTCCACAGGATTTGATGGTTTTCAATCACCATAGACGAGTACTTCGTTGGGGTGCATCCACCAGTCGTATGACGTGCGATAGTTGCGTCCCCACTCTCCGAATGAGTGGTGCAACATTCCGTAGGCGCCATAGAGTTCGCCGTTACGATGCGTGCCGATAGGCATCTCCTCGAGCGGGTAACGGAATTTGGGGTCGGGAATGACTAGTGCCCAGGCCAGGTAGTCATCGTAGCCCTGTTTGTCGTTAGACATGTACTCCCAAATCGTTTCCTCGAACTTATACTTATAGGTGTGTACTTCGAAGTGTATCGTCTGGTTCGATTCGATGATAAAGGGGTCGAGGTCCGCCAGTCGCAGACTGTCGGCATTGGCGCCGTCCTTTAAGAAGATATTAAATGTACGCGTGAGCACGGGCATGGTGGTCGTCGAGTCGGGCGTTCCGTCGGGGTTTGGCTTCCCCGTGTTGTAAGGCTCATATATGACGGAACCCAGCTCGTCCACGGTTTTGTTCAACGACCAGTGGGCGTCCTCAAACAGGCGTATGACGGCCTCACCGTGGCGCCCTTTAACCACATTGTCGTCTGCGTCGATTTTTGTGTAGGCGTAGGGGAAGCCCTTGTCGAAGGCTTCACCTTCCAGGATGTTCACGAAGTTCACCTGCTCGTAGCTCACTCCCGGCAGACGGATGGCGGCAGCCACCTGCTTCTTGCATCCGGCGGCGGAAAGCGTGACGGTAATCTGCAGGTTGTTGTTGCGCGGCGCATAGCGGGAGATGCGCAGTACGATATCGTTGTAGTCGAAGTCCTCGGGCGTGGGGAAGCAACTCTCGTAGAGGTAGGTGAAGGTCTGACGCGCCGTTGAAGGCATGTAGTTGAGGAGGCGTGTCTGCCTGTTGGTGAAGTTCAGCGAGTCCTGCCCTATGGTGAAGGGCGTGTAGTAGGTTGGGCCGTCACTCGTCACTAATGCGGCATACACCGTGCCGTGGCTGGTCTGCGGCAGGTCGTATGACAGCGTCACCGTCTGGCCCGACCTGATGTCGCTCTCTGCTAATACCTGCGTGGCATCGCCCAGCGTGGGGTCGTCGTCGTAGAGTCGCAGCTCTCGGATGCCATCGTAATTGATGTCGGCAGTGACGCTCACCCAGTGGCGGCGCAACAGCGTCCAGGGATGGTCAGACTCCAGGGTGTCAATGGGGTACGTGATATTAATAAGGTAGCGGTAAAGCTCCTTATTGAACAAATCATCTTTACCACACGACATGAACCACGTAACTACTACGTAGGCCAGTGCCGCATACAATAGTTTACTGCTCTGTTTCATAGTTTGTATAGGTGTCTATTCTAACCTAATTGTACTAGTGTTGTTTTGAAAAATAACTTCTAAGAGTGCGCTAAATTACAAAAAACTGACCACACGAAGCGTCTTTAACAGGCAGAAAAAAATGTTTTTCAACTGATTTAACCTTTTTTATGCCTTTTGTGACACCTCCGTGTCGTTTTTTTTTGTACTTTTGCACACCGAACTAATTAGTATTTCCTTTTTGGAACAATTTACTTTATTCAATAACTCTTTAATTTTTTAACCATTATGATGAAAAAGTATTTGATGATGGGTGCATCGGCACTGGTAATGGGCGCCATGTTCACCGCTTGTAGTAACGATGAAGGCGTTACTGCAGAAGAGTACTATCAGGCTCTTTACAACCAGGCCTTCGAGAAGGCTTTTGGTAAAGTGAGTCCTAATCAGGACTGGGGATTCGGACCAGATGGTTCGACACGCGCAAATCCTGGTACCGATGTATATCCCGCAACACATGAGTACGAAGATGCTAATGGCGTCGTGATTGCCGGTGCTAACATGAACCACAATGAGTGGGCAGATCCCGACAAGGAATTCGGTGGATGGCTGGTTCCTGATCCTCTAACAGAGGGCCAGAAGCTTCGTGTGCAGAAGTATTTCCAGGCTAATCCTAACCTCGCATACGAGGATCCTCACTACCGTCATTTCTTTGTGCAGCAGGTGTACAAAGGCGCTACCGATCCGGGGGCTTACTCAACAGAGATAGTGACCGCCGCTGATGGTTCCCAATACACTAGCAGCAACATGAATCACCTGACCGTGGGCGAGGCAAACTCGCACATCAACGACTTCAATTCAGGAACTTGTTCTACGAGCAGTGTGCTGGATAACGACCAGCATGTGGGTGGTACTTCCCATAACGACCAGATTACGCTGATGGTGAACGTTTATGACACATCTTGCTTCGGCTACCACGAAAGCGGCAGCAGCAACCAGTCGAGCGACAGCCCCAACCACAACGACAAGATGGCTCTTGTAAGTGCTGCTACCATCGACGCATGGGCTGCTAATAACGGCAATCCTGGTGAGGCTGTAGTCGATAAATGGGACCGTTCCTTCATGGGCTTCGACCTCGCTATCAAGGAGGGAGAACAGGCTTACGAGACCGATGCTAATGGAAATGTTGTGTATGCTACCTACAACCAGGCTCCCGAGTCGCCCCAGTATGCATGGGACGGAGAAAAGATTGTGCAAATCACAACTGGCGAGTGGGAGACAGTCACAGTCGGTAATGAGTGGAACACTTGGACTGAGAATCGCCCTGTGTACAAGGATGAGTTTAAGAGTATCTTTGGCCGCGGCTGGCTCACCACCAACGAGAATTTCTACATTGCAGCCGACAAGGTGACACTGAGCACACAGAAGGGTAGCGCAAACCGCGCTCAGGTCAGTGACCTCGATGTTGCTAACTTCCAGAACTGCCCCGTCATCGGCGATGTGATGGACGGCGACACTTACTATCAGTCTGTCATCAACCTGCCTCGCATCAAGCAGCTCGTGGACGATGGCTATCTGCCCGTCAACAACAAGAGTCTTCAGGAGTGGGTTAAGGTTGGCGTAAGCGACGGCTACTTCAGCGACTGGATTGTCACCCTCACCGAGGCACAGAGAATTCCTGATGAAATCATCCCCGACCCCACCAAGAAGAGCATCCGTATCATGGCTGAGGATCTCAGCGCTACAGAGGCCAGCGACTTCGACTTCAACGATGTTGTCTTTGATGTTGAGGCTGAATATCCCGAAGGCGTTGAGGCCGTTACACAGGTGAAGATTACCCTTTGGGCCGCTGGCGGTACCCTGCCCCTGCGCCTCAACGGTGACGACAACTTAGAGGTTCACAATCTGCTCGGCACGACCAGCAACACCATGACCAACACCCACGCATTCGACCGTGTCGACAAGGAAGGAAAGTATCTTGCTGCCGATGGTAAGGGCAATTGGACGGGCACCATCACACTGGCCGGCGGTCTTACTATCAGCAAGAACAACTTCAATTCCGACGTGAACACCAACCTCCGCGTTGAGGTGTACAAGAATGGCCAATGGTGCACCCTCACCGCTAATCAGGGTGTGGCTGCCTGCAAGATTGGCTGCAAACTTGAAACTCCTTGGGCTGTGGAGAGAAGCAATATGGATAAGGCTTTCGAGAGCTTCAAGAGCTGGGTGAACAATGCTACTCCTAAGGACTGGGAGTCTTCGAGAGTTGCGTCTGAACTCTACAATAATTCTGGTATGACCGTATGGTACAAGGATATCCAGCAGTAATCCGGAAATCATCAAATACAAAATAGCTTTTTATCATTCGAGAGGGTGTCCATGCGAATGGACACCCTTTTATAATACATAATTCAGTGTTTATTGGTTATTGTTTAACGTTTATTGTCCCAAGTTATGAAGGTAATCAATTTCAGCGAACAGAACAGTGTGCTCAACCAGTATATGGCTGAGCTGCGTGACAAGAGTTACCAACGTAACAGGCTGCTCTTCCGTAACAACATTGAGCGTGTGGGCGAGCTGATGGCCTACGAGGTGTCTCGCACACTTACGTACAAGTCCAAGACTGTCACCACGCCCTTGGGCACTATCGACATTCCCGTTCCCAAGGACGATTTGCTCGTGGCCACGGTGCTGCGTGCCGGACTGCCCTTCCACCAAGGCTTCCTGCGCATCTTCGACCGTGCAGACAATGCCTTCGTGTCGGCCTACCGCATGTACACCAACCGAGAGCATACCGAGGTGGGTATCCATACTGAATATCTAGCCTCGCCATCGGCCAAGGGCAAGACGCTCATCATCTGCGACCCCATGCTCGCCACGGGCGGCTCTATGGTAGCTGCCTACGAGGCCCTCATCCGCACGGGACGGCCTACTGCCGTGCATATCGCCTGTGTCATTGCCGCACCTGAAGGTGTGGAGATGCTGCGGCAGAATGTTGCCGACGATGTCACTCTTTGGTGTGCTGCCATCGATCCTGGTATGAACGAACACAAGTACATCGTTCCCGGATTCGGAGACTGTGGAGACCTCTGCTACGGAGAGAAACTGTAAAAAAACGTGATTTTTCTTTGCTCTTCACTCGTTTTTTCGTAACTTTGCACCCTGAATATGAACAAGTTCGAGAAAACCAACGCAGAGTTCGAAGCCGCGGTGGCAGAATGTCGTGCCATCTTCGAGAGTAAATTGCATGACTACCGTGCCTCATGGCGCATCATGCGCCCCTCGTCGCTCACCGACCAGCTCTTCATCAAGGCCAAGCGCATACGCCAACTGGAACTCACAGGAGAGTCGCTCGTCGGCGAGGGCATCAGGCCAGAGTTCATGGCTCTGGTAAACTATGGCATCGTGGGACTGATACAGTTAGAGAAGGGTTTCGCCGACACCGTGGACATCGGTGCCGACGAGGCTCTCTTGCTTTACGACCGTCACGCCCATGGGACCCTGGAGCTGATGAAACGCAAGAACCACGACTATGACGAGGCGTGGCGCGACATGCGCGTGAGCAGCTATACCGACCTCATACTCACCAAGATAGAACGCATCAAGGAGATAGAGAACCTCGGCGGGCAGACGCTCGTCAGCGAGGGTATCGACTCCAACCTCATGGACATTATCAACTACTCAGTGTTCGCACTCATAAAGCTACCATAGCTTCTATAGCATTTATAGTTTCTATAGTACCTATAGTTTCTATAGCATCTATTGCTAGCCCTTAGGAAATGAAAAAACTCGCAGTCAACATCTCCCGTCTATTGCTTGCCGCAGTGTTCATCGTCTCTGGCTTTGTAAAGGCCGTAGACCCGATGGGTACGCAGTACAAGCTCGAGGACTATGCCGCTGTCCTTGGCCTGTCGGCCTTGCTGCCGAGCCTTGCCGCAGTGGTATTGTCCGTGGCCCTTGCCGCCGTGGAGTTCTGTCTGGGAGTGTACATGCTCTTTGCCATTCGCCGTCGGCTTACGTCAAGGCTCATGCTTCTCATGCTGTGTGTGCTGACACCGCTAACGCTGTGGCTCTCACTGACTAACCCCATCACCGACTGTGGGTGCTTCGGCGATGCCATCATCCTCACTAACTGGCAGACATTCGGCAAGAATGTTGTTCTGCTCATTGCCGCCATTATTGTGGTGTGCTGGCCTGAGAAGATGGTGCGATTCATCAGCCAGTCAAACCAGTGGATAGTCATTAACTACACCGCCCTATTTATCCTTGCCGTCGCTGGTTGGAGCCTATACTATCTGCCTTATTTCGACTTCCGACCCTATCACATTGGGGCCAACATCCGCGAGGGAATGGTCATCCCTGAAGATGCCGAGCAGCCGCAGTTTGAAACCACTTTCATCCTGGAGAAGGATGGTCAGCAGCAGGAGTTCACCCTCGACAACTACCCTGACTCAACCTGGACCTTCGTAGACTCGCGCACCGTGCAGACTCGTCAGGGCTACGTGCCGCCCATCCACGACTTCACCATCCTCACGGAAGAGGGCGATGATATTACCGACATCGTACTTGCCGACACGAGCTACACCATGTTGCTCATAGCCCCTCATTTAGAGGATGCAGACGACTCACAACTCGATGTCATCAATGAACTTTATGAGTACACCCTCCAACATGACTACTCATTCTACTGTCTCACGGCAAGTACGGAGCGTGGCATTGACCGCTGGCGCGACATCACCGGCGCGGAATATCCCTTCTGCAACACCGACGAGACGACGCTCAAGACCGTCATCCGCAGCAATCCCGGCCTCGTGCTCCTGAAGGATGGCACGGTCATTGGCAAGTGGAGCTACAACAACTTGCCCGTCATCGACGAGAGCCAGTGGCAGCTACCTCTCGACCGTCAGGAGATAGGCCATATCCCTAGCGAATCCGCCCCCGCGAAAGTGCTTCGTATCATCCTGTGGTTCGTACTGCCGCTGCTGCTCCTCACCATCGCTGACCGCCTTTGGGCTTGGTCGCGCTGGCTCAGGAGAAAGTCGAAAGTCCTAGAGCATCCGGAACAAACAGATACCCCATAAATAATTATAACCCTTTAAAACAAAACAACAATGAGAAAGAAAATCGTAGCAGGAAACTGGAAGATGAACATGAATCTCCAGGAAGGTATCGCTCTTGCAAAGGAGCTTAACGAAACATTGAAGGCCGACAAGCCCAATTGCGGTGTGGTCATCTGCACCCCGTTCATCCATCTGGCCAGCATCGCCCAGTTCCTCGACCAGAGCATCATCGGTCTTGGTGCCGAGAACTGCGCCGACAAGGAGAAGGGCGCCTACACCGGTGAGGTGAGCGCAGAGATGGTGAAGTCTACTGGTGCACAGTATGTCATCCTCGGTCACTCCGAGCGTCGTGAGTACTACAACGAGACCCCGGAAATCCTGAAGGAGAAAGTGCTGCTGGCACAGAAGCAGGGTCTGACCGTTATCTTCTGTATCGGCGAGAGCCTGGCAGAGCGTGAGGCTGGCCGTCAGAACGAGGTCGTGAAGGCCGAGTTGGAGGGCAGCGTGTTCAACCTCTCTGAGGAGGATTTCCGTAAGATTGTCATCGCCTACGAGCCTATCTGGGCCATCGGTACCGGCAAGACTGCTACCGCTGACCAGGCCGAGGAAATCCACGCCTACATCCGCAGCATCATTGCTGCCAAGTATGGTCAGGCTGTGGCTGACGACACCTCCATTCTTTATGGCGGCTCGTGCAAGGCCAGCAATGCTCCTGAACTCTTCGCCAAGCCCGACATCGACGGTGGACTCATTGGCGGTGCATCACTGAAGGCTGCCGACTTCAAGGGTATCATCGATGCCTGGAAGTAAACGGTCTATTACTAAATGATAAATGATAAAAGATAAATGAGAAAGATTGTCATGCATAAAAAAGTTATGAGAGTGTTTAACAACAGGCTAATGATGATGATAGGTTTGTCATTTGTCATTTATCATTTATCATTTAGCCCTGTCAGGGCTCAGACCTTCACCCAGCAGGTGCAGCAGCACCGCAACGGCGAGGGCACTGTCACCATCCACCACGATGCTGACATCGACCGTCTGGTGAACGCCGCACCGACAGCTACCAAACCGTCTGCCAATACCAGCAAACCAGCTGCCACGGCAAAACCAGCTGCCACGGCAAAACCTTCGGCATCCGCAAAGCCCGCAACATCTGCATCTGTAAAGCCCGCGACATCGGCAAAACTGGCAACATCGGCAAAGCCTGCAGCATCTACTGCACCAACTAAAGCCACTTCAAAGCCGAAAGCATCGAAAACCAACGCGGAGAAGTCTAAGGCAGAGGCACCCAAGACCGAAAAGCTCAAGGCAGAGAAATCCGAGAAACAGAAGAAGCCCCAGGATGATACCACTCAGTCAAAACCGTTGGCAGACACTTCCAGAACAACACCCCAGGAGGTTCCTCTTCCTGTTGACGGCGACACCATCGCCATTCCTACTGGCCCTCGCCACGGCTATAAGACCACTGGCTATCGCGTTCAGGCCTTTGCCGGCGGCAACACTCGCAGTGACCGACAGAAAGCCGAGCGCACTGGTAATGCCATGCGCCAGCTTTTCCCTGGTGAGGATGTCTATGTGCGCTTCTACTCGCCCCGCTGGGTATGCCGTGTGGGCAACTATCGCACCTACGAGGAGGCTCATGAGAAGATGATTGCCATACGCAAGATGGGCTATGAGTCTGCTACTATCGTTAAAGGAAAAATCATCGTTTATACCACTCCCCAGCAATTCTAGGAAATCTAGAGAATCTAGGAAATCTAAATAGTCTAGAGAATCTAGAACCCCAAAACAAAATCTTATGGAAACACTCGACGAACTTTCCTCTCACTACCGCCGCATCATTGAGTTGCTTGGTGAAGACCCCTCTCGCGAGGGTCTGCTGAAGACCCCCATGCGTGTGGCAAAGGCCATGCAGGTTCTCACGCGGGGCTACGAGATGGATGCTCACAAGGTGCTCACCGATGCTCTCTTCCGCGAGGACTACAGTCAGATGGTCATCGTCAAGGACATAGACTTCTTTTCCCTTTGCGAGCACCACATGATTCCTTTCTACGGCAAGGCTCACGTGGCCTACATCCCTAACGGCTATATCACCGGTCTGTCTAAGATTGCCCGCGTGGTAGACATTTACAGCCACCGTTTGCAGGTGCAGGAGCGCATGACGTTGCAGATACGCCAGTGTATCGAGGAGACCCTCCACCCCCTGGGCGTGATGGTCGTCGTCGAGGCACGTCACATGTGCATGCAGATGCGCGGCATAGAGAAGCAGAATGCCATTACTACCACCAGTGAGTTTAGCGGAGCCTTTAACCAGGCCAAGACCCGACAAGAATTTATGAATCTAATAAATAGACAATGAAATGAAGAACAATGAATCCCTTTTCCATGCTTTCCGTCACAGTTGCCTAGGCCGCCTCATCATTTTTGCTGGCGTGCTGGCCGTTCTGGCTGTGATTGCTTATTTTACCTGTCCCACTGAGGAGAAAATGCGTGCTGAGATGGACGACAATATCCGTCAATGCATCGAGGAGCGCGACAGCGTCTCAGCTGACTGGACGGAGACTGTGGTGAAAAATACCCGTTACATGTTCACCCATGCCGACTCTGTCCTCACCCATCCCGAGGACCTGCATGTGTTCTACGAGTACAACACGCTCGCCTTCGATGACTACTCGCTCTTCACGACGATGCACATCCATAACAGCTTCTATATTGAAGGAAAGCTTTGTGCCCTCGGTATCTTCGGGTTGGTCATTCCCACTGTGGACTTCAACGAGTTCCTCCTTCGCGAAGGCCCCATGTTCAAGGAGTACAAGCGTCCTGCCGTCAATTACGACAGCGAGTCTGAGGAATTCTTCGGCGACAACCCCGACCTGGGCGGTGTATTCGAGTATAACGAGTAAGTTATGAAGAAAATCATTCTTTTGCCATTCCTGCTTCTTGCCCTTGCCGTCAGCGGTCAAAATGAGAAGCGGGGAATTGTTCTGCCTGGCTACGGCCATGTGAACACGGAGCTGCTGAACAAGAAGATTGACCTCACGCTCGACGTGGAGCAGCTCAATCTTAACGAAGTGCGCATCCTGCGCAACGCCTTCTACGCCCGCCAGGGATACCCCTTCAAGGATGCCTACCTGCGTGGTGTCTTTGGGTCCACGTCCTGGTACGACTCGCTGATGTATGTCTTCGACGCAGAAAGCGAGAACTTCCTCAACCTGGAGTGTGGCGAAGAAGAGGATTGGCGCGATTTCTACTACCGCAACATCAATCCCAAGGCCATCAAGACCACACCTCAGGAGCAGGCCTTCATCAAGAAGTTGCAGGCCCGCGAAAAGGTGTTGCTGGCACAGAACTTCACCACCACCGGAGGCGACAAGGTGAACATGGGCAATCTCTACAACGCCATGCAGCTCCGCGATGCTGACCAACGTCTGGTGTCGCGGCTGGGTCAGAAGGGGTTTGCCATCGTGCCTACGCAGCACAACCAGCTTTTTCAGGTCTACGAGAAGAATGACTATATAAACTTCCCCAACTTCGTCACTACCGACCTCTTCGTGCAGCTCTTCCACCTCTATTTTGATTATGCGCTACGTGAAGCTGAGGAGCATAGTCTCGACTCCGTGCTCACCCTGTTTTGCGCACGTGCCACGGAGGTCGTCAATGCCCGTCTGGTACAGGAGAAGGACAAGCAACTTCGCGATGCTGCCGAGTGGCTAAGTGCCTATTTCGCCGTAGCCAATGCGCTACAGGACTCTACAGCAAAGATTACGGGTGAGCAACCCACGTTTCAGAGCAGCAAGCTAGCCGCTGTCACGGGTCGCTATGCCAGCGAGGCCCAAGACGAGGCCAACAAGGTTCTCGCCAGCGAGAACAACCTCTCGCCTTTCATGGGCTACTATGATGTGCAGTTTGCCTACAGTCTCTTTCGTCCCCGTGGCCATTACACCCGCACGCCTAAGCTGCAGCGCTATTTCCGCACGATGATGTGGCTTCAGACCGTACCCTTTGGTACTGAAAGTTCCGAGCAGCTCGTCCGTGCCCTCCTCCTGGCAGACATCGTGGGCAACGACAGTCGCTTGTCAGAGCTTTACCGGCAGATTACCGAGCCGATAACCTTCCTCATGGGCCAGCCCGACAACGTTGACATCATGCAGGTCTATCAGGTTATGCAGCAGGTCGCCATGCCCCTTCCACAACTTATTGGCAAGAAGAAGGAGTTTGCCAGCGTCAAAAGCCAGATAGAGCAGATTGCCGAGAAGCAGACACGTATCAAACCCAAGAACCTGCGCTCGTCGGTCTACAAAATCAACCTCATGCCCCAGCGTTACCAGCCTGATGGCGAAGTGCTCCAAGAGATGGTGGACTATGACAACGATCCCACCCAGCGCCCGAAGCCCAGTGGCCTTGATGTTTTCGCTGCTATGGGTGTGAGTGCTGCCGAGCGCATCCTCATCCAGGAACTGCACGAGGAGAGCCGCTGGAGCGGATTCCTGCCCATGCTGGGACGCATGAAAGCCCTTATGAGTAGAACCGACTGGCAGAAGACGATCTGTAACCAGTGGATGAAGACGCTGCAAGCCAATGCCGACAAAGACCAACGTTCACCCTACTTCATGCTCTCGCCTGAATGGGACAAGAAAAGCCTCAACGCCATGCTTGCCGGGTGGGCGCAGCTGAAGCACGATGCCATCCTCTACGCCAAGCAACCCATGGGAGCTGAGTGTGGCGGCGGTGGACCTCCCGACCCCGTGACGAAGGGTTACGTGGAGCCAAACGTCAGCTTCTGGCAGAAAGCCATCGACCTGCTCAATAGCACCGCGCAGACGTTCAACAAGTACAACTTGATGACCGAGAAGATTTCCGAGGCCACCAACGACATCCGCGAGGAGGCCGAGATGCTGCTGCGCCTGAGCCAGAAAGAACTGGAAGGCGTCAAGCTGAAGGACGAGGAGTATGACCAGATAGCAAAGGTGGGTTCAAACTTCGAATATATCTCGCTTAACCTGATTCGCGAACCCGACCAGTACCTCATGGGCTGGGACGACGTGCAGGGCACCGACCGTAGCGTCGCCATCGTGGCCGATGTCTACACCGCCAATGCCGACAACAACGATCATAAGTGTATCCTCTACGAGGCCATTGGCCAGGCCGACGAGATCTACGTCGTCGTGGAGATTGAAGGCATGCTCTACATCACACGTGGTGCCGTCCTCTCCTACCGTGAGTTCGACCGCCCGATAGACGAGCAGCGCCTCACCGACGAGGAGTGGCAGGAGTACCTGAAGAGCCACCCGCGTTCGGGTGTTCCACAATGGATGGAGGAGATTATCGTGCCTCTGGATACCGTTCCGGAACCCAATGAGGAGTTCTTCTATAGCTCTGGTTGCTAGCCTTCTGTTTGGTTTGTTGCCACTCAGTGGCAACACAAACACAGGATTGTCAGACGATGAAAGCAAGGGCGACACGCTGACCATCACTTTCACCGGCGACCTGCTCCTCGATCGGGGCGTGCGCCGGGTGATAGAGAGAAGCCCCGACAATCAAGGCAGTCCCGACAGCCTCCGCTGTCTGGACTGCCTTTTCTCTCCTTCTATAGACTCACTCTTCCGTGCCTCTCAGGTAGTGGTGGCCAATTTGGAGTGTCCCGCCACGAAAATAAAAGCTCCAGTCTTCAAGCGTTTCATCTTCCGTGCCGAGCCGGAGTGGCTACCGGCATTGCGTTATCACGGCATAACCCACCTTAACCTTGCCAACAACCATGCCATTGACCAGGGTCGCCGAGGGCTTATGGACACTTATCGTAACATCATCGCTGCCGACATGACCCCCATCGGCGCGGGCAATAACATGCAGGAAGCCGTACAGCCTGTGCTACTCAATCCTGTATACTCCCCTCCCCTCGCAGGGGAGGGGTCGTGGGTGGGGTCTTCTCGCCGCGTCTGGCTGTTCTCATCTGTCCGCCTAACGCTTGAGCACTTCGCCTATCTCGAAGACCGTCCCTGCGTGAGTCAGGAGCCGATGGATTCGCTCATTCTTCGTGTTCACCGTCTTCGACAGAGCGACCCTCATGCGGTCATCATCGTCTCTCTGCACTGGGGTGGCGAGCACACGCTGAAGCCTGTTCCGGCACAACGCCTTGATGCCCACCGTCTGATAGACGCAGGTGCCGATGCCCTTATCTGCCATCACACCCACACACAGCAGACCATCGAGACCTATCACGGGTGTCCTATATATTATAGTATAGGGAATTTTATCTTCGACCAGCAGCAACCCATGAACAGCCAGGCCTGTCTGGTGCAGCTTAAAATCACGGAGGATAGCGTGGCTGCCGTCACCATTCCCATCTTCATTGAGCGATGTCGACCGCGAATGAACTATTTTTAGTTAACAAAGGTGCCGACTTCTCTGGAAGTTCCATCAAGTTTCACCAAAGTAAAACAACTTGTTTTGGTATAGAAAAAGCCGTTTTTTCTGAGGGTTTGGACGGACTTCTCTAAGGTAAAACAACTTGTTTTACTTCTCCAAGTACTATTCTGTCCATCAGTAAGCTTGCCACTTTGTGCTGTTCATAACCGTCTTTTTCATCATAAAGCTCCTTTTACCCATTAGCTGTCCGGACTTTTTATGCTCTTTTTCCTTGGTCATGTCAGGAGAATGTCGTAACTTTGCACCCACTATGAAACAATATCTGGAATTACTAGACCGTATCCTGCGTGAGGGCGCAGAGAAGAGCGACCGCACGGGAACGGGAACGAAGAGTGTGTTCGGCCACCAGATGCGCTTCGACCTCAGTAAGGGCTTCCCCTTGCTGACAACGAAGAAGCTACACCTGAAGTCTATCATCTATGAGCTATTATGGTTCCTGCAGGGCGACACCAACGTGCGCTATCTTCAGGAACACGGCGTGAGGATTTGGAACGAGTGGGCCGATGCCAACGGTGAGCTGGGTCCTGTTTATGGACACCAATGGCGGTCGTGGCCCGACTACAATGGTGGTACTATCGACCAGATAAGCCAGGTGCTCGACCAGCTGCGCCATTCGCCTGACTCGCGCCGCATGATGGTCTCGGCATGGAACGTGGCCGAAGTCTCACAGATGGCCTTGCCGCCCTGTCACACCATGTTCCAGTTCTATACTTCTCCCGAATCCTCTGTAACAGGGAAGCGGCGCCTGTCGCTGCAGCTTTACCAGCGCTCGGCCGATACGTTCCTGGGCGTGCCCTTCAACATCGCCTCCTATGCCTTGCTGTGCATGATGATGGCGCAGGTATGCGACATGGAGCCAGGCGAGTTCATCCACACCACAGGCGACACGCACCTGTACTTGAACCATCTGGAACAGGCTCGATTACAGCTGACACGTGAACCGCGACCGTTGCCCACCATGCGCATCAACCCAGAGGTGAAAGACCTCTTCTCGTTCCAATATGAAGATTTCCAGTTGGAGAACTACGACCCCTGGCCGCACATCAAGGCCGAGGTCAGCGTATAAAACACTACAGTTTTCCTGACTCGTGATAGGAGAAATATTCTCCGTCGGTAATGATGACGTGGTCCATGAAGTGCAGGCGCATGACCTCGCAGGCCCGTTTTATCTGTTGCGTCAAAGCGTCATCGGCCTTGCTGGGCATGATGTTGCCGCTGGGATGATTATGACAAACGGCGAGGATGGTGGCATTGCATAGTACCGCCTCGCGGATGATGATGCGCACGTCAACGGAGACCTCCGAGATGCCACCATGGGCAATCTTGAACTTCTTTATCAGCCGGTGTGCCTGGTTCATGTAGAGCACCCAGAACTCCTCTACGTCGAGGTCCTGCATGAGGGGGTGCATCTTGTTGTAGATGCGTGTGGCGGTGTTCAGCTCAGGCCGCTCTTCGGCTTTCTCCATCTGCCGCCGCTTGCCCAGCTCACAAGCCGCTAGGATGGTGATGGCCTTTGCCTCGCCGACACCCTTGTAGGCCATTAGCTCCCGGATGGTCATCTTTCCCAACGTGTTCAGGTTGTTGTTGCAGTCGTTGAGAATCTGCTGCATCAGCTCTACGGCACTCACGCCCGGATAGCCCGAACCGACAAGAATGGCTATCAGCTCGGCATTCGATAGTGAATCCGCTCCTTTGTCGCGCAGTTTCTCTCGTGGCTGGTCATCGGGCGACCAGTTGGCAATCGTCAGTTTAGAGGCTTGGGGATTATTCATTTTCGATTGTTGTTTGTGGCAAAGGTAGCTATTATTTCCATAATCACCAAACTTTTCCGTGTTTTTCACTAGAAAAAAGCCATTTCCTTTTGTGGTTTTCCCTTTTCTTCGTAATTTTGCACACTAAAAGGAGAGAATGTAATGAATAGCATGGGAAAAACTACCCGATGGCTGTCCATACTGCTGATTGCAGGCGGATTGGCTTCTTGCGGCGATGGTTCGCGAAAGGACGCGAAGGAGCAAGTTAAATATGAGACTCAGGTGATGGAGCCCGAGTCGCGGGTGTACAATATATATATTCCCGCTGCGCTGCATGGCGTGAGCGAGGTGGAGGTCTATCCACAGGTGTCGGGCATCATCCGCGAGGTGAACTTCAAGGATGGCGTCAAGGTGACAAAGGGGCAGACGCTCTTTGTCATCGACCAGACGGAGCACAGGCTACAGGTGCAGAACGCCCAGGCAAACCTGGCGGCAGCAAAGGCACAGATGGAAACCACACGGCTGCAATATGAGACGAACAAGAAGCTGGCTGAGAAAGATGTCGTCAGCGAATATGTGATGTCGACGAGCATGAACGCCTACCACGTGGCTCAGGCGGCCGTGCAGCAGGCACAGGCACAGCTGGCCATCGCGCAGACAAACCTAAGCTACTGTACGGTTACATCGCCCATCACGGGCATCATTAAGGAGAACGGCTTCAAGATAGGCGCAGTGGCCGACCTCACGGATTTGCTCTGCTCGCTGAGCGACAATAGTGAGATTCAGGCGTGGTTCTCCTATTCCGAGAGCCAGTTGCTCGACTTGCTCGACAAATACGACCTGAAACCATCGTCGGAAGGTCTGAAAGATGTAGACGGCAAGACGGCTGGTGCGAAGCTGCCGCACCTACTGCTACAGCTGAAGAACGGTCAGACGTATGAGCACGAGGGTGTGGTGACGGAGATAGGCGGCATCGTGGATAGCAAGACAGGTACGGTCATCTGCAAGGCCACCTTCCCTAACCCTGATGATGTGCTGCGCTCAGGACTGTCGGCCACGCTGGTGTTCCCCACGATGATGGATAGCGTTTTCCGTGTGCCCAAGACGGCTGCCGTGCACCTGCAGAACCAGTTGCTGTTCTACAGGGTGAAAGAAGACGGTACAGCAGAGGGTGTCATCTGCGAGGCCATTCCGTCGAACAGCGGTAAGAACTACTATGTGAAGAGCGGCCTGCGGAGTGGCGATGAGGTGGTCATCAACGGTGTGCAGAACCTGTCAAACGGAACGAAGGTACGATGAAGACACATTTCTTTGTGAAACATTGGGTGGCGGCATTTGCCATCTCGGTGCTGACGATGGTCATCGGTCTGGTGAGCCTCGTGTCGCTGCCCGTGGAGCAGTACCCTGACATCGCGCCACCGATGGTTACTGTGCAGGCAACCTATAGTGGTGCCGACGCACACGCCGTGATGGAGTCGGTGGTGATGCCGCTGGAGGAGGTCATCAATGGCGTGGAGAACATGATTTACATGGACGCTACGGCTACCGCCAACGGTGAGGGTGAGATAGACATCTATTTCGAGCAGGGCACCGATGCTGACGAGGCAACGGTGAACGTTCAGAACCGTGTGAGTCAGGCTTCGGGTGTGCTGCCGGAGGATGTCATCCGCAACGGTATCACCATCCAGAAGAACGTCAACGCCACGCTGATGATTATGAGCCTTGAGAGCACGGACGGCAAGTTCGACCAGTCGTTCATCTCCAACTACCTAGACATCAACGTCATGCCCGCCATCAGCCGTATTGCCGGCGTGGGCCGCACGATGGTCATGGGCGAGCAGTACGGCGTGCGCATCTGGCTGAAGCCCGACCTGATGGGACTCTATGGCGTGACGCCCGACGAAATCATCACAGCCATCAACGAGCAGAACCTTGTGGTGCCCATAGGCCGACTGGAGAGTGCCACGGACAAGATAGATATTGAGTTCAATGGACTGCTCGACGACATGAGCCAGTTCGAGAATATCATCATTCGAGCCTCGGAGAAAGGCGAGATTCTACGACTTCACGATTTGGCAGAGGTGGAGCTGGGAGCCAAGGCCTATGACTTCCGTACAAACATCAGCGGCAAGCCTGGCGTGATGTTCTACGTGAAGCAGGCGCCGGGAGCCAATGCCACGAAGGTGAACGCCGAGATAAAGAAGGTGCTGGCCGATGTGGAGAAGCGTCTGCCCGCCGGTCTGGAGTTCAAGCTGCTCGAAACCAGCGATGACTTCCTCTATGCGTCGATGTATAGTGTGGTGGAGACGCTCATCGTCGCCATCCTTCTGGTAATACTCGTGGTCTATTTCTTCCTGCAGGATATCAAGGCCACTATCATTCCCTCCGTTACTATCGTCATATCGCTGATAGGCACCTTCGCCATTGTCAAGGTGGCTGGTTTCTCGCTGAACCTGTTGACACTTTTCGCCTTGGTGCTGGCCATCGGTACGGTGGTGGATAATGCCATCGTGGTGGTGGAGGCGGTGATGACGAAGCTGGATAGTAACCAGCAGGCCCTCCCTACAGAAAGGGGAGTAAGGGGGAGGGTATCCTCAGCCCTTGGCGAAGTTACTGCTGCCTGTATCTCCACGACGCTGGTCTTCATGGCGGTGTTCATCCCTGTGACGTTCATGTCGGGCACGTCGGGCACGTTCTTCAAGCAGTTTGGCATCACGATGGCATCGTCCGTAGGACTATCGACGGTGTTGGCCTTGACGCTCTGCCCGGCACTCTGCGTGCTCCTGATGAAACCCAAGGGGACAGAGCAGAGGAAGGGCATCAGCCGCTATTTGTGGGTGGCCTACGAGACCTCCTACAACGCCTTACTGAACAGGTATATGAAGGTTGTCACACGCTTCATCCGAAAGTCTGTCCTTGCATGGATTCTGCTGGGAGTCTTCTGCGTGCTGACCGTCGTGCTGCTGATGCGGTCGAAAAGCGAGCTGGTGCCTCAGGAGGACCAGGGGTTCCTGCTTGTCAACATTATGATGGCTCCAGGCACTTACCTGAACGAGACGGAGGCCACGACGGTAGAACTGGAGGACTATATCAAGTCGCTTGATGAGGTGGAAACGGTGGGCGCACTCACTGGCTACTCGATGATGGAGGATGTCACCAACACCAATTACGCCACGCTGATGGTTCGTCTGAAGAACTGGAGCGAGCGAGGGTTCTTCAGCATCGCTGACATACAGAAGAACATCAGTGACTGGGCCACCGTCAACCTGCCGCAGTCCGACGTCACGGCATTCCAGATGCCGCAGATTCCTGGTTACGGCAACGGCTCCGACATTAGTTTTAGCGTGCAGGACCTCTCGCGCCATGCCGACAAGAAGGAGTTCGTGGCTTTGGGAGAGCAGTTCGTAAAGAAGTTGGATGAGCGACCGGAGACGGAGTTTGCCTCCTCGACCTATTCCACGGACTATCCGAAATACAGACTTGATGTCGATGAGATAGCCTGCAAGCGCATGGGCATATCGCCGAAAATGGTGCTGGAGACCATTGGCACGTTCTTAGCGGGTAGCTATATCGGCTCCTACGTGCAATACAGTAATGTCTATCGTGTGATGGTACAGGCGGGCAAGGAGTACCGCATGTCGGATGCCTTCCTCAACAACATCTTCGTGCCTGTAGGCGACCACATGGTGCCCGTATCGCAGTTTGTCACGATGACGCTTGACACAGGGTCGGCTATGGACCTCCACTTCAACCTCTTCCCCTCCTATCCCGTCAGCACCCTTCCTGCATCGGGTTATACCAGCGACGATGTGCGCAAGGCCGTGGACGAGGTGATGGACGAGGTGTTCCCCGAGACCTTCGGCTATGAGTATTCAGGCATGGCTCGCGAGGAAGCCGAGAATGCAAATTCCAGCGAGACATTGCTCATCTATGGCATCTGCCTGCTGCTTATCTATCTGATTATGGCCTGTCTCTACGACTCGCTGTTCATCCCGTTGGCTGTCATGCTCTCCATCCCCTTTGCCCTGTTTGGTGCCTACCTTTTCATCATCCCGATGGAGTCGATGGGCGTGGGTGCCAACGTCTATGTGCAGACAGGTATCATTATGATGATTGGCCTGGTGGCTAAGACGGCCATCCTCATCACCGAGTTTGCCGTGCAGAAGCGACGCGAGGGCATGAGCATCGTCGATGCTGCCATCGAAGCCTGTCGCGACCGTCTGCGTCCTATCTTGATGACGGTGTTGACCATGATTCTGGGTATGCTTCCTCTGGCCATTGGCAGTGGTGCCGGAGCCGTTGGCAACCGTTCATTGGCGCTGGCCGTCATCGGCGGTATGACCATTGGCACCATCGCCCTGCTTTTCGTCACCCCAGCGTTCTATATCGTTATGCAGAAGGTGCACGACAGACTGACCCCAGGGGAGATTGAAGATTGAGAATGAAGATTGAAAATGTTGGAGTAGGCCTTGTGCCAGCCCGAAAGAATAAAGAATGAAGATTACAAACAAACGACGGTTGAGGAATTTTTCCTTTATCCTTTGTCATTTATCATTTAGCGTGGCGTTGCTGTCGTGCGGTTCGCTCTATCATCCTTATGAGGCCTCGACTGCCTCTGCGTCTCTTACGTGCCCACTTCACGGCGCCCCCGCCCCCTGTCCTGTATGTGGCGACAGTGTCGCTGCTCCGACTTCCCTTGGCTCCTTGGGCTGGCGTCAACTCTTCACCGACCCTTTGCTGCAACAGCTCATCGAGCGGGCCCTACAGAACAACACCGACATGCAGCAGGCCCAGCTGACCATTGAGCAGGCACAGAACGACTTGACGGCAGCACGTCTGAGCGACCTCCCCGTCCTGTCGTTTGAACCCTCTGCATCGCTGACCCGCTTCAACAGTACAACTACTCGTTCATACGCCATCCCCCTTACTGCTTCCTGGCAGCTCAACATCTTTGGACAGTCGAAAAGCAAAAAACGACAGGCAAAGGCCCGCAAGCAGATGCTCGAAGACTATAAACAAGCCGTGCAAGCCTCGCTGGCAGCCAACGTCGCCGCCACCTATTATCATTTAGTGATGCTTGACCGTGAACTACAGATTCTGCAAGAGACTAAAGTGGTATGGGAGAAGTCACTGGAGTCCATGCGCGTGCTCTATGAGGCCGGCCTGTATATGAGTCCCGCTGTCTATCAGATGGAAGCCTCACTGTCCAGCGTCCTCTCGGGTATCGTCGAAGTGGAAGGAACGTTGCAGGTCACCGAGAGTGCCCTCTGCAAGTTGCTCTCAGAGCATCCCCATCCCATCGACCGCTCGCCCTACGGAACATTTGTCATGCCTTCTCTCTCCTCCACTGCGGTTGGCGGTTCTTCTGCCAACGCCCCTTCTGTTGGAGATGTTGTCCACCTCAGTTGGCTGAAAGTCCGTCCCGATGTCCGTCAGGCAGAGCACAACATGGAGATTGCTTTCTACGACGTGCAGCAAGCTCGTCAGTCGTTCTATCCTGACATCACCTTGAGCGGAACACTAGGCTGGAGCAATGGCGATGACATCGTAAACCCTGCCAAGTTCCTCTCTCAGGCTGTGGCCTCGCTCACCCAGCCTATTTTTGCCCAAGGTCTTCTGAAGGCTCGCTATAAGAACGCTAAAATCGACCAGGAGAAGGCCCGCCTGCAGTTTGTCCAGACCCTTCTCAATGCTGGCAATGAAGTCTACCAACAGCTTCGCATCTGCAAGAAGACGGAGCAGAAAGCCGCTTATCTTGCCTCCATCGTCAAGGCACTGAACAAGGCCTACGTTGGCACCCGTGAACTGATGAACAACGGCACAAACACCTACGTCGAGGTACTGAAGGCACAGGAAGACCTACTAACGGCTCAGATTACCGAGGTTCAGAACCACTTCGAGGGCATTCAGGCCCTCATCAACCTCTACACCGCCCTGGGAGGCTTCTGAACTATTTATAAAAGTTTTTCTCAAAGGCCTGGAACTCATCTTTACCAAGAACGCAACGCTTCCACCATGCCTCGATAAATCCGAAGCCATAGCCCATGAGCTGGGTGAAGGCGGCGGGGATGGAGAGTAGTCCAACGCGGAGACTACGGTTTTTAATAGAAGAGTCGATAAAGATGATGCCACTATATAATAATATAGGTACGAGCGCGAGGAGGCAGAACGGGGAGAGCAGAAGAAGGCTGATGACACCAATGGTAAAGACCGTTGGCAGCAAGTGCACCAGCTTCAACGTGCCGGGATGGCGCTTGGTAAGGTTGATGCGGGCAATGCCGCTGTTATAGACTTGGCGAAAGAATTTCTTCATGTCGGTGCGCCGCTTATGCCACACCCAAGCATCGGGGATGAGGGCTGTCTTGTAGCCTGCCTCGACGATTCGATAGGAGAAGTCGATGTCCTCGCCAAAGCGCATTTTCGAGAATCCTCCCAGCTTCTGGTACACTTCACGGCGTATGCCCATGTTGTAGGAACGGGGATAGAACTTGTCCAAAGCTCCCCTCTTATCCCCCCGAAGGGGGGAGGAACCTCCACGTATGCCTCCCGTGGTGAAGAACGAGGTCATCGAATAGCTGATGGCCTTCTGTACGGGAGTGAATGAGGGATGAGCTGCGTCGGGGCCGCCGAAACATTGAGGATTGAGATTTGAGGTTTGAGATTTGAGGTTTGAGGATTGAAGATTGTTATCGACGGCGGACAAATAGTCTTTTGGCAGGACAACGTCAGAGTCGAGAACGATAAGCCACTCGCCGTGGGCACGCTCTGCCCCGTAGTTGCGACTCTGGCCTGGGCCGCTGTTGGGCTTGGCATAGTAATAAAGATGAAGAATGTCCGCGTACTTGTCGCAGACATCCTTACAGGTCACAGTGGAGCCGTCCTCCACAACAATCACCTCAAAATCCTTCACCGTCTGCTGGCAGAGGCTCTGCAACAGCTCGTCCACCTCATCGGGACGGTTGTAGACGGGAACGATAATGCTATAGTTCATAGTTACTCCTTTGCGCGAGCAAGGTAGCTACCGTCGCGTGTGTCCACCTGGATGAGGTCGCCCTCATTGATGAACAGGGGAACGCGCACCTCAGCACCGGTCTCCACAGTTGCAGGCTTCAGCGTATTGGTAGCGGTATCGCCCTTGATGCCTGGCTCAGAGTGGGTGACGCGTAAGATGGTCTTCACGGGCATCTCAGCGTAAAGGATGGTGCCGTCGGTAGTGTCGGAGACAACCTCCACGATGTCGCTCTCCTTCATGTACTCATGACCGATAACGAGGTCGTTGTCGATGGGAATCTGCTCGAAGGTCTCCTGGTTCATGAAGATACGACCAGAATTGTCCTCGTAGAGATACTGGTAGGGACGACGCTCGATGACCACGTCTTCGAGCTTCTCACCAATGTTGAAGCGGCGCTCTAGCACACGGCCGTCGCTGACGTTCTTCAGCTTGATAATCATGATGGTGTTTCCCTTACCTGGCTTGCGATGTTGGAAGTCGATGCAAACCCAAATAGAACCGTCCATGCGGATGGCGGTACCCTTCTTAATGTCTTGTGAGTTAATCATAATTTATTGTGTTATTGCTAATTCGGCTGCAAAGGTACGCATTTTGCGCGAACTGACCAAAAAAAGTGTGCTCTTTTTGCATTTTGCCCGTTGCGAGGGTGTCTATTCATGAAGACAGCTTTGTACACAGAATAACAACGTGGTCGCCATTGGAGAGTGTTGTGGCGAAGATGTAGTCATCGCCTCCGTCGGCAAGTTTCAGCCGTCGGCGTAGCTCCTCAGCGGTGAGCGGGAAGTTGCGCACGGAGATGTTTGCCCTCTGCAGGTGACCCAACCTTGTCCGTAAATCACGCTTATTCATGGTAGTGATGGCAGTAATACGAAAGCTGCGGCCTGGGAAACCCGTGACTTGGGTGGCAGATGTGAACAAGTGGCTATTGGGTGCCAATTGCCGGACATTGAAGTCGGCAGCCAGTTCACGGAAACACCCTGCCTTCATCACCGCTACGTTGGGTTCATAGAGAAAATTGAGGATTGAGAGTTGAGAGTTGAGAGTTCTTGTTACGCAAACGTCCTTCGGCCGAGTGGAGGGTTGAATAATTTCTTCTATGAGAAGAGACTGAGAGCTCGGACAATATTCTGTGTGGAAACCATTGCGGGAATGAATATCGGTGCAGAAGAGGCATGGGGCTGTTGAAAATTGAAGATTGAAGATTGAAGATTGAAAATGTTGTGAGTTGGTGTCTTGCCTGGCGAGCAGGAGCAACAGCTCCTTGCACTCGTTGTCGACAGCTACAATGTGAACCTCCTGAACGTGATGTGGAGAAAGGTCGGCAATGGCCTTTCGCCAGTCGAGCATAGGCGAGAGCTTCAGCAACACGTAGTGGGAGTGACGGAGCAGGTCGTCCATCATGGTCGTTACGTCAGGAGTGCAGTCGGCAAGGGCGTATGTGCGGGCACCATGCATGTCACGACGGGCTGGGTCTAGATAGATCAATGCAAAATTGTCTGAGGAGATGGAGCTGAGGTAGCTGACTGCATCGGCACAGATTGTACTGACATTCTTTTTGCCCAAATGAGCGAGGTTATGGGCAGCAAGGGCACAGAGGTCTGGGTCGCGCTCCACATAGACGGCCTCATCGAAGGCATCGGCCATAAAAGCAAAGTCCACGCCGAAACCACCAGTGACATCAAGGAATTTACTATTTGACGATTTACGATTTACAATTTGGGCTACGCCTAGGGAAAGAATCCTGTCGGCTATTCCCCTTTTGTAACAGGCAGTAAGCTCACTGGAGCACTGCTCCATGTTGAGATGGGGTGGGTAAACGATGCCGTCGATGGCTGCCCAGGAGGGCAGTTTATGACGTGCCGTTTGCCGTCCCTGTATCTGTTGAAGAGCCAAAGGCAGATTTACCTGAGCATCCTTGCAACCACGAAGAGCCAGCATACGGATGTCATCATGTGCATGTTGGAGAACATACTGAAGTGTGGCCTCATTTAACATAAACCCTTCTGCTTACATTAATTAATGGATTGCACTGCAAAAGTACACATTTTTTTCAGTAAATAAGGTCAATTTGCATAAAATTCTAAAAATATTCATTCAAATTTTTAGTTTTTTCTAAATTAATTTGTCATTTAGAAATATTTGCAGTAATTTTGCAAGCTAAATTTGAAAATAAGTAAGTATGAAGATAGTATTACAAATGGAAAAAAGACTCTTGACGCTTCTTGTTGGGCTATTCCTTATGGTGGGGGTAGCTTTCGCACAGGAAAGGATCACTGGTACGGTTTATGAAGACACTGGCGATCCCTGTATCGGGGCCACGGTGCTCATACAAGGTACCAAGCAGGGCACGAAGACCGACATCAACGGACACTTCGACATCACTGTTCCCAAGGGTAAGAAAATTGTAGTGAGCTACATCGGTATGATTTCACAGACAGTGACACCTAAGAACGGTATGAAGATCACCCTGAAGTCAGACCAGCACATGGTTGACGAGGTGGTGGTGACGGGTATCGTGAAGCAGGACAAACGACTCTTCACTGGCTCATCATCCAAGATTGACGCCGACAAGACCAAACTGGCCGGTATTGCCGACGTGAGCCGCTCGCTTGAAGGCCGTGTGGCTGGTGTGCAAGTGACCAACGTCAGCGGCTCTTTCGGTGCAGCACCGAAAATCCGCGTACGTGGTGCCACCTCCATCTACGGAAACTCAAAGCCACTGTGGGTCATCGATGGCGTTATTTACGAGGATAACGTCGATGTCAGTGCCGACGAACTGGCCTCGGGCGATGCCAAGACGCTGATTTCAAGTGCCGTGGCTGGACTGAATAGTGATGACATAGAATCGTTCACCATCCTGAAGGATGGCTCCGCTACATCTATATATGGTGCGCGCGCGATGGCAGGTGTGATTGTCATCACCACGAAGAAAGGTGCCAAGGGACGCGCCACGGTTGGCTACACCGGTGAGTTCACCAGTCGTATGAAGCCCCGCTACGCCGACTACAACATCATGAACTCGCAAGAGATGATGGGTGTTTATAAGGAGATGTCCGATAAGGGCTGGCTCCAGCTTGAGAATTTGGTGAATGCAAAGAACACCGGTGTCTATGGATATATGTTCCAACAGCTGCGTAAGTATGACCCCGCAACAGGGAAGTACGGTCTGGAGAATACTGCGGCATCACTCAACAAGTATTTGCAGGAGGCTGAGTTCAGGAATACAGACTGGTTCGACTTGCTCTTCTCCACCGCCGTTTCGCAGAACCATTCCATCTCCATATCCAATGGTACAGAGAAATCGCAGAGCTACGTGTCCATATCACTCATGCACGACCCCGGCCAGTACGTGAACCGCTCGAAGGTAGACCGTTATACGTTCAACGGTAACGTAAGCTATGACATTCTGAAGAACCTCACCGTGAAGCTCGCCGCACAGGGCAGCCACCGCGACCAAGAGGCTCCCGGCTCGCTCAACCAGACCTCCGACGTGGTGACGGGTGAGGTGAACCGTGACTTTGATATCAACCCCTTCAGCTATGCGCTGAACACCAGCCGATGCCTGGATCCCAATACCGACTATACACGCTTCTACACCAAGTTCAACATCTTCAATGAGCTGGAGAACAACTACATGGAGTATGATGTGAACGAGCTGATGTATCGTGGCGAGATAGAGTACAAGCCCATCAAGACGCTCACCCTGAGCGGGCTGATGTCAACGCGCATGAGCCATTCGCGCCGTCAGCACAATGTGATGGACAAATCGAACCAGGCCAATGCCTACCGCGCCGGTGTCGAAGCCACCGACGACAACTCTACCATCCGCGACAACAACCCCCTGCTCTATACCGACCCCGACAATGAGCTGGCCCTGCCTGAGAGCATCCTGCCCCAAGGCGGTATCAAGTATCAGAACGATGACAACATGCGTTCGAATACCTTCCGTCTGATGGCCGACTATCGCGATGTCTATGGAGAGAAGCACACCTTCAATGCCATGGCTGGTATGGAGTACTCCTCTGTGAAGCGCACCTCCACGGTATGGACCGGCTGGGGATACCAGTACGACATGGGTGGTATCGTCTATACCCCCTATCTTTGGCTGAAACAGATGAACGAGGAGAACACCGACTATTTCTCCGAGTACTACACCCGCACCAACACTTTGGCTTACTACGGCCAGCTGGTGTATAGCTTCGACAAGCGCTACACAGTGAACGGCACTTTCCGCTACGAAGGTACCAACCGATTTGGAAAAGTACAGTCAAGCCGCTGGCTGCCCACATGGAACGTGTCACTGGCCTACGACATGACCAACGAACCGTTTATGCAGTCTACCCAGAGCTGGCTGTCGAACCTGAAGTTGCGCGGCAGTTACTCGCTGACAGCTGACGTAGGCCCCACATGGGTGAACAATGCCGACGTTATCTACAAAACAGAGAATGCTTGGCGCCCCTTCACTTCGGCTGCCGAGAGCCAGATTTACATTGACTACTTGGCCAACACTGAACTGACTTTCGAGAAGAAGCACGAATGGAACGTGGGTGTTGATATGGGCTTCCTGCAGGATCGCCTCGCGCTGACTTTCGATGCCTACTGGCGTAACAACTATGATCTTATCGGTATGCTCTACACGCAGGGTGCCGGCGGACAGACCACCAAGTATGCCAACATAGCCGATATGCGCTCGCACGGTATTGAGGTGGGACTCTCAACGGTGAACATCGCCAACAAAGATTTCAAGTGGACCACCGACCTTATCTACTCTATGGCGAAGAACAAGGTGACATCGCTTGAAAACTCCTGTAACGCCTACTACCTCTGCGTAGGACAGCACTCCAGCAATCCCTACATGATACCTACGCTTGAGGGCTACCCTGTGCGCACCATCTGGAGCTATGACTTCGCTGGTCTCAACGAGGAGGGACTGCCCATGGTGAAGAACGAGAACGGAGAGGCTACCATCGGTGACATCAATATTCAGGAGACGCAGGATCTGGAGTCGTTCCTCATCTACGAAGGTCCGCAGGATCCTACGTGGTATGGCTCTCTGAGCAACACTTTCACCTATACGAACAATAAGATGGGACGCCTGAGCCTCGACGTGTTCATTACCTATAGCGGTGGTAACGTCGTTCGTCTCGACCCCGTGTTCAGCTATGGCTATAGTGACCTGTCGGCACTGCCGCGTGAATTCAAGAACCGCTGGATGCAGGCTGGTGATGAGGCTATCACCAATATCCCTGTCATAGCGTCTACGAACCAGGCCGACCGTTACGGTTCGACCACACTGAGTACTGCCTACAATGTTTATAACTATAGTACTGAACGAATTGCAAAAGGTGACTTCGTACGTCTGAAAGAGATCTCAATCACATACGGATTCCCACAACAGTTGCTGCAGAAGACGAACCTGCTAACCAGTGCCTCGATAAAGCTCTCGGCTACGAACCTCTGTCTGCTCTACGCCGACAAGAAACTCAACGGACAAGACCCGGAGTTCATCAACTCAGGTGGTGTGGCTTCGCCCATCACCAAGCAGTTCACTGCAACGCTAAGACTGGGATTCTAAATTGAGGATTGAAGATTGAAAATTGAAGATTGAAGTTTGAAAATTGAAGATTATGGTTAAGACAAGCAAGATATGGCAGATAAGTTTATCATTTATCATTTGTCATTTATCATTTAGCGCAGCGCTCATTTCCTGCAACGACAAGCTCGACGAGCAGCCCGACAGCCGGTGGATAGACATCGACGATGCAAAAAAGGTGCAGCAGCTGCTTACCTCTGGTTACCCCAAGGCTGTGCCAGCAGTCATCTGCGAACTCATGGGCGACAACCTCGTCGACAACAACGTCGTTGTGCCCGCCACTCACAACGATGCCTACTCGCTGTTCCATGAGGAGGCCTACAAGTGGGAGGATGTAGAGAGCTACAGCACCGGCGAGGATGACACTCCCTACGAAATCTGGGATCGCTACTATTATGGCATCGCTACTGCTAACCATGCCATTGAGGCCATGAAGGAGATGAGTACCGACCCACGCACCGACCCTGCCATTTCACATTCATGGGGTGAGGCACATCTCATGCGTGCCTATTTCCACTTCGTGCTGGTAAACGTCTTTGCTGAAGCTTATAAGGATGAGGCCAAGAGCAGTCAGGACTGGGGAATACCCTACGTTACCTCTGTCGAGGATGTGGTGAACATTGACTATAGTGATACCATCTACAGCAAGAAAGTCTCTGAGGTCTATCGCCTCATAGAGAAAGACCTTCTGGAAGGTATCGACCTCATCGACGACTCGAAGTATCAGGTGCCTGCCTACCACTTTAATAACAATGCCGCCTATGCCTTTGCCGCCCGCTTCTACCTCTTCAAGCGCGATTACGAGAAATGCTTGAAATATGCTGACATGGCACTGGGCGGAAATCCTGCCACGTCATTGCGTAATTGGGCAGCGATGAATACCAACACCATTTACACCATGCTCAATGACTATAACGATGAGACGGCATCATGCAACTACCTGTTGCAGGCCACCTACTCTTTGCAGGATCGCATGCTCTCCGCTTGTCGCTATGCCATCAACGACGGGTATAAGAAATTCAACTTCAAGAAACCGGAAGGTTTGGATGAGGCAGCTTCTGCTGATTGGGATGCTACCTACGGTACCGTGCCCAACGTGCCCAACACCAAGAATGTTCTTTACGAAGGTGGCGGCCCCAACTGGAGTGGGCGCGTGCCAGCCTTTGACGGAAAGATATTCCGCTGGGGTGCTGGTTCGGAGTACGGCTCATGGCTTTTCCGCGTATATGAGTACTTTGAATACACAAACAAGATTGCTGGTATCGGCTATGTTCATATTATCTATCAGCCCCTCACTGCCGAAGAGACGCTCCTCTGCCGCGCTGAGGCTAAGCTTTATCTGGGACGGGTGCAGGAAGCTGTCAGCGACTTAGACTACTGGACTAGTTCTAAGGCGATAGAGACTCCTCTGACATTAGCAAGGATTACCGGATGGAAGAACTATCAAGGGACATCGGCCACCAGTGACTGGGTGGACGATATACACCCCGCAGAGATGGGCTTCGAGAAGATTCTTGAGGGCGACGAACTTTCTGTGCTGCGTTGCATACTCCATTTCCGCCGCATAGAGACCATGTTCGAGGGTCTGCGCTGGTTCGACATCAAGCGCTATGGCATCACTGTTCACCATGCTTACCGTGGCCCGCAGGACTACAATGTCACCCACGATTTCCTGCGCTGGGATGACCCACGCCGAGTCCTTAAGGTGCCATATAACGTGAAGGATGCCGGATACGACCCGGAGAAAAGTAACCAGCGCTCGCTACAGGGCGGAGACGATAACATGAAGTACTTCCCTTACACGACAAAATAACATAGATATATTATGAAGAGAAACATTATATTACTTGGCACGGCCGTATTTATGCTGACTCTCGGCTCATGCCGCAGCGAGGATGACTTCACCGAGAGCATCTTTGACACTAACGTGCCCGTCGTGGACGAGAATAAGGCTACATACCCCTTTGACCAATGGCTCTACGACAACTTCCTCGTACCCTACAACGTAGAGGTGCAGTACAGGTTCAATTTCCCCGCATCGGATATGAACTTCCAGCTCACACCCTCTGACTACAACCGTTCGCAGGTACTGGCACATTTCATCCGTTACCTTTTCTACGACGTTTATACAAAGTATGCTGGCGATGACTTTATGAAGTTGTATGGCCCACGCATCTTCCACTTTATAGGCTCTACTGGTTACAGTCCCACTACTGGAACTGAAGTGCTGGGAACGGCTTCTGGCGGTGTGAAGATTACGCTCTACAATGTTAACGAGGTAAAACGTTATACTGACGACGTGGAATACACGGCCGAAGACGTTGAGGTGCTCAACGAGCGCATCTTCCATACCATGCACCATGAGTTCTCACACATCCTTCACCAGACAAAGTCGTACCCCGTTACCTTCGGACAGGTGACATCGGGTAGCTACGACCCCATCACATGGCAGGAGCGCGACTCTACCACCACACACCAGTTAGGTTATGTCACACATTATGCCTCGTCGGCAAACTATGAGGACTTTGTGGAGACACTATCGTGTATCATCACCGACACCGACCATCGTTGGATGAACCGCATCGTTAACGGCTGTTTGGTGCTGCTACAGGAAACTGACAAGGCGGACGTGCTGAATCTTGTTGACTCCCTTGGCATTGATCCTGATCTACAGAATGCACCTTGGAATAACATCACTTTCTATGCCGAGTCGGAATACAGCACGGAAACAGGAAGCTACCAGCCTACCGGACGACTGGTGCTCTCCGATTTCCGCAGTGGCCAACAGGTGGTGAATAAGGAGTCTACGGCCTACGTGAGCCAATATCGATACACCTTGATTGCAGAGTCATTGAAGTTCAGGGATTTTGTCAACCTTATGGTTGATTTGAACGATGCTGCCAAGAGAAACGATGACAAGTCTCCCGTTTCATTCAAGCAGTTGGTAGAGAAACTCATTAATGCTGGTTTCACTTTTAGTGTCAGCACCCCAGGTGTTAATGCCATCATCAAGAAGATAAACATTGCCACTGAATGGTACACCGACCGCTGGGGACTGCATGCCTTCGAGCTTCGGCAGGAAGTACGAGAGCGTCAGAATGCCATTAATGAATACCTTCATTCGGAAGATATGGTCGTCTATGACCTGAAATAGGTTTGAGATTTGAGGTTTGAGATTTGAGGATTGAGATTTGAGATTTGGGATTTGAAAATAGAAGATTATGAAGATACATTGGAAACAGCCTGCAACGGCTTTATCATTTATCATTTGTTTCTTGTCGTTAAGCATAGCATTGACCTCCTGTCAGTTTGAGGACGAGGACTTTTTCGACGAGAGTGCCGCCCTGCGCGTGGAGCACACTAACGAGAAAGTGCAAGAACTGCTTGTAAAGCCAGAGAATGGCTGGGTAATGCAGTATTTCTGTGGTACAGGCGTGGCTCATTTCGAGGGCTTCAACATCCTTGCCCGTTTCGAGAAGGGTGATAAAGTGACACTGGCCAGCAACCACCGCTACCTGCGCAACGACCAAGCTGGCAAGTACACGGAATCTTCCAGCCTCTACCAGTTGCTCCTTGAGGACGGCCCCGTACTGGCCCTCAACACCTGGAACGACGTGCTCACACCCTTCGTAGACCCCGTCAGCCCTTGGCAGGCACCGCGTGTTCTGAATAAGGACGGTGCCGGAATGCAGGGTGATAACAACTTTGTCATCATGAAGTATGGCGACGATGAGATACTTCTGCGCGGCGAGCGTTACAGTGGGCATACCCGATTAGTGCCATGTGACCGCCCGTGGGAGGAATACTTGGCCGATTGTGCAAAACTGAAAGACTATGTCAGTGGAGGTCTCATCACCTCGTACTATATCACCAATGGCAGCGATACGCTCTATCTTACAGGACTCTCTACTGGACGAATACGCTACTCCGAGCGTCTCAACGATCCACTGAAAAACGACTCACTATCAGGTTTATACACACCCTCCAGTCTGCGTTTTGAACGCACAGATACTATTGGTGCCGACCCCTTCCAGGAATTTGTTCTCACTCCAGATAGTACCTGTTTGCAAACTATTGACGGAAAAGTGCGTATCATCGCTTGTTGGGACAACTACATCGTCAATACCCGCAATACACTGTGGAACTTCGACCAGACTACATTCTCAGAAACCCAGAAAGGGCTGATGGAGCAAATTGATGCCGAGCTGAAGAAGTTTAGTAAGAACTACTCACTTGCAGCCATAGGGCTGGGACGTTCTACTGGCAACGGGGCGGTGAAAGGACTTGTCATCACGTTCTACACCAACACTGCAAAGTCAAAGACCAATACTGCCGGTCTTACCCTAAGCACCAGCGTCCCGTCTTTCGCACAGATGCTTATTGAGAGCAGTGAAGATGCTGAGATGGACCGCAACATGACCAACTTCTCCAGCAAATGCGATGTGGGAAAGCTGGCACTACAGTTCGCTGCCACAATCAGTGGCACCTACACTATCACCCCCAATGACTATTTCCAGCCTACAGGTTGCGTCTTGCAGCAGCTTGGCGGTACGGCCACTTATACATTGAAACAATAAACTCTAATATAAACTAAAAATCAAGACAATGAAAAAGTTTCTACTATTAGCTGTCATGGCAGTCATGACCATCACAGCCAGTGCACAATCCAGCCCGAAGGTCTACAGCGGCCAGCCAAAAGCCCCGGAGCTGACAAAGAGCAGTATGGTACAGAAATCGTTCCAGGCCCAAGCCCCCAGGATGGACCTGACCACCAGGAGCTATGCCCCCGTCGGTAAGCACCTCACCCTCGACCTCGCAAAGGTAAAGCCTGTGACACGTACAAAGCATACGTCCGTGCAGCCACTACAGCAGATGCAGGGTAAGACATTCGGCAAAGGCAAGGCACAGGGTCGCCAGATGGTGAACCTCACACCCACCATCAAGCTGAACAGACAGACGGCAGCAAAGGCCAGGGGTTCGCGCAGAGAGCCGTCATTCGTCGAGAGCTATACCGCCTTTGGTATCAACTATGACACAAAAGAGGTGGAGCAGTGGGCGATGACTCCTGTTACAGGAACATACACCAATGAAGAAACTGGTGAGGAAGAGGAGGTTAATGCTCTCGTCGATGTTATCCCGACACCTTCTTACCTCAGCGAACTGTATCCCAAGGGCATTCCCGTGGAGTACACAATTGAGGGCAACGTCATCACCATCCTTCCTCAAGCCGTTGCCACTTATCAGAATGAGGCAAAGGACACTACGTTCTACATAACTCTCTTCTCTGCCAACAGCGAGGACGAGGATGGCAACTTCACTGGTGAAATCAACATGGAGCTGGGTGACGAAGGGAAGCTCACCATCACCAATGGCAACTGGATATGCTTGGGCAAATTCGCCAATGTGGAGTTCGATCCCGACATGAGCGATGGTGACGCCTACTTAGGTTGGGATGAGCTGTATGCCAACGTCCGTTATTACTATCGTTACGAGGATGCAATCAATCTGGAGTACAATGCCCATGGCGTAGACTATTTCGCCAATGAGCCCATGGACTGGATTATGCAGCGTGGCACCATCTCAATGGATGAGGAGGAAAGCCACTACTTCATCAACATGTCACCGCTCATTGACACATTCGCCGGTCTCTATCCCGACGGCATTGACGTGGAGTACACACAGGAAGGCAACATCATCACCGTGGCTCCACAGGTGATAGCCAGCTACCCCGACGAGGAGGAAGGCGGTGAGGACGGCACGGTCTATATCCTGATTTGCAGTGGTACTGCAAATGATGGATGTATTGTGCTCACCGAGGGCGAGGACGGCTCGCTGACCACTATCGAAGGCGAGAGCGTCATCTTAGGAGCTTGGGAGACAGATACCTTCGATGCCACCTTCAATACCTATCTAGGATCTTACTCGTATATAGACAACGTGAAATATCGTCTGCCAGGCGCAGCCCCTGAAGCACCAAAGGATGTGGCTTTCGAGCCTAACGAGCTGGTGCTCTTTGCAGGAATGGGTCCCACGGGCTATAGTTTCAATAATAATCTTGGAGTCTTGGGAGCATACACTCCTGTCTCGTTCCGCAACAACACCTTCGACGTTGCTACCAACTTCGAGTGGACGGCTATTAAAAATAGGGAAGAGGAGGATGAAGTTGTCATCACCGACACTAACCGTGACTTTAGCTTCGACACTGAGGGAGGAAGTGTCTATTCGGACTTCTCACTTGTAGCCTATAACGATGGAGCCAAGTCTGAGCCTTTCACTTGGGGAAAGGGCCTCTCTTTTGCTTCGGATGAAGAGGGCAATGATACTGAGGAAAAGCGCTATGAGGACGCATTTTTCTATGCAGGACACGGCCAGGGCAGCTTCGCCTTCACTGATGGTACATACGCCACGATGACACGTCAGAATCCCGACTTCGACCTAACGTTCTATGTCAACTGGGGTACTCCCGACTTCGCTGAACAATACACTAGTGTAAATCCTATTTCCAAGATTTACTCCTATCAGGGCAAGCCCAGCACACCGTTGTTCCTCACCGGCGTGACGCTTCCTATGGTGTCATTTAGTGCACAGGACGATTTCAATTTGCACATCTGCCTCTACAAGTGTTCGCGCTCTTCGACGGGTAACCTCGAGCTGGGCGATCTCATTGCCGAGGGCGATGCCACCAACGACAACGTTGTGCTATACGACAGTGGTATTGCGGAGGTTGTATTTGATGAGCTTTATCGTGAGGACGAGATGGGCATGAGTGAGACTCTCGACTATCTTTTCATCGAGGATGAGTTTGTCATCGTCATTGACGACTGGGACAATGGTACCTTCAGTGGCGTGCTGGGTAGTCAGGAATATTCCTGCAAGGAGGTTACCTCGACTTGGTTCCAGAAGCCAGGCGAGCAGCGGCTGCGCTCATACGGAGAAGGCTGGCCCCAGCTTTTCATCGGTCTTAACGACGCTACCTATGGCTATCTCCATACGGAGGACAACACCAACCTGCAGTTCGATGCCGAGGGAGGCGAGAAGTCCATACATGTTGATCCCATGTATTACAACAAAGACGAAGAGACTGAAGAACCCACCTATTCACTTCTCGTAGAGAGCATCACCGTGGATGGTGAGGAGCAAGAAGAAATCCCCGAATGGTTAACTGTCAGCGTTGCCAATGAGGACTACACTACTGCGACTGAGAAAGATGAGGAGGGTAATGAATATGAGTACTTCGTCAACGGCATCGACTACGACCTCGTGGTTGCCGCAGCTGCCCTGCCTACTGGCGTGGAGAAACGCTCGGCAGAAATAGTGTTCATGCAGACTGGTGCTCGCCTGAAGGTCACCATCAATCAGGGCGGCGGTTCTGGAAGTATTCAGGGTGACGTGAACGGTGACGGTACCGTAGATGTGGCCGACATCTCTGCCATCATCAGCGTCATGGCCGGTACTGCCGAGTATGCTGCTGCCGACGTGAACGAAGACGGATCTGTCGACGTGGCCGACATCTCTAATGTCATCACCATCATGGCTGGCAACTAAACTGACAAAGCATTAACTACGACTCCGTCTGTTGGAGCATAAAATGCGCCCTTTTGGCAATAAACATAAACTGTTTTTGCCAAAAGGGTGCTTTTTACGGCTTGATGACCTCTTTGCTTAGTGAATTTATGCTAAAAGATTGGCTGTTTCGCGGGAAATGCGTACCTTTGCAAGCTCACTATAAATACACATTGTAATGAAAAGACTATCCATCATATTCCTGTCGATGCTGCTCATTGTGGTATCGGCCTTTTCGCGTCCCGCCTATCAGGGCACGAAGCGCGTACAACAGCCTGATGGCTCGTATGTCACCATCCGCCTTGTGGGCGATGAGTACCGCAGTTTCAACACTACCTCTGATGGCTATACGCTGACGCGTAACGACCGTGGCTACTATGTCTATGCACACCTCGATGTAGACGGACGCCTGGCTCCTACGGAGCTTGTGGCCCACGATGCTGAAGAGCGTACGATGGAAGACAAGGCATATCTGGAGAGCGTGGGACGAATGCTCACACCGAGGATGGAACCCGTGCAGGAGCAGGAACGCCGACGCAACAATGTCGCACGGGCAAAGGCACAGTATAATGCGCAACGCTATGACTATGACAAGTTCCGTGGACTGGTCATACTCGTGGAGTACAATGACTGTCCATTCCTCTATGATGACTACAACGACATCATGGATAAGATGATAAACCAGGATAATTATAATGGTGAGCCCCGCACAAACGTCGGCTCGACGGTGTGTACGGGTTCCGTCCGCGACTATTTCCGCGACAATTCCAACGGGGCATTTGTCCCGCATTTCGATGTCGTTGGTCCAGTGAATATAGACCGCAGCCAGTATTATCCCCGTCCAGACGGCACTCAGGAAAACAGCAACTATACACAGCTGATGATTGACGCTGCGACTGCAGCCGACGATATTGTGAACTTCAAGGACTACGATGTTGATGGCAATGGTGTCGTGGACATGATTTATTTTATCTTCTCTGGCAAGGGTTCTCATGTTGCCGGTAACGATGAGCGTCTATTGTGGCCTCACCAGTCAGACATAAGATACTTCCGCAACGTGCGAAAGGACGGGGTCTATCTTAGCCGCTATGCTTGCTCTACAGAACTGCTGTATTACGAGGACTTACTCGAAGGCATCGGCACTATATGCCATGAGTTCAGTCATGTGCTGGGCTTGCCCGACCTCTACGACACGAACAATTACTTCGACGAGGAATGTGTGAACCCAGGGGGATGGTCTATTATGGCCAATGGTGCCGACGGCAACTACGGACGTACGCCTGTCAACTATTCGCTCTACGAGCGCTACGCCCTGGGCTTTGCCACACCACAGGTTATCAGCGTACCTGGAGACTTCTCAATAGAGGCCATTCATGAGAGCAACACAGGCTTCCGCATCAACACACCCGTGAAGAAAGAATTTTTCCTGCTGGAGAACCGCCAGAAGAATAAGTGGGATTCAGCATTGCCTGGACACGGCATGCTTATCTTCCGCGTGGATTCCACAAACTCACAAGTTTGGTTAGGCAACGGTGTAAACGATAACCCAGACCACCCCTACTATGAGCTAGTGCGAGCCAAAGGTGTACAAGCCACCCATTATGACCCCTTCCCATCAACAGGCCGCGACCCCTTCCCAGGCCTCGGTCGCGTGACTAGCATCAGCAACACTACTAGCCCTGCCAACCTGCTCACTTGGGCAGGCAAGGAATGTGACTATGCCATAAAAAACATTACCGAACAGAACAATATCATTAACTTCAACGTCTACTACGCACATGTGCTGACCGACATCATCCTTCCCGACAGTGTCGTTATGGGCTACGGTACTACCCTACAGCTCACTCCTACGCTTGTACCAGAAAACGCCATACAGAAATTGACTTGGACATCTGATAATCCTTCGGTGGCTACTGTGGATCAAACGGGATTTGTAAGCGCCATCAACGAGGGAACGGCAAACATCATTGTCAAGTCTGACAACGACATTTCCGCCACCTGCCATGTTACCGTCAAGGAACTGGAAGTCATTCCCACCATTGCCGCTTTCCGCGCACTAGAAGAAGGCAGCAAGGCTCAGCTCACACTCACTGATGCACAAGTGCTTTTCAAGCACAACGACAACTATTACGTACGCGATGCCACAGGCAGTATCTGTTTCAGTAATACTGGCCTCAATGCCGAACAGAACGACAGACTCAACGGGCCTCTCTTCGGAGAACTTGTCTTCATGAACCGCATGCCGCAACTCTCTGCCGTGGAGAACTACACCAATGCCTCGGGTATCGTAGTCACTACTGATGCCGAAGCAGCATTACCGTTGGAAGTGAATCACAACGGCCCCCTGACAGACGAAATGCTTTGCGACCTTGTCATCCTGAAGGGTGTACAACTGACTTTGGAAAACAAGAAGGTGTTTGCCGAAGTTGGCAGCCAACGGGCACAAATGTACAACACCTTCGGACTGAAGAACATCACCACGCCAAAAACCTCTACACTTTCTGGAAAATATTTCGACGTTACTGGCATACTTACCACCTCCGTTATAGATGACACGTTGACATACGTCATCAGCCTCACCAGCTCGGTGATAGAGGTGGAGAAGCCCGCCGATAGCTACGTCGTAGGTGACGTGAACGGTGACGGCTCGGTAGACGTGGCCGACATCTCGGCCATCATTAGCGTCATGGCAGGTTCGGAAGAATACGAAAGGGCTGACGTGAATGGCGACGGAACAATTGACGTGGCCGACATTTCGACCGTCATCTCCATCATGGCCAATGGTCAAAGAAACTCCAGCTCCAGCTCCTTAGTCCCTAGCAGGTTATAGCTCAGGCGGTGATAGGGCGTGGTGCCGTACTGACGGATAGCCTCGCGGTGGCGTAGGGTAGGGTAGCCCTTGTTTTTATCCCAGTCATATTGCGGATACTCCTGGTGCAGGGCGTTCATGTAGTCATCACGGTAAGTCTTAGCCAATATAGAGGCGGCGGCAATGGAAAGGTACTTGCCGTCGCCTTTTACTATGGTGGTGTAGGGGATGGCTATTGGTTCCCGGTTATTGGTTATTGGTTCCCGGTTATTGGTTATTGGTTCCCGGTTATTGGTTATTGGTTTCCGGTTATTGGTTATTGGTTCCCGGTTATTGGTTATTGGTTCCCGGTTATTGGTTATTGGTTCCCGGTTATTGGTTATTGGTTCCCGATAGGGCTTGAAACGGTTACCGTCCACGATGATAGCCTCTGGCCTCACTTTCAGTCCGTCGAGTGCGCGGTGCATGGCCAAGATGGAGGCATTGAGGATGTTGATGCGGTCTATCTCCGCTGGTGTGACGATACCCACGGCCCAGGCCACGGCATCACGCTCTATGACCGTCCGCAGCTCGTAGCGTCGGTGCTCCGTCAGCTGCTTCGAGTCGTTGAGCATAGCGTTCTCGTAGTCAGGCGGCAGAATGACGGCAGCAGCATAGACGCTGCCTGCCAGACATCCTCGGCCCGCCTCGTCGCAGCCGGCCTCAACAAGACCATCGTAGTAATGACTTAACAACATTCGGCTGCAAAAATACTACAAATCATGCAGACCGCCAAACAAATCTTGTTTTTTATTTTGTTTCCCACTCCGGGGTGAAGCCCAGTCAGTATAATTTTATCTTAATTAGTGTGAAGAGCCTTGTTTCTTTTGTTTATTTCCGAGAAAAGGAGTAATTTTGCAACCAATTCGCGAAACGCACAATTTGTTATTGGTTATTGTTTATTGGTTATTGTTTATTGGTATGGCTGACAACAGCTATGAGAGCCGTAAATTCGTGATAGGCATAGTGGCCATAGCCATTATCGCCATCTACATCGTGCGCCTCTTCACGTTGCAGCTGATGAGCGATGACTATAAGAAAAATGCCGATTCCAACGCTTTCCTGAAGAAGGTGGACTTCCCTTCTCGTGGTGTCATCACCGACCGCAACGGCGAGTTGCTCGTCTACAACCAGCCTAGCTACGACATCATGGTGGTGATGAACGAGGTGTCCAAGACGATGGACACGCTGGAGTTCTGCCACACGCTGGGCATCACCAAGGAGGAGTTCGATGACCGCATGACGTCCATTCGCAAGATGAGGAACTATTCGCGCTTTACGCAGCAGTTGTTCCTGAGCCAGCTTTCCGACCATGACTTCAGCATCTTTCGTGAGAAGATGTATCGCTTCCCCGGCTTCTATGTGCAGAAACGCAGCATACGACAGTATGAGCACCCCTTCCTTGCCCACGTGCTGGGCGACATAGCTGAGGTGTCGCCGTCAGACATCGAGGCCGACGAATACTACCAGCCGGGCGACTATATTGGCAAGCAGGGTGTGGAGCGCTCCTACGAGAAGCAGTTGCGCGGCGAGAAGGGTGTGCAGATATTGCTGCGCGATGCCCACGGCCGCATCAAAGGACGTTACAAGGACGGTGAACTAGACCGAAAACCTGTGCCAGGGAAGAACCTCACGCTCTCCATCGACTACAAGCTGCAGGTGCTGGCCGAGCGGTTGCTCGAAGGCAAGCTTGGCAGCATTGTGGCCATTGAGCCAAAGACGGGTGAGGTGCTTTGCATGGCCAGCTCGCCCACTTACGACCCTCGGGAGATGGTAGGACGACAACGTTCGCAGACACACCGCGAGCTGAGCCGCGACCCGCTGAAGCCGCTCTACAACCGTAGCATCCAGGGACGCTATCCGCCCGGCTCCACCTTCAAGACCACACAGGCGCTGACCTTCCTCACCGAAGGCATCATCACCCCGCAGACGACCTACCCATGCTATCATGGCTTCGTCTACAAAGGTCTACGCGTGGGTTGCCACGGACATTCTTCACCCCTGGCGCTGGTGCCCGCCATCAGCACGTCGTGTAACGGCTATTTCTGCTGGGGACTCTATTACATGATTGGCAACCGTGAAAAATACCCAACGGTGCAGGATGCCATCAACCGCTGGCGTGACTACATGGTGTCGATGGGCTTCGGCTACCAGACGGGCGTAGACCTGCCAGGCGAGAACCGAGGCATGATTCCCAACGCCACGTTCTACGACGGCCGTTACCATGAATCATGGAGCGGGCTGACCATTATTTCCATATCCATCGGGCAGGGCGAGGTGGGAGCCTCACCGCTACAAATCGCCAATCTGGGAGCGACCATTGCCAACCGTGGATGGTTCATTACGCCTCATGTGGTGCGCAAGGTGCAGGGAGAGCCGCTGGACACGCTCTACAGCCAACGCCGCAAGACGCTGGCCGCTCCGTGGGCCTACGAAGAGGTTGCGAAGGGTATGCGTTCGGCTGCTTTGGGAGGTACGTGTAAAGCACTGGCACACTATAACTTCATGCCCTGCGGAAAGACGGGAACGGCACAGAACAAGGGTCACGATCACAGTGTTTTCATGGGCTTCGCACCCATGGACGACCCGAAGATTGCCGTCGCCGTCTACGTGGAGAACGGTGGATGGGGTGCCACCTACGGCGTGCCTCTAGGCGGTCTCATCATGGAACAGTACATCAATGGTCACCTCTCGGAAGCCTCGGAAAAGAAAGCTACTGACTTCCAGAACAAGCGCATCGACTACGGTACGGCAGAGAGGTAAAAGACCCTCCCCTGTCCCCTCCCTGTTGAGGGAGGGGAAGTTAAAGGACTTAGTATTCCGTCTTGTCCTCCTTTTCTTCCCAAAGTCGGAAGGTAGTGAGGGCCTCATCGCGCAACATCGGAATAATGGGAACGGTGCGGCCAGACATCGGGCGGTCCAGTTCTTCGTAGATAAAATCGTCGTCAAAACCAATTTCTGCGGCATCCTTACGGTTGTTGCCATAGAAGATACGGTCTATGTGTGCCCAGTAGATTGCTCCCAGGCACATGGGGCATGGCTCGCACGAAGTATAAATGGTGCAGCCGCTGAGATCGAAGGTGTCCAACTTACGGCATGCCTCGCGTATCGCGCTCACCTCGGCATGTGCCGTAGGGTCGTGGTCGAGCGTCACACGGTTGGCACCGTATGCAACGACCTCGCCGTCCTTCACGATAACAGCTCCAAAGGGGCCTCCGCCACGTTCTACACTCTCAGTGGCCAGACGTATGGCCTCACGCATAAACTCGCAATCCTGTGCGGTATAAAGTTCTTGATTCTCCATAGTATCAACTCTAACTTGGATTATTCATACTCTTTTCAACAACGGATTTTACGGATTACACGGATTATACAGATTATAATGGATTTCACAGATTTCTTTTAGATTCGATGGTAAGAAATAATTAATCCGTGAAAATCCGTGAAATCAGTTTTAATCCGTTGTTTTTCCATATTGCTGTGTGCAGGGAATCCATATCCAGAAAGTGGAGCCCTTCCCTTTTCCTTTACTGTGGACGCCGATGCTGCCACCGCATCGCTCGGCTATTGATTTGCAGATATTGAGCCCAAGCCCTGTTCCCTGTACGAACTCATTGAGCTTGACAAAACGCTCGAAGACAGAGTCTTGTTTCTCCTCGGGGATTCCTGCTCCTGTGTCTTCACAGTAGATGTAAAGACCTCCCCCAACCCCTCCAAAGGAGGGGGGAAGTCCCGACACGAGACGCTCTCCTCCTTTGGAGGGGCCGGGGGATGGGGGGATAATCTCCCCTCCTTTGGAGGGGTCGGGGGATGGGGGGATAATCTCCCCTCCTTTGGAGGGGTCGGGGGAGGTCCTCCACCCGACCTTGATATGTCCCTGCTTCGTGTACTTGACGGCGTTGATGACGAAGTTGGTGATGACCTGCTGTATGCGCCCTTTGTCGAGGCGTGTTTTGAAAGTCTTGTATGGGTTGTCCTTGATGAACTTGACGCCAGGCTCTTGTACGCGCTGCTCGAGGGTTTGGCAAATGTCGTCGAAAGCCTGGGCAAAGTCTATGTCAGTGGGTTTGAGAGTTGAGAGTTGAGAGTTGAGGTTCGAGGCTTCGAGAATGTCGCTGATGAGTCGGAGGAGCATGTCGCAGTTGTTGCGTATGATTCTCATGAACTCCTTTTTCTCGCTGGCATCTTCAATCATGGGCAGTAGGTCTGAGAAGCCTACGATGGCGTTGAGTGGCGTGCGTATCTCGTGGGTCATGTTGGCGAGGAAAGCAGCCTTGAGTTGTCCGGAGTCCTTGGCGCGTGCCGTCTCAATGCGTAGTTTCTCCTGTGCATCCATGAGTTCGGTGATGTCACGTGACAGGCCGAAGTACTCGGTAAGCTGTCCGTCCTTGTTGAACATGGGTATACCGGAGACGGCGTACCATGTGGGCTTGAAGTCGAGTGGTGTGCGGTCGAAGAGCAGTATGGTGTTGTAGGGCTTGCCTTGCTGCATGGCACTCTGTATCTCGGCCATAGCCTGCTGGCGCGAGTCTGCGTTTACCGAGAGCAGATATTCTTCTATGGTCTCAGTGAATTCTGTCTGTCCTGGGGTGCGCGTGAGATTGACGACATTCTTTGCGGGGATGTAGCTCCAGATGTATATGCTGCTTTCCTCCAGTAGGTAGCCGAGTTGCTGTTCGTAGCGTTTGACGGCTTCGTTGACGGTTTGCAGCTGCTGGTCGTGTTTGCGCTGTTCGAGATACATGTTGCGCTCAGCGGTGATGTCGCGGCAGGTAATGATGTAGTAGACTAGCTCGTCGTCATCGTTAATGACAGGCTTGATGCGAAATTCTATGTACTTGTTTAGTCCTAACTGTGGCTCGTCGAGGTGTTGGCAGACGTACATGACCTCCCGTGAACCTGGCAGGTAGACGCCTTGGAGATTGGGGAAGCTGAAGAGCAAGGTGTTGTGGACGAACTGCTCAGGCTCTTCTCCGTCCCCTCCCAGTTGAGTGAGGGGCAGCTGGCAGAGTTCCCGCATCTTTTGGTTGAGGTCGAGGAGGTGGCCGTCGGCATCGTAGAAGGACATGGCGACGAGGTTGGTGTCGAACATCTTCTTATACTTGCTGGCATTGGTTGTGATGCGACGCTCTTCATTCACCTCTTCGGTAATGTCTTTTATGGTATATAGTAAATGATGTGGTCGTTTGGGGAATTGGTCGTCTGTTTGTTTGGAGGATTTTTCCATTTCTCCGATGCCATTGCCATAGTAGTTTCTCCAGATGGGCTGTTCCTGGGTGCCCTGGTTGAAAGTAAAGCTCAAATCGAAGTGGCTGATGACGCCGGTGGCGAGTTGTGCGTTGAGGCTGTGGAGCTGCGTTGCCTCTTCCTGTGGCATGTGTTTGAGGAAATCTTCCGGCCTCATTCCGCCATCAGGTAGCATGTTGCCGTACTTATTGCGGAGCATGTTGATTTCGAAGTCCCATTCCAACACAAAGTAGTCGCCCATGTTGAGCACCTGGTCCATCATCTGTCCCAGGTCGGAGCTTTCGCGTACTGCCATGCGAACCCTTTGTCTTACGAGCCTTATGAGCAAGTACACAATGACGGTGGCGAGAAGTAGTCCCCCGACAATGAAGAGCGCCACGGGCGATTCATCGTCGTGCTGACGCTCTGGGTGGAACCAGTGGTCGTATATATTCTGTAGTTCGCCGGCCTGTTCGAGTCGTGTGTACTGGTCATCGATGAGGTCGATGAGCTCTTCGTTGTAGCCGATGATGCGCAACTCGCCGGTAGGAATGTCAATCTCGTCGAGGGCAATGCTGTCGAGCCCGAGTTCCTGTATTTTATATTTTAGAGGTGTCTCTCCCCAGATGTAGTACTTGTATATGCCTTGTCTGATGCCCGCCAGTCCGTTCTTCGGTGAACTGAACTCCATGGTGAATGGCACCGTGTCCATTTCGGCAAAGATCATGGCGGCATAGCCATCCTCTTTCATCATCAACGTGTCGGTAGGCTGTAGTTCACTAAGCTGATGGAGTGGCTCCATGTCGGCGCGACGCGCCACCTTCAGGTTGTAATAGTTGATGAATTTCTGGGTCGATACGTAGGGAGAGTCTTTGTAGAATGAATACGGGGCGTGTATGAGGTCGGCCTCACGTCGTTTGAACATGCCTGTGGCGACGTGCCACTCCTGCATGACAAACTTGTGGGGAATGTCGAGCTGGTCGAGAATCATGTTGAGCACGTTGACGTTGTATCCAGCAGGCTTTCCTTCAACGTTGACGAACTCAAAGGGGCGGAAGTCCCAGTCGCTGACAATGACCAGCGGATGCTCCTCAGTATAGCCAAAGTCGTTGGCGTGGCACATTGAAGATTGAAAATGGAAGATGGAAGATTGCAGGCACAAAACCACAATCCACCAGCTTCTTCTCATTCTCCGCTCGGCCGAAGGACGCTTGCACTGCAAGAGTCCTCCAAAAAATATTGTCTTGAAAGAATCCATAAAATAATTCTCAACTCTCAACTCTCAACTCTCAACTCTCAACTCTCAACTACTTTCTCTCCACCTCGCTGGCTATTGCAGGGATGACAACCCAGAAGATGGTGCCTTTGCCAACATCGGACTTCACGTGAATCCTGCCTCCCATTCGTCTGACCACTTCCTGGCAGATGGGCAGCCCCAGCCCGCTACTACCACTGTGGGTAGTGGAGAAGCGTTCGAAGATTTTATCGCTCTGTTCGGCAGGTATGCCACAGCCTGTGTCCTGAATGGCCACCGTGAGGGCCTCGCCGTTATAGTCGTAACGAGTGCGGATGAGTCCCGATGTGGTGTGCTGTGCGGCGTTGATGGCAATCTGGTCAATAACGATGCCCAGGTTTGTCAGGTCAATGTCGAGGACGAGGTGCTCGTAGGGGTTCTCGACGATGTATTCGACCCCTGGTTGCTGGCAGTGCTGCCATGCTGCCCGGCAATGTCCCTCGAAGAAGGTGGCGAAGTCTACGGTTACGGTCTTGAATTCTATCATGCCAGCATCGAGGCGTGAGAGGAAGAGGATGTTGTTGACCAGGTTTAGCAGGTTGCGCGAGTTCTTCTTGATTTCCTCAATGAAGATTTTCTCATCGTCGGCATCAGGGTCGTTTTCTATGAGTTCAGCGAATCCCACAACACAGTTGAGCGGGGTTCGTATCTCGTAGCACATATTGCGCAGGAAGGCATCTTTCACCGCCTCCACCTCCTGAGCCTTCTTGGTCTCCTGTGCCAGCAGCTCCTCTGTGGCCTTGATGTCGCTGATGTCACGGCACATACCGAAGTATTCGGTGACGTTCCCGTTGGCATCCTTCACTGGCACGAAGGAGAAAGCCAGGCAGAGAGACTTGTTCCCACTGATGCGTAGCGTGGACCTGATGACAGCCTTGACGGGTTGCAGGGTGAGGTTGTCCATGTTGTTCATAATACGCAGGGCGGTATTCTTCGACTCCTCGGCGGTTAATGACAGCAGACGCGTCTGTGTCAGTCGGTGCTGCACGTGTTCAATCTCGCTGTAGATGGTCAGGGTGTGTGTGTCGGGCGAATAGTTGGCCATGCGCACACCACCGTTTTTCATCACGTAGTCTATGTTGCGAATGTAGTCCTGCAGCTCGCTGGTGGCCTCCTGCAGCCTGACGATGTTCTTCTGCAGACGGGAGTAGGACTTGGCCATCTCCGTGACGTCACGCCCTGTGCCGTAGATACCCAACAGCCGTCCGTCATCGTCGCGGACAGGTACCAGCTGCAGCTCATAGTACAGCTCGTCGCGTCCCAGAATCTGGTTCAGGGGTCGCCCGTCGTCACGCGACTTGTAAATCTGCGTCAGATAGGTATAGTCCAGTTCGTCGAGGGAAAGGCTGGGATCGCCCAATACACGCTGAACAGAGATCTTGGCGTCGATGATGTGTTGCACATTACCGCCAAGGCCCTTGGTGGCCTTTTCGTTCAAACCATCTATAAAGCCGTTTTCGTCGTACGACACATTGTCCACCAAGGCCGAGTTGAAGATATGCTGGTAGCGCAGCATGATGTCTTTCTGCTGTCTTTGCCGGTTCCTCTGTTTCGTGATGTCGGTGGTAGCACCGATGATTACCGTGGGGCGCCCGCTCTTGTCGCGCTTCATTACCGAGAAGTCGACGGAGAAGATGTGCTCCTCCTTGCTGTTCTTCCTGAGGGTATGCACCTCCATTGTCTCGCATTCCTTCTTTTGGGAAGCCATGTCTTCTATCAGGCTGCACAGTCGCTCATAATCTTCCGGAAGCACATAGAACATTCCGAAATTCGGCGACAGGGGCATGACGGACTTCTTGCCCTCGGAGTTGATGCTGGTGAGCATCCGTCCGACGATGTCAAACAGCCAGATATGCACCTTGCTCGTATTGAGGATGAGCGACAGACGGTCGTTGGAGCGGCGCACGCTTGTCATCATCTTCCGCTCGTAGAGACGGTAGCTGACATAGTAGATGAGGACACTGACGATAACCAAAAGAAGTGCGGCAACAACATACCACACCCACGAAGGGATGCCCGTGTCCTTGTTTTCAGGATAGAACCACTTGTTCTGGAGGGGTTGCAGTCGGCCTGTGGAGTTCAGCTGGGTGAAGACGCTGTCCATCTGCTGCAGCAGGCATGTGTCGTTCGACATGAATTTGTACTCACCGTGCTGGATGTTGACAGGCGTCAGCTCCAGCTCGCCGTATTCAAACTTGTGGATGAGCCATTTGAGCGACATGGTGTTTCCTACAACCTGTGTCCCTGGATGATTATGAACGTACTGCACGGCCTCCTGCATGTCGTTGAAGTGCATGGCGTTATTGCCCTCGCCGCGCTCAACCATAAGGTTGTGGCTAATGCCGCCGCTATGAACGATCACCCGCTGGGTGGCCAGGTCATCGGCGTTCTTGACAAGCTTCTTTTCATCTTTATGGTGGGCGGCACTGTGAGTGAAAATCTGAATAACGCTCTTGCCATAGTGCGCATACTGGTGATAGTAGGGCGCATCCATGCCGCACATCAAGTCGGCACGTCCCGTATTCAGGTCATTCAGGGCGTCTTGGAGTGGTTTCAGCTTGATTCTGTAAGGGATGTCCAGCTCCTTGCAGATGAGTCTCAGCAGGTCGATGTTGTAACCCACAGGCTCGCCGATATCGTTGAGAAAAGCGTATGGCCACAAGTCCCACACGTCCTCGTACACCAGTGGGTGCTCCTCGGTATAGGTTCTTCTTGTGCTATCATTTGCGGCAAAGCCTGACAGGCACAAGACGGATAGTGCTAAAGCGAAAAACAGTCTATTCAACTCTCAATTCTTAATACTCAACTCTCAAATCTCAACTCTCAACTCTCAAATCTCAACTCTCAAATCTCAACTCTCAACCCTCAACTTTCAATTATATCTAACACTCTCGCCGTCCTTCTTGATGGCATCGGCAAACTGTTGCGGCTTGATAGTCACTGGGCCACGCATGAACTCGGGGACGTTGTAGCTCTTTAGGAACTTCCGGTGGTAGTCGGGGTCGGCAGAGGGCAGTTCGAAGGGTTTGCTGCCCTTACCGTTGCTGTCTATGTGGGCAATGAAGGGACGGGTGTAGTTACCATCGTAGCGGCGGCTGCTGAACACCACCCACTTGCCATTGCTCGACCATGAATGATAGCTTTCCGTATCGGGCGAGTTGATTTCCTCCATGTTGCGGACCTCGCCTGTCTGCAGGTCAAGCATCCAGAGGTCGGCCTCGTGATGCCAGATGTGGAAGATGCCGTAGGGCGCGAGGGTAAACATCAGGAAGCGTCCGTCGGGCGAGACACGGGGGAGGGTGGCGGACATGTCATTGACCATTGGTGAATGGTCAATGGTCAAAGCCTCTCTCGGCCCGAACCTTTTCGTCTCCGGGTCGAAGCTTTTCTTATAGAGCTTGTATTTCACATCTTCGTAGTGCATCATGAGCTCCTGTCCTTTGTCGATGGTGTCTTTATACTCAAAGTGGGCGCTGCAATAGTAGAGTGTCTTGCCATCAGGAGCCCAGAAGGGGAAGCACTCAAGTTCATCAGGGTCGTTCACGATGTTCGTCACCTCGTTCTTTTCCACGTCGTAGGCAATGAGGTCGCTCTGACTGTCGAACACCTCAATCTTGTTGGGGTCGACGGTATGGAACGATTGTGCCGTGAGGTTGGTGGAATAGACGATGTACGGAAGCCAGGGATGCCACGTCGGGTAGACGCCTGCCGAGAGGGTGGAGTCGTTCCTCATGTTAACCTTCTTGATGGTTCCATCGTAGGCTATGATGGTTCCTCCAAGGTTCTCACGGGCATGGAACTGCATCCTGTCAGGGTTGTACTGCTGGTAGTTGTGACAGTTGATACACTGTCCCTTCGTGTCCTCCGAACAGAGCATGTTGTCGTAGATCACACTCTCGTCATAGTTCTCAAGGCAACGCTGGTTGATGGTTAGATCCTCATAGACAACATACGAAGGCGAAATGAGTCGGTAGCTGATGTAGGGGTCGATGGAGTCGGGCGAAACGAAGATGCTGAAAGGCTTGTAGCGCGTCCACTGGTCGTTGTTCTCTATGAAGACCTCTACTGTAATGGCCGACGGCTGTAGCTTCAGCGCCGACTGTACGAGGTCGCTCCATTCGCTCTTGTCCGGCTGGACCTTGTTTCCGCCGTAAACCACTTCTTCATCGCCTGCCGTCAGCCTGGCCACCATCTTATCGACCTTGTCGTCCATCTGGAAGGTCAGCGGTGCGATGTTGACAGGCACCGTGACGTTGGCGTAGTCGGGATAGATGTTGGGCAGTTCGTCTTTCTCCCAGTAATTCTGCGGTATCTTGGGTTCGCAGGCAGTCAATAGCGCAGCTGCGCTGCTAAATAATAAACAATAAATAATAAATGATAAACCCGTATGTATTCTATTCATGTTCAATTATCAATTCTTAATCGCGAAGCGATAACTCTAAACTCTCAACTCTAAACTCTCAACTCTCAACTCTCAATTCTCAACTCTCAACTCTCAATAGTAGGTGATGTTTCTTAGGAAGAAGTATTCGAAATAGTAAGTATTGCCGAATCGGGCCATGATGGTGTTCCTGATCACGTTATTGGGAGATTTCTTGTATTGCTGCATCATCTGCATGAAGGCCTGGAAGCTCTCTTTGACGCCTGGTTCCAGGGTCCATTCGTCTAGCCCCTCCACACCCTCAAGGTTACCGAAGAGCCAGATGGCTTCCTGGAAGATGCGTGGAGCATAGCCATCGCTCAGTTCCATGTAATGCTCTATTCGTGGCCAGAAGAGAGAAGGCTCTCTGGTCCAGAGAGCGCCGAGAACGGCCTGTTCCTGGAAGTAGATGTCGTTGGCATCGTGCTGGGCCAAGGTGGTCATCAGGAACTTCTCAATGTATCCTTCCACCGCTTCGAGCCGGTCGCTGTAGTGCAGCATGTGGGTGATGGGGCCTGTCTCGCTGTCGCCGGCCAGCTTTTTCGGGTCGTTAAGCAGTTGCTCTGCATGGTCGGCCCATTGTCCATAGAACAGCGTTTGCCTGAGTAGGTCGAGGAATTTCCTTGCTACCTGCGTCTCCTTGTTTATAATGGCGCATCGGGCCAGGTATTGCAGCATTTCCACGCTCCAGCCCGTTTCTACGCCTTCCTCCATGCAGACGCGGTGACACTCGTTGGCCATACCGTATTGATAGAGCATCATGCGTCCTGCAACATGGTACATATAGACGGGTAGCGGGGTGTTCGGCTTGCTCGAACCTTTGGGGAACTTGTACATTTCGCTACACTGCCTGCCCAATCGGCTCAGAGCCAGGTTGTGCATCATCACGATGGCTCGTGTGGGCTCGCAGTCCTGTTTCTTGCCTTCCTCTATCACACCTTCCCAGTCGGTCTGTTCCACGCATCGTTGCATCCTCAGCTCGTGGTGGAAGTTGGCATCCTTGTACCAGAAGTGGTAGACGCAGAATGTCGTAGCCGCAAGTATGCAGCCCTGTAGCGCCCAATTGAGGAACGCAGGTGTTTTTTCCCCTCCTTTGGAGGAATCAAGGGGGGCTTGTTTCTTCCCTTTCTTCTTTGCCTTAGGAGTGCCGGCATTCTCGCCCGCAGGATTCATGGTCAATGGTGAATGGTCAATGGTCAATGGAGAGTGGCGGTAGAAGAGGGTCAGCAGTAGGAAGAAGACTGCCAAGGCGTAGAAGGGGATATAATAGTCAGGATAGTCCTCCCTGATGCTAAAAGAGGGTAGGGCAGTGGTGTAGATATAAATAAGGTTGGTCCCGTGGTAGACGAAGCGATAGTATATCAGCGGAACAGCAACCACACTCAGCAGCGCCACAACAGTAAGCACAATCCGTTGAGTGATATTTGAGGTCTGAGGTTTCAACCGCCAAGTTATGACCCCCATCAGCACCACGCTGGCCAGAGCATATATCCCCATGAATGGATAACAGACTATCGCCGTCAGCACGATGTAGGCCACACGCGTCCACAGGCGCATACGAGGTCTGAGGTCTGAAGTCTCAGAACTGGAGTCTAAGGTCTTTCGGAACCCCCAAAGCAGGGCAGTGCCGGCCGTAACGCCCAGCGTAGGCACGTAGAAATATCCTGGCTGCTTCATCAAATACACCCAGTATCCCAGCCCCATGTTGGCGATAAGCAGTATGGCAACGGGAATGACCGTCAGCACGTTCCATTTCTCAGGCACGTTGAACGCTCGCTTTGTCTGCCACATCAGCAACCACCACCATGCGCAGAGGATAATGGTGCCCAGCCACGGGTAGTAGAAAAACTGCGTGAAGAACGACCCCAGCCATGATAGCAGGCCACCCGGCACCACCATCATCTGCTTGAAAAACAGGGAAGAAAAAAGGAAAGCATTGTGCTGCTGCACCTTCCACAGCAGGTCGGCTTCATAGAATAGCAGGGCAAAGGTAACCACTAGCAGTACACCCCCCCACAGAGCAATCGTTTTTAGTCTATTCGCCATCAATTATCAATTGTCAATTGTCTATTCTCAATTATCAATTCTCATTCGACCTGCAAAAATACAACATATTTCCCAAACCACCAAGAACTTTTGCGTCTTTTCTGTGAAATTAGTAAAAACAGTAACGCTGAACCGGATCACCGATTCAGCGTTACTATCATCAATTTTCAATTCTCAATTCTCAAATCTCAATTCTCAAATCTCAATTCTCGAAATACACGATGGTGCGCGTCTGCTCCATTTCCTGACCCATCATGGAACTCTTGCGGCTAATCCAGTTGCCGCGGTCGTCGAATTTGTAGTCAGTGTAGGGTGAGGTCATTTCCTGGCCGTCGAAGTTCATCGACTGTGATGTTACTATGCCCTTCTCGTCGTAGGTGTACTTGATGGTCACGTCACGACCCATCATGTTCAAGGTCTGGCTGGCAACCTTGCCGTTCTCCCATTTGTACTTGACGGTCGATTCCTGTCCCATCATGCTAACCTTGGCCGACTGCATAAAACCATCAGCGTCGTAAACGACGTCGCTCATGTTTTCGCGCTGCATCTTGCCATCCTTGTCGAAGTTGGTCGTTTGGTCTCTGCCCATGACATTCGTGGAGATGGACTTCACGGGGCCGGTAGCCTCATTAAGCTCTACGTCGTGGTACTTGGTCTGTGCCTGCATGGCAAACGGAATGGCCAGCATGGCCATCATCATCATAAACTTTTTCATGTCTCTTTCTGTTTAAATTGGTTATGGATTAAGTTTAATATCGCCTCTTAGACGTTTCTTTTAAGAAAAGGTTTAACTATATCTGAAATAATAATCATTTTTTGTAACTAAAACTGAATTCGTAACTACTCATGTGGTCGCTTCGCTCAAAATTGTAATAAAATTTATGGTTATCCGCAATTAGCCGACCAAAAATTTGGCTGAATCCTTAGAAATGCTTACCTTTGCACCAAGTTTGAAATTCCACTGCAAGATGAAGCTATTTGAATTTACCCAGCGTTTCCCCGACGAGGCCTCCTGCGAG
>JAFVFY010000082.1 GCA_017475265.1 Prevotella sp. | reverse complement strand
GTATCACCTGATGCCCAAAGCAAAGGTATTGGCCGCCAACTTGGCGAGGCATTGCTTGATTATGCCCGTCGTCATCATGTGAAACGTATTTTCCTTGAAGGCAACACCCATTTAGAGGCCTCCATTTCACTATACCGTAAATTTGGATTCAAGGAAATTCCATTGTCAGGAAATGCCTACGAGCGTTGCGATATACTGATGGAACTGGTATTATAGGGCGCATTTTACACATTATTTAATATTGAAAAGATGTAAACGACTATATTTATATGCAATTTTTGGTAACCTTTTCCTTTTCAAGAATACTCTTGAGATAACAATTGATTTCAGAATGTGGATACAACTCACTTTTGATTTAAAAGGGTCACCTGAAGGTCACCGACAAAAGAAAAAGCACTTGCAAGAAACTTGTAAGTGCTTGATTTTCAGTGTGGACCAGCCAGGGCTTGAACCTGGGACCTCCAGATTATGAGTCTGTTGCTCTAACCAACTGAGCTACAAGTCCGATTTTTGCGGTTGCAAAGGTATGAATAATTTGCAATACGACAAAACTTTTTTACAAAAAAAAACAATAAAGTAGGAAAATAAACGTACTTTAGAATAGAAGGTTATTCTTTTTCGCAATATGAAAGCCCGCTTTGCCAGATTCCGTGAGTGGCAGGAGCATCCCACCGACTTTGCGCTGAAGGTGAGCACGCCGCAGCACTGCAACTGCTGTGGGAGGACGTTCACTGGCAACTTCTGCCCTTACTGCGGACAGAAGAGCGGCACGGGCGAGCTGACGTGGCGCAGTGTACGCGAAGGTATAATGGACCTGTGGGGTATGGGCTCTCGTTCGCTGCCCTACACGCTGTGGCAGCTGCTCTGGCGTCCTGGCTATCTGATGCACGACTATCTCGTGGGGCGGCGACAGGTGTCGTTCCCGCCTGTGAAGATGCTTGTGGCCATCTATGTGCTGCTTTATGTGCTGTCGCTTGTCGTCTCGTCGGATATGTTCGAGGCCGAGGTCTTGGAGGACACGACGACCGCCACGGGGGTGGCCTACTATCTGAACAGCTTCCTGAACTGGCTGTCGGCACACCCGCAGTGGTCGGTGCTGTTCGCGCTGCAATTCCTCATCGTCCCCACGTGGCTCATCTTCCGCTGGGCGCCGCGGCTGCCCCGTCACACGCTGCCGCAGGGCTTTTTCATCCAGGTGTATATCAGCACTCAGCTGCTGGTGGTGTTATCACTCATCAATATGTTGATGTTACTGTTAGTGCCGGGCCTTGATGAAGAGGATGCGATGCGTTGGTTTTCGATGGTTGTTGTGCTGCTGTTGCTCTTTATCGATTATAAGCAGCTGTTCGGCTATGGCTGGTGGGGCACGTCCTGGCGAATTATTGTCCTATTCCTGGCGTTCGCCTTGTCGATCAGGTGCTTTGTTTTGGCAATAGACCTCTTTAGGTGACGATGATTCCCATGAACATATATCACTATCCCGCTGAGTGTGTCCCCGATGGCCGTTATGGGGCGACGATTGGCTTTTTCGATGGCGTTCACCGTGGTCATCAGTTTCTGTTGGGACAGCTGCGCGAGGAATGTTCTTCACGTGGTCTGAAGAGCATGGTCATCACCTTCGACCGCCACCCGCGCCAAGTGACGGGGATTGCGACACGTGGGACGGACGTGACACGTCGCGTCCCTACGGTGCCATGGGAGCCGCAGCTGCTCACCACGCTCGAAGAGAGGGTGGCGTTGCTTGCTCAGACGGGCATCGACGCCGTGGTAGTGCTCTGCTTCGACAGCATGATGGCATCGCTCACGGCGCGGCAATTCATGGCCGACGTGTTGCGTGACCGTCTTCATGTGGGGTTATTGCTCACGGGCTATGACCACCGCTTCGGCCACGACCGCAGAGAGTCCTTCGCCGACTACGTGGGTTATGGCCAGGAACTGGACATGGAAGTTGTTGGCGCACCGCCACTGAGAATGAAAAGAGCTGCTGTGCAGATAGGGCTGCCTACGAAACAGGAGGAGGAGACGATGAGGACTTTCAGTTCGTCGGTGGTGCGCCAGTTACTGGCCGAAGGCGATGTTTCGAGTGCGGCAGAGTGCCTGGGGCGCTATTACTCCATCAGCGGACACGTGGTGCATGGCGAGCATAAAGGCCATGGCCTGGGTTTCCCCACTGCCAACCTCGTTTCCAACGAACCGCTGAAACTTATCCCAGCCCGTGGAGCCTACGCCGTGGAAGCCCTGCTCCCTAACGGCACGCGCCACCACGCGATGACCAACATTGGCACGCGACCCACCTTCCATGGAGAGCAACAGACGCTGGAGACCCACATCTTCGATTTTACACAAGACATCTATGACCAGCCACTGACCGTTACCTTTGTTGCCCGTTTGCGTGACGAGATGTTTTTCCCTTCCCCTGAGGCGCTGGCTTCGCAGCTGGCGGAAGACCGGCTGAAGGCAGAGGAGATATTGGCTAGCAAAGGCTGAAGAGGAACTGCTGACCTACATATTCGCACCTGACGACGCCGAAATGTACTAGACGTGCCAAAAGAGTGACAACCTTGGGCCGCGGAAGACGGGAGAGGCGCACCACCTGGCGCAGCGTCTGCCGTTCCTCGAAGGAGGAGAGCAACTGTTGCACGTCTGCATCGTAGGTCATCATCGTGCCACCAGGCTTCCTGGCTTCGCGCCAAAGGGCGATATGCACGGGCGTGGCAAGGATATTCTCGTCGGCGATGCGTACGTACGCCATGGCCTTCCCCTCCTCATCGATGGCGCAGACAGGCCGCTTCTGCGATGGGGGAACAGTGCATACGACAATGGTGCGGCCGTCAATGTGATAGGTGTCGAAGCTGATGCTCGGCTCGGGACGACAATAGCGGTAGGCCGCCTGGTGCATCATGTAGATTTCCTCCTCAGAGCGCACGCCAGAGAGATGGCCGTCGTCGCGCACGCCAATGAGCAGCCGTCCACCGTCGGTATTGGCAAAGGCCGATACCGAGCGTGCCAGCTTGCAGGCATCCGACACACGGTACTTGAAGTCCTGCTGCTGGTGCTCGCCCTCACGAATGAGGCCCAGAAGATAGCGCTTGTCTTCCATATTTGTACTCAACGCCGCAAAGATAATCATTTCTCCCATTACTGCCAAACAAGGACACTGAAAAGTTCTTAAAAGTTTTGGTCGTTTCACATAAAAGTGCTACCTTTGCAGCGATTTTGGTATATTGTGCCCAAAAATGAATGAAAAAGAAGAGACGACCATACAGTAAACGACGTCATGGTCTTCAGTTGGTTACCCTGTGTATCAGTACCACGATGGTGCTGGTTTTACTTGGTATTGTGGTTCTCTCGGTGCTCACCGCCCGCAACCTTCAGCGCAGCCTTAAGGAGAATGTGGAGATTAGCGTCATTTTGGGCGACACGGTGAGCGTCAACGACGGAAATGCTCTGGGAAAGTTGATAGAACGAAAGGCGTATGCCCGCGAGGTGAGCTATATTAGTCGTGAGGCAGCCCTGCAGATGGCAAAGGCTGAGATGGGCATCGACCCCTCGGAGTTTGCTGGCGGTAACCCGTTCTCGTCGGAGCTGACGGTGAAGATTGTGGCCAATTATGCCAATACCGACTCACTGGAGGCTATTGCTGACACCCTGCGCAGTGACAACCGAGTGGTGGACGTGGCATATACGAAGGAGGAGGTGGAGGGCATGAATCACCTGCTTGAACCGGTGAGCATGGCGTTGCTTATTCTGGCAGCCCTGCTTATATTCATCTGTTACACCCTGATTAACAATTCTGTACAACTTAGCGTCTACTCGCGCCGTTTCCTCATCCACACGATGAAGCTGGTGGGCGCGTCGTGGTCGTTCATCCGTCAGCCATTCCTGCGTCAGGCCATCGCCGTGGCCGTGGTATCGGCGGTACTGGCGTGCGTGCTGCTCAGCGTGATAGTCTACGCCGTCTATCCCCTGATGCCCCGTGTGGAGCAGATAGTCACCTGGTGGGAACTGACGATAACGGCGCTGGCCGTGTTCGTGTTCAGCTTCTCCATCATGGTGATTTGCACACTGCTCTCCGTGAACAGGTTCCTGAGGATGAGGGCAGGAGAACTGTATAAGATTTAATTTTAGCTTAGATATGGATAAGAGAGACTTTGCATTTGGCCGCATGAACTATATTCTGCTGGCAGTGGGTATGCTGATAGTGGTGCTGGGCTTCATTCTGATGAGTGGCGACAGCTCTACAACCGAGGCTTATAATCCTGACATCTTTGGTGCCCGCCGTACAAAGGTAGCCCCCGTGGTGTGCCTTCTAGGCTTTGTGTCAATGATTTATGCCGTGGTTCACAAGCCCAAGGGTTAATAATTCATAACTCGGAACTTACTATGAATTGGCTAGAGACCATCATCATCTCCATCGTGGAGGGACTCACTGAGTTCCTGCCTGTCTCGTCTACGGGCCACATGATTATTACCCAGCACCTGCTGGGTGTACCCCAGGGCGATGCCTTTGTCCATGCTTTCACATTCATCATCCAATTTGGCGCTATCCTCTCGGTGGTATGCCTCTATTGGAAGCGATTCTTCCAGTTTGATAACACTCCGGCACCCGCTGGCGCATCCTTATTTCAGCAGCTGAAACATAAGTACTACTTTTACTGGCTGCTCATCGTGGGCGTGCTGCCTGCCGTGGTCATCGGTCTGCTGGCCAAGAAGTCGGGACTGCTCGACTGGCTGCTCGACAGCGTGGAGGTGGTAGCCATCATGCTGGTGGTGGGAGGTATCTTCATGCTCTTCTGCGACCGTCTGTTCAACCACGGCTCTGAAAAGAATGTCCTCAACGAGAAGCGGGCTTTCTTCATCGGTCTGTTCCAGTGCATATCGGTCATACCGGGTGTGTCGCGCTCCATGGCTACCATCGTGGGCGGCATGGCGCAGGGACTGACACGCAAGCGTGCCGCCGAGTTCTCGTTCTTCCTCGCAGTACCGACGATGGCCGGAGCTACGTTCCTCGACCTGCTCGACCTGCTGAAAGAGGACACGTCGTGGGCTACGACCCATAACATCACCATGCTCCTGCTGGGCTGTGTCGTGTCGTTCATCGTGGCGCTGCTTGCCATGAAATGGTTCGTGGCCTTCCTGACGAAATACGGCTTCAAGGCTTTCGGTGTCTACCGTATCATCGTGGGCGGCATCATCATTGCCATGCTGCTGGCCGGACAGTCGCTGCAGATGGTAGACTAAGGATTGAAAATTGAAAATTGAAGATTGGCTGGCGCAGCAAATCGTAAATCGAAAATAGAAAATCCGTAAATCGTAAATAGAAGGGTGGACTTTCAGGCAGGCGAAATACTCTACATCAACAAACCCTACGGCATGACGTCGTTTGGTGCTTTGGCTTACGTGCGCACTCGTCTGTCGCGCCGTCTGGGTGTGAAACAGCTGAAGACCGGCCATGCCGGCACACTAGACCCGCTGGCCACGGGCGTGCTCATCCTTTGCACAGGCAAGGCCACAAAGCGCATTGAGGAGCTGCAATACGAGACGAAGGAGTATATCGCCACCCTGCAATTGGGAGCTACGACGGCCAGCTACGACCGGGAGCACTCGGTGAACATAACCTACCCCACACGACATATCACTCCAGAGCTCATAGCACAGACACTACCCCGCTTCGTGGGCGACATCGAGCAGGTGCCGCCAGTATATTCGGCCTGCAACATCGACGGCCACCGTGCATACAAGATGGCGCGCCGTGGAGAGAAGGTGGAGCTGAAGCCTAAACAGCTACATATCGACGAGCTGGAGATGACGGCATTTGACCCTGTGACCATGCAGCTCAGCATCCGTGTGGTTTGCAGCAAGGGTACTTACATCCGAGCCTTGGCTCGCGACATCGGCGAGGCTTTGGGCAGCGGTGCTTTCCTTACGATGCTTTGCCGCACGAGGGCGGGTGAGGTGACTCTTGACCAGTGCATCGCTCTCGATGACTTCAATGACTGGCTCGATAAGCAGAACATAGTTTGTCGCCCTAATGGTAATAAATCGTAAATCGTAAATTCGTAAATCGTAAATAAATGAAGCTTTCACAATTCCGATTCAAGTTGCCAGAAGAACTGGTGGCCCTCTATCCTCCCCACCGTGCCTTCGAGCTGGAGGATGGTACCGTAGAGCGTGTCTATAGTCGTGACCAGTGTCGTCTGATGGTTGTCCACCGCAAGAGCCAGACTATTGAGCTGACGAAAAAGGACGCCAAGGGCAAGCCTACCGACGAGCCGTTCATGTTTCGCGACATTCTGAACTACTTTGACGAGGGCGACACGTTCATCTTCAACGATACGAAGGTGTTCCCTGCCCGCCTCTACGGCACGAAGGAGAAGACCGATGCCCGCATCGAGGTATTCCTGTTGCGCGAGTTGAACCCAGAACTGCGTCTGTGGGACGTGCTTGTGGAGCCGGCGAGAAAGATCCGTATTGGTAACAAGTTGTTCTTCAACGAGGAAGGCCCGATGGTGGCCGAAGTCATCGACAACACTACGTCGCGTGGCCGTACGTTGCGCTTCCTCTACGACTGTCCCCATGATGAGTTCAAGGAGGCGCTGTTCTCGCTGGGCGAAGCCCCCCTACCCCGCTACATCTTGGAGCACAGGAAGGCCGAGGCCGATGACATGGAGCAGTTCCAGACCATCTTCGCCAAGAAAGAGGGAGCCGTCACTGCACCGGGCACTAACCTGCACTTCAGCCGCGAACTGATGAAGATGATGGAGATTCGGGGGCTGAACTTCTCTTTCGTTACTGTGCATTGCGGACTTGGTGCCTTCGAGAGCATAGAAGTGGAGGACCTCACGAAGCACAAGATGAGTTCAGAGCAGATGATAATTAACCATGAGACCTGCGAGCTGGTGAACCGCACTAAGTTGGAGGGGCATCGTGTGTGCTGTATAGGAGCGAGCACGCTGCGCGCTACAGAGACCGCCGTTGGCACCAACGGACTGCTGAAGGAATATGAGGGATGGACCAATAAGTTCATCTTCCCGCCCTACGACTTCGGGCTGGCTGACACGCTTATCGTCAACTTCTACCATCCGGAGTCTACCATGCTCATGTCTACGGCTGCCTTTGGTGGCTATGACCTCATCATGGAGGCTTATCAGAAGGCCATCGACAATGGCTTTAAGTTCGGCTGCTACGGCGATGCCATGATTGTCGTCAACGACTAACCCGTCACCATAGGGACATCATCTTGTTCTTGTCCGCGATTAATGTAATGCATATCGTTTATTTGGGCTTGGGTTCCAATCTTGGCGACCGTGAGATGAACATCCGGCGCGCCATAGAAATGATAGGAGAGCAGGCTGGGATCGTTGAGGCCCAGTCTGCCCTCTACTATTCTGAGCCGTGGGGGTTTGAGTCAGAGCATGGTTTCGTGAACGCCGTCGTGCGCATCTCCACTACGCTCACGCCCCATCGCCTCCTTGATGTCACCCAGCGCATAGAACAACAACTAGGGAAGACTGCCAGGCATGCCACCGAACGGCCAAATTCCAAATCTCAAACCTCAAACCTCAATTCAATCACCTACCACGACCGTCCGATAGACATTGACATTCTGCTTTACGATGACCTCACCATCAATACTCCTCGGCTTAAGATTCCTCATCCGTTGATGCAGGAACGACCTTTCGTGATGGAGCCGCTGAAGCAGATACTCGAAGAAAAATGAGCACTCGTCAGGTGCTCATTATTTGTAAATCAGTGTTGTAGTATGCTCTGGGGCAAATAGTTGCTGCGCCGTGAGACGTAGGTCATCAGGTGTGAGGCTTTCTATGTGATTCATGATGTCGGTGAGGTCGCGCAGGACACCCGTGTGCAGGTAGTTGCGTGCAAAGTCGAGGGCAAAGTGTTCACGGTTGTCGCAACTGATGGCCAGTTGCCCTTGTAACTGTTTCTTTGCGACGCTCAGCTGGCTGTCGGTGAGCCTTCGGTCCATCAGACGGCCTAGTTCGCGTCTTACCAGGCAACGGCAACGATTGATATCTGAAGGGTCACAGCCGAAATAGGTTGTCCAGATACCAGTGTCACTGTAGGCCACCATCGAACTCTCCACTGTGTAGACCAGCCCGCGACGCTCGCGGAGCGAGAGACTCAGGCGTGAGTTCAGACTTGGTCCGCCAAGGATATTGTTCAGCAGGTAAAGGCTCCAGCGCCGAGGGTCACTGGCAGAGAAAGACGGTGCTGCAACGATGACGTGGGCCTGATGTGTACCGCGCTCACGAACAATGGTTGCTGGCTTAGAAGCCCCTCCCCCACCCCCTCCCTGTGAGGGAGGGGCAAATATACTTTCATCTCTGACATTTTCAATAGTAGATGTATCTACTCCCCTTCCTGCAGGGAGGGCTTGGAGAGACTTCTCCAGCCATTTTACTAGTTTTCCGAAATCCACGTCACCACTGGCGAAGAACACACAGTTCTGCGGGCGGTAGTGACGGGCGGTGAAACGGTGAGCGTCGTCGCTGTTGTAGCCACGGACTCGCTCGCTGGTGCCCAGGATGTTGTGGCCTAGTGGATGTCCTTCGAAGAGCAGGTTCTCGATGTCGTCGAAAATCAGCTCTGAGGGCGAGTCCTCGTAGCTCTCTATCTCGTCGCACACCACTTCGCGCTCCTTTTCCACCTCTTGCTGCGGGTATTCACTGTAAAAGACAATATCGGTGAGCACGTCGACAGCCCGTCGTATATGGTCGCGCAGAATGGCACAGTAGAACACCGTGTCTTCCTTGTTGGTAAAGGCGTTCAGCTCGCCGCCAACACCCTCAAGGGCATTGATGATTTGCACCGCTCTACGCCGGTGAGTGCCCTTGAAAGTAAGATGCTCACAGAAATGTGCCAGACCTTCTTCGCCAGACTGTTCATGGCGAGTGCCTGCACTAACGGCAATGCCGCAGTAGACCACAGACGAGTCCGACGGCAGGTGGATTACCCTCATGCCGCCGGGCAGTGAGCAGATGTTGTAGTTCATCTTCTGACAATAGTTTTCCGGAGAAGGTTAGTGGGACTACTGGAAATCGTAGACCACCTGCATGAGGCGCTTGCCCAGTTGGTCGGCCTCTTCCATGGTCTGGGCCTCGCTGTACACACGGATAATCGGCTCAGTGTTCGACTTGCGTAGGTGTACCCACATCGTGGGGAAGTCTATCTTAACGCCATCGATGTCGTTGACCACGGCGTCGGGGTCTTGGGCAAACATCTCCTTGACCTTCACGAGGATGGCATCGACATCGGTCTCCGGGGTGAGGTCTATGCGGTTCTTGGCGATCTGATAATCGGGGAACGTCCGGCGCAGTTCGCTGGCTGTGCAGCCCTTCTGTGCCAGGCTGGAGAGGAAGAGCGCAATGCCCACCAGCGCATCGCGGCCGTAGTGGCTCTCAGGGTAGATGACTCCACCGTTGCCCTCACCGCCAATAATAGCGTCCACCTCCTTCATCTTCGTGGTGACGTTTACTTCGCCAACGGCAGCAGCGGCGTAAGTACCGCCATGCTTCTCGGTGACATCGCGCAGAGCGCGAGTGCTGGAAAGGTTGCTGACAGTGTTGCCCGGTGTGTGAGCCAGCACATAATCGGCTACGCTAACCAGCGTGTACTCCTCACCGAACATGCGGCCATCCTCGCAAATGAAGGCCAGACGGTCTACATCGGGGTCTACAACGATGCCCAGGTCGAAGCCTCCCTGACGCATCTTATCCATGATGCCCTGAAGGTTCTTCTCCAGAGGCTCGGGGTTGTGGGCAAACTGACCCGTGCAATCGCCATTGAGAATCTCGTAGTCCACTCCAAGTGCCTCGAACAGCTCGGGCAGGATGATGCCACCAACGCTGTTGATGGTATCGGCGCATACGCGGAACTTCCGTTTGCGTATGGCTTCCACGTCGGCCAGACGAAGTCCCAATACGGACTCCACGTGGCGGCGGTTCATCGTGTCGTCATGGACAACATGGCCCAGTTGCTCCACAGGAGCATAGTCGAAGTCCTCAGCCTCGGCTATTCGCAGCACCTCGGCACCGTCGGCAGCCGTCAAGAACTCACCTTCGCTGTTGAGCAGCTTCAGGGCGTTCCACTGCGTGGGGTTGTGACTGGCCGTGATGATGATGCCGCCGTCGGCCTCATGCCAGCGCACGGCCAGTTCGGTGGTCGGTGTCGTGGCCAGCCCAATGTCTATCACCTCATAGCCCATGCCTACGAGCGTGCCGCAGACAACGTCACGCACCATAGGGCCGCTGATACGGCCATCTCGGCCAACTACGAGCCTCCCCCGCCCACTCCCAGGGAGGGGAGAACCTACAGTTTCGGAAGCCCCTCCTTCGGAAGGGTTGGAGAGCCCTCTTTTAATAAATGTGGCGTATGCCGTGGTGAATTTTACAATATCAAGTGGGTTGAGCGTGTCGCCAGTACGACCGCCTATGGTTCCGCGAATACCGGAAATAGATTTGATGAGTGTCATAAGTCTATAAGCTTTTCGAATGTTATTTCGTAATAGTATGCATAGACGTAGCTAGAGGCCATGGTGTGTCCCTGCGAGTGAGGTACGATAAGCCTCACCTTAGCGATAGCATCGTCAGCAGTACGCGGCCGTCCAACATTGATATAGGGGAAGGGCACGAGCAAACCATTGGGCACAGTGGCCGTACCACTGTAAGAACTGACGTATGTACTATACCACCGCCCAGAGGTGAACGTGCCACTGTAAGTGGAACCACTACGCGAGATAGTCATGTAGTCCGGTTCCAAAGGAGATGCATCGTTGAAGATGGCCAACGTGTCCTGTATGCACTGCTCGTAGAAACGCACGAGCAGCACCGTGGTCTCACCGTCGGCGACAGGATTACCACAACCCTTGCGCACAATCTGCATGTATACACCGCTGTTGTCGAGGTAGACAAACTCATTGCGCTCCAAATTGGTGGTATTGCCCTGGCTAACGAACTGAGCCTGGTTAATGACCACAATGGCCGAGTCGGCTATGAACTGGTTGATGGCATCGCGCTCCTTATCCTTCTTCTCGCCGTAGGTCTCATAGTCGTTGCACGCCACAAACGTGACGATGCATAGCAACGACAAGACTCCCAATATTGCTTTTCTCATAATTGCCTTTTTAGCTTTTCGGGCGCAAAGGTACTAATAAAGGCAGAAATGACAAAGCCTTTTTGGGAAGATTAACGTATCTGGATTTTTAGTTGTTATTTTATGACCTTCTTTCCATTGATGATGTAGATGCCCCGACGCTGGCCGTTGGCCTTCACCTTCATACCCGAAAGTGTCCTAATGACAGTGGCTTGCTTGTCAGCATTGGGAGTAGTGATGCTAGCGTCTATTTTACCCTTCTGCTTGACAAGGAAGAGGTTGGTGACGAGACCGAAGCCTGTGTCTAACAGGATATTAGCCTCGCGATCCTGATCTGTGACGTTGGGAGCTACAGTGAAGGCAACCGTGGCTGCACCAATACCTTCTGTGAGTGAGAATTGTACCCACGATGCATCGCAAGTCAGTTTCCAGTTGACGGGTGTGTCAGCAATGTCTATTGTCCTGGTTCCGCCATTGCTGTTGAAGTTGAGGGTGACGGGAAGTGAATCTTGTGCAAAGGCACTCGTTGCCATCATGGCGATGATGGCAATCATAAAAAGACGAATGGTGTAAATTGTTTTCATAATCATTGTGTTTAATTTAGTTTATAGGAATATAGCAGATACAACATTGCAAAGTTAAATATTTTTTTAAATATATTGCTGAGTTTTTAGGAAACGTAAACTATAATTAAGTCAATTTTGCTTAATAGCCGGGATAAGAAACGGCCGGGAACAGGAGTGTCACCTGTTCCCGGCTGTTATAATGGTCTGTTGGCAGTGACCTATTCCGCGTAGGTGATAACCATCTTGCTGATACGCAGCTGCGATGCTGCACCTGTTCCCGTGTGGGTGTTGGTAATAGTGGTCGAGGCGGAGTTGATGGCGCTGATGGTCACGGTCATGTCGTTGACACTGACAGTTCCGGACGATGCCGTCACCTGTCCCTCGGCGTTGTTGGCCGAGCAGGTGATGTCGATGCTGGCGATGGTCTTTCCGCTGGCTGCCCTTACAGTGAGGGTGTTCGTGGGATACATGCGGATGGACGTGCCGCTGTTATAGTACTTCGGGGCATTCTTGTTGGTGCCAGCGCCGAAGGATAGCGTGGTGCCGTCGGAGAGTGTCACCGTAGACACATCCTGTGCATTTTCGTAGCCCATAGATGAGAAATCGACGGTGATACTGTTGCCGCTCACCTCGCCTCCGGGTGTGTCGCCGCCGGGTGTATCGCCTCCCTCATTGTGTTTCATCGAAACGAGCCAAGCCTTGCCTTGCGCGGTCTCGGGCGTGTTACCCATGTAGTTGGTCACACGGCCGCAAACGACCACATCATCACCCTTCTGCAGCAGGTCGCCGCTGGTATATTTCTCGTTGCCAAGATAGAGGGCGCGGAATACGTAGAACTGGTCGGTAGTAGTACCGTCATCACTAATCCAGAACGTTGCATTGCCATACTGCGTGCCGTACTGCTCCTTGATGGCGACCACCTTTCCGGCGATGTAGACGTCGCGGTCACTCTCGGCTCCTGAGGCGAGTGCGCTGGCAAAGGCGTTGGCAGCCACACTGTTGAACGGGTTGGCCTCGGTACCGTCGCCCTTGGCCTCGCCCGTGGGTTGCGGTTGCGGGTCGATGCCACCGCCCTCAGTCTTGCCGTTGAGCGAGTAGAGGTAGGCCTTATTCTGCACGGTCTCCGGAGTGTTGCCGCGGAAATTGACTACGCTACCACAGATGATGACCTCGTCGCCCTTCTTGATTTGCGTGTCGCCATTGGCATACGGTTTGTTGCCCAGGTAGAGTGCACGGTAGATATAGAATTCGTTGCTGGCTTCACCGTCATCGCTGATGTAGAAGGTTCCGTTACCGAACTGTGTGCCATACTGCTCCTTGATGTTGGAGATTTTACCCTTGACGTAAACCTGACTGCTTTCCTTGTCGCTGCCCAGCGTGGCAATGAAGTTGAGCACACCAGGAATGTTGTACGGGTCTTCCAATGTTCCGCTACCCTTAGGCTCTCCGGCAGGTGTAGGGTTATCGCCTCCGGCGGTGACACCGTTAAGCGAGTAGAGGAAGGCTTTGTTCTGGGCCGTCTCAGGAGTATTGCCTTTGAAATTAATCACGTTTCCACAGATGATTACTTCATCGCCCTTCTTGATTTGCGTGTCGCCGTTAGCAAACTTCTTGTTGCCTAGATAGAGTGCGCGGAAAATGTAGAACTCGTTGCTAGCCTCGCCATCGTCGCTGATGTAGAAGGTTCCGTTACCGAACTGAGTGCCGTACTCCTCCTTGATTTGCGAGATTATTCCTTTGACATATACTGGGTTTTGCGACTCTACGTCACTGCCCAATCCGCTGATGAACTTCAGCACACCTGATACGTTGTAGGGATTGTCTTTCGTGCCGTCGCCTGTGGGTTCTGCCATCGGTGTCGGGTCTTTAGGCTCGCCGCCTCGATTCACACCGTTGAGTGAGTAGAGGAATCCCTTGTTCTGGGCAGTCTCAATGGTGCCGTTGTAGTTGGTGATGATTCCGCAGACAATGACCTCGTCGCCCACCTTTATCTGCTCGTCGCTGTCGGCAAACCTTTGGTTGCCAAGGTACTGCACGCGGTAGGCATAGAACTGGTTCTTGGCCGAGCCGTCCTCAGAGATATAGAAGGTGCCGTTGCCATACTGTGAGGTGAACTCCTCCTTGATGGAAACAACCTTTCCTTTGATGTAATAGAACCTGTCGGACTCCTCGCCCGATGCGAGCGTCTTGCCGAAGTTGATGGCCGCTACGGCATTAAAGGGGTCGCTGACGGTACCAGTACCTGTTCCACCTTCAATTTCAGTCGAAGTGCCCGGAACGTTTGTACCTGTGCCAGGAATGTCGTAGGGTGCGGGCACGTCCTCACATGCCACGAATGTCAGAGCTGCCAGAGCCACCAACATTAATTTGCTGAATAACTTTTTCATATCTGTTATAGTTTTTAATTATCTATTCCAATTGTCAATTATCAATTTTCAATCACCTCAATGTCGCTCTCCTTGCGTATGAGCAGCTGCCATGTGTTGTTGAATCGTGTGGCAATGCCGGTGAGGTTGCACTTGGCAGGCCGTTTGTTCACGTCGTCGTAGGGCAGCTTTCGGGCAGCGAACTTGGCGTAAGTGCTGGTTCGCACAACGAATTGCGACTCAGAAATCTCGTTGATGGCACGGTTCACGCATCCGCCTATGAGCGAGACGGTCTTGTCTTCCGTGGAATCGGGTGCGAAGGTGCCGAGGCCGTCGACGGGTACGAACGAGACATCTTTCAGCTTGATGAGCTTTCCGCAGTTCTGGTCTTTGTCCCAGTTCTTCAGCTCAGCAGCCGTCATTTCTATAGGTTGGATGGCCGTGGGGTCGAGTGTGCCTACGTATTTGAAGTGTTTCTGGAAGAGTTCCTTGTTCATTCGGCCTATTCCACTGCCGTTATAGGGCTGTCCTATTTCCGGCTGCTTGCGGTATCCGCCGATGAAGAGGTCTTTCAGGTCAATGACTATTTCCTGTCCCTCGGCCAGGAATCCGTGCATACCGTTCTGGTTGACGGCCACGATAATGGCACCCGACTCGTCTTGCAGGGTGAACTGCTTATAGAGGTTCGAGCCTAGGTCGTTGCCTGTGACACGTCCGCGAATCTTGATGTTCTCGGTAATCTGCTTGTTCTGGTCGGTCGAGGCGAAGACGTTGGGGTACATGGTCTTCAACTCTTCAATGCTGATGATTCCCTCGTCGCTGATGCTGCTGTTGCCATACGGCGGTTCACTAAAGCTGGGCACGTCCCAGTCTTTCTGACACGATGTGAAGGCTAGGCTGAGGAACAAGGCGAGTGAAAGAGCCCTCAGGGCCTTATTATATATTATGGTATACATATTTATATATCTATTAAAAATCAATTATCAAACAATTATCTCAATTATCAAACCATTAGAAGTAATAAGTGATGATGACCATTCCGTTGATTTTGTTGACATAGAACTTGTAAGGGTTGTTCTGGAAAGAGTATGTGCGTATCGACTCTCCGTTCTCGTCGACATCGGTACGGCTCTGTTCACGTCCGCCTGTGACGATGCTCTGGTTGTTGAGGAGGTTGGTCACGGTGGCGTTGAATCCCAGCCGGTGCCCGTTCTTCAGGTTGAAGCTGCGTCCGATGGATGCGTCGAGCATGAATCCGCCGTGACCCTTTGCCTGCGGGGGAAGGCTGCTGTAGTCCTTTTCAGTTCCCTCGTTGTTGTATTTCAGTCGACCCTCATAGCGTGTGACGGGTGTGTAGTAGAGGTAGATGCGGTCGTAGTAGTTGCCAATGAGGTCTATATACCAGTAGTTGGCATGATAGGCCAGGTCGATGCTGAAGGCCGACAGCGGTGTTCCACCTTCGCGCATACCCTCATTGTGTACGCGATCGTAGAAGGTCCTTCCGTCCTCAGCCAGCATATAAGCCACGTCGGCGTTGTTCACATACTTGGCTTCGCTCATTGTGGCAAGGCCCTTGATGTTGAGCCAGTCGGTCACTTTCAGGTTCAAGCCCATCTCTACGCCATAATATTCCTTCTTAATGCCCGTGAGGGATACGAAGGTGAACGAGCGTCGGTCGTCCAGATAGTACATCGACTGCTCGGTGACGTCACCAAGGTGGCTATAATAGGCATTGATATTCAGCTTCAGCAGCGAGTTCGACAGCTGGTAGCCAGCCTCGACTGAAAAAACCTTCTCGTTCTTCAGTCCACGCACGAAGTCGTTGTTCACCTGTGCTGCCTGGAAGGCGGTACGTGGAGCCGGAGTCTTCAGTTCATACCCTACGCCGACCATGAATGCGTGTCCATGACCCAGATTGACATGATTGCCCACCTTCAAGCCTCCATCAAGGAAGCGAGCCGTTCCGCTCTTGCCGTAAGAGTTCTCAGGAGCCAAACCGTTTCGCATGAGACCTTCACGCTGCATCGTCGTGCCACTGATGCGACCGTTAGCAAAAAGATGGAACCTGCTCACGTCGGCTGAGATTCCTGCCCAAGCCTGTGCCTTGTTCACGAAGATGTTGTAGTCGTACCCATAGATGTCGCCTTCATGGATTATCTGGTTGGGGTTGTTCAGGTCGTATTGTGACTCTATGCTCCCCTCGCCATAGTCCTTGATGACGTAGGTGTTGATGTTTCTGAACTGCTTTGCGCCGAGCAGGTCGTCCAATGTCTTGTAGTGCATGCCCTTGTTCGTCGACAGCTGCACGCCAGCCAGCAACTGCATGCTCTGACCCATCGATTTCTGCAGGTAGCTTGACAGGGAGAGCGTCAGCTGGTCATCGTGTGTACGATGCAGGTAATACATCGGGTCGCTGCCTTGCTGCTCGGCCATACGGTTGGCGTAGTACATGCGGTCCCACTGCACCTGGCGGTTCTCCTCCGATGCCGAGAGATATTCGTAGGCGGCTTGCCAGTTGCGCATGGCGGCCTCGTCGCGGTCGCCGTCAAAAGGTGCCCACACGTCGAAGTAGTAGCTGGGCATGCCGTTGTAGTAATCGGGGGTAGGATTAGTGCTGTTGTTGTAGTCCAGTCGCGAGGCGCTGTACATGGAATACTTACCCAGAAGGCTGGTGGTGAGCTTCGAACTCTCGTCCATCTTCCAATCCCAGATGAGCATGGCGGCAGGAGCGAAGTCCCTCACGATGCGCGAGTTTCGCTTCTTTCCATCTTGGTAGCCCCATACGGAGTTGTACTGTCGGTTATTGGCTATCCAGTACATCTCGTCGGTCGAGGCTGCCTGTGTGCCACGTTCCGTGGGGTTGCCCCAGGTGACGAACGAGAGTGAGTGGTTGTCGCCAAACAGTTTCTCGGCTCCAAGGAAATAGCTGAGGGCGTTGTACGTCATTCCTTCGACGAAGTTCATGCCGTGGCCCCAACGGTAAGTGAGGTTGCCAGAGAATGCCCAACCGTTGTTCATCACGCCCGTATTATAAGTGTACATACCGCGCAGGTTATAATTACGGTTGGCACTGGCCAGCGACGCACGCTGCCCCGTAGGCATCGACGAGGGGCGGAAGTTGTAGTTGTTCGAGCCGCCCAAGCCCGTCATCATGAAATTGGCATCCTCGAAGGGCAGCGCCGATTCCTGCGAGCGTGTCTGGTTGTTCAATCCTCCCACGAAGCTGTAGCGGAACTCGCCACGCTCGGCATCGTTCACGGGGTTGCCGTTGATGTAGATGTCGTTGTACTTCGACCCGTAGGCACGGTACTTGAACCGCACCGGGGAGAATCGATAGCCGACCTCGCTGGCGTAGGCATTACGGTTGGAGGAGATGACGGTCACGTTCTGACCCTCATCCTCGTAGCTGCCCAGCTGTGCTTCGGTGAAGGAGAACGCTTCCTCGGCCTCATTGTCGAGGGCGAGCGAGTCCACCTCCTGGCCAAAGGCCGGCGCAGAGAACAGCATCAGTGCCATGATTAGTTTAAAGTCTTTTCTCATATTGTTATTGTTTAGTGATAATGTTTCAAAAACTATCAAATACCGTCGGAATTTTAATAAATACCGTCGGGATTTTTGTGAATACCGTCGGGATTTTAACGAATACCGACGGAATTTTAACTTTGTCCCGTACCTTTCGGACACTTAAAACGGAGGTTTCTCATACTTTTCCCGTACCTTCATCAGCTTTCAGATCGTTGATACATTCATGGAGATGCCCACACTTAGTGTTGTAGAACCGATTTAAGACGTTCAAACTGTTTTGCCCATTCTGACTCCATTTCATCAATATTGCTGTTTTTCGCTACAAAGTTAGTAAAAAAAATCGAGTTAAATCAAAAAGTTAGGTAAAAAATAGGCTAAAATGAAAAAAAAAGTGCATTTTATTTGGAGGTTTCTAAAAAAAGTCTTAATTTTGCTGCGGATTTTCTAGATTCCGATGTTAAATGATAGAGAAGGATAGAAGTGTCTATGCAGAAAATGGAGAAAAATAGAGGCAAAAAGGCAGTAATGTCTATACAATAATTATATATGTATATGTAAGAAATAATACATACTAATAATGTTTAATCAATAATTTAAGTTCAAATGAAAAAGAAAATCGTAAATGCTTTTCTCATGATGGCGCTGATTGCGTCATCCATGGGAACGTTCGTTTCTTGTAAGGACTACGACGAGGACGCCTACGTAGACCTTAGGAACAGAATCTCCAATGAGGTTTCGCTTCGCGAGACTCTGAAGAAACAGGTGGACAACCTTGAAGCTGCCCTGAACAAACTGAAGGAAGAGGCTGCTACCAAGGAGGAACTCAAAGCTTACCTCACCAAGGAAGAGGCCGCTAAGACCTATGTCACCATCGCTGTCTACAATGAGTACATCACGAACAACGATGCCAAGATCACCATCATCAACAATGCCATCAAGGACTTGGAGAAGGCTATCGAGGACATCAAGAAGGACATGGCCACAAAGGATGACCTTGCTGCCCTCGCAGTTCAGATTCAAAAGGCAAATGAAGCCGCTTCTGAAGCTCTCGGTAAGGCAAATGAAGCTCTGAACCTGTCTAAGGAGAATGCTGAAAAGATTGCAGAGCTGGAGAAAATTGTCGGTAATATACCCCCACAATTCAATCCCTCTACACTCTGGGAAGCTATTCAGAAGCTGCAGGATGCCATCGCTGGAATAGATGACAAGATTGTAAACATCAACGTCCGTATCGACAGCATCATGGGTGCTTTGGAAGGCTATGAACTGCGTATTTCCCTACTGGAGCAGAACTTCGACTCTCTGTCTCAGGTAGTTAACCTCCAAGGTGACCAGATTCTGGAAATCCAGCAGCAGATTATCGATCTCCAGAACTTATGGAACAACAAGATTGAGATTATCGTTAACCAGGCTATCACAGTTTCTGATGAGGCTAAGCAGCTTGCTCAAGATGCCCTGAAGAAGGCTACTGAGGCTCTGCTTGCTGCCGAGGCTGCCAACGCAAAGGCTTCTAACGCCGAGCAGCTCGCTCTGAACGCATTCTATATGGCTCAGGAAGCTTGCGAAATAGCAAAGAAACTCCAGAGCGACCTCGAGGAAGCCATCAAGCGTGCCGAGGATGCTGCCAAGAAGGCTGAGGACGCTCAGAAAAAAGCTGAGGATGCTCAGGATGAGTGCGAGAAGATTCTTGAGGAGATAAAGAAGTATTCTGCTGCAGGATGCGACTGCCCGAAGGATCTGGAAGAGCGTCTGCAGGCCGCAGAAAATAAGGCAGAGCTGGCTAAGAACGCCGCCGACGCTGCTAAGGCGCTTGCTGAGGCTCTTGAAGGCAGAGTCAAGACTCTTGAAGATAAAGTCAAGGCTGCTGAGGACAAGGACAAAGAACAGGATGATTCAATCGCTGACCTTTATAAGAAGCTTAGTGAGATTGTCACCGAGAGTTGCTCTTGCGGTGACCTGAAGAAGAAGGTGGAGGATCTGGACAAAGAAGTTGATGATCTTGACAAAAAGATTGGTGATGTGGACAAGAAGGTTGATGACCTGAAGAAGGATGTCGACGACCTCAAGAAGGATTTTGACAACCTGAAGAAGGATGTCAAGAGCATGATTACCGACATCATCATCCAGGGTACCGAGAACCCCGTCCTGGGTTACATCAACGTGCCTCTCGATGCTCGCAGCACCATGCTCATGTGCTACTTCGGCAAGTCTGACAATGCATTTGCTTTCCCCGCAGCTGGTGGCCAGTGGGTCTTTGACGACGAGCGCTTCACCGATGAAGACATCGCCATCATGACTGGCGGTGGAAGTCTCAGCTCAGTTCCCGGATACTTCACTCAAGCTGGTGGCGAGTGCTTCACCAAGGAGGGTATGACCAGTGGGCAGGTTTTGATGGGTAGAGTATTCATGACCGTCAACCCCAGCACTATTGACTTCTCAGGTAAGACCTTCACGCTGGAGAACAGCCAGGGTAAACAATCCATTGTGACCCTTAGCGCTGCTGCTAAGAGTGACAAGCTCCTCACCTTCGGTTACGACCGCACACGTGCTGACAATGGATTCTATGAGGCAGCTGCTTATATGGATATCAACGATGCAAACCTGACAAGTCTGAGACTCTCTCTTGACATTGACGGCTTGAAGGCCTCCGCTAAGGCTGCCTATAAGAACAAGTCGGTTAGTAGTGCCGTCAGTCTTCTTGCTGAACTCTACAAGTCTATCGACAACCAGATTGAGGCTAACGCCGTGAAGGCTAGCTGGACAGACAGTGAAGGTAAGGAACACAGTGTCTATTCTAACTATGCTATCGGTACCACAACCGTTAAGCCGCTGTCGTTCAACACGCTGAAGATTGACAGACTTAAGTCATGGCCTGGTAAGAAGCTGATTTACAAGGCTATCGACAAGATTATCAGCCAGATTAAGATTCACGTGCCCAGTATCGACCTCGACAAGGCTATCACCTTCAATGAAGTTGAAGCTAAGGGTAACGAAGTCACGGTGTCCTTCAATGCTTATGTTAATGGTCACTTACAAACCGTAACGCTTACTGTGACTACCGATTCCGAGGACATAACAACACTCCAACAGCTTGAGGAGTTGATTTACACTTCTGAAGACGGTGAAGTAAAGGTTAATCTTGCTATGCTCATTAACAAGATTAACAACCTTGACGACGAGTGGGAAGCTGCTATCGAAACCGCAAAGGACGACATGATTGCTGGTATGCAGAAATATGTTGATCGGGCTTACAACAAGGCCAACTCTATCTTCACTCTCTATTCTCTGCTTGATATCAACTTGGTTGTCTTCCAGCCGGGTAAGGGCTTTAAGTTCTGTGGTCCCACTGTAGAGCGCGCTACTATGCTTTCAGGCACCGCAAACCTCATCCCCACATCGAACTGCGCTGAGTATCTGGCTCCTGCTTACAAGAAGTATATTGCCATCTCGAATGTCTATGACGCTTCAACGAAGGCTCCTCTCTCGCAGGGTGAGGCTATCGCAAAGGCTCAGGCAGCTGCAGGTAAGAACTTTAACCAGGTTATTTCTGGCGACGCTACTTTGACCATCAGTGGTGAGGCTGGTTACATCTACGAGATTAGCTACGCTGCTGTTGACTATCACGGCATGAAGACCCGTCAGACATTCTATGTTCAGTTCTAATTGTAATTGAGTAATTAATTAAATGTTTCAGAAGAATATGAAAAAGATTATATTGTCTGGACTGCTGTTCCTGGGCGTGCTTTCTGCACAGGCCCAGGCTCAGCAGCAGGGCACTACCGAATATGACTTCAATCCCCACTGGTATGTGCAGCTTCAGCCTCTGGGTCTGCAGCACACACTGGGTGAGCTGAAGTTCGGTGACCTGAACCACTACAACATCCAGGCTGCTGCTGGTTACAACTTCAACAAGATTCTTGGTGCCCGCCTCTCTGTCAACGCATGGAGCAGCAAGGCTGGTATTGAGATTGACCAGAGCACTGACCCCACCAGAACCGCCCCTAACACCTTCAAGGACGAGTGGAAGTGGACATACGTGGCTCCCTCACTGGAGCTGACCGCTAATCTTTCGAACGCATTCTTCGGCTTTAAGCCCCAGCGTCTCTTCACCCTGACTGGTTTCATCGGTGTTGGTGCAAATATTGCATGGGGCAATGATGAAGCTGTCGATGCAAACAGTCGTATGGTGACCTGGCTGAAGAGAGGCAATCCCTCGGCTTCCATTCCTGGAGACCAGAATCTGGAGTATCTCTGGACTGGCACGAAGGTGAACATCACTGGTCGTGCAGGTCTGATGGGTGACTTCCGCATCAACGACCGCTTCAGTGCTGGCATCGAAGTCAACGCCAACGTTCTCAGCGACAAGTACAACTCAAAGAAGGCAGGCAACGCCGACTGGTATTTCAACGCACTCGCTGGTGTGAAGATGAACCTCGGCCCGACCTACACCACCCGCATCATCCCGCCCGTGGAGCCTGAGATTCGCTATGTGGACAAGATTGTGGAGAAGATCGTTGAGGTTCCTGGCAAGCCCCAAACCATCATCAAGACCGCTCCGCTGCGCCGCGATATCTTCTTCAAGATTAATTCAACGAAGATTCGTCCCACAGAGACCGCAAAGGTGGCTGACATCGCCAACTACCTGACCGAAAATCCTGAGGCAAAGGTTGTCATGACTGGTTATGCTGACAAGGGTACAGGTAACGCTACTATCAACGCTCGTCTTGCTGCTGGCCGTGCACAGGCAGTGAAGGACATGCTGGTGAAGACCTACAACATCCCCGAGAGCCGTATCTCCTACGATTCAAAGGGTGACACTGTCCAGCCGTTCAGCGAGAATGACAAGAACCGTGTGACTATCTGTATCGCTGAGTAATTCAAGCGAGGTTAACTGAAAAGAACTAGTTCCCCTCCTATTTCCAAAAAAGGAGGGGAATTTTTTTGAAAATTAGAATATAGAGAATTGTATTGGTAATATTATTATGAAAAGATTGTTTTTGTTTGGGGCATTGGTAGTAGCTTCTTTGTCTCTCGTTGCACAGAGCCTTCCTCCATCAGGTTACTATCGTGTGCAGAGTGTGAGGAGCAACCGTTATATCTGTATTCTTGATGATTACGGTTCATTAAACTATCAAGCAGCAAACGCTGATTTGGGAGCACTTCGCACGTTTGCATATAATGAAGACGACGTGATTTCCAATCCTAGCACTGTAATCTATGCTGAATTTATGGGTGGGAACAAGTACAACCTCCATGGGCAGGGTACGAGTGTAAGCGACATATCAGGTCATGTGCTCCAGATTCAGGCAAATAGTGATGGTACTTACTCAACATTTGCCAGTATGTCGGGTATCACGAAATACCTCTATGAATATGATTCCGACTTTGGCTCCTTTGGTGGCGTGGGCGTAAGCAATTACTCTGCCACTAATAAAGCATTCCGATGGAATGTGCTACCCATTTCAAGCGGCGACGACACCAACTATTTCGGCATTAAGCCCAATATCCAGGTGGGTTCTGACTGGTACAGGTCGCTCAATGTGGCGTTTAATTACAGTTTTGCATCTTCTGGCATGCAGGCCTTCTATGTAACAAAGGTAGATGCAGCCAAGGGTATGGCTGTTTATGAAGAGATTACAGGAAGTGTGCCCAAGGGCACGCCTGTCTACGTGAAGTGTGCCACTAACAAGCCCTCCGACAACCGCCTTAACATCCTTACCGGTACGGTGGCAGCTATTAGCAACAATCGGCTCACTGGCGTTTATTTCTGCTCCACTCCCAATGATGCTATGCCTACCAACAAGAATCACATTGATGCCCTGGAGTACGACGAAAACACTATGCGCTTGCTGGGCAAGACTAGCGACGGCTCGCTCGGATTCGTCAAGGCTCCCGACTCCTCGTTGCGTGTTGAGAAAGGCATAAAATACGTTCCAGCCAACAGTGCCTACCTTATCGTTGACAGAAGTGCTCCTGCCGAGTTGAAGCTTGTGTCGAAGGAGGAATATGAGGAGGCTTCCACTCCTGTTAACGTCACCGTGACCGCCAAGAGTTACACCCGTGTTTATGGCGATGCCAACCCCACCTTCGAATTTACAGCCGACGGCACCTTCACAGGCGTGCCCGAGCTGAAGTGTGAGGCCACGGCTACATCGCCTGTAGGAACCTATCCCATCACCGTCACTCAGGGTACTGTCACTGGCGCCACCGTCATCGGTGTTGCCGGTACGCTGACCATTACCGCAGCTCCGCTTACTGTCACCGCACAGGTAGCAAGCCGCGAGTATGGCGCAGCCAACCCCACTTTCACATTCACCTATAGCGGATGGAAGAACGGCGAGACAGACGCCGTGCTTACCAAGAAGCCCACGGCTGCCTGTGCAGCCACAGCTACAAGCCCTGTCGGAACATACGATATTACGGTCAGCGGTGGTGAAGCCAAGAACTACGCGTTCACTTACGTTCCTGCGAAGCTTACCGTCAACAAGGCCACGCTGAACGTGAAGGCCGATGACAAGACCCGTTCGGAGAATACCGACAACCCCGTGTTTACGCTCACCTATACGGGCTTCAAGAACAACGAGACGGAGGCCGTGCTCGACACCAAGCCTACAGCCACCACGACCGCAACTAAGACGAGTGCTCCTGGCAACTATCCCATCACCGTCAGCGGTGGTTCTGCAAAGAACTATAACCTGACCTACACGAATGGCACGCTCACCATTACCTCTGGCACGCTCGTACTCACCGCCAAGAGCTATACACGAGTGTATGGCGATGAGAACCCCACCTTCGAGTTTGAGCAAAGTGGTTCGGCAACGCTGCGTGGTACACCGTCTATCACTTGCTCCGCTACCAAGACATCGCCCGTTGGCACCTACGACATCGTCATTGCCAAGGGTACGGTGGAGAACGAAGGTGTAACCTACGTCAACGGCAAGCTGACCATCACTCCCGCCGAGCTGACTGTCACGGCCAACGATGCCAGCCGTGAGTATGGCGACGAGAACCCCGCGCTGACCGTTAGCTACAGTGGCTTCAAGAACAGCGACACCGAGGCTTCGCTCACCACCAAGCCCACCGCTTCGACCAGTGCTACGAAAGCCAGCGATGTTGCCATCTATGTCATCTCTGTTTCTGGAGGAGCAGCTACCAACTATACCCTGAAGTACGTGCCGGGCAAGCTCACCGTCAACAAAGCTGTGCTGACCGTGAAGGCCAATGACGCCAAGCGTCAGGAGGGCGAGGCCAATCCTGAGTTCACGCTCACCTATAGTGGTTGGAAGAACAACCAAACGGAGGCCGTGCTCACCAAGAAGCCTGTCGCCACTACCACGGCCGACGAGGCAAGCACGCCTGGTGAATATCCCATCACCGTTTCTGGTGGTGAAGCCACGAACTACGCGTTCAACTATGTCGCAGGAAAGCTTACCGTCACCGAGAAGAATGGTATAGAAGACATCCTTGGCGACGCTGCCACCTTCAACGTCTACACGGTTTCTGGCTACAAGGTGCGCAGCAATACCACCACGCTCCAAGGGCTGCCTGCTGGCATCTATGTCATCAATGGCAAGAAGGTAATCATCAAGTAGAAGCTATAGAAGTTATAGAAACTATAGAAGTTATAGAAGCTATAAAAGTTAATGACGTTAGAACTCCTATAACTCTCCAAAGATGAAAGAACATCGGGGGGTGTCCACACAGATACTCCCCGATGTTTTCATTTGACGGTTATCCAGACGGTTTCGTCACGCTCGTTGGCCTACTGTACGATATTAATCTTGCGCCCGTTGTGAATGTAAAGGCCTTTGCGCATATTCAAAGGATTGCTGATTCTGCGACCGTCGAGGGTGAACCAAGCTTCTGAGTCGAGGGGCGAGAAACGGAAAGTGCCCGAAGCCTCCGGCAGCTGAATGGCTTCTATATCGCCCTGACGGTTTTCTATGTTGATGACAAAGGAACGGGCATCGCCACCACCTTCTGGTACGAACTCTTCATCAGAGCCGCCACTGGTTTCTTCGGCCATCTGCACTCCGTTGAGCTGTAAGTAGGCGCAACTAGCGTTGATGGTGACATCACCCGCACCATTGGGATAGTAGAGGGTGTTGTAGGCACCGAGGAAGAGCATGCTACGGTCTTCCACATCACAGGCAAAGGTGGTGTATATGCCAGTGAAAGTGACCGTTCCGTCTTCGGAAGTGGTGGGGGTGAGCACTTTATTGATTTTGACGTTTTTGAAGATGGGTTCAAAATAGCCATAGGCAACGTCGTTGGGGTTGTAGTTTTCTGCTGGCTCCCATTTCACGAGGTATGGCTTTCCTGCTTCCACATTATATACTCGCTTGAAGAAGAGGTAGAGGCTCCCGCCTTCGCATCCCGTTTTGTATGTGAAATCGTTCTTATCCTTCACGCTATACAACCGCGTAACATCCATTTCCTTTATCATACAGCCATTCGTGGAACTCAGAATAGTGTTTGCGATGTCCAAATCGAAAGGCAGACACAGGGTGTTCCACGCGCCGTCCTTGTAGAGTCTTCGGCCGCGCAGCTTCACGTTGTAGGTATGGCCATTACAGTCATTCAGAAGCGAAGTGTTGTCAGTAGCGTTGTCGAGTGTGAGGACGTGGCTGTAGTAAATGTCGCCGTACTTCACGCCGTAGGTGTAGGTAGTGAGGCAGGGAGTAAGGCCGTCACAGGAATAGGTTTCAACAACCGTACCCATGTCTGTTATATCTGCGGCGGCGGTGACGCTGCGTACACGGACAGCACCACAGTCGGTGACGCCATCGTTGTCGCCGTCAATCTCATCATAGTTAGTCATGGTAGGCAGTTGTGAAGAATTACTCGGTTTCTCCCCCACGGCGCAGATGCCGCTCTGTGTAGTGGTGTAGAAATTGTTCAGAAGATTGACGGTGCTGCGGTTTGACCTGTTATCTAAATAGCCGACAATAGCGCCTCTGTATCCAGCATTACTCTCAGGGTCAATCGAGTAGGCGTTGCCGCAATAGAAGCAATTCTTGACGTTGGTGGTATACTCGTTATTTCCCGATGGATTCGACACACCGCACTTTCCCACAATGCCCCCAACGGAATAAGAGCTATTGCTATTGCTCTTCACAGTCGCCATTGACGTACATGCCTCCATCGTGCCGGATTCACAAATTCCCACGACGCCGCCGTTGCTTGTACTGCCAGGTCCCACGGTGACGGTGGAAGTGACGTGGCAGTTCTTCACCGTACCACCGTTTGAAAGTAAGGCCACGATGCCCGCACAGACACCATCTACGCTGCTGAAACTGCTGTTGGCCAGCGTGAGGTTTTCCACTTTGCCACCCTTTATAACGTTGAAGAGCGCCTGTCTTCCTGAGGTTTCATCAATAGTGATGCCGCGGATGGTTTTACCCTGTCCGTTGAACGTGCCGGCAAAGTAATTCATGTTACCACCACTGGAGCTACCTATGGGTTTGTAGGTGGCGGTGGTGTAATCGAGGTCTTTAGCCAACAGGAATGTGTAACCTTCGTAATGCGTATCACTGTTGCTGTTCACATACTCTGCCAACTTATTCATGTCAGCTATGCCCTGAATGGTGATGGTAGTACCATCGACATCAGAGAAGCCTTCGGTTGGGTTGTTGGCATCAGCTTTGACTTCCTGCGCGCAGCAGAACACGAGGGTTATGAGGATTGAATATTTTGCTTTCATTGTTGCGTTCATATTACTTGATGATTACTTTCTTTCCACCGACGACATAGATGCCGGGAGCCGTGGGAACTTCGTTGAGCCTTCGTCCGTCGAGGGTGAACCATGTCTCTGCGTTGAGCGATGGGCGTTGAGTGGTGAGCGTTATCCCCGTGTCGATGTCGTCTTCATATCCTGAGAAGTCGGCTTCTGTGGCATACTCATCGGCTGGGAAGAGGTTATACTCCGTGTCTTCATCGCCCTGCGGCTCGGCGATGTAGTAGGTGGCGTAGGTGTTGTATGCCATTGGTGCCTTCGGCTTGAAGTATGCGCGGAATGCTCCCACCCATGCCTTGCGGTAGTTGCTGCCGTCGCTTCTTATGCGGCACCACTTTCCGCTGTTGAGCGTGTAGGCGTTGATGTCGGCCGACGTCTCGTTGCTGAGCTTGGCGAAGGTGCCTTTCCACCATCCAATCTCATATCCGTCAATTTCAAAGACATCTTCCTCCTCTGCCTCTCTGGGTGCGGCGATGACCTCGGTGTCCTTCGCACGTATTTGCAGCTGTCCTTTCTTCATGAGCACGAGGTAAGGCTCACCGGCCTTGATGCTTCGGTTGATGAAGTTCAGGTGGTCGGTAAAGGCGAATGTGTGTTCATTGGCTGCGTTGCTGACATATTGCATGGAATGTATTTCGGCCGCTCCCTGTGTTCCCAAAGCCTCGTCCATCTCGTCGCTGGTCATGGTGAAGGGCAGGCACACGGTGGAGGCATAGCTCTTGTAACTGCCGTCTTTCTGCTTCGAAGCCCTGAGTATGCGGCTATACTCGGCCACGTCGGCGTGGAAGGCGTATGGCGGCTTGAAATCCCATGCGTCGGTGATGGTGAGGTCGGTACAGTGGGTTCCCACCACGATGTTCTTGCCCGGCTGTGCCTTGCCTTCCGGCATGTAAATGATGGTGCGCTCGTCCACCTTGTAGAAGGGGTTGCCCTGGGCATTGCGGTCGATGCTAACGGGTGCTATCGCGTTGCACTTGCTGAGGTCGATGCTCCACAGTTCTGCCGTGCAATCGGCGAAGATGTCCTTGCCAAGTGCCACGACGGGAACCGGCTTCTCGATGCCGAACGACACGTAGGGAGCCGAGGCGGGCACTACTGCGTTACCGCCGCGTCCGTGGTAACCCACCAGGGTGGCGGTGATGTTCTGCTCGTTCTCTGTGTTGATGGCGAAGTTGAAGTCGCCTACGGAAATGACGGGGTTGTTGTCCTCCAGCTCTATGGCAATCTCTGTGGCGGCTGCACCACCATTGGCAGCGAAATAGGCGGTGAAGGGCTTCACTTCATAGGTGAGGTCACTGGTGGCCTTGACGAGCTTCCAGCCGTCATCCGTGAACATATATATGTTGTTGTCGCGCGCGCTGATGTTGCCGATGCGGTTCATGGAGCCTTCGTAGGTGTAGCCGCCTACCCGCACGGCTTTGCTGCTGATGGCAGGGCACACCACCTGTGCCTTGGTGCCCAAGGGCACGGAGTCGCAGCGCACCACGAGGTAGTAAGGCCTGAAGGCCTCGACGAAGTTCTCGCGCACACGTTCGAAGAGCGCCGTCGTCTTTCCTGCCACGTCATAGACGTGCGTGGGTTGGTAGAGGGTGCAGTTCTTGGGCAGCGCCACGTCGTAGGGCAGACAGAGGGGATAGGCTTTCTCCTTCCACGAAACGTCCTCACCGACGTACAACGTGCTGATTTCAATCTTATTGCCATCGTCATCGTAACAGATGTTGTAGTTCTCATCCATCTGATAGACAGGTTGGTAGATGGATTTGCTGCCCGTTTTGATGGCGGCGAGGGTGTCTTCAAGCAGTATGCCATTCTCAGCGGTAATCTGCCGTGAAAGGCCAAGTGGCAGCTGCTCGGCATGGGCGAAGACATCGACTTTCTTGTCAATCCACAGGCGCGAAGCCTTGAACTTTAGTGACGAAAACCTTGGTCGGAGAGGTCGAGCCATGCAGAGGCGGGAATCGTCTCGTCGGGAGTGAGCACGTTCATCATGCGGGCAGACAACTTCGCAGAGCCGTAGACGGCTTGATTGACGTGCACGTCCCACCTGTCGGCAAAGCAATCGGGAATGGGATAGGAGCCGTTGTGGTATGCCCATGCGTCGATGCCCAGCGTCGCTGCCGGATAGACGGTTTTGAAATAGACATCCTGATAGTCGAACGTCTGCTTGGTGCCGCCATAGTCGAGAATCTCCAGGGGCTTACCCGTCAGGATGACGCTCTCCGAGTGCTGGATGTTGCCTTTGGGCGTGTAGTTCCTGTATTCATCGCCATCGGCATAGGAACAGCTGACGGTGGCCTTACCCGCTGCGACGAAGGGAGCTATGTTCTGGTTTCCGTAGTTATTCACGATAACGGCACAGTTGGTGATGGTGGCATCGGCGGCGTTGCCTACAAGGCCGACATGGAGCTCGGTGTCAGATGCTGGATGCTGGGAGTTGGGTAGTGAATTGCCCTCCACCCAACAGCGGTCGATGCCGAGCGTGGCTTTGGCTTCTCCCACCAATCCTCCCACAGAGCCATTGCCGCGGCAGGAGGCGTTGACGAAGGCGGAGTCGATGCGTGCCGGCTTTGTGACGACGGCGGCGACAGCACCTACCGCGTCAGTACCTGCGAAGAGGCATTTCTCCAGGCGAAGGCCAACGATGGAAGAGCCGCTGTAGTAGCCGATGAAGCCGGAAACGCCGTCAGCGTTAACTTGCAGGTTGCTGATGGTATGCCCCTGTCCGTGGATGGCACCGCTGAAGGCAAGCTCGGGCGTTTCGCCAAGAGGTGTGGTGAAGATGGTGTCGGGAAGGTCAATGTCGGCCTCTAACCACAGGTTCTTTAACGTGCCGTAGCGCTCGGGGTTGCTGGCAATGCGCCTCACGTCGTAAAAATCCGCGAGGTCGTAGAGCCGGAAATTCTCCAGTGCGCTGCGGTTGAAGTTGACAAAGGCGGTGCCCCACCCCTCGGCGGTCGTCCATCCAATGCTGGAATTGGAGTACTTGGCAGCGGCGTAGGCGGTGCCCGATTCGGTAGGCACATTGAGGAGCACACCTTGCCGGTAGTGCTGTAGCTGGTCGTCGCCAATACCCTTCTTGTGCACGAAGCACACATCGTTGTACTCCCATGTGGGCGGCGTGACGGCCTTGCAGGTCATCATCTCCAACTTCTTCAAGCCGATGAAAGCACCCGAACCTACTGTCTTTAACGTCGAGGGAAGTTCCACCTCCTTGACGCTGCTACAACCGATGAAGGCGAAGTCGCCAATGCGCGTGATGCCCTCCTGGACAATGACCACCTCTATACTGTTGCAGAAACGGAAAGCCAGGGGCATGACCTGCGTGACTTCGTAGCCGTCCATCTTCGAGGGTACCGTCACGCGGCCTTTGGTATAGTGCGAAATACACGCATTACTACCCGAACCAAGACCTACCGTGCCGTCGGCAAGCACGGTGTATTCGGCCGTAGCTTTTACGCCATCAACGAGTACATGACCCTTGATGACCTTTGCAGAAAGCCCTGAAACGAAAGCTGTCAGGGAAAGCAGAAGAATTATTTTCTTTACCATTTTCGTTTGCAGATATCTGATACTCTATGGTACATACGTAAATTCAGAACGTCTAAAATCACATCAAGATTACTGTCGCCTTTGAAGAAATCGGTGCCAGAATCCATGTGGTCTTGCTTGTTACGGGCATCTTCCAGCTCCACTTTGTCGCCAAAAGTGTTTTTGACCTTGAGTGCGTTGGAGTAGGGCACCACGGTGTCGCCCGTGGAATGGAACAACTGGATGGTATGTTCAGGATTCCATCCTCTGGACACGTCGTTGCTTGCAAGGGCGAAATGCAGGTCTTCCATCACGCCACGTTGCTTCGGCAGGGGTACACCTTCGGCAGAGGTGAAGGTGTCCTTGTTGTCGTTGTAGAGCTTGAGGAAGTAATTGTAACATTCGTCGTTCATGATGTCTTTCAGCGAGCAGCTCTTGTAGTTCTTCTCGGTCTTCTTGGCATCATACAATTCCTGCCACTTCGCATCGATGTCGCCAGTAGTGTAATCTTTGCTGGAAAGCCAGTCGAAGATGCCAGTATTGACAAACTCCGGGCGGAAGTAATCCTCGGCCTTGTGGCTGACCATATAGGGGTTGGTGTCGAGCATACCCTTGACGATAAGTGGCAGAACCACTGGCATGGACAAGTTCTTGCCATCCACTGACTGCTGCACGTATGACATGAGGGTGGCGATGGGGTCGTAAGGGCCGTCGCCGCAGTATGAACCTGCGAAATGGAACTCCTCAACGAGGTTGTTCTGCTCGATGAATCGCTGACAGGCAAGCGCCACGGAACCTCCCTGAGAATAGCCAACGCTCATGGTGCGGAACTGCTCGCGGATGGGGTGACGAAGGTAGGTAAGCGCGGCATCGTGCTCATAGAGGTCGCGGCCATAGCGCGTGGCGTCGATGCACTGGCGCGCCGTGAGTTCTTGGTAGAGATAGGGGTGCGCGCGCTCCTTGGTGAGGCCATAGCCTTCGTAGTCGGCCATAATGACCAGATTATCGTTGAACTCATGGCTGGCGGCACTCTGACCCATTTGGTCAACTATATAGGTACCAGAAAGTATAGCGACGACAGCAAAAGGAGCAGCAAGAAGCATTCCTAGCCCTGGAATGAAAAGCGCCGCAACCGCAATAGTGCTGGCCACGGCAAACACAGCCGTAGCGCCTACCCCATAACCTGTTTGTAAGACAAGCTTGCTGTCTGCTGCGAGCGAGAATATCATGCCCCAGTCGTCTTGTTTGAAGTTGTTAATCTGAGCCGATGGCCGTTGGCTGTCGGCGGTGATGGTGAGGTGTGTACCGATGATGATGTTGCGCACCTCCTTGGTTGCCTCACGTGTGGGACAAGCAGCTATGGCAGAGAGCATGATGGGGTTGCCGTCGGCATCTACGGAAGGGTATTCGTAGCGGAACACGTAGTAATAGAAGTTGTTCACATAATCTTCCATGAGGTTGCCCCACTGACGCATGCCGCTGTCGACAATCGCACGCCGCACAGCACGCCGCGGCTGCATCGCAAGGTCGATGCTCAGCGAGTCGTAGACGTTGACATTCTCTGACTGCCAGAGGATTTCGGGCCTTGAAGCAATGCAGATGGTGTCCTCCTTCTGAGTGAGAGAATCGGTCTTGACATAAACTTGCAGGTCGTACACGCATACGCCAATGTCCGTAATGCGGGCTTCAAGCACCTCCTCGGTATCGGACGATTGGTACGCACCATCGTCTTGTGCCCAAACTGACTGCCCCAAAGAAAGCAACAGGGCAGCGAGCATCCAAAGAAATTTTCTTTTTTCCATATCTCAATTAAAAAACGCGTGCAAAAGGTACTGCTTTTTCCCCATCTGCACAAATAAGTGCCACATATTTGTTGTTTTTTCCGACAGATATTTGTGGGAAACAGAAAAAAGCATTAACTTTGCAACGTCAAGACAGATAAACCCGTGGAAGAACTGCTTCACTACACTTGGCGACACAAAATGCTGCCACTCGGAGAACTGCTGACCACCGACGGACGGACGGTGGAGGTCATCGACCCAGGATTGCACAACCGCAATGCAGGACCTGACTTCTTCAATGCGAAGGTGCGCATCGGCAACACACTGTGGGTGGGCAACGTGGAGCTGCACCTTAAAAGCAGTGACTGGTATGTCCACGGACACGACGAGAACCACGCCTATAATAATGTGGTGCTCCACGTGGTCTGCGAGGCCGACTGCGACGTGCTTACCGAGGACGGCCACTACCTGCCGCAGCTCGTGGTGCCCATAGCCGAGGGACTGAAGCAGAACTATGACGAGCTTCAGCGCACCGCCCTCTACCCCCCGTGCTACAAGATTGTTCCGACATTGAGCAAGTTGACCATCCACTCCTGGATGGCCGCCCTGCAGACGGAACGGCTGGAACAGAAGACCTTTGCCATCACCGAGTGGGCGCGACGCCTCAACGGCTCGTGGGAGGCGGCCTACTTCTTCTGCCTGGCCCGCACCTTCGGCTTCGGCATCAATGGCGATGCTTTCGAGCAGTGGGCCGTCAACATCCCCCTGCAGTCCGTGGGCAAGCACCGCGACGACCTCTTTCAGGTGGAAGCCATCTTCTTGGGACAGGCAGGACTTCTCACACCCGAAAGCGTGCCCGAACGCTACCGCGTCGAAGCCCTGGCCGAGGGCTATTTCACCCGTCTGCACAATGAATATCAGTATCTGGCCCATAAATTCTCACTGCAGCCCATGGACTACGCGCTGTGGCGATTCCTGCGACTACGGCCGCAGAACTTCCCACACATACGCATCTCCCAGCTGGCCCGCCTCTACCACGAGCGGCGCTCCGGGCTGAGCGAACTGCTGGAGTGCGAGACGGTGGAGCAACTGCACAAGCTGCTGTCCACCCACGTCACGCCCTACTGGGAGACCCACTACACCTTCGGTGCCCCTAGCGCCCACAGCGAGAAACACCTGTCGAAGGAATCGCTCGACATCATCATCATCAACACCGCGATCCCCGTGCTCTTCGCCGTTGGTCGCCACCGCCAGAAGGAACAGCTCTGCGACCGCGCCTTCGACCTGCTGGAACAGCTGAAGGCGGAGAAGAACCACATCATCAACATGTGGCAACAGTGCGGCCTGGAGGCAAAGACCGCTGGCGACAGCCAGGCCCTCATCCAACTCAAACGCGAATACTGCGACCGCCGCGACTGCCTGCGCTGCCGCTTTGGATATGAATACCTTCGCCATAGCCCCTAAGTTCTTGCTTAGGCAAGCGTCCCATTGGGCCGAGCGAGGGGGTTGGGGGTCTGAACAGACAACAATAACTTTATTATATGGAAGAGAATATTACTAACGTAGGTCGTTCAGACCCCCAACCCCCTCGCTCGGCCCAATGGGACGCTTGCCTAAGCAAGAACTTAGGGGGCTCGCGGAACTACATCTTCACAGTGAGAATGGCCGTCCGCGACTACGAGTGCGACATCGAGGGCATCGTAAACAATGCCCAGTACATTCACTACTGCGAGCACACCCGCCACCTATTCCTGAAGGAGTGCGGCTTGAGCTTCGCCGATATGCACCGCAAGGGTGTCGATGCCGTCGTGGCTCGCATGTCGCTGCAATACAAGTCGCCCCTGCGCCCCGACGATGAGTTTCTCTCCTGCCTCAACCTCACGAAGGAGGGCATCAAGTACGTATTCCATCAGGACATCTACCGCACCAGCGACAATGTGCTCTGTTTCCGTGGTAAGATAGAACTCGTCTGCCTCGTCAACGGTCGCCTAGGCATCAGCCCTGATTACGAAGAAGCCTTCAAGAGATTTGTCTGAGGCAAAACCGCTTTCTCCCATAGACGAAACGGCGAGCTGTACGTTAATTCGTCTTAATTGACGCGTTAATTCGCCCGAATTATTGCGGGAATAGAAAAAAAAGTGTAAATTTGCATCGTTAAACCTAAAGAACCGCTAAAACATTTTCAATCATAAATTTTTTAATCATTTTATTCTTTAAGTCCAATCATTTTAACCCTTAAGATTATGGAAAAGACTACAAAACAATTGGAGCGATGGTGGCGGGTGCCGCTGTCGGTTTCCCATCATGGCCGTCCGCTGCAGGCTTTGGCCATGCTGTTGTGTGCTATGATGCTCTTAGTGCCGCAAAGGGCCGGGGCCGTGGTAGGATCAGATGTCGACGGCACGGGCTTCTTGTACAGATTTATGATGGCCGACCTCACCTACAATCGAAACAACGACGGCAACAGTCCGTATATCGAGTTCAGTGTGGGCTTCGGCTTCCATTACATGGGCTATTTAGAGGGCTTCATGGATGCCAACAGTGGCCTGACTATCTCTGCCAGTAAGAACGGCGGGAGCAGCTACCAGACGATTATCAACATCAAGTGCAACAGAAACTTCGTACCTACTGCCTCTAATAAGATTACAGGGTGCGACTTGTATGGCAGTACCACAACGACGACGGAATACACAGTGGGAACGTACTACCATCGCAAAGTGCGCTGGTATCTGCCCCTACAGTGGCGCAACTGTGATATCAAGCTTAAGTGGTCTGGCAACTGGTGCAAGGAAGATGGCAGAGACAATCACTTCATCTCAAAGGATGGCTACAGTATTGCAACGCCCTATACCTTCAATGTCCGCACTATTTCGTGGAACACCGAGTGGAGCATTTCCCCCGACAGCACGATAACCGTTCCCTACAAGTTCGAAGGAACTTCACGCAATACCGACGGCGAGACACATATCTGCACTCAGATTAATGGTGGCTGGAGTAGGGCAATCGGATTCAAGGACCCAAACAAATATGCCAACGGTTCATACACTTTCAACTTGAAGGATATTGGCATGGATTTCCGGACAAAATTCACGATTACGCCTTACCATGAGTTCACGCACGATAACGACAGGGACAACAAAAATTCAACGTCGTACTATAATAAAATGGCCTCTACATTAACGTTCTCCCCCTTCCCTAAAGCCGTCATCGAGAATACGGAGTTCATACAGTTGAACAACCAGGTGAAGTTGACGTGGAAGGGTGACAACACGAATTATTCCATTGGCGATTGGGACACCCGGTGGATGATCTACCGCAACGGTGTCTTAGTCGATTCGGTGTATCAGCGAGTAACTGAGGGAGGATATACCAACCTTAATTACAACCCGGACACAGGCACATACACCTATATCGACAAGGACTTCCCCAACGAGACTGACTTGGAGTATGAAATCTATTATGTATGGAGGCACTGGCCCAAAGATACGAAGGTGAAAAGCCTGAAATCAACCACAAGGGCGGAGAATGCTAATAAGGTGAACACCACGCGCAAGGTGCCCGTTGACAATGCAGAAGCGAGGAGCTATTCCGACAGCATCGTGTTCACCTGGACCTCTGACCAACTTCCCGAGGGCTGGGGCCACCAGTTCCGCATCTACGTTGACAACGAGACAACGCCCATCTACACCATCACGCCCGAGGACATGCAGGGTGTATTCAAGTGGATACACCGCACTACCAATCAGCACAACAACCGCCAGGATGGCATTGACGAGAATGGTGTCCCATACGTTGAGGAGCCGCTGAACGCCTGCGACCCCCACACCTACCGTATACAGGGGGTCGTCAATGACACGGAGTTATTGGCCGACACGGCGGTGTTCACCAAGCGCGCCATCGGCAACGGCACACTCTTCTATTCCCTCAATGCCACGAAGGGCAACCATCCGGGCAAGGTGAAACTGGCGTGGAGCGTCGACCTGCAAGGCTCCACCGATGCCAAGACCTACGTCGTGGAACGCCGCACCGCCGAGATTGAAAACGAGGCATGGACCCAGCTCACCCGCATGTCGAGCAAGGACGAAAATCTGGCCTACGACGACGACACGCCGCTGCCGGGCGTCTATTACGACTACCGCGTGACGGTGATTGACAAATGTGCAGACGGTACGGAAATCACCAACGACATAGCCGACATTGGCTTTGCCAAGACCACGGGCACCGTGAGCGGTCGCATCACCTACGGCTCGTCGGGCAGCTCGGTGGAAGGCGTACAGGTGATTGCACAGAAGACCGGTTCGTCGGCCGAGAGCGGAAGCCAGTACCGCTCCATACACTTCACCAACATTGCCGGCTCGGTGAAGTGGACTTACCCCAACGATGCATACGCCGCCGACAAGTTCTCCAACGGCGACTTCAGCATTCAACTGTGGCTGAATCCCAGTGAGCTGACCGAGACCAAAATGGTGCGTCTGAACGGCGAGACCTGCTATGTGGGCATGGACGCCAATGGCAAGCTGACGCTGGTCAACGGTGAGAGTACCCTGACCTTCAACAATCTCCGACTGACCGCCGGACAGTATAACCACTTCGCGCTGACGCGCAAGGCTGGCACGCTGACAGGCTACCTGATATCCTTCGACGCTGCGGGCATGGCGGTGACGAAGATGGAAACGCTGACGATGGACGGCACCCTGAGCCTCGCTGGCGCCAAACAGTTATCACTGGGCTATTACCAGGGCTATGCCGATGAGTTCCGTCTGTGGACGAAGTGCCTCACCGAAGACGAGGTCATGGAGAACTACGACCATCTGCTCGTGGGCAACGAGGCGGGCTTAGAGACCTACTGGACCTTCGACGAGGGGCTGAAACGTAAGTTCTTCGACTATTCGCGCACCCTCACCGTCTATCACCAGCATCATGGCGAGGTGGGCAACAACGCCGAGAGCGATACGTTCACGCCTGATGAACTGAAGCTAAAGGCCAAGACCGACATCGATGGCAACTACATCATCCAGGGAGTGCCGTTCAGCGGCGAGGGTACGAACTTCAATATCATTCCGACGCTCAACAGCCATGAGTTCTCTCCCCAGAAGCAGAGCCGCTTCATCAGCACTTCGTCGGTGGTACACAACAGCGTCGATTTCACCGATGTCAGTTCCTTCGAGGTGAGTGGCACCATCATCTACGCCGGCACCAATATCCCGGTTGACAGCGTGCAAATCTATGTGGACGGTCGTGCTGTGGCGCGCGACAACGAGGCGGTGATGACCAACCAGGACGGTGAGTTCGTCATCGACGTGCCCATCGGAAAGCACTATATCTCTGCCGTCAGGGACGGCCACACCTTTGTGAACAACGGTCGCATCCCCGAAGACCCGACGGGCCTGAACGAGGTCACGATGGAGTTCAAGAACCCGTTGTCGGGCCTGCGTTTCATCGACAACACGCTGGTGCCGGTAGCCGGACGCGTGGTGGGTGGTGCCATCGAGGGTAACAAGCCTTTAGGCTTCGGTCTTAGCGAGAACAACATCGGCAAGGCCGTCATCACCCTTGAGATACCCGACACAAGGTATATGATGAATGCCGAGGAGGAAACGGATGGGCTGGTGAGCACAGGCTTCCGGCCTGTAGCCACCAATACCGACGTGCCCACTATTGAGGGCATGACAAAACCCGGCGTGGCCTACCGCACGGGCGGAGCATACGACAACGATGCCAAGAAGGTCGTTATCACCACCGATGGCGAGACGGGCGAGTTTGGTGTCATGCTGCCACCATTGGACTACAAGGTGCTGTCGGTAGTGATGGAGAGCACCGAAGGACAAGCCAACTATGTGTTCAACTCTGAGCAACTGCCACGCATCGATGCCAGCGACGCAACGACCGTGCTGCAGGACAGCGTCCCGACGGAGAACGGCGGCTTCCGCTATTTCGACTATGTGGCTGCATTCCAGCAGACCCTGCACACCCAGCCCGTGCTGAACGTCTCGCAGAAAGATGCACCCGTAGGAGCATTTGGCGACGCAAAAGCTGAGTACAATGACCTGAGCACCGGCAAGAAGCTCAAGGCTAACCTCTATAGTGTGAACAACGGTACTGTGACCTACAACTTCGACTATCCTATCTTCTCGGAGTTGGGTACTTACAACTTCGACCTGGAGGGCTATGAGACTTACACGAACTATGATAATGGCCATACATCGAAGGTGCCGCTGAAGGATGTTGTGGTGACCATCAGCAATGCGATGAGCTCAAGCCAGGAGGTGTATAGAGCCGATGCCGCGGAAAATGCCGGAAAGGTGGTCGATCTGAAGAGCAACCAACTGCTGCTCGACTCGGTTGGCAAAGCAACGTACTCGTGGAAGGCTGGTCTGCCCAATATCCAGGGCGACTTCACCCGTACTTTGAACATGACCTACAACAATGGCGCCGGCGACTACAGCTGGCAGGGACTCACCGGCATCGTCTTCGGCGACCTGCCCTCAGGTACTAACTACGTCACGGAGGGCCCGAGCAAAGTGGAGATGATTCTGCACGACCCGTATGGCGACTCGTCGTTTGCCACCTGGGAAACTGGTTCAGTGACCATCCACACCAGAGACACCATCAGGACATTTGCTGAAGCAAACAATTTCATGGTTAACCTCCATGCGGGAGCTGATGTTGTGACGAATACTGGTACGTTATACTGTTCCAATCAGAACGAATATGATTTTATTGCCGATGTGTCCAATGGTTTCGACCGTACTGAGCAGAAAGACACTATCGGCTCAACCGTCACGACACTTGAGGTGACCCGTGCCATCAGCACGAGCAGCGACCCCGAATTTATTGGTGCCGACGGCGACCTCTATATAGGCCAGAGCCAGAACCTGCTTTTCGGCAACGCACGATCGGTGGGACTGATGTCCAAAGCCAACGGCACGCTGGAGGTGGACGTCGATGATGTCATCACCATTGGCACAAAGTTTAATACAAACTTTATCTATACGGAATACCAGATTGAGAATGTTATCATTCCCAACCTGAAGACGTTGCGCAACGACCTGCTCACCCAGGTTGCTGATACGTCGACATTCGTCAACCAGAGTGGCGCGACCATGTATGTCACGGAATGGGGGCCGGTGGATGAACAATTCGGCGAGCCGGGCACCTACAAGGTTCTCATTGTGAAGGTGGGCAACGAAACCACACAGCTCGACAAGGTGCAATACTATAATTCAGAGATTAAGGCTTGGCAGGATGCCATCGCTCTCAATGAGGAAACTAAGTTAAAGACGTACAATGAAGGCCACGGAAAGAAGAATGTGTCGTTTGGCGGCGGTTCGGAAATCAATGAGTCGACAACGCGTTCTTCAGGTTTTGCCACAACCTACTCAAAGACGACCAACTGGACATACAATTTCTTTACTGACCTCGGATTTACATGGAATGGAATGGGTGGTGATGTCGAGACCACTTACAACCTGATAAGAGAAAATGGCTCAACCGTAACTGACGAGACGGAGAATTCGGCAACCTTCAGCTACACGCTGGCCGACAGCGGTGCCGACGATTCGTTCTCGATGGACATCTTCCCGGCTGCGGGAACCCATGGCCCGATATTCCGCACCTTAGGCGGACAAAGCTCATGTCCGTATGAGGGTGAGGTGCTGACGAAATACTACAAAGAAGAGGGTGAATCGAAAGTACTGTCGGAGGCCACCATGCAGATAGAGCAGCCGGAAATAGCCTGCGACAACAACATGCTGACGGGCATTCCCACTGGCGGCCAGGCTCAGTTTGAGCTGCTGCTGAGGAACAACTCGATTACGAAGACCGACTGCTACTTCAACCTCATTCCTGTTGACGGCACCAACCCGCTCGGCGCCAGGCTGAGTCTGCCCACCGGTCCTATCGAGAACGGACGCACCGTGTTAGTGCCTGCCGGCGAGACGGTGAAGATGATTCTCACCTTAGAGCAGGGCAACGCCGCCATTACGAAGTATGCCGACATCACACTGGCCCTGACCAGCACTTGTCAGGACGACCTCAGGAGCGAGGTGACCATCTCGGCCGAGTTCGTGCCCGCCAGCACGCCAGTCATCATGGCCATGGACAAGACGACGGTGAACACAGCCAACGTGAACGATGGTGTGACATTCCGCGTGACGGGCTTCAATCGCTACTTTGCCGGTCTGCAGAGCGTCGACCTACAGTACATGGAGCCGGGCAAGCAGACATGGAGCCTGCTACAGAGCTATATCCCGAGCGAGAGCGTCCGCGCAAACAACAGTCAAGAGCTGCTTCCCGAAAATGGTGCCATAGAACTGCCGATAGACATGAGGGAAGCTAAATGGGCTGACGGTACATACCAATTCCGCGCACAGAGTTCGACAATCTACTCCGGCAAAACGGTGACCGCTGAGAGCGACGTGCTGACGCTGGTGAAAGACCTGAAGCGTCCGCAGCTCTTCGGCGCTGCCAGCCCGAGCGACGGCGTGCTCAACGGCGGTGACGAGATCAGCGTGACCTTCAACGAGGACATCCAGAAGGAGATGCTGACGAAGAACAACATCATCGTCAGTGGTGTGCTCAACGGCTACGAGCTGCAGCACGACGTGGCTCTGTCGGCACAGGGCACTGATCGCGCCGCCTATACACAGGCCGGCTTCAACTTGGCCAAGAAGAGCTTCTCGGCTGATATGTGGGTACGTGTGACCGCAGCCGGTGACATCCTTACCCACGGCAACGGCAACGAGAAGTTCAAACTGAGCATTGACGCTAACGACAAGCTTGTGGCCTCCATTGGCGGCAATGACTATGTCTCTACCAATGCCATTGAGAAGGACACCTGGACATTCCTGACCTTCTCCTACAACTATGATGAGGGTAGCAGCCACCTATACGCACGCGCCGTAACGGCCAACGACACCAAGGACCTGTTTGCCTACGTGGCTGTAGCCGACTATGCCGGCTCTGGCAGCATCACGCTGGGACAGAACTTCAAGGGTGCCATCCACGAGCTGACCCTCTGGGACAAGGCACGCACCATGCAGGAGGCACAGGCCGAGATGTACTTCACGAAGAAGCCTTCCACGCCCAACCTCATCGGCTACTGGAAGATGGACGAGGGCAACGGCACAGAAATTCGCGACTATGCCCGCAGCCGCCACCTCACCATGCCTGCCAGCACGTGGTATCTGAACAACGATAACAAGGCTGTCACCCTCGACGGCACGAAGACCCTGAAACTGAACATCTCTGCCTGCAGCCCCTCGCAAACGGATGACTACGCCGTGGAAATGTGGTTCAAGGGTGCAAAGGCCGACCAGAGTGCAGCAAGCACACTGTTCGCTGCCAACACTAATTCTGTGGGCATCGGCTTCAACGCCAACGGCGGCCTCACTATGAAGGCCAATGGCTCAGACACCGAGCTGACCAGCAGCAACGTCCTCGACAACGCCTGGCACCACCTGGCACTCAATGTGCTGCGCAACGGCAACGCCACGGCCTACGTCGACGGCAAGGCCGTGAAGACCTTCTCGGCATCGGCAGTGCCCGCTCTTGAGGGCGCAACGCTCTATGTGGGCTCGCAGCGAGGCGATGCCGGCACCTTCTTCAAAGGTTTGGTCGACGAAATCCGCATCTGGAACGCTTCGATGACCGGTGACCTGCTCAGTAGCCAGCGCACACAGCGCCTTGTCGGTGACGAGAGCGGACTGGCAGCCTACTACTCCTTCGAGAAGATGACACGTGACCCCAACAACGGACTCATCACCTCGGTAAGCAATGACGAGGATCTCACAGGCAGCGGTCTGACCGCAGAGGTGACAACTCTCAACTCTCAACCCTCCACTCTCAACTACACCGACGAGGCTCCTGCCCTAAAGGTGAAGCCCGAGGCCACCAACGTGGAATACAACTACGTGGCCAACGAGCGTGGCATCATCATCACGCTGAACGAGACACCTGCCCGATTAGAGGGTACGACGTTGCAGTTCACCGTGAGGGCCGTGCAAGACCTCAACGGCAACGAGTCGAATGCTGCAAGCTGGACGGCCTTCGTGCGTCAGAACAGTCTGCTGTGGAAGGGCGAGACCGACGTGACGCTTGAGAAGCAGGTCGGCGAACCCGCTACCTTCGAGGCCACCTTCGCCAATGAGAGTGGTACGTCGGAGAACTGGACACTCACAGGTCTGCCCTCATGGCTAACTGCCAGTGCCACCAGCGGAACACTGAAGGCTCAGCTGTCGAAGACCATCACCTTCACCGTAGCCGAGAGCGTTCCCACTGGCAAGTACGAGGAAACCATCTACCTCACTGGCAATGACAACATCAGCGAGCCGCTGACCCTCAACCTGAAAGTGAAGGCCGAGGAACCCGACTGGGCCGTGACCCCCGCAAAATATGAGGAGACGATGAACCTTGTCGGAAACCTGCAAATTCTCAACGTGCCCTGTCGTGACGAGGATGACATCGTGGGTGCTTTCATCAACAACGAGTGCCGTGGCGTGGTTCATCCTGAGTACAACAGCCGCTATGACAGCTACTTCTGCACCATGACCATCTATGGTGATAATGAAGATAATGAGAAAGCTGTGACCTTCAAGGTGTTTGAGGCCTCCACGGGTACGATATATCCTGTGGTGACCACGAGCGAGAGTATTACATTCGTGACAAACCAGATGTGGGGTACATACAAGAATCCCATCATCCTCAATGCCACCGACGAAGTGGAGCAGAACATCGACCTGGCCTACGGCTGGAACTGGATGTCGCTCGCTGTGAAACCCAATCCCTTCACCGTGACCAACGTGTTCTCGAAGGCTGACAGCAAGGTGGAGCTGGTGAAAAACAACGGCATCTATAGCGAATATACTGGAAAGAAATGGATAGGTGACCTTGAGCAGATGAACAACCTTGAGATGTATACGGTGCAGGCTAATGAGGATCTGACACTCTGCGTCACTGGCCATAAGGTCAAGAGCGACGAGGAATCCATCAACATTGCTGGTAACGGCAAATGGACGTGGGTGGCCTACAACAGTCTGTCGGTGATGAGCGTCAACGAGGCACTGGCCAATATGGGGCCTGAGGATGGCGAAATCATAAAGGGTCAGCATGGCGTGGCCTACTACGATGAGTATGAGTGGCTGGGCAACCTGAAGCAATTGACTCCCGGACAGGGATATAAGATTCAGGCTAAGGTGGACCACACCCTCACCTATCCCAACAAGGCCGCCACTGGTGCCGCAGCCCGCATGGCGCAGCCAACCCTCAACTCTCAACTCTCAACTCTCAACGCTCAACTCACAACGTTTACTCCCGTTGACTATCGCAACTATCCCGCCAACATGGTGCTCATCGCCCAGGTTGTGGCTGACGGTCAGCCTGTCAGCGGTGCCGAGCTTGGAGTCTTTGCTGGCGACGAGTGCCGTGAGGCCGCCGTCACTGACGAGCGTGGAATGATCTACATCACCATTCCTGGAGACGAGACTTGTACACTTAACTTCCGCGTCAGCGACGGCAACTCTCAAATCTCAACGCTCAACGCTCAAATCACCTACGAGACCGACGCCGTCATCGGTACCCCGAAGGTTCCGTTCATCATCGACCTTGCCAACGCCACCGGCATCAAATCCATTTGCGATTTACAAATTGACAATTCACGATTTGATACTGATGCGGTGTACGATTTGCAGGGACGCAAGATTGTAAATCGTGAATCCGAAAATCGTAAATTGCGTAAGGGTGTTTACATCGTGGACGGACAGAAGCAGGTGAAGTAAATCAATTCGTAACACGTAATACGTAAATTGATATGATGTTTAAGAGAATCAATAGTATGCTGGCACTCCTCTTCCTGGGGAGTGCCAGCCTCATAGCCCAGACGGCAGACCCCTTTGGCGATGTGGAAAAAGGACAATACGACAATAGCATGAACATCACGGGCTATGTGCGTATGGTTACCATGGTCAATGGCCAATGGGTACCCGTCAGTAACGAGGTGCTTGGCAACGAGACCGTCGTGGCCGTCTTCTGTGGCGACGAGCTACGCGGCAAGTCTAGCCCCAAGGACTATGATGAGGATTACACAAGCCTGCTGATGATGACGGTTTACGGCAGTACCAAGGGACAGCCACTCCATTTCAAGGTGTTTACTGAAGGACGCGTCATCGAGGTAGACCAAGGGCTTACGTTCAGCACCAACCAGCGTGTGGGCAAGGTCACCGACCCTTACTACATCGACCTCCCCGCCCCCGTCACCACCACCTTCTACACAGAGGGCTATGCCACCACCTGCCTGCCCTTCGACGCCCGTGTACCCGACGGTGTCACCCTCTATGACGCCACCGGCATCGAGGACGGAGATCTGGTGATGGAGGAGGTCAAGGCCAGTGTGCTGCCAAAGGACACCCCTGTTTTGCTGAAGGTGGATGGCGAGACCACCTATGAATGGCTCTCCGCCGTCATCGATGACGAAAACCTGAATGTAGCCAAGGAGCAATGGGCAAAGGACAATGGGCAGTCTTCTATCTTGAAGGGCACTACCGAGCCTACGGGAGTAACGGCCAACAGCGTGCTCACCCTCGGCCACTCGAAAGAGACGGGCGATATAGGCTTCTGGCTCTTCACGGGCACAGAGATTCCCGCCAACCGCGCCTACATCGCCGACTTCCTCGCTGGCTCACGTGGGGCAAGGATCATCATTGAAGACTCCACCACAACCGGAATAAGTGAAATCGTAAATAGTAAATGGTCAAATAGCAAATGGTATGATCTTCAGGGACGTAGGCTCAATGCGGAAACATATTCCTCTCCCCTCTCACCCCTCAAGAGAATGTGGAAGAAGAATGCCCAAGGTCAAATCATCATCATCAGATGATGTGCTTTTGTTGAACAAAACCATAGCTTTTGCTGAACAAACCCAGCGCTTTTGTTGAACAAAACCATAGCTTTTGCTGAACAAAACCAGCTCTTTTGCTTGGACAAACCCAGTGCGTTTGCTGAACAAACGTGCTGGGTTTGTTCATCTAACCAGCTGACGTAGCTCATCTAACCCGCGCACTTGCATTATCTAACCTACGCACTTACATCATCTAACCTACGCACTTACATCAGCCAGCCCACGCACTTTGCTCAGCAAAGCCAATATGTTAATTTAACCTAAACAATATGTTAAATCATCTGAAATATTGCGGAAATGGGAAAAAAAGTGTATATTTGCATCGTAAAACAGGGTACGTGACCGACCTTAAATCCTTACGTACTCCGTTGGTCTCGAATGAGACATATAGAAAAGTAAATGAAACAAACACAAAACTATCCACACCTATCAGCCATCAAACCGCAAACCTTAACCTTTTTATACATCAACAAGCCATTATAAACTTATTTCAAACTTAATTAAAACCAAAGTCTAATCATTAAACCATTGTAATTATGAAAACGACTACAAAGCTACTGGAGCGATGGTGGCAGATGCCGCTGTTGCTTCTTGTGTGCCTCCTAGTAGGCAGCAGCCCGACACGGGCCGGTGACATCAGCGGTACAGATTTCTACTGGCATTACGTGATGAGTGGCATGACCTATGATTCCAGCAAAGCGATGATTGACTTCAAGATGTGCTTCTTCAATGACTATGGTACCGACGAGGGCTACATGAAGGCACAAGGTGGTTTGAACATCTATGCCAGCAAGGATGGCGGATCATCGTGGCAGAAGATTATCAACATTTCCACCGATGCAAGCCACAACTTGTTCGCAAAGGATCAGTTTACTGGCTGTGATTTGGGAGGTACGCCCTTTAAATGGGATGAAAAAGGAGTTTCATATACTTACAAAGACAGCTATCACACCCACATCAACTGGTACTTGCCTTTACAATGGCGCAACTGTTTCATCAAATTCAAGTGTGATGGTACATGGTGCGATGCAGATGGTACGTCTAATCGCCACCATATAAATAATTTAAATGGGGAAGGTGTAGTAGGTCCTGGCCATGTTCGTGAGATTTACACTCCCTACGCGTTCACAGTACGCGATCTCTATTGGGATGGCGACTACTCCATCTCGCCCGACGGCACGGTGACTATCCCCTATAAGTTCGGAAGTACCGCCGGCAATACCGATGGCGAGACAGCCATCTGGACCAGGATTAACGGCAGCTGGACTGGCAACATAGCCAAGAAAGAACCAGGTACCAACTTCAACCCAGGAACCTACACCTTCAAGCTGAAGGACATTGGCAAGGACTTCCGCAGCGACGACTTCACTGTTGAGCCTTATCACGAGTTCAAACACTATAACGACAAGGACAATAATAATGGTGAGAAGTGCTACCAAAAGTTTGCTGGTACTAAAACCATTTACAAGCTTCCGAAAGCCACCGACCTAAGTGCCACTTTCGTCCAAGACGATAACAAGGTGACGCTTACGTGGAGTTCCGACCACCCCAATTATTCGACAGGCAACTGGGGCACCAAGTGGGCCATCTACCGCAACGGTTCCTATCTGGCATCAGTGCTTCAGGATAACAACAACAATCCCAACTACAATAAATCGTCAAAAATATACACCTTTATAGACGATAATTGCCCCAACCAAGAGAGCGTGAAGTATGAAATCTATTATATATGGATAGACTGGGATGAGGAGAATACAAAGATTGACGATCTGAAGTCAGATCCGGTCACCGTGAACACCACGCTCAAAGTGCCCGTCAACAACCTAGCATCCACGTCGTCGGCCGACCGCGTCACGCTGACCTGGACCTCCGACAGTCATAAAGCCGGCTGGGGGCATGAGTTCCGCATCTTTGTGGACAACGAGACCTCGCCTATCTACACCGTCACGCCTTCCGGCGGACAGACCTCGTTCACTTGGGTACACCGCACCACCGACAAGCACGACAACCGAGAGAGCGGCGTGGAGAACGGCATCCCCTACACCGAGGAGCCACTGAATGTCTGCTCACCACACGACTATCGTGTGGAAAGCTGGGTGAACAATCAGAAAATCAGCGAGGCCAAGCTTTCCAAGCGAGCTATCGGCAACGGCACACTGTTCTACTCCTTGGATGCCACGAAGGGCGTCTACCCCGGCATCGTAAAGCTGTCGTGGCACGTCAATCTGCAAGGCAGCACCGCGACCAAGACCTACATTGTAGCGCGGCGCCCCGCCGAAAACGAGAAGGCCACGTGGGAAACCATCAACTCGGGCATAACGAGCCGTGAGGAACGCGTCACCTATACCGACGACACGCCGCTGCCGGGTATCTATTATGAGTACCAAGTGACGGTCATCGACCAGTGTTCTGACGGTACCAAAGTCACCAACGACGCCACCACTATCGGCTTCGCACAGACCACGGGCACCATCAGCGGACGCATCACCTTCGGCGCCGCCGGCACCGCCGTGGCAGGTGTCGATGTGGAGGCGAAGCAGAGCGGCTCATCGGCCGCTAGCGATGCCTCACAGTACCACGCCAAACACTTCACCAGCACCGAAGGGGCAGTGAAATGGGAATATCCCACATCCTCATACGGTGAAGAGAAATTCAGGGGTGCTGATTTCTCCATCCAGATGTGGATTAATCCCGACGAACTTTGCGACAGCTGGATACTCCGGTTGAAAGGCAGCAATATAGGTTTGGGTATTCATAGTGACGGAGAGTTGCTCTTCGGCGACGGAAAGGGAGACAGACCTTTTGGTCTTTACCTGAAACAGGGCAAATACAGCCATGTGACGCTGACCCGCAAGGGCAGGACAGTGACCTGCTATTTGATAGAGTTCGACGAAAACGGCAACCCCGAGATGAAGAAGGGCACAGGTACCATTAATTCTTATTATCTGCATGTTGGATCTTCTATTACCAACTGGACCTATGAATATTGTTTGACCATGGCAGGTTCCACCGATTTAACACTAGGCTATTTCAATGGCTATGTCGACGATTTCCGCCTTTGGACTAAGTGCCTCACCGAGGATGAGATTAAGGAGAACTACGACCATGTGCTTGTTGGCAACGAGAGCGGCCTGGAGACCTACTGGACCTTCGACGAGGGTCTGAAAAATTATTTCTTCGACTCTTCGCGCGAAGGTACTACCTATCACAATCACCACGGCGTGAAGGTCAGCAACGCTGATCCTACGACCACGACCCCCAAACAGCTTAAGCTGAAGGCTAAGACCGACCTCGACGGCAACTACATTATCCAAGGCGTACCCTTCAGCGGCGAAGGCACCACCTACGCCATCATCCCGAAGCTGGGCATCCATGAATTCAACCCCACGCAGCAGCTGCGCTTCGTGAGCAACAACTCACTGGTACACAACAGCACCGACTTCACCGATGTCTCGTCGTTCCCCGTCAAGGGCACTGTCTACTATTCCGGCACTACCTATCCCGTGGAGGGCGTCAACTTCTATGTCGATGGCACGGCCTGTACCAAGGACGGCGCAATGGTCACCACCAATAGCTACGGCGAGTTTACCATCAGCGTACCCATCGGCAAACACTTCATTCAAGCGAAGATGAACGGCCACGTGTTTGTGAACGACGGACGATATCCTCCCGACCCCAACCAGATAGACTCGCTCCACAACTTTGACCGTGCCATCACCGGCTTAGAGTTCCGCGACACCACGCTGGTCAACTTCACGGGTCGCATCGTCGGTGGCGACATTGAGGGCAATAAACCTGTGGGCTTTGCACAGAGTCAGAACAACATCGGCGTCACGCGCTTCACCCTCACAGCTATGAACACTAGCCCATTCTTGAACGCTGTGAAGAAAAAGATTTCGGATACCAGCTTCGAGTATATCCCCAACCCCGATGAAGCTACTGTCCCATCGGCCACCGACCAGATTCAAAGTCATTCGTGGCGCGGAGCCAGCATCAACGAGTGTCACAACATCTATATTGAAACAGACCCGGGCACAGGTGAGTTCTCGGCCATGCTGCCGCCATTGGAGTATGCCATCGGCGACATGGTGGTCAACAGCACGGGAGCCAACGTGGGCGGCAACGTGACCATCGACCTGAGTAACCCACAGCGTGAGTTCTCAGACACGCTACATGCTAAAAGCGGCGACGTTCTGTATACCTACAACACCAAGCTTGTACAGGCCTACCACAGCGACCCAACGTTCACCGTCAGCCAGAAAGACCGCTCCGACGGCCTCTTCGGCATCAGCGATGAGAAGTATGGGGATGCTTTAGGTAATGCAGTCATCAGCGTCATCGACCAGGGCAGCTACGTCTACGGACATCCCATATTCAAGCAGGGTGCCACCTATATTTTCAAGTTGGAAGGCTATGAGCAGTACGAGAACTATGACAAAAGCGCAACCAAACCCGTTGTGACGAAAGTGCCGCTGAAGAACACGGTGGTGACCATTGACAATGCCCTGTCTGACGAACAGGCCGTGTTCCTGGTGAGCGGCGAAGTGACCTTCGAAGACGGTACGACAGCGACGGCTCAGGAGGGACAGGTGTACGACCTAAAGAGCAACCAGCTGCAGCTGAACGAGCGGGGCTGTGCCGATTACAAATGGAAGGCCGGTCTGCCGAACGTGGCCGGCGATTATACCCGCACCATTGCAATGACCTACGACATCAACGGCAAGCAATATCCGTGGGACGGCAGCGGCATGAAGGGCATCATCCTGGGCGACCTGCCCACGGGCAACAACTTCGTGACCAGCGGACCCGACAAGCTGGAGATGATTCTGCGCGACCCGCCAGGAACAGGCTCATCGGCAGAGTGGAGCACAGGAACGGTCACGTCGATAACCAAGTTGAACAACGACACTTGGTCCGAATCGTTCGATATAGGCTTTACATGGAAGTTCGGTCACAAACTCAAGGTTATTCAAGGTACTGGGGTCGGTGTTGGAAACCAACAAATAACTGCAACAAGCGTCGAGCACGAGACTGTGGACGACCTCACCACCCATGCCATCGAGGAGAACAGTGGTGAGAACGGCGAGACCATAGAAACAACTATCTCTATCACAAAAGCCTTTGCCACTTCTGAGGAACCCGACTACGTGGGTGCCTACGGCGACATATATATCGGGCAGGGCACTAATATCGTGTTCGGCAATGCCCGCAACGTGGGCTTTACCAGAAATGGCTCGCAGTTCGGCCTCGGACTGAAGGACGTCATCTCCACCAGCTTGTTGGGCAACACCACCTTCGCCTACACGCAGGGCTATATCGAGGACTATCTGCTGCCCAACTTTGAAAAGATTCGCCGAAAATTGCTGCAAACCACGACGCAGGACTCCATCAACAGCTACAGTCCCGTAAACGGTGTCGGCACGCATAATCTGGGCCAGAGCAAGGGCAATCTCTACTTCACCACCAAGACACCTGACGATGAGGACTTCGGTGCCGATGACACCTACACCGTCATCATACCACAGTTATCGAAGGAGATTCCCGACTCAGTGAAGAATAACAACACCAAGCTATTCCAGTGGTGCGTAAAAGAGAAGCAGTGCTCTACCGACAGCATCAAGTGGATTAACCAGCAAATAAGAAACTGGAAGAACCACCTGGAATTCAACGAAAGAGAGAAAGTTCGCGCCTTCGAGCTGCGCAACAACAAAGACAGCGTGAACTACGAGAACTATTCGTTCAATGGCGGTGCCAGCTACACCTACTCTGTTGAGAAGGACTCTACGCATACCTCTTCCTGGGACTGGTCGGTCTCGGCCGGTGCGCTCATAGCAAACAATACCGGTGATTTCTTCAATAAATGGGGAATTGAGTTCGATTTTGAAATCACGACTACTGGCGGCCGCCACGAGTCCAAAGACTCGGTCAACAGCTATACATCCTCGTTCAGCTACACCCTGGCCGAGGAGGGCGACGACGCCCTGACGGTCGATGTCTATGAATACGGTGCCTTCGGACCCATCTTCCGCACACGCGGCGGACAGACCAGCAACCCGTATGAGGGCGAGGTGCGCACCCAATATTATAAGGTTGATAATAAAAAACCCGTCATCATGGATGCCACCATGCGGATTGAGGTGCCGCAGATCGATGTTGATGTGAATACCGTGAGCGACATACCCACTGGCTCGGCAGCCAACTATACGCTGCGCCTGGGCAATGCATCGGAGATTGGCGCAGACGTGGCCTATAAGCTGTTCTTCCTCGACGAGACCAACCCCTACGGCGCACAGCTGACGATGGACGGCAAGGCACTGACTGCCGAGGGACGCCTCATCAAGGTGCCAGGAAACCAGACGCTGACCAAGATGCTGCAACTGAGGCAGAGCGACACCAGCATCCTCAACTACATCGGCAACGATGACCCCAACCATGAACTCTATGAAAAGGGCATCGGCATCGTGTTCGCCTCAGAGTCGCAGCCAGAGGACATTGCCGATACAATCTTCATCAAGGCCTATTTCACACCATCGTCGTCGGCTGTAGATCTTGCGCTGTCGAACAAGACATTGAACACGCAGACGGGCAGCGACCTGACCCTGACCTTCTCGGGCTTCGACCGCAACTATCATAATCTGAAGGCATTCCGTCTGGAGTACAAGGCGGAAGGTGCCGACTGGACACAGTTGCAGGAATATGTGATCAACGAAGCCGACACAACCTCAACTAACGAACTGCTGCCCAAAGGTGCCACAGTGAGCTATACGCTGCCCATGTCGGCATGGTCCGATGGCAACTACCTCTTCCGCGTGGTTTCTGCCGCCACCTACGGCAACGGTGAGGTCTATCGCTACAGCGACGAACTGCCGTTAGTGAAGGATATGCAGAAGCCGCGACCTATGGGACAGCCCGAGCCGGCCGACGGCATCCTCGACATCGGCGACAACGTAAGCATCACCTTCAACGAGACTTTCGTGAAGGGTGAACTGACCAAGGCAAACAACTTCACCGTGACTGGAGTGCTCAATGGCGCAGAGATAGCCCATGAGACAGCGCTTAGTGTGAACGGTGGTTCATCCACCGTTGCTGCACAGACCGAGGCGAGCATCAACCTTGCCAACAAGGACTTCAGCATTGATGCCTGGGTGAACATCAATGGTGCTGGCACGCTGCTGAGCCACGGACAAGGCTCGAACAAGCTGACCGTGGGCACCGACAGCGAAGGCAAGTTAGTAGTGACCATCGCCGACAACACCTATACATCTACTAATTGTGTGCCTATGGATGACTGGACATTCCTGACGATGAACGTCACTGCAGACGGCAAGCTGAACGCCTCCGTAGCCACCGCCAACGAAACCAAGAAGCTCTTCACCGCCAAGGAGGTAGCTGCATACGCCGGCAACGGCCCGCTGAGCGTGGGCTGTGGCGCTGCCGCCGCTATGCACGAGCTGCTGCTCTGGGACGAGGCTCACGACCTGACCACGGCACTGGCCAACCGCTCGAAGTCGAAAGTCCCATCGACCCGCCACCTCATAGGCTACTGGAAGATGAATGAGGGCGAGGGCAAGACCATCCGCGACTATGCCCGTAGCCGAAACATGGTGATGCCCGACGAGACGTGGTACCTGAACAATGAAAACAAGGCCATCTCCCTCGATGGCAACCACTACGTCAGCATCAACGCTGCAACGCTGCCCATCTCGGAGTATGATGACTATGCCGTAGAATTCTGGATGCGCGGAAATCAGCAAACTGGCGAGGCCCAGCTCCTGCAAATGGGCGACGTAGCTCTTTGGCTCAATGCCGACGGTGAGCTGCAGCTCACCGGCAAGGGTGCAGCCAGCAAGACAGCAGATCCTGATTCTCAATTCTCAATTCTAAATTCTAAATTGACCGACAACGCCTGGCACCACGTGGCCCTGAACGTACTGCGACAGGGAGCCGCCGCAGTCTATGTCGATGGTGAGCGTTGCCTGACGACGAATGCCGCTAACGTGGGTGGCATCAACGGCGACAAGCTCGTCCTGGGCGTACGCCGTACATACGACGCTACAGTTGGAGGCACGGACAACTACACTTACGACCATCCTTTCAAGGGTGAAGTGGACGAGGTGCGCGTCTGGGGTGCCACAATGAACGGCGACCTCATAGCCAAGAACCACAAGGTGCGCTTCACAGGAACGGAGGGGGGCCTCATCGCCTACTACCCCTTCGAGACCAAGACGCTCGACAGTTCCAACCAGGTGGTGACACTTGGCACTGACTCATGTTTCACTGGTGGCAACATTAAGGCTCAGCTCATCTCCATTACCTCCTCTACTCCACAACTTCTCAACTACACGGACTACGCTCCCGCCCTGCGCGAGAAGCCCTCAGAGACAAATGTCAACTTCACCTACGTTGCCAACGACGAGAAGATTGTCATCGAGATTGACGAGGATCCCGCCACCATCGAGGGAACGACGCTGAACTTCAACGTCCGCTATCTGCGCGACTTGAACGGCAACTACTCCGCTCCTGCCGTCTGGAGTGCCTTCGTCAACCGCAACGAGCTGGTATGGGCCGATGATGCCCTCAGCGTGACTCAGCACGTGGAGACCGGCAGCAGCGTCACCGCCACCATCGTGAACAAGGGCGGCAAGCAGCAGATGTGGACGCTCGACGGAATGCCCGCATGGCTGACAGCAAGTGCTGAGTATGGCACGACGAATCCGAAGAGCGAGAGCACTGTGACCTTCACCGTCAGCCCCTCTACGCCCATCGGCAAGTACGAGGAGACCATCTACCTGAAGGGTAACGACGGCATTGAGACACCGCTCACCCTCAACGTGAAGGTGACGGGCGACGAGCCACTGTGGTCAGTAAACGTTGGAGACTACGAGGAATCGATGAACCTCATCGGCGCACTCGACATACTCGGAGTACCTAGCGAGGACGAGGATGACTTGGTGGGAGCCTTCATCAACGACGAGTGCTGCGGAGTGGCTCATCCTAAGTACATAAAGAAGTATGACAGCTACTTCGTCACCATGGACATCTATAACAATAGTAGTGATGACAAAAATGCTCCGGCTCCGGAAGTGGAGTTCAAGGTCTACGATGCCTCCACTGGTATCATCTATCCTGTGGTAACGACGAGCGAGCCGGTGGCATGGGTGGCCAACGACTTCTTGGGACGCTACAAGACACCTGTCATCATCTCTGCAACGGATATGATTGAGCAGAGCATCGACCTGGAGAATGGTTGGAACTGGATGTCGCTGGGCGTCACTCCAGAGACCTTCACCGTGCCAGTGGTATTCGAGAATGCGAACGGCAAAGTGCTCACAGTGAAAAGCCAAAGCAACGGTACCGTCACCTACTCGGGCAACCAATGGGTAGCTAAACAGGAGAAGTTGGCTATGAACAACCGAGAGATGTATGTCGTCAAGACCAGCGAACCGCTGACACTGACCGTCACAGGCCGCCGCGTGAAGCCCACTGAAGTGCCCATCACTGTAAAGTACGGCTGGAACTGGTTAGGCTACAACGGTATGAAAACCGCCAGCCTGACGGAAGCCTTGAGTGGCCTGGGTCCACAGGATGGCGATATCATCAAGGGACAGCGCGGAGTGGCTTACTTCGACGATTCAGAATGGATAGGCTCGCTCAGCACATTAGTACCTGGATTAGGATACAAGATTCAGAGCGTGGCTAGCGATGACCGCACATTCAGCTATCCGTCGGCAACGAGCGTAGCAGGTGCCAGAAGGGCAATGCCTGATTCTCAACTCTCAACCCTCAACCCTCAACCCTCAACGTTTACCCCTGTTGACTACAGCAACTACCCAGCCAACATGGTGCTCATCGCACAGGTCGTGGCTGACGGTCAGCCTGTCAGCGGTGTCGAGCTGGGTGTCTTCGCATCTGTGGAATCTGAGGAATCTGTAGTCGATTACGAGTGTCGCGAGGCTGCCGTCACCGACGAGCGCGGTTTGGTCTACATCACCATCCCTGGCGACGAGCCATGTGAACTCACCTTCCGCGTTGCTATCAATGGTCAATGGTCAATGGTCAATAGTCAGTCCATCACCTACGAGACCGACGCTGTCATCGGCACACCGAAGGCTCCGTTCATCATCGACCTTGACAACGCCACCGGCATCAAATCCATTTGCGATTTACAAATTGACAATTCACGATTTGATACTGATGCGGTGTACGATTTGCAGGGACGCAAGATCGTAAATCGTGAATCCGTAAATCGTAAATTGCGCAAGGGTGTCTACATCGTGAACGGACAGAAGCAGGTTAAGTAACTGGAAACGAGATGGTCGCTGCGCGTAGCGTAGCGACCACTCCTAAAGAACAATTAAGATGAAGAATAAAAGAACATTTCTGACCCTCGCCCTCCTCCTGACCATCGGTGCTGGCTTCATGCCAGCATCGCTCATGGCCCAAACCGCCGACCCGTTTGGTGAGGTGGACAAGTACAAGTATCCCGACAACATGACCATCTACGCTCAAGTGAAGATGAACGGCGAGATACTTGGCGACGGAGCGGTGGTGGCCGTCTACCATGACGACGAGCTGCGTGGCAAGGACACGCCCTTCGACTTGGGAGATTACACTGGCATACTCATCATTGACGTGTGGGGAAGCAGCAGCACAAGAGGCGATGCGTTGCACTTCAAGGTGTATGTCCCATCTGAGATGCTTGGTGGATCTGGGGAAGGCCGCATCATTGAGGTAGACCAAGGTCTCAAATACAAGAACAATGATGAGGTAGGCGAAGTGGGCAATTTCTACATCATTGACCTACCCGCCCCCGTCACCACCACTTTCTCTACAGAGGGCTATGCCACCACCTGCCTGCCCTTCGATGCCCGTGTACCCGACGGTATCACCCTCTTGGACGCCACGGGCATCAAGGACGGAGAGCTGGTGACGAAGGAGGTCCAGGCCAGTGTACTGCCAAAGGACACCCCAGTGTTGCAGCAGAGTGAGGGCGGGACCACCTGTGAATGGCTCTCGGCAGTCATCGACGCCGAGACCCTTGAACAGAATTCGTCGCTCTTTACTTCTCACTCCTCAATCTTCAAGGGAACGACCGAAGCCACGACCGTCGATGCCAACAGCGTGCTCACCCTGGGCCATTCCAAAACGACGGACGAGCTCGGCTTCTGGCTCTTCACAGGCACAGAGATTCCCGCCAACCGCGCCTACATCGCCGACTTCTCCGATGGCTCACGTGGAGCAAGGATAATCATTGATGACTCCACTACAACCGCAATAAGTGAAATCGTAAATAGTAAATGGTCAAATAGTAAATGGTATGACCTTCAGGGACGTAGGCTCAATGTGGAAGCAGTTTCCTCACCTCTCAAGAAGATGTGGAAGAAGAATGCCCAAGGTCAAATCATCATTATCAGATAAGAGCTATGAAAAGGAAATACACTACACCCATCATTGAAATGATTAACGACGTCATGGAGGACTGCTTCATGTTGCCTGCCTCTGAAAGTGGTCATACCGACGAAGCCCTGTCGAGAGGTTTGTGGGACGACGATCCCTCTGGTGGAAATTCTTCCCCAGCACGCTCCCAAAGGTTTGACCTGTGGGAAGAATAGAGCCCGAGCGTTTTTGATCTGGGGAATATAAGGAATTTAGGAATGGCTGCGCATGAGAAAGCCATGAAGGTGATTATCATGCGCAGCTATTCCTATATTTGTAATCCATACCATCGCTTGTTAATAAATAATAAATAATGTGGGCGTTTGTCGGCGAAAAGAAAAATAAATAGTAATTTTGCAAATAATTGTTGCTACTAACACATTAAATCAGATATGAAGAGACCAAGAATCACGACGAGGGTTGCAGGTAGTCTGCTGCTTTCGGTGTTGATGTTATCGGCGTGCTCCGACATGGACGAGTACTTCGAGGAGCCCGACTACATCGCCGGCTCGATATACGAGAAGCTCGAGGCCGACGGCAAATACATGCAGTTCCTCAAGGGAGCCGACATGGCGGGCTACAAGCCCATCCTCAACGGCAAGGCCATCCTCACCGTCATGGCGCCCGACGACGAGGCGATGACGGCATACCTGCAGCAAAACCATCAGACGCAGGACATCGGCTCGCTCAGTGCAGACGAGGTGAAGAAGCTCATCGGCTTCCACATATTATATTATAGCTACGACAAGGAGAAGCTCATCAACTTCCGCCCCACGGAGGGCGACGGCGCCACCGACGAGCAGAAGCTGGTGAAGGCCGGGCTCTACTATAAGTTCCGCACCCGTTCGCAGGATGCCGTGGAGAAGGCGAAGAGCCTCGTCACTACCACGCTCGACGACGGCACCGTTGATTCCACCTACCAGGATGTGTTCGTCTATCACCCCGACCGCTTCCTCCCCGTGTTCTCCCACATGATGTTCCGCACGAAGGGCATCGACGCGAAGGACAACTACAGCTACTTTTTCCCCGAAACGGGTTGGACGGGCGACGGCGCGTTCCAGGTGGCCAACGCCAACGTCATCGACGTGGACAGCCGCGAGAATATTGCCAAGAACGGCTACGTCTATAAGGTGGACCGCGTGCTGCGGCCTTTGGAGACCATCTACACTGAGCTGCGCAATGCCGGGAAGTTCACCAAGTTCCTCTCCTTCTACAACCAGTACAAGAGCTACGAGAAGTCGACCGAGCTGACCAACGACTTCGCCACTACCGACGAGCAGCGCGCCGTGGGCCTCCACACCATCAGTTTCGGCGACCTGCCGCGCATCGCTACGGAGTGGCCCGTGGACGACTATAAGCAGTTCTCGGCCAACAGCCACCGCGCCTACAGCATCTTCGCCCCCACTGACCAGGCCATGCAGAACTTCTTCGACGACTATTGGGCCTTGGGCGGCTACAAGAGCATCGACGACGTGCCTACGTCGCAGATGACTACGCTGCTGCTGCACAGCATCTTCGAGGAGCGGTCGGCACAGAAGGACCAGTCGATGATCTTCCCCGACGAGATTGAGGCCGGGAAGATTGTCGATACGGACAACAACGTCATCAAGTTCAACACCGGCGAGGTGCCCCAGGCCGACCGCATCATCTGCTCCAACGGCGTGCTCTACGGCTGCTCGGTGCTTACACCTCCGTCGCAGTTCAACAGCGTCACCGGCCCCGCCTACCAATACAAGCGGTACAGCACCTTCGGCACCATGCTCTCCGCTACCGCCGCCAACGGCTCCGGCTTAGACAAGACGTTCTCTGCCGATGCCATCCAGTATATCATGCTCTATCCCAGCAACGACCAACTGGCCAACAGCGAGGCGCAGATCACTGTGCAGAAAGGCTCGCCGGCCACCATCATGACACAGCCCGTGGGCATGGAGGAGCCTACCGCCCTGTCGAGCGCCGTGGTGACGAGCTACGTCAACGCCCACGCCGTGATGGCCACCGACGGCAACACCGTGCTACCGACCAGTGGCTCGCGCCCCGCCGTCTATGCCACCATGCAGACCTCGCCGATGAAGGTCTATTGGTACGTGAAGGACGGGAAGATCACCAACAGCATACAGTATCTGAAGACCCTGCGCTACCAGGCCAACCTAGCTACGGAGGACGACATCTGGGCTGCTTTCGAGCCGTTAGCCTATCGTGGCGACATCAACGGCTGGACCAACGGCCATGCCTACGCCTATGACAGCCTGCTCTTCCGTGGCAGCTACGAGGACAATGAAGCCTTCTATCCCCTCATCGGCGACCAGAACCGCGACAACACCACCGAGTTTTACGGCTGGTATTCGCTGCTCCAGGCCGGAGGCTTCCTCTCCGCCGGCAAGGTGTCGTTCATGACGGAGAGCTGCCTACAGTTCGTGCCCACCACGCAGGCCCTGGCCCGCGCCATCGCCGAGGGTCGCATTCCCGGCGTCGTAGCCGGCGAAGGCTCGCAGGCCACCGACGAGGACTTCTTCACGAAGATTCAGGCCACGGACAAGACGGCCCTGCAGCAGTACCTCGTGCGCTACTTCGTTCCCCTCTCAACAGCCGTCATCACCAACTATCCCTACTTAGGCTGGGGCGAGACCACCGACAACCTGGAGTTCGGCGGACTGGAAACGCTACAAGTGATGGACGACAGCGGCGACGTGCCCGTCGTGGCGAAGAGCTACGTCCTCAACGTCTATGACGATGGCTCCGCCCTCTCCGTCCAGACCACCGACCTGCAGACGCAGCAGAAGAGCCAGCAGATACGCATGTCATCGACCTACAACTTCCTGCCCCTCATCTTCAGCGACGGCGTGGTCTATTTCCTGGACGAAGCACTGTAACCCACCCAAGAACCCACCCCCAGCCCCTCCCGAGGGGAGGGGAGTGAAAGATGTAATATCCTTACTAAATGCAATATAAATGCAATATAATTATTATATCATGAATACTATTATAAAGATAATAAGGTCTATCTCCTGTAGGGCCAAAAGTATTTTGACTCCCCTCCCTTCGGGAGGGGCTGGGGGTGGGTTGCTCCTTCCTTTTCTATTTGTCGCCCTTGGCGTGGACGCCCAGACCGTGACGGGTAATGTCACGGAGCTGCTTGGCGGCGCGAAGGAACCCATCATCGGGGCTAATGTGACGTTCCAGAACAGCCAGAACCGTATCGTCAGCGGTACCGTCACCGACTTCAACGGTAACTACACGCTGAAAGTGCCCGAGGAGAAGAACCTGACCATCGTGTTCTCTTACGTCGGCATGAAGCAGCAGAGCTTTAAGTACACGGGGCAGAAGACGCTCAACGTCACCATGGAGAGCAACGCCCACCAGATCCGTGAGGTACAGGTATCGGGTAAGAAGGGCGGCAGCCGCAACGACATGGGTGTGACTGCTCGCCAGCAGTCGTTCGCCACGCAGAAGATCGACATGACGGAGATTATGGCCGCCTCGCCCGTCACCTCGATTGAGGAGGCCCTGCAGGGACAGCTCGGCGGCGTCGATATCCTCGCCGCCGGCGACCCGGGCGCAAAGAGCACCATCCGCATCCGTGGTACGGCCACGCTGAACTCCAGCGCCGACCCGCTCATCGTTATCAACGGCGTGCCCTATAACACCAGCATCGACGACAGCTTCGACTTCAACACCGCCTCGCAGGAGGACTTCGCGCAGATGCTCTCGCTGAACCCCAACGACATCGAGAGCATCGAAGTGCTCAAGGATGCCGCCTCGACGGCAGTCTATGGTACGGCGGGCGCCAACGGCGTGCTCCTCATTACCACGAAGAAGGGCGCGATGGGAAAGACCAACTTCACCTTCTCCACGAAGAACTCGATGAAGTTCGAGCCGAAGTCCATGCCCATGCTCAGCGGCAACGAGTACGTGGCCTATATGCAGGACGCCATCTGGAACACCGCCAATGCACAGGGACTCGACGGCAACAGCTACTTAGAGTATCTCTTCGACAAGTACGAGATAGGCTATCAGCAGGACTGGCGGTACTTCGACGAGTACAACCAGGACGTGGACTGGCTCTCCTACCTCACGAAGAACGCCTTCACCACCGACAACTCGTTCTCCATGTCGGGCGGCGGCGAGCGTGCCACCTACCGCTACTCCCTCTCCTATCTTAACGAGGGCGGTACGACGAGGGGCACCGGCCTACAGCGTCTGACCACCAGCCTCGACATCGGCTATAAGTTCAGCGAGAAGTTGCGCGTGAACGCCGAGTACACCTACAGCGACACGAAGAAGGACGCTCCCTGGACGGAGAACTCGCGTGCAGAGGCCATGCGCAAGATGCCGAACAAGAGTCCGTACTACATCGACGACGCCACGGGCGAGATGACGGGCATCTACTTCACCCGCCAGAACGCAGAGGAGTTCCAAGGTGCTTTCAACGGCTCAAGGAACTTCCACCCCATCATCATGGTGGAGGACAGCTACCGCAACCTGAAGACCAAGGAGCAGAAGATGACCGTCCGCGCCAACTACTACGCCACGTCCTGGCTGCGCTACACGGGCTACGTCTCCATGAAGTACAACACGCAGAAGACGGAGGCTTTCCTGCCCCAGTCGGCCACGGGTGTCACCACCAACAACAGCTATGCCAACCAGGCCATGGATGCCTACTCCAACAACTTCTCCCTGCAGACGGAGAACAAGCTGATGGTGACAAAGGACTGGCTGGACCAGAAGCACCAATTAGTGGTCACGGCACTGTGGCGCACGCAGCAGAGCCGCTCCTCGAACAATTCCTCCACGCGCTATAACATGGCGTCGGCCTCCATCGCCGACCCCGCCTCCGGCGGTGGCGTGCTCCTCTCGCAAGGCTCTGGCGACAGCGAGGTGGCCACGCTCTCGGGCATCGGCTCGGTCGTCTATACGCTGCTCGACCGCTACACCATCAACGGAACCATCAACTACGAGGGTAAGTCGTCACTCGGCAAGGAAAACCGCTGGGGACTGTTCCCCTCCGTGGGCGTCAGCTGGCAGATGGCCGACGAGAAGTTTATGAACTGGAGCGACGAGTGGCTCACGGAGTTGAAGCTGCGCGCCAGCTACGGTACCAGCGGTAACGCCCCTTCGGGGACGTCGCCCTACGTGGGCACCTACTCCGCCATCGGCTACTATATGGACGGTGCCGCCATCACCACGGCCACCATGCAGCTGAACAAGCTGAAATGGGAGACATCGAAGGAAATCAACCTCGGTACGGACATCAACCTGTTCGACGGGCGCGTCAACCTCACCTTTGACTGGTACCGCAAGAACACCAAAGACCTGCTCCAGAAAAACGTCGTCGTGCCGGAGTACATGGGCTATCCCTCGCCCCAGATCAAGTACTGGAACAGCGGTAAGATGCGCAACGAGGGATGGGAGTTCCGCATCGATGCCAACGTCATCAAGACGAAGGACTGGAACCTCAGCGTGAACTGGAACATCAACCGCAACATCAACACCATCATCGAACTGCCGGAGAACATGTCGGCGGAGGATCCGCAGGTGGCCAACGGTGTGTATAACACGAAGATTCTCAGCGGCACCAGCGTCGGGTCGTTCTTCGGTTTCCGCTACCTCGGTGTGTTCCACAACCTTGAGGATACCTACGCCAAAGATGCCGATGGCAACGTGATGACCGACCTGCAGGGCAACCCGCTCGTCATGTACAACAGCAATATCCGTTGCTATCCCGGCGATGCGAAGTATGAGGACATCAACCACGACGGCCGCATCGACAAGAACGACATCGTCTATCTCGGTAACTACAACCCCGTGGTCTCGGGCGGTGGCGGCTTCACGCTGAAATACAAGCAGTGGAGCATGACCGTGTTCCTGCACTACCGCCTTGGACAGAAAATCATCAACCAGGCCCGCATGAACGCCGAGGCCATGTACAACCGCGACAACCAAAGCACAGCCGTGCTACGCCGCTGGCGCACCGAGGCCGACGTCGATACCGACATTCCCCGCGCCCTCTACAACTACGGTCTGAACTACATGGGCAGCGACCGCTTCGTGGAGGACTGCTCCTTCGTCCGCCTGAAGACCCTTTCGCTGAACTATTCCTTCCCGAAGGGCGTCTGCAAGTCGCTATCCGTGAACAGCCTCAGCATGTTCCTCACCGGCTACGACCTCTTCACCTTCTCCAAATACACCGGCCAGGACCCGGAGGTCACCATGCCCAGCAAGATCACCGACCTTGCCGTCGACAACTCGCAGACCCCGCGCTCGCGAAGAGTGTCAATGGGAATAACGGTGAACTTTTAAAACCCACCCCCGGCCCCTCCCGAGGGGAGGGGAGAAAAGTTAGAATGGCAATTTGAAATACAGTAAAATAAAAGATATATGAATAGTAAATCAATAAGAACAAAGATACAGGCGCGGCTACTTCAAGTTTGTTCTATCTTAGCCCCCCTCACCTTGGGAGGGGTTGGGGGTGGGTGTTCCGACTACCTCGAGATCTACCCCGAGAACGTCCAGCCCACTGACGAATACTGGGGTTCTAAGCAGGATGTCGAGGCCACCCTCTTCGCCGGCTACTACTACCTCCGCGATGCCGTGGAGACCCACCTCATCCCCTGGGGCGAGCTGCGCGCCGGCTGCGTCTCCGCCCGTGGCAGCAACACCCTGCAGCGCTTCGAGATAAAGCCCACGGAGAAGACACTCAGCAAGTGGACTCCGATGTACAAAATTATCAACAGTGCCAACCTCGTGCTGAAGAATGCCGGCAAGGCTCTCGATGCCGACGACACCTACAGCCAGGAGGAGATGAACAGCCACCACTGCGAGGCCTACTGGCTCCGCGCCCTGGCCTATTTCTACATTGTGCGCAACTGGCGCGATGCGCCGCTCATCACCGAACCTTTCGAGACCGACGAGCTGACTTTCAACGTACCCAAGAGCGGCGAGGCCCAGATTATCGCACAGATAAAGGCCGACCTCAAGAAGGCTATCAACATGGATGCCGCCAAAGAGAAGTTCAACACGATGTGGGAGACAAAGGGCCGCGCCACGAAATGGGCCATTTATGCCCTGATGGCCGACGTCTGCCTCTGGAACAAGGACTTCGACGAGGCTATCACCTACGCCAACGCCATCCTCGAAAGCGCGTCGCCCTCGTCGCCGCGCTTCATCACCATGCCCACCCACAGCGCGTGGTTCGCGATGTTCAACCCCGGAAACAGCAACGAGAGCATCTACGAGGTGCAGTGGAGCTACAGCAAGCTCTCCAACGGACAGCCGCAGACGAATACCCTCACCACCAGTTTCGACCCCAACCAGACGGGCTATAGATACCAATACTCGTTAGGGATGCTCGAGCAGTTCCGCATAGAGCAGCAGAACCTCTTGGAGCGGTTCAACTACATGATTACCGACAACGAGCTGTATGGCCGCATGATGTACGGTGCCTACGTTACCGACCAGGCTGCCATCGAGAATGCCAACAACGCCTACGTGTGGAAATACTATGGCGGCACGAGCTATAACACCCGCCGCATGAGCGTGCAGGACTATGACTGCAACTACATCATCTACCGCGTGGCCGACGTGATGCTGATGAAGGCCGAGGCCCTCGTCATGCGCCAGGCCGGTGCCAGCGTGGCCGACAACCAGGCTGCCGTTGATATCATCAACCAGATACGCCACCGCACGAACCTCGGCGACAGCGAGGTGGACAGCCACAGCAGCCTCGCCGACCTCATGCAGAAGGGCGTCCTCCATGAGCGTCTCCTGGAGCTTTCAGGCGAGGGCAAGGCATGGTACGACATGCTGCGCATGGGCCGCTACACCGACCCTGCCGGTGTCTGCGACTTCCGCCAGCTCTTCGTCAACAGCGTTGTCCAGTTCAACAAGGGCACCAACGAGTCATGGCTCCGCTCCGTACTCAGCGACCCCAACGCCTGGTACCTCCCTGTCAACGCCACGGAGATAAGCACCAACCCCCTGCTGGAGCAGAACCCGTACTACCTCTAAGCGCTTCGCTAATGAATAATGAATAATGAATAAAGAATAAAGTGCACCGCTTCGCTAATGAATAGTGAATAATGAATAAAGAATAAAGTTATGGTTACAATTATAAGGAAAGGACATCTGATAGGTTTATCATTTATCATTTGTTATTTATTATTTAGCGTAAGCGCTTGCTCCGACCCCAACGAGGGCAGCCTCTTCATGACCCCGACGACGGAGGAGGCTGAGATGTCGGCCACCGACATCCTGGAGCGCGACGCGGCACAGTACTCCCTCTGGACGGAGCTACTCAAGCACGCCAACTACTACAACGCCCTGAAGGACGGCTCGGCCAGCGCCACCGTATTCTGTCCCACCAACGAGGCCATGACGCGCTTCCTCCGTCAGCAAGGCGTCGATAGCGTATCGCAGCTGTCCGTCGGCTATGCCAAGAGCGTCGTGCGCGTACATATAATTAATAGGGCGAGATACAACGACACCCAGATAGACAACTTAGCCGAGCAGGGACGCAGCAATGCCGACCGGGGCTGTGAGATTCCCGACACCACGCTCCTCGGCACGAACCTTACCGTGCGCTACGGTCGCATAGAGACTAATGTCGATGACGTGAACCGCCACGATGACATCATCCTCGGCTCAGACTCCATCTTCTTCAACAACCAGGCCAAGCTGGGTAAGTTTACCGCCACCACCTGCGCCAATGCCACCCTCTACGAGATGGACGATGTCATCGTACCCCTCGTGGAGACCATCATGGATCGCCTCGATGCCGATGAGGACACCTACGGCATCTTCGCACAGGCTGTCCATGAGTGCGGCTACGACAGCATCGCCTCCTTGGTGAGCAAGGTGAGCTACACCCTCACTGGCACCGTGGTCACCAATTACACCTTCACCTGCATGGCCGTGCCCAACAGCGTCTATCAGGCCGCGGGCATCAACGACGTGGCATCGCTGAAGAGCTACCTCGCAGCCCATAGCGACAACGAGGCCGACAAAGACCTGGGCAACTACATCAAGTATCACTTCCTGCCCCGTCAATATACGAAGGAAGAACTGCTCGCCTACGAGAGCGACGACCCCGAGGCCGATGCCGAGACCCGCATCTACGACACGCAGTTTTCAGGCCAGGCCATCACCATCAGCCGCAAGGGCGGTCAGGATCTTCTGAACGACGAGATACCCCTCGTGCGCACAAACATCCAGGCACGCAACGGACTCATCCACCGCGTGGGCAGCGTCATGCCCGTCTTCCATCCGACACCGGTGCGTGTGGTCTGGGACTTCCTAAACCAGCCCGACATCATCAACTACGTCAATGCCTGGGGAGCCGCCAACAGCCTCGGAAATGTGTTCTATACACCCATTGACAACACCATGCGCGACGTGGACCTCTCCGAAGATCATTTCGACGGTAACTTCGGCACGATAAGCTCGTTCACCTACCAGGCCAACGAATCGAAAGCAAAGACCAACACCTACCGCCGCGTGGGCTACAAGAAGGATGCCCTCTCTGGTGCCGCCGCCCAGTACGGTGCCTACATGGACAACTTCATGATCCTCAACCTCGGCTTCGCCGGGTGGATCCAGTTCACCACGCCCACCATCATCGCCGGTCGCTACAAGGTGGTGCTCCACTACTGCAAGGATATCAACCACAATAACTTCATCAACAGCGGTACCCTCGTGCGTTTCGAACTCGATGACCACTCCACCATGGCCTATATGTACAAGGGCATGGGCCGTCTGCCGCGCTATCAAATCGGCGAGAGCACCATCTACGGCAGCCTGGACTTCGAGGGTTCCGGCAGCCACACCTTCAAGATCACCCTCATGGACGTGGAGGCGAAGAACAACAGTAACTACCACCTCTCGCTCGACTACCTGGAGTTCGTACCAATATAAAACCCACCCCCAGCCCCTCCCGAGGGGAGGGGAGAAAAGTTAGAATTAAAATTAGAAATAAAGTATAATAAGCGATATATATGAAGAGCAAATCAATGAGAACAAAAATACAGACGTGGCTACTCAGGGCATGTACTATCTTCCCCCCCCTCCTTTTGGGAGGGGTCGGGGGTGGGTTAGCCTCTTGTTCCGACTGGGACGACCACTACGACGAGGCCGCCGTCACATCCTCCACCGCCGAGGTCTATCAGGGCGACATTGTCTCCTACCTCCGCAGCAACAGCGACCTCTCGCAGATCTCGCAGCTCTTCGAGCAGGCCGGGGCCTACGAGGTCACAAGCCTTGACAAGCAGTACACCTTTGTGGTCTGCGACAACGGCACCCTCAGCGGAGCCTCCATCGCCGACCGTAAGGTCTTCGCCAACAACAGCATCAGCGACATCGCCGTCACGCCCTCCGAGCTGCGCGACGGCTTCGGCATCAACAACCGCGCCGGCAAGACCATCTGGGTCTATGGCAGCGGCAGCAGCCTGAAGATAGACAACTACACCATCAAGCGCGTGGTCAAGACCGACAACGGCTACGTCTATGTCATCGACGGTGTGCTCCCCGTGCGCCTCTCTGTCTATGACTACCTGAAGCAGCTTAGCGATGACTACTCCACCTTCAAGGCTCTCGTGGCGAAATACGAGCAGCGTGTCTTCGACCGCGAGCACTCAGCCGCCACGGGCGTAAACCAGGCTGGTGAGGTGGTCTATGACACGGTTTGGGTGACCCGCAACACCCTCATGGATCGCTTTACCGACAGCGGCGTGGAGCGATGGAACATGCGCGACGAGAACTATGTCACCACCATGTTCATCCCCAATAACGTGCAGGTGGAGAAGGCCCTCCGCAGTGCCCTCGACAGCATACCCTCGTGGCTGAACCGCGAGGCTACCGAGACCGACCGTGAGAAGTTTGAGGAGTGGATTGTCTGCGCCTGCTTCTCCGACAAGCGCCTGGAGACCGCGCAGGTGAACGCCCAGGCAGAGGACTTCCTTGCCGTGGGTGGTTGTAAGATGGTTATCGACGAGCGCGCCGATGAGACTACCTACAAGGCCGTTGACGACACCTGGTGGCGACCCTCCGTGCAGACCGTCGATACGCAGAATCGCGTGAACCTCTCCAATGGCTACGCCTACTACACCACGAACCTGAAAATCCCCAATCACATTGTCATCTATCGTGTAAAGACCCGCTTCTACCAGATTTGGGACGCCTCGAACATCCGTAACGACGAGGGACTGATGCGAGAGTACTTCGACTGGACCAACCTCGGACTCTTCTCTACCAGTATCTCCACTCTCGCCTCCTACGATGCGTTGTACAAGTACGGCTGGCCCATCATCGACTACAACCTGCTGACCGCCTGTCCCACCGACGAGGCCATCGATGACTCGCTCGTCGTCGGCGTGGAGTACAGCGGTCTGGTCTATGACGCTGAGAACGACCTCGCCCTGCCCGTGAACCTCCCCGCCGGCGAGTACTACCTCCGCATGGGCTTCGAGCGCTCCACCACCTACCGCATCAGCATCTATTTCAACGGCGAGTTCGTGTGGGAGGGACGCGCCGACCAGATGAACGCCGACCGCATAGCCAACGACATTCCCACCTACGGCATCATGGCTCCCGGCTACCCCGAAGGTTTCGACCCCGACGAATGGCGCGAGTACGATGCCAACGTGGCCGCCTACGACACCGACGGCTACACCGTGGGCCTCGTCACCATGAAGCGCAACGGCAACTTCCGCATCCGCGTGGAGTCGAAGGACATGGCCTACCGCTCCACCATCCGCTCCACCGCCGCCGGCGACAGCGGCAACAAGTTCCAGCTCTTCATGTACCACTGGTGCTTGCGCCCGACACACAACAACTATTAGTTTTCTAACAACGAATTACACGAATTTATTACGAATTAAACGAATTAATAGAACGAATTTTTTGGTAATTCGTGAAATCAAGAAACAATTCGTGAAATCAGAAATAATTAGTGGAATCAGAAATAATTAGTGAAATAAAAAAAATAATTCGTGACAATCCGTGAAATTCGTTTTAATTCGTTGTTAAAAATAAATATGTTGTTAAAAAGAATACGTGGTGAAAATGAAAATTACGTGTAATATGAATAGAAGAATATATGTATTAGCAGCAGCCTGTCTGTTCGCAGTCGCTGCTACTGCTCAGACCGCGATCACCTCTCAGGTGCGTGCCGTCAACGGCCAGCCCGTCGGTGGAGCCATCGTCACCATCGTAGGAGAAAAGACTTCGGTGGTCACCGACGACAGCGGCGTGTTCTCCTTGGAAACCGCCGACCAGGACGCCATCGTCACCATCAAGGCCGACGGCTTCTACGAGCGTACCCTGCCCCTGCGCCTGTTGAAGAAGAAAAACGGCGACGGCACCTTCCAAGTGACCCTCACCCCCCAGAAGGAAGCCCTTTACGACGGTAAGGCCGAGACCGCCTACGGAACGCTCTCGCGCGACGAGCGCCCCGTCACCGTCAGCGGCATCCAGACCAAGGACTTCAGCCAGAAGCTCTCCGTGGCCGCTGCCACGCGCGACCAACTCTCCGGCCTCCAAGTCATCGAGAAGAGCGGCATGCCCGGAGAGGGAACGTACATGAACATCCGGGGCATACACTCCTTCGTAGCCGACAACGCCCCGCTCATCGTCATCAACGGTGTGCCCTATTTTGGACAGCGCGAGCTTTCGGGCATCATCAACGGCTACAGCCGCGACATGCTCTTCGGCTACTCGCCCAAGGACATCCGCAGCATTACCGTGCTCAAGGGCGCCGATGCCGCCATGTACGGCTCGCTCGGCAGCAACGGCGTGGTGATGATTGAGACGCAGCAGGCCACGAGCGACAACCTCGACACCCGCATCTCTTTCAGCGGGCAATATGGCATTAACTTCAAGGGTTCCACCCTGCCCATGATGAACGCTGCGCAATACCGCAGTTATCTCGGAGCCATCGGCATGACGGCCTATCCCTCGTTTACCACCCTCACCGCCGACTATCCCTTCCTCGAGAACGGCACGAATCTCTACTCCTACCTCTTCAACGAGGACACCGACTGGATGAAAAAGATACAGCGTAACGGTTTCCAGACGGAGAACATCTTCCGCGTGGAGGGAGGCGACGAAATCGTCAAGTACAATATCTCCTTTGGCTACACCCGCAACAACGGTACGCTGCGCAATACGAAGAGCGACCGCTACCACACGCTCATCTCCAGCGACGTGACGGTCAGCCGCAAGATAGACATCACCGCCAACGTGGGTCTTGCCTACGTGAACAGCGACCTGCACCATCAGGGCATGCGCCCCGAGGTGAACCCCATCCTCGCCGCACAGCGCTCCATGCCCCAGGTGAGTCCCTACGCCAAGCAGACCGACGGTTCGCTGCTCTCCACCTACGCGAAGTACAACGCGTGGCAGGTGAATCCCATCCCCTATACATCTTATAATAATGTAAGCAACCCCCTCGCCCTGGTGAACACCGCCGAAGGCAAGGATAAGATCTACGATGCCAACGCACAGTTAGGACTGAACTACAAGTTCAACGACTTCCTGAAACTCTCAGCCCTCGTCGGCATCTACTACAACTACACCGAGGAGACGATGTTCATCCCTGGCGTGTCGAACCAGGCCATCATCCCGCAGCTCTATGGCACGGGCCGTAACCAGGTCAGCAACGGCGTCATCCGCCAGACCATGAACACCTACCAGCTACAGGGCGACTACCACCGCACCTTCAACAAGATCCACGAGGTGAACGCCCTCGCCACAGCACGCCTCATGCGCCGCGACGTGGAGTACGACTGGAGCAGCGGCTACAACACCGCCAACGACTACCAGAAGACCCTCGACAACACCAACGACGAGAAAACCACGACGGGCGACAACCTTGAGTGGAACTACATGGGCTACTCGCTCCACGCCGACTACACGTGGAACCGCATCGTCCGCGCCCAGGCCGGACTGGCCGTTGACGGCACAAGCGTCAGCGGCGACGATGCCGCCCGCTTCGGATTCTTCCCCTCGGCAGGAGTGACCTTCCTCGCCGCCAACACCGGCGCACTGCCCTCGCTCTTCGACCGTCTGAACGTCACCTTCGAGGCCAGCATGAGCGGCAACAGCCGTTTCTCCTCCAATTACGGAAAGAACTACTACGTCTCTGGCGTCTTCTCGGAGTATGGCATCGGCACCATCACCCGCGCCAACATGCCCAACACGAAGCTTACGTGGGAGAAGAAGCGCCAACTCGACCTCGGCTTCGAGGCATCGCTCCTCAAGGGCCGTCTCGACCTCGGGCTGGGCGTGTATGCCAACGAGAGCTATGACCTGTTGCTCAACAACGGTGTGTCGGCCGTCTATGGCTCCACCGACTACTACGAGAACCTGGGCAAGATAACGGGCAAAGGCTTGGAAGTGTCGCTGCGCGTCGCCCCCATTCAGACCCGCGACTTCGACCTCGTCCTCGCCGCCAACCTCTCCACACTGAAGAGCACGGTGAAATCGCTTGGCGGTCCCAGCTCCTACATTATTAAATATACAGGCTTCAACGGCGACGATGCCCAGGTGCTTATGGCTGTCGATCAGAAACCCTACGAGTTCTACGGCTACCAGACCGCCGGTATCTACACCACCACCGCCGAGGCCCAGACTGACGGCTTCGTGAACAGCAACGGCGATGCTTTCCAGGCCGGCGACGTGCGCTTCATCGACCAGAACGGTGACCGCATCATCGATGCCAACGACCGTGTAGCCCTCGGCAGCACCATGCCGAAGATGTTCGGCGGCATTAACCTCATGCTGCGCTACAAGAAAATCACCCTCGACGCCAACTTCGGCTACACCCTCGGCAGCAAGGTCTATAACGCCACCCGCCGCGATGCCGAGTCGATGCAGACCTTCTACAACCAGACCACCTCGGTGCTCAACCGCTGGCAGGTGGAGGGACAGCAGACCGACATGCCCCGCGCTACCTACGGCGACATCATTGGTAACAACCAGTTCAGCGACCGCTGGATAGAGAAGGGCGACTACCTGAAGCTCCGCTCCCTCCGTCTCTCCTACGGTTTCGACAAGCTCTTCTCCTTCGTCCGCTCCGGCAATGTCTATGTTGCTGCCGAGAACCTCTTCACCCTGACGAAGTACCTCGGCGGGGACCCTGAGTTCGCCTACAGCTACGACGAGTACCTCCGGGGCTTTGACTACGCCAAGGTCACGTTGCCCGTCACAGTCAAAATAGGCTTTAACCTGAACTTCTAATGCGCTTCGCTAAATAATAAATAAAAAAGAAAAAAGAATAATTATGGATACCAAGATAGACGAAATGAAGAGGCTTTGTGCTGTTTATGCTCAGCCGCTGGTTTTATTATTTATTATTTGTTCATTATTATTTAGCGTTAGCGCATGCTCCGACTATTTCTCCACCGACCCTAACAACGTCATCAACGAGGAAGACTACATCGACCGCGAGGACGAGATCTACAAGGGCATGCTCGGCATCCTTAACAGGGTGCAGGAGGCCGGCGACCACGCCATCTGGCTCACCGACACCCGTGCCAACATCCTTGAGACCACCGAGAACGCCCCCGACGAGCTGAAGCAGATCTATAACTACGACCCCACCGACGGTAACCCATACGCCGATCCCACCTGCTACTACGCCATCGTCATAGCCTGTAACGACTACATCGCCAAGATGGGCGAGTACCACCGCACCCACAAGGGAGCCATCAGCGAGGAGGCCGAAGGTTTCATCGTTCCCCTGCTCAGCAGCACCTTGCGTATCAAGGCGTGGGCATACCTCCAGCTCGGCCGCATCTACGGTCAGGCCTACTGGTTCGACGACCCCCTCACGGAGAAGAAGGACCTCAGTGACGCCAGCGTCTTCACCAAGTGCGACATGAAGCTGCTCGCCGAAAAGGCCATCGCCCTACTCAAGGACGGCATCACTGTTGACGGTATGTTCATCCCCGCCGACGAGACCTACCTCGACGCCAACGGCTCGCACATCGGTCTGATGAAATGGTGGGAGTGGCTCGACCCCGAGAACAAGGAGCAGGCACCCTACATCACCTGGCAGTACCTCACACCCCCGGCTATGATCATGCGCATGGAGTTCACCTCCTGGCTTTGCAACTACCTCCCCGAGGAGGCCGCCCAGCCCTACTGGACGGAGATCCGCAACACCATCGTCGATTATCTCTACTCCATCTATACATTCCCCTTCGGTGGAGAGGAGACCAACTACCCCAATTTCCCCATCCCCGGCTTCAACCTCATCGGCGAGAACGGGCGCAACATCGACGACTACCGCTATGCATTGCCCAACGTCTATCAGATGTGCGACCTCACCGCCGGCATCCGTCAGCAGTGGTTCACCTACATTGACATCTTCCCAACGGAGGGCATCGGCCTCAAGACGCAGGTCATCAGCGGCATTATCTACAACTACCAGCAGCACCAGCGCAACCGCCTCGTGCAGTATCTCTGCCCGGAGTACCCCAGCAGCGACGCTTTCTACCTCCGCCCCTCGGCCTATGGCAAGGATATTTACAACGAATATGACATTCGCTCGCTCGACCAGAAGGTCGTGATGAACACCCTCGGCGGACAGGACTGCGTCTCGAAGTACTACTATAAGGCTTACCACACCAACACCCAAGCAGCCACGAGCGGTTACCAGTTCGGCACCTACGGCTACATCGGCGACGGCACGAACCTCTTCAAGATCCAGCCCACCATCCCCACCTTCCGAGGCCATGACTTCCACTTCCTCCTCGCCGAGGCAGAGACCCACCTGGGCCATTTCGACGTGGCCCGCTGTCTCCTGAACGACGGCATCGCCAACCGCTTCCCAGACAAAAAGCTGCCCGATGACACGGACTATTGGTACCCGAAGTACAACGTATGGCTCGGCGGCGAAACCCCGTCGTCATCCACCCCCACCTCCAACCCGCGCGGCAGCGGAAACCACGGCATTGCCGGAGCAGCCAACGGCACCCTCCACGACCTCCCCATACCGGGCGAACCCGCCGCAGAGGGCCTCACCGACATGCAGCTCAAGCAGCTCTATGACTGGGCCATCGCCGATGAGTACCTCAAGGAGTACCTCGCCGAGGGTAAGGCATACAGCTACCTATGCAAGATGGCCGACCGCTGGAGCAACGCGGGACGCGGCGACCGTTCCGCCGCCTGCGACAGCGTCATCGCCCGCATCGCCCCCAAGTACCCCGCAGCCACACAAGGAAAGGTCCGCACCAGCATCACCAACGACGGATACTTCATCCACTGGGACCTCAAGGACTAATATCACCCCTAAAAGAAAGAACGGCTTTTTCTCATAGAAAGAACGGCTTAAACTCCAACGGGTATAATTGCACAGATACTGCATAAATAGACATAAATCAATCTTTTTAAATATATTAACACAAAATCGTGCGCCAATTTCGATTTTAATCACTATCTTTGCACCGAATTATCGAGTTACCTCTCACAAAAAAACTAAAATACCACCTATGAAGAAACTATTCACCCTAGTGTTTGCAGCCCTTTTGGCAAGCGGGATGTTTGCTCAGAACCGATATGATGTTGCCAAGAAGGCTGATTTCACCGATGCCCTTTCTCAGATTGCAGCGCTGCCAGCTGGAAGTGCAGCTTATGTCTATATTTCAGGCTATGTTGATGTAGGCACGCTGAAGAGCGGCGATGGTAACCCGATGGTTAACACCCTTCGTAACATCCACTTTATTGGTGTAGACGGCGAAGATGGCAGCAAGGCCACACTGAGCATGGAGATGCAGCTTCCTGTCAACAATACTGAGTCCGACGGATTCTCACTCCACTATGAGAACCTGAAATTGCGCCAGACACAGGGCGTTTGGGGCAACTCAAAGCACCTCATGAACTTCAAGGACGCTAACAAACACTATATCGATACCCTCGAGTTCATTAACTGCGAACTCACAGAGCTTTGCCGCTCACTTTTCCGAGGAGAGGTGAATGGTGCAGGTGAGGATTACACGGGTGCAGGAACCCTGAAGGTATTCCGTATGGAGAACTGTACCGTACACAACGGATTCCGTCAGTACGATGCCATGCCCGCCATCTATATGGCTCAGCCTGTGGGAGAGATTACATTCAAGAACAACACCTTCTATGACCTGACATATCTCAACAGCCTCGTCAGCTTCGGTAACGTCAGCGAGAACGCTGGACGTCAGCCCGTGAAGGTTGTCTTTGAGAACAACACCCTCTGTGCTTTCAGCCGCGCTTCGCTGCTCAACTTCGGAGCAGGAGTGACAACCGACTCAGAGTTCCACATTAAAAACAACATCATCCTCCAGCCTAACTGGATTGATGAGATGAATGGACGTCAGAACGACAACAAGGATGTCCATGAGGTAGAGGGCGAAACATGGACAGACAAAAATAACAACGAATTGGTTTGCCGCTCGCTTACGGAAGAGGAGCTGGCAGAGCGAATTGACAAGGGAGTAGTGCTGACAGGAATCCAGGGCGGCCTCGTACAGCTGGAGAACAACATGCTCTTCGGTTACAAGTATCAGAATATGGCAGACATGGTCGATGCTGGCGACATCATCCCCATTGGCGATGACGAAAACGAGGAAACAGAGTTCAGCTTCCTGTCCATGGAGGACGTGCCCTTCGATTGGGCTGATTTCGCCGACGTAAAGAACGACTTCTTCCAAATCAACAATGCTAACCCTGCAAAGACCGCCGGTAAGAACGGTGCTCCCCTCGGCGACACCAACAACTACACCGACCAAGTCATTAAGGTCGTGACCTTGACGGTCAACGTGGAAGGGTCAAAGAGCGCAAAAGTGTCAGTAGCACCTATTAAGGACGCATACATGTCAGGCGACGAGGTTACCCTCACGGCCGACTGCAACGGTAGCCTGAACACCTTCAAGGGATGGAGCAACGGAATGAAGGAAGAGACTATCACGCTCACACTTGAGGACAACCTTGACATCACGGCATCTTTCGAGGAGTTGGACTACATCGCAGTGTGGAATCTTGACGATATTGCAACCAACAATGTGGTGAAGACGCCTCCTGTGGCAGTGAACTATGGTGAAGGCTTAACACTCGACTATGCACGTTACATCGCCGAAGAGGGTGTATACAAGACGGGCGAGGAAGGATGTGCAGAGTACGATGGAGCAAAGAAAGCCATACAGACACGTAATAATAAGGTAAGCGGCGACATTCGTAACTGCTTCCTCATCACTACACCGAACACACAGTTCATGGCCGGTGAAGAAGGAAAGGCAGACTACCTCATCATTAACGTTGATGAAGCCCAAGCTGCCAGCAAGCTACAGTTCTATGTGGCTTCCGACAACATCCCCTATAATAAATATGTTGTGAGCTACACCACCGATGGCGCCACCTGGACAGAAGCCACAACCTTCGAAATGGAAGGCAAGTCGCAGACCAACCAATGGTATCTCGTGGAAGCCAAGCTGCCTGCTCTGGCAAAGGGTAGCCAGATACGCATTAAGGGTGATGAGACGAGTGGCATGGCGCTCACCGACGAAATGCAACAGTTACTTGAACTTGAGGCTCTTGAGATAACCACAGAGTATCTCTTCATCGCCGAAATCATCCTTTCTCCCGATAGCGGAAGTACTAAGGGTGACGTGAACGGTGACGGTACAGTCGACGTAGCTGACATTTCCGCTATCATCAGCGACATGGCAGGAACTGCTGAATACGCAGCTGCTGATGTGAATGGTGATGGTACTGTTGACGTGGCTGACATCTCAAACGTTATCAGCATCATGGCTGGAGGTAATTAATATCACATAGAAACAGTTTAATCAAGACTACATCTTATTTATATCAACTTAATTATTAACAATTTTAAAATTTTAAAATTATGAAAGCATTTAAACTTACAATGATGGCTGCAATGTTTGCATTCGCAAGCGCAGCTGTGGCACAGGACAAATTGGACGTTCTGAAAGTTGATCCCATTACTGTAGCTAATGGTGAGGAAACCGAACTGGTTATCAACATGGACTACGACAATGCAGCTGAAACAGTGGTTGGTCTTAACTTCTCTCTCTATCTCCCTGATGGAATCCTCCTTAAAGGTTTTGACACTAAAGAGGCTCAGGATGCTGCTAAGGCTTCTGCCCTCAAGAAAGCTTGTGACCTCGGTGATGACGGTATTTGGGGAGAAGACGCTTCTACAGGTTGGTTGAGCGTTAAGCAGAAGGCCGATGGTGGTTTGCTCTTTGTTCTTATTGATCAGGATGACAAAACTCCTTTTGAAACCACTAAAGCTACGGCTGTGACCGTTAAAATACATGCTGTTGCAGACGTTGTTGATGCTACTGGTTCAATCACTACCATTGGTATGTCTAATGAAGATAATAAGTCTATTGAGCTTGGCAACATCAACGATGTTACTTTCTCCATCAATGGTTCATCAGTTGGCATCAACGACATCAAGTCTTCTGAAGCTACTGCTCCCGCTTACAACCTCCAGGGTATCCGCGTGAATAACGCTAAGGGTCTCATTATCCGCGACGGCAAGAAGATGGTTGTGAAGTAAGAAATCTCTAATCACATATATTATTAAGGAGAGAGGGTACACATCGCGTGTACCCTCTTTTTTCTTTCCATTTTTTGAATGAAAAAGTACAAATTTGTTAAAATACCCACAAACAAAAAAAAATCCCTCAAAATATTTGGTGGTTTTATGAATAATGCTTATTTTTGCACGGTAAAATCAAAAATTGGAAACGAAGATTATTTAACTAACTCAATATTAACAATCAAATTTTTAAATCTATGAAGAAATTTACTCTTATTTTGGTAGCAGGGCTGTTCGCCCTCGCAGGTAGTGTGCAGGCACAAAAGAAAGTGGTTCTCTCTGCAGATGACATCACAGTTGCAAAAGGCGAAAATGCCGAATTAGTCATCAAAATGGATTATGAGACAACTGAGGAAATTGGTGGAACAAACTTCTCGCTTTCTTTCCCTGACGGACTTGTGCTAAGCGGCTTTTCAAGCAAAGATGAAATGTTGGCTGCTAAAGCATCCGCTCTTAAGAAGCAATGCTCACTTGGTGATGATGGCATTTGGGGTGAAGATGCTAACGCAGGTTGGCTGAGTGTTAAGGCAAAGGCTGATGGAGGTTTACTCTTCGTCCTTATTGACCAAGATGACCAGACTCCTTTTGTGTCAACTAAAGCAAAAGTCGTTACTCTGAATGTAACAGCTTTGGAGGACGTTAGTGGTACTGGTAAGATTTATGGAATCGGCGTTTCAAATACGAGCAGCGTATCTCTGGATCTCGGCAATATAGATGACTATGAGTACGGTGTCAATTTGGCTAGTGGTATCAACGATATCAAGGCTGCTGACGCTACTGCTCCCGCTTACAACCTCCAGGGTGTCCGCGTGAATAGCGCTGCTAAGGGTGTCATCATCCGCGATGGCAAGAAGATGGTCGTGAAGTAAGAAATCCTACTCACAACTTATAAACAAGAGGATGCAGACAGCTGCATCCTCTTTTTCTATGGAAAATAATCGTGTCTCTTATTATTTTTTATACCCAAAAGGGATGAAGGTACACTTTTTTTTTGTACCTTTGCCCCCAAATTGCGATAATCAAGCAAAAACAGGATACAAACCATGGGCGGATTCTTTGGAACCATTTCTACGCGTGACTGCGTAAACGACTTGTTTTACGGCACAGATTACAACTCACACCTGGGTACGCGACGGGCGGGGCTCGTCACCTACGACAGCGAGCGGGGCTTCAGCCGCAGCATACACTCATTGGAGCGCGACTACTTCCGTTCAAAGTTCGAGGACGAGCTGAAAGACTTCTCCGGCCATCAGGGTCTGGGCGTCATCAGCGACACCGACCCGCAGCCCATCATCATCAACAGCCATCTGGGGCGCTATGCCGTGGTAACGGTGGCGAAAATCAACAACCTCCGCGAGATTGCCGACGAGCTGCTCGCCCTGCGCATGCATCTCAGCGAGCAGAGTGCCAACAACCTGAACCAGACGGAAGTCGTCGCTCTACTCATCAACATGGGCAATACCTTCATCGACGGCATCAACTTGGTTTACCAGAAAATCAAAGGTTCATGCTCCATGCTCATCCTCACCGAGGACGGTATCATTGCCGCCCGCGACTTTCTGGGACGCACACCCATCGTGATTGGACGGAAAGAGGTGCACCGCCTTTCTCCCATTGGAACCGACGAGTTTATCCAAGCCTACGCCGTCTCTAGCGAGACTACCAGTTTCCCAAATCTGGACTATAAGGTGATGCGCGATGTTGGTCCGGGCGAGATAGTCCGCCTCTGGGCCGACCGCATAGAAGTGCTACAGCCGGCGTTTAAGCGCTGCCAGATATGCTCCTTCCTCTGGGTCTACTACGGTTTCCCCGCCAGCACCTATGAGGGCATCAACGTGGAGGAAGTCCGCGAACGCAACGGTGAGAAGCTGGGCGAAAAAGACAACGTGGAAGCCGACCTCGTCTGCGGCATCCCCGACTCAGGCGTTGGCATGGCCCTGGGCTATGCAAACGGAAAGAAGATTCCCTATAAGCGCGCCGTGCTGAAATACACCCCCACCTGGCCCCGTTCTTTCACCCCCGGCAATCAGAGCCGTCGCTCGCTCGTGGCGAAGATGAAACTTATCCCTAACGGCGACATGCTGAAAGACCAGCGCGTAGTGTTCTGCGATGACTCCATCGTACGTGGTACCCAGCTCCGCGACAACGTTCGCGAGTTCTTCGAGAACGGTGCTAAAGAGGTCCACGTGCGCATCAGCTGTCCGCCGCTGGTTTACGGATGTCCCTTCATCGGCTTCACCACCTCGAAGAGTGATATGGAGCTGATAACCCGTCAGATTATCCGCGACTTCGAGGGTGACGACCAAGCCCATCTGGACAAATACGCACAGACCAATTCGCCAGAGTATCAGCGCATGGTCAATGAAATAGCCCGCCGCCTGGGACTCAGCAGCCTTCGCTTCGCTCACCTCGAAGACCTGGTAAATGCAATAGGCCTACCCAAGGAGAGCGTCTGCACCCATTGCTTCGATGGTTCCAGCTATGACCACCAACCCAAGGGTGACTTCTTCGGATAAAGCCCTCACCAACCTCCCCCGAAAGGGAGGTTCTCACAATGGAAGTTAATTATTTATCGTGATAACAAGTATAGCAAGAAAACTCTTTGCCCCTCGCTGGCGCGAACTTGAACGCCATCAGACACAGGGTGAGCAACTCCAACGCGAGGTGCTGGCAAGGCTTCTTGACAGGGCTAAGGACACCGATTTCGGGCGGAAGCATCTTTTCTCAGCCACGAAGGACTACGATGACTTCGTCCGCAACACGCCCCTTAGCAGTTACGAAGAGCTGAAGGGTGACATCGACCGCATGCGCCAGGGCGAGAGCGACCTGCTTTGGCCGGGGCGCGTGAAGTGGTACGCCAAGTCGAGTGGCACCACCAACGACAAGTCGAAGTTCATCCCTGTCTCGCCCGAAGGGCTGCATCACCTGCATTACCGTGGCGGTGCCGACGTGGTGGCCCTCTACTTGAGGAACAACCCTCAGAGCCGCATGTTCGACGGACGCGGTCTTATCCTCGGTGGCAGCCACGCTCCCAACTACAACCTTCCTGGCTCACTCGTGGGCGACCTCAGCGCCATCCTTATCGAGAACATCAACCCATTGGTGAACCTCATCCGTGTGCCGTCAAAGAAGACCGCCCTGCTCTCCGACTTCGAAATCAAGCGCGACCGCATCGCCCGCGAGGCCATGAAGAAGAACGTCACCAACCTTTCTGGTGTTCCTTCGTGGATGCTCTCCGTGCTTAACCGTGTCATGGAGCTTTCAGGTAAGCAGCACCTTGAAGAAGTGTGGCCCAACTTGGAAGTATTCTTCCACGGCGGTGTGGCTTTCACGCCCTACCGCGAGCAATACCAGCAGCTCATCACCAGTCCGAAGATGCACTACATGGAGACCTACAACGCCTCCGAGGGATTCTTCGGTATTCAGGACGACCCGGCAGACAAGTCGATGCTACTGATGCTCGACTACGACTGCTTCTATGAGTTTATACCCACCCCCAGCCCCTCCCGAGGGGAGGGGAGTTCGTATAGTCCCTCTGCAAAAGAAACAAGCGTTGGAAGTAACTTGCCACCCCTCCCCTCGGGAGGGGATGGGGGTGGGTGTGTCCCCCTCTGGGCTGTGGAGCCGGGCAAGAACTACGCGATGGTCATCTCGACATCGTGCGGTCTGTGGCGCTACATGATAGGCGACACCATCCGCTTTACCAGCACCAATCCCTACAAGTTTGTCATCTCTGGCCGCACGAAGTCGTTCATCAACGCTTTCGGCGAAGAACTAATCGTCGACAATGCCGAGCAAGGACTGGCCTACGCCTGTCAGGTGAGCGGTGCACAGGTATTGGAATACACCGCTGCCCCCGTATTCATGGATAGTCAGGCAAAGTGCCGCCATCAGTGGCTCATAGAGTTCTCCACTCCCCCACCCGACCTGGCTCAGTTCGCTGCTACCCTCGACCGCAAGCTACAGGAACTCAACAGCGACTACGAAGCCAAGCGCTACAAGGACATCACCCTCCAACCTCTGGAAATCATCGTGGCCCGCCCCGGCCTTTTCAACGACTGGCTGAAGTCTCGCGGCAAGCTCGGAGGCCAACACAAAGTGCCACGCCTAAGCAACAACCGTGAGCACATAGACCAACTGCTGAACATGAATACAAAGAGAATTTTATAAAACAACGATTTTCACGAATTACACGAATTGCACGAATGACACAAATTAAAACGTATTTCACGAATTTGCTACGCAACAGCTATGCGCAGCAAATTCGTGTAATTCGTGTAATTCGTTGTTAAGAAGAAACTAAAAAAATACAAGTATGATAACATTCGTAGTAAGCCTCGTGGCTCTTATCCTAGGCTATTTCCTCTATGGCCGCTTTGTAGAACGTATATTCGGGCCTGACAACCGTCCCACCCCTGCCGTGTCAAAGGCCGATGGTGTGGACTTCATCGTCCTGCCGGGATGGAAGATCTTCATGATTCAGTTCCTCAACATCGCCGGCACTGGTCCCATCTTCGGTGCCATCATGGGTGCGAAGTTCGGCCCCGTGGCTTATCTGTGGATTGTCTTCGGCTGCATCTTCGCCGGAGCCACGCACGACTATCTCAGCGGTATGCTCTCCATGCGCCACGGCGGAGCCAACCTGCCTGAAATCATCGGCCGCTATTTGGGCAACGCCACGAAGCAGGTGATGCTCGTCTTCTCCGTGTTCCTGCTGATAATGGTCGGCACGGTGTTCGTGTTCAGCCCGGCAAAGATTCTGGGCGGCATGTGGGAGCCGCAGTTCGTGGTCGATAGCTGCGGGCAGTACGTGTTCTGGATTATCATCATCTTTATATACTACCTCATCGCCACGATGATGCCCATCGACAAGATTATCGGCAAGGTCTACCCGCTCTTCGCCTTCTCGCTGTTGTTCATGGCGGGCGCACTCATGGTGATGCTCTTCGTGAAGATGCCCGACATCCCCGAGCTGTGGGAGAGCGGTCTGGGCAACCTGGGCAGCGGGGCGTTCGGCTCGACGCAGAGCGTATTCCCCTGCCTGTTCATCACCATTGCCTGCGGAGCCATCAGCGGTTTCCACGCCACGCAGAGCCCGCTCATGGCCCGCTGCGTGAAGAGTGAGAAGATGGGCCGACCCATCTTCTACGGCGCCATGATTACTGAGGGCATCGTCGCCCTGATATGGGCCACGGTAGCCATGTACTTCTTCTACGACCAGCCCACGGCGGGCTATCTCACGATAGAAGGTGGCGAGGCCGCCGTCAACGACGCCCCGTCGGTGGTGAACATGATTTGCAACAGCTGGCTCGGCATCGTCGGCGGTATTTTGGCCATTCTCGGCGTGGTGGCAGCGCCCATCACCAGTGGCGACACCGCCCTGCGCAGCGCCCGCCTCATCCTGGCCGACTTCATCCATCTGGAGCAGAAGAGCATCGCCAAGCGCCTCTACATCTGCGTGCCCATGTTCCTCGCCGTCATCGCCCTGCTCGTGTGGCAGATGGCCAATCCGAAGGGCTTCGGCCTCATCTGGAACTGGTTCGGATGGAGCAACCAGACGCTCGCCGTCTTCACCCTCTGGGCCATCACCGTCTATCTGGTGCGTCAGCGTAAGAACTACTGGGTGACGCTCATCCCCGCCATCTTTATGACCGTCGTCTGCACCACGTTCTTCTTCTCCGTCCAGGCCTTCAAGCTCGACGACACCACCTCGGCCATCGTTGCCTTCGGTGCCTTGGTTGTCTCTGCAGCATGGTTCACTTTCTGGAAAAAAAAGAAATAATACTCCAGACTTTACGTTATCTATAAGTATCCATTTAATACCAATAAGTTATGAAGAAGTTTCTTTTTATCCTTTTCTGCGGTCTGCTGACCACCTTGTCAGGACACGCACAGAACAGTTCCTATGGCACTTCGCCATTCGCTAAGGACAAGGTCTACGTAGGGGCAAGCCTCACGGGCCTGAAGCTCGACTACAACAGTAAAGAGAAGTGGCATCTGGGCATTGATGCCCGTGGCGGCTGGCTCTTCCAGGACAACTGGATGCTGCTGGGCACCGTAGGCATTGACACCCGTTATCACAGCTACGACACCTTCACGCTTGGCGCTGGCGCACGCTACTATATCGAGCAAAATGGTCTCTACCTCGGTGCCGGAGCCAACTACATACACTTCGATGCCATGGACGACTTCCGTCCTTCGATACAGCTTGGTTACGCTTTCTTCCTCAACGGTACTGTGACCATCGAGCCTGAAATCTACTACAACCAGAGCTTCAAGAACCACTCCGACTACAGCGGCTTCGGTCTGCGCATCGGTATCGGTCTCTATTTCGATGAGATTTGGTAAGGTTTCTTCATTATGAATACGGGACTATTCATTCCCTGTTACGTTGATGCCGTGTTCCCCGAGGTGGGCATGGCTACTTATCGTCTGCTGCGCCATCTGGGCATCGACGTGGTCTACCCACAGGGACAGACCTGCTGCGGACAGCCTATGGCCAACGCAGGTTTCGAGCGGCAAGCCATCCCCCTGGCAAAGAAATTCGAGACGCTTTTCCAGGGTTTTGACTACGTGGTGGCTCCCAGCGTGAGCTGCACGGCGTTCATCCGTTTGAACTATCCCCGGCTGCTCGGCCATGAGTGCATAGTAGGTCACGCTTCCCAGCGTGACGATTCGGCAACAGCAACGTCGCAGAAGGTCATTGACGTGGTGGAGTTCCTCCATGACGTGGTGAAGGTAGACCGCCCTTTGGGTTCATTCCCCCACAAGGTGAGCCTTCATAACTCCTGTCATGGCGTCCGCGAGCTAGGTCTATCTTCCCCCTCAGAGCAACACGTGGCAAAGTTCAACAAGATTCGCGACCTGCTCCAGCTCGTCGATGGCATCGAGGTGGTAGAGCCAGAACGTCCCGATGAGTGCTGCGGTTTCGGCGGTATGTTCTCCGTCGAGGAGACCGCCGTCTCGGCACAGATGGGCCGCGACAAAGTGGAGCGCCATATCGCCACCGGTGCGGAATACGTCACCGGCCCCGATTGCTCCTGCCTCATGCACATGGCAGGGGTGGCCAAGAAACAGGGCCTCGACATCAAGTTCAAGCACGTAGTGGAGATACTCGCGGCAGGACTGAGCCCCCTAAGTTAGGGGGTTGGGGGTCTGAACAAGACTCCTCGAGCGAAGAGAACATTAACATTATCTATTAACTAACCTAGGGTAAGAACAGAATGGTCGTTCAGACCCCCATCCCCCTAACTTAGGGGGCTTGAAAGAATGAGTACCACACACAGCAGAGCAGCGAAGGAGTTCCTGAAAGACCAGAAGTATGCCAAGTGGCACGACAACACGTTCTGGTCAGTACGGACAAAGCGTGACAACATGGCGCAGGGACTCGACGAGTGGGAGCAACTGCGCGAGAAAGCCAGTGCGATAAAACGTCACACCATCACACACCTTGACGAATACCTCGAAGAGTTCTCGACCAACGCGGAGAAGAACGGTGCCATCGTGCACTGGGCGAAGGACGCGCAGGAGTTCAACGAGATTGTCTACGGCATTCTGGAATGTCACAAGGTGAAGAAGATGGTGAAGTCGAAGTCGATGCTCACCGAGGAGTGTGAGATGAACCCCTACCTCGAGGCACGCGGCATCGAGGTGGTGGAGACCGACCTCGGCGAGCGCATTATCCAGCTAAAGGGTCAGAAGCCCAGCCATATCGTTATGCCCGCCATCCACCTGAACCACGACGACGTGGGCGAGCTGTTCGAGGAGAAGGGAATCAGCGACGAAAAGGGCAACCACGACCCCACCTACCTCACCTACCGCGCGCGATTAAGCCTGCGCAACGAGTTCCTCACCGCCGACGCCGGCATGACGGGAGGCAACTTCGGCATCGCCAAGACGGGCGATATTGTAGTATGTACCAACGAGGGTAATGCCGACATGTCGACTTCTTGCCCGAAGCTGCACATCGCCGCCATCGGTCTGGAGAAGGTCATCCCTGACTACGACTGCCTCGCCGTTTTCCAGCGTATGCTCTGCCGCGCTGGCACGGGACAGCCCACCACGACCTATACCAGCCACTTCCGCAAGCCCCGCGTAGTAGGAAATGTCCATGAAACCCATAAAACCCATAAAACCCACAACGCCCAGCGCGGCGAATACCATATTATATTGGTGGACAACGGCCGCTCTGACTGGGTGGCCAACCCTGAGCACTGGGAAAGCCTGAAGTGCATCCGCTGCGGCTCATGCATGAATACCTGCCCCGTCTATCGTCGCTCCGGCGGCTACTCCTACAGCTACTTCATTCCCGGTCCTATCGGCATCAACCTCGGCATGCTTCGCTCACCACAGGAACATTCGGGCAACGTCTCTGCCTGCACCCTCTGCCTCAGCTGCCAGACTGTCTGCCCCGTGAAGATTAACCTCGGCGACCAGATTTATCTCTGGCGACAGCAACTCGCCGACTTCGGCACCGCCAACCCGCAGAAGAAGATGATGTGCCGCGCCATGAGCCTCCTCTACGGCTCCTCTGCCCTCTACGATCTCGGCACATCGCTCGCACATTGGGCAAACGCCCTCCCCTCACCCCTCATAAACTGCGGCCTCAACCCCTGGGCTGAGGGTCACGCGATGATGGAGTTCCCAAAGAAACCGTTCCACTCTTGCCCCCTAAGTTAGGGGGATGGGGGTCTGAACAAGCGCAGATTCCTATATAGTCAAAACATAAAGGGTTTGATAAACGTTTGTTCAGACCCCCAACCCCCTAACTTAGGGGGCAATAGTATGAGCACTAAGGAAGATATATTGAAGAGATACAGGTCGAATGTCAGAGAGAGATTCGACATGCCCGACCTCAGCGACATCAAGGCCGTCACCTATGCCGACCCGCTGGCACAGTTTATCACCATGACCCAGAGCGTGGGCGGCAAAGTCATAGAGGTGGAAAAGGACCGCGACGTGAACGCCATCATCCGTGAGCTGTTCCCCGATGCAAAGGAAATCGCATCGAACCTGCCGGAGATAACATGTGCCACCCGCAACCCCGATACCATCGGCGAGGCCGCCGACCTCAACGGCACTGACGTGGGCGTCGTGCGCGGTTGCTTCGGCGTGGCCGAGAACGCCTGCGTCTGGATTCCGCAGCAGATGAAAGAGAAAGCCGTGTGCTTCATCTCCGAGAACCTTGTCATCCTGTTGCCTAAGAGCCAAATCGTGAACAACATGCACGAGGCTTACCGCCGGTTGTCCGAGCGCGACGCGAAGAGCGGCCTGGACCTTTTCGATGCCTACGGCTACGGCACTTTCATCAGCGGCCCGTCGAAGACCGCCGACATTGCCCAAGTGCTCGTCATGGGAGCACAAGCCGCCCGCTCTGCCACCATACTGTTGCTAGGCGAGTGATGTTGTTTCTTCTAGCTTATTTCCTGCTTGTTCTGTCCCTGACGCAAAAGGATTTGAGACGAATAAGAAATGTGAAGTAGCGGAAAAGGCGTACCTTTGTCTCAATTTTTTAACCATTAACTTAATTATGAAGAGACAAAGACTGATTCTTTTGCTGCTTCCGCTGCTTATGCAGACTGCAACAATGCGTGCCGACGACTACTCCACGATGCACGCCGAAAAGATTTACAACCCCATGCTGTGGGCCGACGTGCCCGACCCTGACGTGATTCGCGTCGGAGACACTTTCTACCTGGTGAGCACCACGATGCACCTCATGCCAGGTGCTCCCGTCATGGCCTCCAAGGACCTGAAGAACTGGGAGACGGTGGGTTATATCTTCGACAAGCTGACCGATTCTCCGAAGTATGACCTGTCGTTCTCGCTGCCCCTCGACCAGCAGGAGGGCAAAGAGGGCGTGGGCACGGTTTACGGACGCGGACAATGGGCCACGTCGCTGAAATACCACGACGGCAAATTCTGGGTCCTGCTGGCTCCCAACGAGATGGGGGCCATGGGCGACACCTACATTTTCACCGCCCCGAAGGCTGAAGGACCATGGACTATCCACTCCCGCCTGCGCCATTTCCACGATGCCACGCTGTTCTTCGATGACGACGGCACACCCTATGTGTTCTTTGGCACGGGCGAGATGTGCCAGCTCAGCCGCGACCTGAAGAGCGTCGTCGAGGGCAGTCTCCGTCACTACTTCAACCGTGAGGAGGACGAACGCGGACTACTTGAAGGCACCCGCGTCATCAAGCGCAACGGCACCTACTACGCCCTGCTCATCAGCCACGTGTTCGGTCAGGGACGCCATCGCCGCGAGGTGTGCTACCGCACCAACGACCTTAAAGCCGAGAAATGGGAGAAGCAGGTCATCCTGCAGAGCGACTTCGGCGGTTTCTCCTATCTGGCACAGGGCACCATCGTCGATACCGAGGAGGGCGACTGGTATGGCATCATGTTCCAGGACCGTGGCGGCGTGGGACGTGTGCTCACGTTGTCGCCCTGCCGCTGGATTGACGGCTGGCCAATGTTGGGCGATGAGAACTACAAGGTGCCCGACGTCATGCGCCCCTACAAGAGCGGACTGCCTGAAAAGGCCATCGTGAAGGCAGACGACTTCTCATCGGAGAAACTGGGACTGCATTGGCAGTGGAACCATAATCCTGTTGACAATGCCTGGAGCCTCAGCGAGCGTCCCGGATTCCTACGTCTGAAGACCAACCGCGTAGTGCCCAACCTCTACCTGGCTCCTAACACCCTGACACAGCGCATGGAAGGTCCGACGTGCACCGGCAGCATCAGCATCGACGTGTCGAAGATGAAGGACGGCGACTGCGCCGGGTTCTCTGCCTTTAACGGCGACAGCGGCGTGCTCACCTTGAAAAAGAAGGGCAAAAAGCTGTTCCTGGAGATGAGCGAGCAGAAGGTCAGCCTCACCGAGCGCGAAAAGGCGGTCACCAACGTCGACGAGAAAGTCATCGAGACCGTGGAACTCACGTCAAACCTCAACTCAAAGACCCCGTACCTATACCTGAGGATTACGGGCGACTTCCAGCCCGGCCATAACGATGCCGCCAACTTCTTCTACAGCCTCGACGGTGACCACTGGACCCAGATAGGCACCAAGGACTATCGTATGATATTCGACTACCGTCGCTTCTTCATGGGAAGCAAGTTTGCCATCTTCAACTATGCCACAAAGAAAGCCGGCGGCTACATCGACGTGGACAATTTCGACTATAAAAAAGGTAATAACCAATAATAAATGTATTTATGAAACACAAAAGCCTTATCCTTTCCGTTTTATCCCTTATGCTTTTTTCCCAGTTGGGAATAGTGAAAACCCAGGCTGCCCCTGACCCGAACTTCTACATCTTCCTGTGTTTCGGACAGTCGAACATGGAGGGCAATGCCCGTCCTGAGGCCGTCGACCTGGAGAGTCCAGGCCCTCGCTTCCTGTTGATGCCTGCCGTCGACTTCCCCGACAAGGGGCGCAAGATGGGCGAATGGTGCGAGGCCACGCCTCCCCTCTGCCGTCCGAATACCGGCCTGACGCCTGCCGACTGGTTCGGCCGCACGATGGTTGCTTCCACGCCCGATAACATCAAGATTGGTGTCATCCACGTGGCCATCGGTGGCATCGACATCAAGGGATTCCTCACCGACAGCATCAAGGACTATGCCGAGAAGAAGGCTCCGGGCTGGATGAAGGGTATGCTCGCCGCCTACGACAACAACCCCTACGAGCGCCTCGTCACACTGGCCAAGAAGGCCCAGCAGGACGGTGTCATCAAGGGCATCCTGATGCACCAGGGCGAGACCAATACCGGCGACCCGAAGTGGGCTGGCATGGTGAAGCAGGTCTATGAGAACCTCTGCGGTGACCTGCAGCTGAAGCCCGAGGAGGTGAACCTCTACGTCGGCAATATCGTCCAGGCTGGCGGCAAGGGTGTCTGCATCGGTTGTAAGAAGCAGATTGACGAGCTGCCACAGACCATCCACACCTGTCAGGTCATCTCCTCCGACGACTGTTCCAATGGCCCCGACCGCCTGCACTTCGACGCTGCCGGCTACCGTGAGCTGGGTTGTCGCTATGGTGAGGCCGTGGCCCGTCACCTCGGCTTCGAGCCCAAGCGTCCCTCTCAACTCTTAACGCTAAACGCTAAACGCATAGAGGTGCCCGCCGACGCCGTCATCGCCGAGACCACCATTCCCGGCAACGACTTCCCGAAGGTCGACAAGGAGGGTCGTGCCTACTTCCGCATCCAGGCTCCCGAGGCCCGCAAGGTCATCGTCGACATCTGCAACAAGAAGTACGACATGCAGCCCGACGGCAAGGGTGGCTTCATGGCCGTCACCGACCCGCTGCCCGTGGGATTCCACTACTATTTCATGAACATCGACGGCGTGAACTTCGTCGACCCTGCCTCCGAGACCTTCTTCGGATGCAACCGCGAATCGGGCGGCATCGAGATTCCCGAAGGACCCGAGGGCGACTACTACCGTCCGCAGCAGGGCATCGCCCACGGTCAGGTGCGCAGCATCTACTATTTTGCTGAACATTCAACAATCAATGGCCATCAGCCAATTGTCAATGGTCAATCGTCAATGGTCAATGGTGAATGGCGTCACGCCCTTGTCTACACTCCCGCTGAGTACGAACTGGCCAAGAACGCCAAGAAGCGCTATCCCGTGCTCTACCTACAGCATGGCATGGGCGAGGGTGAGACCAGCTGGGCCATCCAAGGAAAGATGCAGCACATCATGGACAACGCCATTGCCAGTGGCGAGGCCGTGCCAATGCTCGTCGTCATGGAGAGCGGCGACATCAAGGGTCCGTTCCGTGGTGGTAACAACCAGGCTGGGCGCAGCGAGTATGGCGCATCGTTCTATCCCGTGCTGTTGAACGACCTCATTCCCTATATCGATGCTAACTTCCGCACGAAGAGCGACCGCGAGAACCGCGCTATGGCCGGACTCTCATGGGGTGGACACCAGACCTTCGACGTCGTCCTACAAAACCTCGATAAGTTCGCTTGGCTCGGAACCTTCAGCGGAGCCATCTTCGGCCTCGACGTGAAGACGGCCTACAACGGAGTCTTCGCCAATGCCGACGAGTTCAACAAGAAAATCCACTACATGTACATGAACTGGGGCTCTGACGACTTCATCAAGAGCGGCCCCATCGTAGAGCAGCTCCGCTCCCTCGGCATCAAGGTCGAAGCCAGCGAGTCGAAGGGCACCGCCCACGAGTTCCTCACCTGGCGCCGCGGCCTCCACGAGTTCATACCCCACCTGTTCAAGTAGGACGCCTTAAGAGCGAGAATAACAACTAAAAGATTCTGGAGGATGGCTACAACAGCTGCCATCCTCCAGAATCTTTGTTATCAATTATCATCTGTTTAATCCTTGTAATCCGTAAAATCCGTTGTTGTTCAACAAAAGCTCTGGTTTTATTCAGCAAACCAGCCAAGGAGGCTCAGCAAACTCGCGAACTGACAAAAAGAGAGGTTGCAACCAATTCTTGAAGTATATTATATGCTTGACTACTTACCCAGAATCTCCTTTGCCAAACGTGTAAGCTCTTCAGTGTCTATTCTCTCCAACGTCACGGCCTCTGGTTCAAGGTCAAGCAGGAACTGCATATAGGTGGGAAGTGTCAGGAGGTCGCCATCACGGCCTATGTTGTAGTCGCCAAACTTGATGAAATGCTTCACGCCATATTTCTCAGGATGTTTCCTGACGGTGGCGATGCTCTTGGCCTGTGCAGTCTTGGCTTTCACCTCTACAGGAACACACTCGCCTTTATATCGTATAAGGAAATCCAACTCCATGCCAGAGTCTTTCTGAAGGTAGTAAAGGCTCTGGCCTTTCTTGATGAGCGTATCGGCCATCAGATTTTCAAAGATTGCCCCTTTGTAACCACCCAGATTGCCTTGCAGGATGTCTGCTCTCGTAGCTGCTCCCAACATGGCAACAAGGATGCCAATATCGGCTGTATAGACCTTGAACACATTGTCTATCGCGTTACCCTCCAATGGTAGCCCTGTAATGCTGGAGTTGTAGCATCGCCGGATGATGTCGGCATCTTCCAGCCATTGCAGCGAGTCTTTGTAATATACGCTGCGGCCTCCTTCCTCGACTTTAGAGTACTGGTACTTTTTGTTTTCCTTGGCCAGTTGCTTGGGGATGGCATTAAAGCAAGCCCTGATGTGTGGCTTGTCCTTGTCCTCTGCATACTTCACCATATCTGAACGGTACTCCTTGAGGATGGATTTCCAAACCTCATTCACCTCATTCATATTCCCAGTCTCCAACAGGGCATTCACGGCAGCTGGAAGTCCACCAACGGCGACATAGCGGTAAAACAGCGTTTTCATGGCCACGTGGATGCCCTCCGGCACTGGGATCTCCTCTGCCAGACAACGCTTCAGCACATCGATGATTTCCTCGCTCATATTGTTTGCCCAAAGGAACTCCTCAAAGTCTAACGGATACATTTCTACAATCTGCTCGTAGCCTACAGGAACAGAACTACTACCCTTATTCTGCTTGGCAGCTTTCCTTGTGCGCTTTTTCTTCTCGTCCTGACCGTAACCCTGCACACCAAGCAGAGACCCCGTTGCAATAATGTCATAGCGGCCATCCTCATTAAAGAATTTCAAACTTGTCCGGGCTTCGGGGCAGTCCTGAATCTCATCGAGAATAATGCAAGTCTCGCCAGGAACGAACTTGGCACTGCGCATCTGAGCCGACAGGTTGAGAATGATGGTATCAGCATCCTTAGAACCGTAAAAGGCCGTCTTCAGTTCCTCTTGCTTGAAGAAGTTGATATAAACAACGTGTTTATAGTTCTCCTCAGCAAACTGCCGTGTAATATAAGTCTTCCCACATTGGCGAATACCCATTATAACAAGCGGCAAATGGTTTGGCCGGCCTTTCCATTCTTTTAATGTCTCTGACATTCTTCTTCTTAGTATCATATTGCATCAATTTTGGTGCAAAGATACATTTTTCCAGCGACTTTTACCGTATTCGCTGCCATTTTTCCAGTGACTTTTAACTATTTTAATGCTTTTTTTCCAGCGAATAGGCCAATAATCTCCTTTGACCGATTAGGCTTGGTACGAAAAATCCGCGAAACATGTTGCTGTTTCGCGGATTTAGTCTGTCTTTTGACTGGAAGACAGGTCAGAAGATAGTGGTCGCTATCGGTTCGCCTTATAGGCTGCGATGCGCTTTGCCACGTTTTCCTGGAGGTTCTTGTAGAAGAACGAGTAGTCGTTTTCATGGAAGCTGGCCGGTCCGAAGAAATCTTTCCCTTCGGTGACGGGAGCTGTCGTGTTAGTCACGATGACGCCGCGAGCGAGGTTTATCTGTGCGTCAACGCCGAGGTCGACGAACTCACGTTCGCCTGTTTCTTTGTTATGCACGAGCGAACCCTTGTTCTCGCTGGCGGATGCGTAGGTTTCGTCGAGCTTCCAGTTCAGCGGGTTGATGCTCATAGCACCCGGCAGCACCACGACG